>DATAZK010000140.1:0-57343 GCA_036272075.1 Frankiaceae bacterium
GGTCGATGACGCAGGCGTGTTCCAGGCCCAGGTGGCCGGCTTCCCAGCCTTTGGCGGTGAACGGCAGCCGGTCGGCCAGTGCCCGGCCGACCGCGACGCGTTTGGATGCCCATTCACCGCGTTCGTTGATTCGCCGCCGGATGTAGGCGGTGGTCGAGGCGATCCCGTCGGCGCAGGACTGGCCGGTGCGGTCGACGCGTTCGACTGCCCGGCAGGTCCCGAGGTCGATTAGCCGGCCGACGGCCAGCAGCTCGGACAGCATTTCGTCGGCGACTGGCCCGGACGTGCCGGTGTCGATCGCCGTGGCGATCCGGGCTGCGGACGCCTGTAGCTGCGTCACCTCAGCCACCAGATCTGTATCGAACATGTGTACGAGTCTAGGCGACAAACCGGCAGGTGGAAAGCCCATTACGGTCCTGTGGATTAACCCGCTTCATCCACAGGAACAGCCGGGGGCGGGACGCCACCCTCGGCCAGGGCCTTGACCGCAGCAAGCCAGCGCTCGGCCGATTCATGAACCAGCTGGGCGCTCACCGCCCTGGGATTCCAGCGATGGGTGAGCCGTAACAGGGACGCGTTCGTCACCGGCAATACCTGGTGGTCGATCTCGATCTGCGGCCCGCGCACGACGAGTCGAAACGGATCGGGGCGAAGGATCTGCTGGAAGGCGCAGCTCATTCCTCCGTCTGAAGTCCGAATCATTTGCACCTGAAGATCGCGTCCGTCTTGACGCGCGAACCACTGCTTCTCCAACTCCGGACCAACAAGCAGGGCGCCCTCCTCTTGCTGGACTACGGGCCAGATGTCGTCAGGGGGCGCCTCGATCTGGACCTCGTGAACTGCTTGAGCGCTGTGCGAATCCGCCTGGAGGACAAGCGTTTGCACGTCATGCGGTCCTGGTGCCTCGTTGGCCAGCGCCACTTCCAGGCCCTCAGCAAGCCGTCTCAGGAACCGCTCAGTGACACCCTCCCCGCGCCGACCCCATTCGTAGCGATACATGCATTCGGAGACCGAGATCTGCACGCGCGTTCCGTCGCTAGCGGCTTCAAGGTCGAATCCGATGCGACTGTTCGCTTCGGGGCGTTGCCGCTCCAGTAGCACGATCGCCCGAAGGGGCTCGAATTCGACGACCTCACACACACCCGCCCTTACGGCACCGTCAGAAGCCCGCTGCCAGCAACAGGTGACCGCGCCCACGCCCGTCGGTAGATCGGGCACCGGCAATGCCAGAACGCTCCCCGTGACGATCCAATACATCGCCTTCCAGTCACCTACGACGTCCCATACCTGCTCGACCGACGCGTCGACGACCGTCGTGTGCGAGAACGTTCGCCGTTTGCGATCGAACATCGGGAGGTCTTAAGCCGGAACCGGAGGCGGTGGATCAATAGCGCCGGCAGCCACCAATTCAGCAATCGCCGCCTCATCCAGGCCGAGCACATCCCGGCAGACCTCGGCCGTGTGCTCGCCCGGCATAGGCGCGGGGTCGCAGCGCGGCACTCCCATGGAAGACGCGACGAACGCCGGGCCTTCCAGCAGCAGCGGGCCCGAGCCCGGCTGCTCCACAGGGATCGGATAGCCCCGTCCCACGAAATGAATGTGCTCCGCGTGACCCCTCATGCTGAGCAACTGGCCGGCCGGGACCCCAGCGGTCTGAAGCACCGTCTCCATCACCGCAGGATCTTCCGTGCGCAACCAGCCCGACATGGCCTCGTTGAGAGCGTCCATATCACGCATCCGGCCATCGGCGCTGAGCCACTCAGTGCGATCAAAATCCATTGGTACTGCTGAAAGAAACGACTTCCAGGTCGCGTCATCCGGGACGCACACGGCGAGCCAGCGCTCGACCCCGTCGTCGCCGTCTGCACACCGATAGACATTCCATGGAGCGGCTTCCGGCGACTGGTTCCCGGCAGGCTGTGCGGTGCCAGGCGTGACGCTCTCGGCCGCAAATAGATCGCCGAGCAGGGCGATGACCGTCTCGAATTGGGCGAGGTCGAGACGCGTCCCGCGACCGGTCCGCTCGCGGGCCTGCAAACCGGCCAAAACCCCAAGCGCCACCAGGCGCCCGGCCAGATGGTCCGGGTGAATCGTCATGACACCACGCGGCTCATCAGGCCCGTGAGCCCACAGCCAGGTGAGCCCGCCGATGGCACGAGCGCTTGGCCCGTAACCCTTTTTCGACGCCCACGGTCCGCGATTGCCGTACAGCTGCGTGTTCACCATGACGATGCGGGGGTTGATCGCCGTGACGGCGTCCCAGCCGAGGCCCAACCTGTCGATGACGCCGGTGGCGTTGTTCTCGATGACGACATCGACGCTCGGCAACATGCGCTGCACCAGTTCTCGGCCGGCTGCTGTCCCGAGATCCGCGGCCAACCCACGCTTGTTGCGGTTGGGACTGGAGAACGCGGGATTCATGTCGCCGCCCATGACGCGACGCTGGAAGTCCGGACGCCGCGCTGATTCCACCTTGATGACGTCGGCGCCCCACTCACTGAGGAAGCGCCCGGCCTCGGGTGCGGCCACCCCACTGCCGATCTCGAGCACCCGTATTCCCGTGAGCGGCAGCCCTGTCACGTCACCGGAAGATCGTCTCGGGCGTGGCGACCACGCCGGAAGCTCCGCCGCATGAAGTGGTGTCGCCGACCCGGCGCGTATCCCATCGACCCCGAAAAGCCCTGCAGTCACAGCAACTTTCGGCAGCCTCTCACCCGCAGCAACGTTCACGAAGGTCCCGCGCGCGACGGAGTGCTCGTTGCTCAGCACCTCGGCCGGAGTCAGCACGGGTGTGATGCGCAGGCCTGACGCGTCCCCATCCGCGGCGACTTCAGCCCGGGTACCGGCGGCGAATTTCGCGGGCAGCCGGGCGACGATCTCGTCCCTCTCGTCCGGACCCAGCATCGCCTTCTCCCAGGCGGGTCCGGTCCACTCCGGCGGCGAACCGAGCCACGCGATGAGGCTGCGCCACTCCCCCGGGGACATCGGCAGCACCAGGCAGGCCAGGCCATCCGTGCACTCGAAGAGTGGATACAGCCCGGCGCCGCTTCGCGCGGCCGAAAAGCGCAACAAACTCCACAGTGGCAGGGACATGTCGGTGCAGTGCGCGAGCGCCAGAATCGTCGACAGATCAACGAGTTGACCGGTGCCGCCCCGTCGCACATGTTGCAGCGCGAGGAGCCCCGCGAGCGCACCCACGGCAGCTCCCACGTCCTCGCAATACGAGCCTGGCGCAGATACCGGCGCCAGCTCCGGCACGCCGCTGCGGTAGACGACTCCCGCCAGTGATTGCGCGACGAGCTCGGTTGCCCGCCAGCCGGCGGTCGGGCCTGCCAATCCGAACGGGGTCATCGCGACCACGACCAGATGAGGGTGGCGACGCGAGAGTTCGGCTGCATCGACGGACCCCACATCGTCGGAACAGAAGGCGATGTCGGCGCCTGCGAGCAGCGCGTCCAGTTCGGGGCCGACGGGGCTGACGATCGACTTACCCAGATTGCGCTGCAGGTGATGCAGGCTCGTGCCGTCGGCAGCGCGGGGCGCGCGCTCCCGACCGCGCCCGCCCTCCGCTTCGACGCGAACGACCTCGGCGCCCAGGTCAGCAAGCAACCTGGAGGCAAAGCTTCCGTAGGCGTCGGTGAGGTCCACCACGCGCAGGTCGTTCAACAGGTCGGTGACTGGCACGGCGACATCGTTCCATGCGCGGTCCGCAGCCGGGTAGCCGCGCCGGTCGCCGCGGCTGCTATGACTAGCGTGGCCAACACCGATAGCGCACCGGTCGAAGGGGATCGCATGGGCATCAAGCTTTTCGAGTTCCTGCGTCGCACGGCAGGGATCACGAGCGAGCAGTTCCACACCGACTGGCGTGAGGTTCACGGCCCGATGCTCGCCGACGATCCCCTGCTGCGCCGACACGTGAAGCGCTACGAACTCAACCATCGCCTCCCCAGCGATGCCGACCGGGAGCGCACCGGCGTCGAGGTCCGCGACGATGGCTGGGACGGCGTGGCCGTGCTCTGGTTCGACTCCATGGACGAGCTACGCGCGCTCAGCGCCGAGCCGACCATGGCGGCCATCCGCGAGCGTGCGCCTGCGCTGCATCAGGACGAGCGTCTGATCGTCATCACCGAGGATCCGGACACCATCATCACGACGCCGCACCGCGACGAAGCCGGCGCCAAGATGCTCTGCATCCTGCATCGCAACCGCAGTCTCGACCTCGACACCTTCCACGAGCACTGGCTCAAGCACCACGGAGGTCTGTTCCAGAACATTGCCGGGCTGCGCGACCCGCTGCTCGGATATGACCAGAACCATGGTTTACGCGACCCGGACGCGGCCTTCGACGGCGTCACCGAGCAGTGGTTCGAATCGCTCGACACGTTCGTCGCATCGTTGTCGGTGCCCGAGGTCAGGAGCGACGTCAATCCCGACGTTGCTTACATGCTCGATCCGGCGAGCATCCATTTCGTGATGGCGGGCAGACCCACGGTGCTCATCGACTGACCCGTTCTTGCATTCCGGAGCCGCGGCGCCAGGGTGCTGAACGCGTCCTGATCCCGGGCACGATCGGCCATCGAATGAGTGGTCGGCGATGATCAGTGCGTCCCCCCGCCACGTCGCCCGCCACGGTAATTCGCATACCGGGCAGGCGACGCGGGGGCGTTTAGTCATGAACGTCAGCTGGTGAGGTAGCTCTTGACGGTCTTGACGTTGTTCGGGTCGCAGTTGAACGGCGCGTCGCCACTGGTCGGGTTGGTGGCCTTCTCGTCGTAGACGAACCCGGTCGGCGTGAGCTTCACCAGCGCGATACACGCCGACGCGAGCGCGCCCGCCTTCGTGCTGTGCGACGGGTAAAGCCCGCCCGCCGTCCAGTCGTCGTGGTTGCTCGCCTTGGCCAGCACGCAGTCCATCGTCAGGGTCGAACCGCATTCGGTAGCGGACTGCGCCCACAAGGTCCACGCGCTCATCGCCGACAGGGTGAACGTCGTCAGCTTGGCGTTGGGAACCGCCGACCGGACGATGCTTTCCGTCTGCTGAAGCACCGGGTACTTGCTGGCCAGTTCGAACGGCAGCGCACCGAATTGCACATAGCTCGGCGGGAAGGTCGGGTTCGCCTTGGCGGCGGACACGGCCTGCGGACCGTAGAACTGCGTGCTGTAGAGAATGAAGGACGGGTTGTAGCCGATGTTCTTCATCGCCTGCACGATCGGACTCGGGTCCTGCGCCGAGATACCGAAGTATGCGCGCGCACCGGCCTGCTTCAACTGCTCCATGTAGGGCCGGTAGTTGTCGACGATCGGCGGCTGCTCCTGCAGCACGGCAACCTTGATACCGAGGTCCTTCAGGTACTCCTGCGCCTTCAGGCCGGTGGGGGTGATGGACGCGAGGCTGCTGCTGCCGATGCCGACCCCGCCGGTCTTGACGTCGGGGTACACCTCAGACAGCAGGCGCAGGGCGCCATCGTTGATCTGTGTGATCGGGACCGGAGTCGACTGCGCCTGGTACTTGGCGCTGACCGCCTGCGGCGAGGTCACGTAGGCCGGGATCTGCCCGAGCTTGCAGCCTTCGCGAACCTTCACACCCGCACTGTCGAAGGCGTTGCCGTTACCGACCAGCATGAAGTCCTTCAGGCAGGCGCTGGTCATCACCGCGCCGACGTTGAAGAGCTTCGCGTCCCACTTGTCGAGCACGATCTTGCGGCCGTTGATGCCACCGGCAGCGTTACACCACTTGGTGAATCCCTCGCCGGTGTCGAAAAACTCCTGCTCGAGCCCCGGGGCGGCAGCCGCACCAGGGTCGGCCGTGACACCGATGTGGATGTCGGTGTTGGTCACGCCACGTGCGGTCGCACCGGTCGCCGTGCCTGGGCCGCAGATCCCCTTGAGCGTCCCGAAGTCGCCGGCCGCTGCCGTGGCCGTAGCCGACGGGCTGCTGCTGGTGGCTGCCGATCCGGATGCCGCGGGACCGCTTGGCGTGTTGCTGGAGCGTCCACACGCCGCCAACGCGAGAACCAGGCAAGCCGCGCCGGAGACAAAGATCGCCGGCCCTCTCGAACCTCTGTTGGGCATCAACCCTGATGCAAATCGCACAACGACTCCAAGCTGCAAGTGAGGGAAATCAAGCTGGGTACAGCGCCGCGTCAAGCTACGACAGGTGACACAGGCTGTCTCAAACGGTCGATATGATCCCTATCACACGAAGTGGACTTGCTGCCGCACTGGTGGTGGCTAGCGCGAGGGCAGCGAGGAGTAGCAGTGGCGTTTGCGCTCGATCCGGAGGTCCAGCAGATTCTGGGTCCGGTCTTGGCCGTGATGAGTGGCGCGCCGCGCCCGGCGACGGGTGATGTGGCTGCGCGCCGCTCCGTGTTCGACGGGAATCCGGGCCTGCTCGACGGCCGTCGCCTGTTCCCTGCCGACGTCGAGTGCAGTGAGCACGTCACCCGATCACCCGATGGAGCAGACATCCCGCTGCGCTGGTATTCGCTGCGGGGCCACTCACCGGGCAGCGCGGCCGTCTATCTGCACGGCGGCGGGATAATCATGGGAAACATCGATCTTTACCACGGCACCGTCGCCAGATATGTGGCTGACACCGGCGTCCCTATGCTGGCCGTGGAGTACCGCGTCGCACCCGAGTACCCCGGCGCCATACCGGTCGAGGACTGCTACGCGGGCCTTCGCTGGCTTGCGCAGAATGCCGAGCATCTCGGGGCGGATCCGCATCGGCTCGCCGTGATGGGTGACAGCGGCGGAGGCGGACTCGCTGCGGGACTGGCCATCCTGGCGCGCGATCGCGGCGAGGTCGACCTCGCCCAGCAGATCCTGGTCTACCCGATGCTCGATGACCGCACCGTCACACCGAACCCCGATCTCGAACCGACCTGCATGTGGAGCTACGAGGACAACGTCACCGCGTGGGAGGCGGTCCTGGGCGAGGACCGCGGCACCGCTTCGGTGTCCCCTTACGTTGCGGCCGCTCGGCTTGAGGACGCGTCCGGCCTTCCGCCGACCTACCTCGAAGTCGGAGAGCTCGACATCTTTCGCGACGAGTGTCTGGCTTACGCGCAGAAGCTGCTGCAGTCGGGCGTCAGCACCGAGTTCCATCTGCACCGAGGAGTGCCCCACGGCAGCGACATCTGGGGTCCCGAGCTGGGGCCGACCCTGCGCGCCCGGGCTGACAGGCTGCGTGTCCTACAGGCCCTGTGAGGCACGGCTGAGCTACTGGGCCGGCGGCGATGACCGGCGAGCCCACGAGCGCGAGCCTCGCAAAGCGCCGGCGCCCTAGGCTGGCGGCGTGGCCCGCGTCCTCGTCACCCGGCCACTGCCACCTGATTGGCTGAGCCCGCTGCTCGACGCCGGGCACGATCCAGAATGGCTCGAGCCGGAGCCGCTGCCCCACGCCCGAATCGTCGATGCGGCCGCCGAGTACGACGCACTCATCTGCACCATCACCGACACCATCGACGATGCCGTGTTCAGCGCCGGCTCCGCTCGCCTTCGCGTCGTCGGCAACATCGGCGTCGGGTACGACAACATCGACCTGACGGCAGCCGCGCGCTTCGGGATCTCCGTGTGCAACACCCCTGGCGTGCTCGACGAGACGACAGCCGATCTCGCGTTCCTGCTGTTGCTCGCGGCCTCCCGACGAGCATCCGACGCCGAGGTGACGCTGCGGGCCGGTGAGTGGGACGGCTTCCGCATCGACGCCTTCCTCGGAAACGATGTCCACGGGGCGACGCTGGGCATCGTCGGATTCGGTCGTATCGGGCAGGCCGTCGCGCGCCGCGCCGCGGGCTTCGGGATGAACGTGCTCCATCATTCCCGGCGAGACACCGGGCTGCCCGGCTACGTCGCAGACCTCGATGACCTGCTGGCTCGCGCCGACGCCATCTCCCTGCACGTACCGCTTTCGGTTCGGACGCGCGGGCTGATGGACGAGCGCCGGCTTCGGCTCATGCGGCCGCACGCCGTCCTCGTCAACACCTCTCGCGGACCGGTCGTCGATGAGGTCGCGCTGGCGATCGCCCTCGAGCGGGGAGTGATCTTCGGCGCCGGCCTCGACGTGTACGAGAGGGAACCGTCGGTCCATCCTCGCCTGCTCGCCGCGCCGCACACGGTCCTGCTCCCTCACATCGGCAGTGCGACCGAAAAGACCCGCCGGCGCATGGCTCAGCTGGCATGCGAGGGGGCGGTCGCAGTGCTGGCCGGGCGGCAGCCACCCAATCTGGTGAGGCCCGCTTCGACCCGCTGACCGGAAACAGCGACAGACGCCCGCCATCTGTCGCACCATGGGACCAACCGCCGGGGGAAAAACCGAGCTGTGGCGGTGAGGTAGTTGGGTCCTGCTGAGAGGGCGCTCAAAGCCCGAGGCGTCAGCCTGCAACCGCTGACGTTCGATGATCCGAGCCATGACATCGGCCAGGAAGGGTTCATCCTGGCCGAGCCGCTCGGCGATGGCTCGGCGCTGTTCATCGCACTCGCCCGCGAGGACTTGCCTGCGGACAAGCGCGAAGCCGTGGCGAGCTGGATGCTGTCCAGGGTCAACAACTTCCTCGGCTACGGACCGAGCCGTGACGGCTGGTCGCGGCGCAACGTGGACGGCGCCTGGCAGTTGTGGATCCGCGGCCTGCACACGCCGCGCCTGTAGCTACTGTCAACCTTTTCGGGGTCGGGTGGACTGACTATCTATGTGGGGCGCGCCGCAAGGTCTCGGTTGACACGTGAGTGATGCCGACGCCGCGTTCACTGCGTTCGTAGAGACGTCAGGATCACGGTTGCTACGGCTCGCGGTCCTGCTCGCCGGCGACCTCGGCGCCGGCCAGGACCTCCTGCAGTCGGTCCACGAGCAGCTCTACAAACACTGGCGAAAGCACGGCAGCCCGGCGGCGCCGGAGCCGTATGTACGCCGGATGCTGGTCAACGCTGCCAGCAGATCGCGACTGCGCCGAACGCGTATGCGCGAAACGCTCGTCGGGCAAACGCCGGACGAGTACAGCTACGAGATCGGTGCCGACGTCCTGCTCCGCGGCCACCTGCTGCCTGCGCTGAAGCGACTGTCTGCTCGCCAGCGCAGCGTCGTCGTCCTGCGCTACTTCGCCGACCTCACGGAAACCGAAACCGCCGAGCAACTCGGATGCACGGTCGGCACTGTCAAAACGCTCGCGTCGCGTGCCCTGCACCGCCTCCGCGAGGACCCCATCCTGGCAGCCGCGCTGTCGACCACGGAGGCATGAGATGGCTGAAGACTTGGCAGAGCTGATGCGAAACGCGACCCAGAATCTGGTGTTGCCCCCGCAGGCTGCGACGGCGGTCATCAGCGGGTATCGCCGCAGGCGCCGTCGCAACCTCGCAGCGGTCGGCGTGCTGGCCGCCGGCGCGATTGCTGCTGCCGTCACCGTTCCGCTCGCGACGGCGAACTCTGCTGGACGACCGGACATCAACCGCGTCGTGCCCGCCTCGCCCTCCGCTTCCGTCGTGCCACTGGCGAGCGTGAGTGGAATCGACGTGACGTACCTGCCGGACGGGCTCGCCGCGTCCCCGAATTTCGTGCTCGGGGCGATGATCAAAGAGAACGGCCACTCGAGCGTTTCGCAGTACTACCAGCCGTCGTCGGGCCAGCCGTCCGGTGCGGATGCTCCCCAGGTGTCACTGGCGGTTCAGCGCGGCTACACCGCCGACCTCGACGCGTTCGCCGAGCAGTCCAAGGGATCCACCGAAAGCTGGACGACCGTGCGCGGAAAGCGCGCGCTCTTGCAGACGCTGCAGGCCGTCGCGCCCTCGACCTCGGTCGGCTACGAGCTCACCTGGGTCGAGGCGCCGAACGTCACGCTGACGGTCTTTTCCAGCGGCAAGGTGTCCCTGACCGACGTGATGCGGGTGGCTGATGAACTGATCGTCCACCCCGCGGTCCCGCTGCCTGCCGATCCGACCGCTGCCATGGCTGCCGTGCGGCAGGTGCTCCTGCAGGCTTTCACCGGGGGCCGGCCCGCCGACGTCACCCTGGGGGCCATCGAAAACGGCCAGGAACTGTCGTCGGTCCTGCAGAAACTCACGCGTACCGATCCGGAGTTGGTACGCACCGTCCGGGTGAAATCCATGAAGATCTACTTTGTCTCGGCGGATCAGGCCATCGCGTCAACCACTCTCACGTATCGCGCGGCCGGGTATCCGCAGACCGCCGAGACAGATGTCACCGTCAACGACACCGACGGCCGATGGCTGGTCAGCGAGTCCAGCTACTGCGGCGTCATCGGCGTCATGGTCGGCGGATGTCCCGCCACGTAAGCCGGGCGCGAGGACTCCCGTATCGCGCGGCGCGCACGACCGCGATCTGCCTGTCATTGCTGGTGTTGGTCGTGAGCGTGGGTGGCTTCGTCGTCCAGGAATGGTTCAACAGCACCGTCTCCCGCGTGAATCTGAACCTCGGCAGTCACCGGCCTCCGAAATCGGCGCCGGGATCTGAGAACTGGCTGCTGGTCGGCACCGACAACACCGCCACGGATCAGTTCGGCGTCCGCTCGGGAACCCGCAGCGATACGACGATCCTGACTCACCTGGATGCGGATGGGACCATCACCAACGTGTCCTTGCCCCGGGACACCCTGGTGACCATCCCCGCATACATCGACAAGCAGAAGCGGCCTTGGCCGGCCCATCGGGACAAGTTCAACGCCGCCATCTCACTCGGCGGCCCGGCGCTGCTCGGGCGCACTGTTGAACTCCTGACCGGGCTGCAGATCGACCACTACGTCTCGGTCGACCTCGACGGCTTCGAGAAGATCAGCAACGTCCTCGACGGCGTCGAGGTGTGCATCCGGCCTGCCCCTTACACCGGCTCCGCCATCACCAATATCGACGATGGATACAGCGGTTTTCACGGGGTGTACGGCCCACAGAAGGTCGCCGGAGCCCAAGCCCTCGCCTTCGTGCGCCAGCGCTACGGGCTTCCGAACAACGACATCGACCGCATCAAGCGGCAGCAGCAATTCCTCGGCTCGGTCTTTCGGGAAGCCACCACCAACCGCTTCCTTTTCAATCCGGTCAAGGTGGCCGAACTGGTGGGCGCCATCAAGGGCGCCATCACGCTCGACCGCGGCACTTCACTGAGCGATCTGGAGAGGCTCGCGCTGCGCTTGCGTGGCGTCGATCCCAGCAGGGTGAGCTTCGAGACGGTCCCGCAGCGCGGGCTCGAATTCAGCGACACCGACCTGGGTGCCGTCACGCCCTACCTCGGGCGACCCGGCGGCCTGCCGACTCTGACACCCGATGGCCAGGACGCGAACATCGGCAGCGTGCAGGTCCTGAACCGGTCCGCGTTCGAGGCCATGCTCGCACCCCTTCGAAACAAGCCGACGCAGCCGCACGCCGCCGCGGCCGGGCGGCCGGCGCCCCACCCATCGACCCGCTCCACGCCGAAGCCTTCGACGCCCTCGGCTGCGGCTGCGGCTACGGCTGACACCGCCGCATCGGCGGCTAATCGTTGCACCTACTGATCGTTTCAGCCAATCCACAGACCACCGATGAGTTCGACCGGCACATGGAGTCAGCCACAGCACAACGACCTCAACGAAGGACAGTCCGATGACCGACCTGAACGCTGAAGCTGCCCGGCGCGCGATCGTCGAACACACCCGACGCCTGGCGGACTCAGCCGCTGCTGCCGGGCCTGATGCCGCCGTGCCGACGACCCCGGAGTGGACCGTGCGTGAGCTGGTCGAGCACGTGGGCCAGACCCAGCACTGGGTCGCTGAGATCATCGAGCGACGCATCAGCGACCCCACACAGCTGCCCACCGAGATGGCCGCACTCCCCACCGACCCCCGCGAGTGGCAGGCGTGGCTGTCGCAGTCCGCGCAACGGTTCTCGAGTGCATGCTCCGATGACGCGCTTGACGCTCCGGTGTTCAACGCCGCGGGCGACGAGCGGTCCGGGACGCGATTCTGGATGTCGAGCGTCCTCAATGAGACAGTCATCCACGGTTTTGACGCAGCCGGCGCAGCGGGCCGACCAGTCGACATCGACCCCGACATCGCGGCCGCACTCATCAGCAACCACCTCGCGATGCTGACCTCCCCCACGTGGGGGATGCAGCGGCCTGAGTCCGCGAAGGCCATCCGCGGCACCGGGCAGACCCTGCAGTGGCTGGCCACCGACTCCGCGGACGACACGGGTGCTTGGTTCATCGAACGGCGCCCTGACGGGGCGACGTGGAAGCCCGCAACCCAGCAGGCCGATGTGACGGTGAGCGGACCGGCGCGATCACTGCTGCTGAACCTGACCCGACGGCTCTCTCTCACCGACCGCGCGGCCAGCAACATCAAAGTCGCCGGCGACACCGACCTCGTCCAGCACTGGCTCGACAACACCGCCCAGGTCACTGGCTGACCGGCGACGAGTCGGCCTACTGTCACGCACCGCCTCGGGGGCGATTACTGGAAGGTGTCGGTCGCTGCGTTGAAGACGTAGTTCTGCGACGTGCCCACCAGGTTCAGGGTGAGCAGGCTGCCCGTCACCGAGATCACCTTGAGCTTGCCTTGCGGAGCTGGCGAGGGGCGGTAGATCGTGCCGACGTCGTCGAGCGCGAGATGGTCGTGTCCGAACCGGTAATAGTCGAGCGGCGTAATCACCAGGACGGCGGCCAACGTCGCATCGCTCATCAACGATGGATCAATCGTCGCCCCTCCCGCGTACACGGTCAGGAAAGGATCATCGTTGAGATAGAGGGGGGTACTGACGGGAGTCGTCCACGAGTTCACGTTCATCCATCGAGTGGCGTGCTCCTGAGGCCCCGCATCAGAGATGCCGGTGTGGAAGGTGACATCCGGGACCGCCGTGGCCGTGGCGGCCGATGACGGGAACGGCGACACCTGGAGTGCCCCACATTTGAGAGGCGCCGGGCAGTCGGCCGCGGGACTCGGGGAAACGATCGGGATTGGAGACGGCGGCGCTGAGACAATCGGCACCAGCGTGGCGGGTGCATCGCCGGAGTTCGATCCGCCGCCGACAAGCACTGGGATTGCTGCTATTGCGGCGACCACGGCCGCAGCCGTGGCGAGCGCCGCTGCCCTCCGCTTGCGCCGCCGCAGCCGGCCCTTCCTGACAAGCGACTCCACATCAGGGTGATCCGTCGACGCCTCGTCGGCGCGCCCGCGCAGCACCTGCTGGAGATCAGAGACGTTCATGCTCACCGTCCTTCTGGCTGGCGTCGAGCTGAGGCGAGAGTCGCAGGCGTGCCAGCCCGCGGGCCGTCTGGGTTTTGACGGTTCCCGTCGAGCAGCCCAGGATCTCGGCGACTTTCTCCACGCTGAAGTCCTCGTAGAACCGCAGGACGACCACGGCCCGATAGCGCGCTGGAAGCTCATCGAGTGCGCGGCGTAGCTGATCCCGATCCGCGACGCCAGGGTCCTCGTAAGCGGCGTCGGCGCGGGCTCCCAAGGCCTCGACCACGCGCCGGCGTCGGTGCATGCGGCTGAACGACGTGAACAAGATCCGCTGCGTATAGGCGTATGGGTCGGCGGCCTGGCTGACCCTCCCCCAGGCGGTGTACGTCTTCAGAAGGGCGTTCTGCACCAGGTCTTCAGCCGCGGCGCGGTCACCGGTCAACGCATGTGCTGAGCGCAGCATGCTCGGACGGCGCGCGAGAACGAATTCCCGAAAGCCGTCGTCACTGCCCACATCTATAAGAGTCCATCAGGGCGCGGTTGGGTTTCGGCATTTCCACAGGCACGCTCCCGGAGGTCAGGGCAGCCTGCTGCTGTTGGACACTGAGCCCATGGGAGGACTTGATGTGTGACGAACCGGTCGGAGCCGGAGAGGTCGTGCGATCCGCCCCGCACACCGCCGAGGGCACGGCGGTCGACCCCATCGCGCTCGAACCGGTCGATGAAGTGGTCATCACGACACTGGTCGACAACGTCTACGACGCCCTGTTGACCGGCGACGAGCGAACGACGCGGGCCCCCTTCTCGGCGGGCATGGCCCGCGCTCCTCAGTTCGAGGCAGGCACGACGACTGTCGGACTGATGGCCGAGCACGGTTTCTCCGCCCTGGTCACGGTGCGCCGCGGCGAGACCAAGACCACCCTTCTGTTCGACACCGGGCTCTCTCCCGATGCCATGGTCGTCAACGCCGATCGTCTCGGAGTCGACCTTTCCGCGATCCAGGCGGTGGTACTGAGCCATGGCCACTTCGACCATGCCGGCGGGCTCGCCGGCCTTGCAGGAAGGCGCGGCACGCGCGCCCTGCCGATGGTGGTGCACCCCGGGGCCTGGACGCGTCGGCGCTTCGCCATTCCTGGCCGCGACCCGCAAGAGCTACCCACCCTGAGCAAGCGGGCGTTGGCGGCCGAGGGGCTGGAGGTCATCGAGCGGCGCGAACCTTCTCTGCTCGTGGACGGATGCGTCCTGATCACCGGAGAGATCGACCGGACGACCGATTTCGAGCGCGGTATGCCGCCGGCTCATCAAGCGTGGACCGGCACTGACTGGCAGCCCGACCCGCTCGTCATCGACGATCAGGCGCTCGTGGTCCACGTGCGAGGCCAGGGCCTGCTGGTCCTCACCGGATGCGCTCACGCCGGCGCGGTCAACATCGTGCGTCACGCCCAGCGCCTCACGGCGACGCCCGGACTCCACGCGTTGGTCGGAGGCCTGCATCTGGGCGGCCCTGCCTTCGAGCCCATCGTCGGCCAGACCGTCAGCGCGCTCGCCGACCTCGACCCTGCCCTCGTCGTCCCGGGACACTGCACCGGATGGCGCGCCCAGCATGCGCTGGCCGCCGCGCTTCCGCAGGCTTGGGTCGCCGGGAGCAGCGGTTCCTCGTTTCGGCTGGCCGCAGCCTGAAAGCCCTTATGTCCTAACAGGTGGGACTGTGTCACGAGTTGGTCTCGACGGCATGTGCTGCGCCATCACGGTGCTGCTGGGCCGCTAGGTTGGCTGGTAATCCATGCGTCTGCCTTGGCAGACGCATGTCTTCATTTGTCTCTCATCTGATCTGGAGATTGCTCTATGTCGCGTCGTCCAACCCTCAACGCGATTGCCACCCCGGTGGCAATCGGAGCGGTGGTTGCCCTCACCCTTGCGGCGTGTGGTCGCTCGAGCAACACCCCGACGACCACTCCGTCGTCCGGAACATCCAGCGCCGCGTCCCCCACCGCGTCGGCCGCCGCCGCCGGTGACTTCGGTGATCTGAAAGCCATTTGCGGGCCGGGGAATGCGACCGGTGGCAGCGGGCGAGGCATCAGCGCGTCGAGCATCAACATCGGCACGATGGCTGACCCGGGTGCAGCAGCTGCACCGGGGCTCGGTCAGGAGTTCTTCCAGGTCGGTCAGGCGTTCGCGAAGTGGTGCAACGCGGCCGGCGGCATCAACGGCCGCAAGATCGTCCTCACCGACTACGACGCGAAGCTCTTCAACGTCGGGCAAGAGATGATCTCCGCCTGCCAGAAGGAATTCATGCTGGTCGGAAACGGCAACGCGTTCGACGCGCCCGGCGTGAAACCGCGTTTGGCCTGCAAGCTCGGCCAGATCTCGGCATACGCCGATTCACCGGAGGCGACCTCCTCGGCCCTTCAGGTCCAGGCGACGCCCAACCCGGCGAACGAGTTTCAGATCGGCCCGTTCCGGCTGCTGTCACTGAAGTATCCGGACACCCTCAAGAGCGGCATCGCCGTCGGCAGCAGCAACATCGCCTCCCTGAGGCCGCAGGGGCTACGCACCCAGGAAGCGGTCAAGCAGATCGGCTTCAAGGTTGCTGACTACTCCGAGCGCCCGCCGCTGGTGACGAACTGGCGTCCGTACATGGCGGAGATCAAGAACTCGGGCGCTCAGGGCTACATGAACGCGACCGGAAGCGCTGCGTACATCGCCCCGGAGCTGACGTCCATCAAGGACGTCGGCCTGAAGCTGACCTGGATGCTGCTCGGCAATGCGTACTACGAGCCGCAGACGATCGCTGCCGTGAAGAGTGTCGGCACGTCGCAGCCGACGTACCAGTACTTCAGCCACCTGCCCTTCGAGATGACCGATGAACCGGTCGTCAAGGAGATCAAGAGCATCATGAGCGCCGGCACCACCAGCCCGACGTACACCGACTTCACCGCCCTCGCCTTCAACGCGTGGACGCTCTGGGCCAAGTCCGCGACAGCTTGCGGCAATGACCTGACGCAGGATTGCGTGCTGCAGAAGGCAGGTTCGGAGACGGCGTGGACGGCCGGGGGTCTGTTCCCGCCGCGCAACACCGATCCGTCGAACCCGCAGCAGCCGACCTGCTACGTGATCATGGATGTCACACCGAACGGCTTCGTCTACGACAAGGCCGTGACCCAGCCGAACAAGGGCATCTACAACTGCGACCCGAAGAACGTCGTGCCGTTGAAGAACACGTTCCAGTCGTCGTCATAGCACTGACGCGACGAGCGAGGCTTGCTGGTCCGCCTCCCGCCCATCTGGGTGGGGTGCGGGCCAGCGGCCGTTCGGGCCTGGCTAGCGGATCGGATGTCGCCCGGGTTGGGCGTCCAGCAACGGGAGAAGGTCCGAGCCGTAATCGCAGCAGGTGATGCCGTCGGCGACTGAGACGTACCAGCTGTCGTGGCCGCGGCGAATCGGGCCGACGATCCGTCCGAACCGGGCGACGCCGTAACCGCAACGACGCTCGACGAAATCGCCTGGCCGCAATGCCATGGCCCGCAAACTAGCGCGCCGCCATTGTCCGGGCCTCGCGGCACGCCCGCACGTCGGAAATCACGTCAGGAAGAATGTCGGTATGTCCAGCGAGGACGACTACGCCGCGTTGTTCGACCGCGTTCCCGTGGGCTGGTCCGAGGTGCGCTACAAGGGTCGCCGTTACGGGCTCACCCGCTCCGTCGCCGCCGCGGGTCGTGCCATGGCGGTCTACGCGGAGGAGCTCGGAGGGCGGGACATCGTCAGCGCCAATCTCTACTTGACCGCCGGCGGCTCCGAGCTCAGGGCCTGCGAGATGCCTTCAGCCAAAGTGATCGACTTTCTGGCCGGCTTCGAGCCCGTTGAGCAAACTCCAGCGTGAGGCGACGCCGGCCATCACCGCGATCAGGACCAGATCGAGCGTGCCCGCACGGTAGTTCGCGTCGGCCGCGTGCTGCGAACCGACGACCCACGCGGACGCGGCGATCAGGCAGAGCAGGACAGCAGCGCGGGTAGCCGCGTCAACGTGGGGCAGCCGAGCCGGGCGAAGATCGCTGACCCGGGCAAGGCGCACCAGTGACCAGACCAGCCCCGTGACGGCGACCGGGCACGCCACCATCCAGGCGAGCTCACCGGTGGGAAGGGTGAGCAGCCGGGTCGGGTGAAGCCAGAACGTACTGATGGTTTCCGTCGCAGCCCAGCCAATGCGCGCCACAGGCGCCAACATTCCGTCGTGGTGCGCGAGGCGTGCACCGGGCCAGTACGGCGACGTCAGCCGTAAGCCGACCGTGAGCCCGGCGACGCCAGCCACCAGGACGAGCAGCGGCCGGGCCAGGAGCGTCGCACCCGAGGACCGGAAAGCCCGGCCGACAGCCACGGCGAGGCGCAGAAGGAGGGCGACTGAGAGCGCGAGCAGGCCCCCGAGCCCGATCGTGAGAGCCACAAAACTGACCGGAGCGGACACCGAGTCGCGCGGTGACGTGAGCCAGCCGTCGGCGAGTTGGGCCCAGATCGACAACGCCGAGGCGACGAAACCGACCAGCGCCGCCGTGGTGATGGCCCTCGCCGCCGCCGGACTGCGCACCGGTCCACGCGCCAGTCCGCCGGCGACCAGTCGCGCGCCGAGTCCCGCTCGGACCACGTCGAGGTCGCGTCGCAGTGACCTCTGCCGATCGGCGAAATCGTCGAGCAAGAGCGCGGCAAGCTCCTCGCCGTACCGCTCGCGCCACACTCTCGGATAGCACCGGAGCAGGCGCTGGGCATGTCGTTCGGAGCGCGTCACGTCGCGCCGAACCCGGTGCGCAGCCGTCGCAATCCGATGTTCGCGACGTGCCGCTGATGGTCGAGGTGGGCTTTGAGCGCCTCGGCGCCCGCCGCCGTGAGCCGATACGGCTTGCGGCGGTCCTGCGCCGGAAGCGCCTCGATGAACCCACCCTGCTCAAGCCTGGTGAGCGCCTCGTACAGCGTCCCGGGCGCAAGTCGCACGCCGGCGAACTCCTCGACGTCCTTGGTCAGCGCGTAACCGTGCTTGGGACCTCCGGCGAGGCTGGCGAGCAGGAAGGTCGCCGGGCCGGCGTAGCGCCCGAACCCGCTGAACCCGTCGTCGGCCACGGCCGCACAGTACTCCGCCCGGCGATGCATCGTCAGCCGGTTGTCACGCCGAGCAGCCGCGGGATCCGCTGCGTGAGCCAGCGCCGCGGGAAGTCCTCGCGCAGCCGCCACAGTCCGGCGTCAACCACGAAATGCGTCATCACCATCGCCAGGTACCCACCGAAGAGCACCCGGCCTGGTGTGTGAGTGGCGCCGTGGAGGTGTGAGAGCAAACTGAGGACACCAGCGGCCGCGACGACAAGCGTCAGGACAGCGATGTGGCGTGCCAGCAGTGGGTACGCGTTGCGCCGCGATGGCGGGCCCGCGACGACGTGCGCTACGAGGAGCAGGTACTGCAGCCCGTGGGCCAGGGTCATCCCGCCGATGGCTGCGTACGGCGCGTGGCTGAGGACGAGCGGGATGGGAAAGGCGACTGACACCAGGTAGACCGCAGCCGCCGACGCGGTCGTCGATGCCGTCGCCCAACGCCGGGCGGTCAAAGCCGTCGCCGCCGCGACACTGAGGCCCAGGCCCACCCGAGAAAGCACGAGCGCCGGTGTGGCCAGGAGCGCCGGCGGGCGCCAGTCGACGATCTGCAGCACAGCGGGATCCGCGACGAGCGCGAGCACCCCGCAAATACCGGCCGCCGTGATGCATCGCCGTTCGACGGGGCGAAGCGAGGGCATCCGGGCCGCCGACGTCGCGAGCGAGGCAAGCCCCAGATTCTGCTTCTGGTAGTGCCATAACTGCCAGCCGAAGAAGGCGAACAGCAGCAGGGCTCGGCCGTGGGCCGGCAGCACCAGCCACGAGGCAACCGTGCTCGCCAGCAGCGCGCCGGGCGCCGCTACATACCGCGCCGGGCGAGCCCGGGCATGGCGGCGAACGTCATCGAACGAAAACAGTGCAACCGTCGACGCGACGTGGACCGACGATCCCACGAAGAGCAGCCACGTGAGCGGTACGGCCGGGCGTGCTCCGACTGCCGGCCCGGCGACTGCAAGGACGGCGACCGCACCGACCGTGATCGCCGCGACCGACCATCCGAAGCGGTCGGCCTCAGCCCCCACCGCAACCACCTGCCGCACCCGCAGACAGCCCGCCGAACATGACGAGAACCACCACGCCTACGAGTCCCGCCAAAGCCAGTGCGATGGTCAGCAACGACCACCAGTCGATGTCGTCGTCGACATCGGGGATGTCCCAGGAACGCCTGCCGCGAAGCATCATGGTCGGGGACTCTATATCGGCTACCGGTATATCGGTCAACGGTGTACGGGAGCAACGTTACTCAGGCGTTACGCCGACGTGCTGAAGTGCGGGCCATGACACGCTCAGCAATGAACCTCGGCTCGATGCACCTCGGCACGTCGGCGCCCGGGCATGCGCGCCGAGCCCGCTCGCTGCTCGCCGTACTGACTTTGAGCGCAGGGGTTGCCGCTTGTGGATCCTCCTCCTCGAAGGCCGGTCCCTCCGCTGCTCCTACGAGCGCGGCGTCGGCGTCGGCGCCGGCCGCGACCGCCTCCACGACGAGTCCCGCGACCGCAGGAAAAGCCGCGACCCCCGTCGACGTTTGCGCCACGATCCCCACCTCAATGGCGGCGTCGCTCAGCGGCACAGCTTTGACCAGCAGTCGCGAGCAGGACAACGCCCCCGGCAACTCCTACACCTGCGACTACTTCACGTCCTCGGGGGTGGGAGGCATCAGCGTGACGGTGATGACCGAGGGCGGCGCCAGCGCCTACCAGAACTTTCTCACGACCGACAAGATCTCCCAGGACGTGGAGCACGTGACCGAAGTGACTGGGCTCGGCGACATGGCCTTCTCCGCCAGAGACGGGGTGCATGCCGTCTTCGGCGACCGGCTGATCTCGGTGGACGGCCTGACCTCGGCCGCACCCGCCGAGGCGATCGTGCGAGCCCTGCAAGCCGATCTGTCATAGTCCGGCATCACAGGCATCGTGTAGGGCGGGTCGGACTCGAACCGACGACCCAGGGATTATGAGTCCCCTGCTCTAACCAGCTGAGCTACCGCCCCCAAACGGTCAGCCTAGCCGGGAGTGTGGCCGCTTGACGCACGGGGAAATGGTTGATCGAAAGGCCGATGATCAACCATTTCCTCGAGTTCGAGGACCGCCCAGCGCACAGAGCCCGAGGCCCACCGGAAGGCACCCCATGACCTACGTCGCCGCCGAAGACCGCTACGAGCGAATGACCTACCGCCGCTGCGGGCGCAGCGGGATCAAACTTCCGCTGATATCCCTGGGGTTATGGCACAACTTCGGCGGCGATCGGCCGCTCGAGACGCAGCGGGCGATCCTGCGACGCGCGTTCGACCTCGGCGTATGCCACTTCGACCTCGCGAACAACTACGGGCCGCCTTACGGGAGCGCTGAGGCCAACTTCGGGCAGCTGTTCGCGCAGGATTTCCGGCCCTTCCGGGATGAGCTCTTCCTTTCCACCAAAGCGGGTTGGGACATGTGGCCCGGCCCTTACGGCGAGTTCGGCTCGCGCAAGTACCTGCTCTCGAGCCTGGATCAATCGCTCGAGCGGATGGGCGTCGATTACGTCGATGTCTTCTACTCCCACCGCTTCGACCCTGACACCCCGCTCGAGGAGACGATGGGCGCGCTCCACACCGCCGTGCAATCCGGTCGCGCCCTCTACGCCGGCATCTCCTCCTACTCCGCAGAACGCACCGCCCAGGCCGCCCGCATCCTCGGCGAGCTGGGCACTCCCCTGTTCATCCATCAGCCGTCGTACTCGTTGCTGAACCGCTGGGTCGAGGGCGGCCTGCTCGACACTTTGGAGGAGGTCGGTGCCGGCTGCATCGCCTTTTCCCCGCTCGCACAAGGGATGTTGACCGACCGCTACCTCGACGGAATCCCAGCGGACTCACGCATGGCGCAGAACTCCTCACTCTCGTCCGACCTGCTGACCGAGCAGAACCTCACACACATCCGCGCCCTCAACGCGATCGCGCAGCGGCGCGGCCAGTCGCTGGCCCAGCTCGCCCTCGCGTGGGTGGCCCGCGACCCGCGGGTGACGTCGGTGCTCATCGGTGCCTCGTCCGTGAAGCAGCTGGAGCAGAACATCGCCGCGCTGGAGCACCAGGCGTTCAGCGACGAGGAGCTTGCGGAGATCGACCAGGACGCGGTCGAGGGTGGCATCGACCTCTGGCGCGGCCCCGCGACCAGCTAGAACGCGCAGCGCGATCGGGCGTCAAGATATCGCCGCGGGGTACAACTAGCAGGTGACCCTGGCCATCGTGATCATCGTGGTGATCGCGCTCATCGCCCTTCTCATCGCCTTCACCGTTGTTCGACGCAAACGCCGCACCGGTGGGGTCGTGGCCACCTCACGCCGCGGCGGACGTCCTGGAGGGAAGCGCGAATGACCGACCTCCTGATGCGGGCGACCAGTCTCGTCGGCCTGCCCGTCGTGACGACAACCACGGGCGAGGACATCGCCGAGACCCGGGATGTCATCTACATCCCCGATCAGGGCCGGGTCGCCGGCTTCACACTCAACAAGCGCGGCCGCCTCGCCGGGCGTCTGAAGAACGTGCTCGCCATGGAGCAGGTGCACGCCGTCGGACGCGACGCCATCATGGTGACCGACGCGTCGGCGCTCGATGCGCCTGAAGGGGACGCGGCTGCCCAAGATGCCAAGGGCCGCAACGTCATCGGCAACCAGGTGCTGACCGACACCGGCAAGGAACTCGGCATCGTCCGCGACCTCATCGTGGAGATGAACCGCGGCGAGGTCATCGGCTACGAGCTCGGTGGAGAAGCCGCGTTGCAACGGGCCGAAGGCGCCCCTTTGTTGCTCCCCCTGCCGTCCACGCTTGCCGTCTCCAGCGACACCCTGATGGTCCCGGCCGAGGTCGAAGCCTTCATCCGAGACGATCTCGCCGGCTTCGGAAGTGCCGTCGCCGATTTCCGGGCCCGGCTTGCTGGAGGCTCCGATGCATCTGTCTGAGCTACGCGGCCGGCGCGTCGTCAGCCGATCGAGCGCGGAGACCCTCGGTGAGGTGAGCGACGTCCTGCTCGCCCCTTCGCCGTGGACCGTTTCGGCGCTCGTGCTGGGCAAGGGGCGTAAGAGTCAGGCGGTCGGCTGGCCGCAGATCATCGGGATCGGGCCCGACGCCGTCGTCGTCACCGATGACGATGCGGCGAGCGAGCAGCAGGACCGCTCCCCCATGGGCCGCCTGGCGCTCAGCGAGCTCGGAAACTCCGCCGGCGCGGTGACCGATGTCGAGTTCGACGAGACCAGCGGGACGCTTATTTCGCTCGCCACCGAGACCATGCTGATCGAGGGTGACCGCCTGCTGGCCGACGGGCCGTACGCCCTCATCATCGCCGCCCGGGAAGGGGCGGAATTTGCAGGCTGAGCTGCGCCTGCTCATTCACAACGGACGTTAACCTGGGCTCCCGCGACGGGACTCGAACCTGTAACCTGCCGGTTAACAGCCGGCTGCTCTGCCAATTGAGCTACGCGGGATAGGGCGCCATCGGCGCGCTTGTCATGCTAGCGCACCGCAGCCGGCCGGGGATTTGGTCAGCTGGCGCACCCGGAGGTTTGGACATGGCTATCCGCGCGGTATTCGGGATCGGCTTCGCTGCGGGATATGTCCTTGGCGCACGCGCCGGACGCGACCGCTACGAGTCCCTCGTGCGGGCTTTCCGGGCCGTCAAGGAGCGTCCCGAGGTGCAAGGTGCGGCGGGCATCGTCGCGGCTCAGGCAGGCACGCTGGCCTCACGCGCCAAGTCGGTCATCAGTCGTCCCGCTGAAGAGAAGACGCTGGAATTCTCCGCGGTCACCAGCGCCAACGGCCACGGGACCCACGCCACGCACTGATCGCAGCACTGAAAGTTGCTACACCGCACGGTCGCTCGTCGCCACCTGCCGTGACCGCGCCCACCTGCCTGTTTCCTCCTGAGCAGGTCGGGCACGTCCTTCAATGCGAATAAAAGACGCTATTGAGGGAGATTCAACATGGGTTCTGTTGCGCATTACGTCGAGGTCAATGCCACGCCGGAGAAGGTCTACGGCTGGTGGCGTGGCCTGACCAACCTGCCATCGATCCTCCCGGACGTGAAGAGCGTCGAGCCCCGCGGCAGCGACGACACGCTCACGCACTGGGTGGTCAGCGGACCGCTCGGTAAGGACATCGAGTGGGACGCCAAGATCGTCGAAGACGTCACGAACGAGAGGGTGGCCTGGCGCAGCGTCGACGGCCATGTCGACAATTCCGGCGCCGTGCGATTTGACGACCACGGCGAGACCACTGGTGTGGAGGTCAGCCTGCAATACGACCCGCCTGCCGGTGTCGTCGGCGATGTTGTGGCCAAGCTGTTCAGCGATCCGCAGGACAAGGTCGAAAAGGCGCTCGCGTCCTTCAAGGAGACGATCGAGTCGCAGACTCCGGGCAGCACCACCGCCACAACGGTCAAGTGATCTGACGGACTCGGTAAGCCATGCGGCTGCGCCGTTCCGACCTCGCCGCCGCCGGGATCACCCGGCGGCGGCGAGGCAAGAGCTTCGGGTACGACGACGCCGCAGGCCGCCCCGTCACCGACCCCGAAACCCTCGACCGCATCGAGGCTTTGGTCATTCCGCCGGCATGGAAAGACGTCTGGATCTCACCCCACGCCACCGGGCACATCCAAGCCGTCGGGACGGATGCGGCAGGGCGGCGCCAGTACCGCTACCACGATGAGTGGCGACGCAAGCGGGACCTGGAAAAGTTCGATCGCATCCTGGACTTTGCTGAACTGCTGCCCGCGCTGCGCCGCCAGGTGAAGAAGGACCTCGAACTGCCGGGCATGCCGGAACGGCGGGTGCTCGCGTGCGCAGCGCGGATGCTCGACATCGGCTTTTTTCGCGTGGGCGGCGCCGAGTATGCGGAGGAGAACGGCACGTTCGGCCTGGCAACCATCCGTCGCGAGCACACGAGCGTCGACGGCGACGGCACGGTCACGTTCGACTATCCGGCCAAGAGCGGCAAGCAACGTCTCGCGGCTGTCGCTGACCCCGAGGTGTGCGAGGTCGTGGCGACGCTCCTGGCGCGCGAGGATGACGACGATCCCGAACTGCTGGCCTTCCGCAACGACGACGGCGATTGGGTCAACGTCGACTCCCGCGCCATCAACAGCTACCTCGGGTACGTCACCCACACGTCCAACAGCGGAGCGATCTCCGCGAAGGACTTCCGTACCTGGTCGGCCACCGTGCTGTGTGCGGTCGCCCTCGCCGTGTCGGAGGGCGCGGCCACCTCGCCGTCGGCCATCAAGCGCGCAGTCACCCGCGCCGTCAAGGAAACTGCCGAGTATCTCGGCAACACTCCCGCCGTCTGCCGCGCGTCCTACATCCATCCTCGGGTGATCGACCTGTTCCAGGGCGGGGTGACCATCCACGAGGACCTGCAGTCCATCGGCGACGGCGCGGGCTATGGTCAGCTGGCATTTCAAGGTGACGTGGAGGCCGCCGTGGTTGCTCTGCTGCGAAGCCCGCAGGCCACCCGCGTTGCGTCACGACGCATCCGGCTGGCCGAGGGGGCGAAGCGGCACGCCAAGCGCAAGCCGTCCGTCATCGCGCCCGCGCCGCCGCCCACCGGCCGTGCCGCCTGAGCCCTCCGCCGGCGGCACGCCCGAGGCGCTGGGAGGCCTCGTCGAACTGCTGGCCCGCCGCCACGCTCTCGGTGTCATCTGGGAGCTACGCGGTCCGGCTCAGCCCTTCCGCGCGCTCGCCAAACGCCTCGGCGTCGCCGATGACCGCCTCTCCCAGCGGCTACGCGAGCTGCGCGAGAGCGGGCTCGTCGAGGTCGACGAGGGCGGCGACTATCGCCTCTCCAGCGAGGGCCGACGCCTGCTTGACCTGCTGGAGCGCCTTTCAGATTTTGCTGACGGCTGGGCTGCGCTCACCCCACGCCAGCGGACCCCGCGAGGTTCACGCACGTCCGGCCGCGGGGAGAACGGCTGGGACGATTGACCGGCGAGCTGCGATGGCGTGCGTGAGGATGTGACCGTGGGCCGGGGGGCGAGAGCGCTGGCCGGCTTTGGGCTCGCCGTCATGATCGCGATGGCGCTCGCCGCGCCCGCTGCTGCGGTCACCGGAAGCTGGTCGGATCAGCTCGCTGATCTTGTCGGCGCCGGGCCGCTCGCCGGCAACGGTCGCGGGGTGACGGTCGCGGTGCTCGACACCTGGGTCGACGTCACCCACCCGGACTTCGGCGGTCGCGTCTCGCGCGGGGTCACCTGCACCGGGACCCGTTGCACCCCGGGCGCGGATCAGCCCGACACCTGCGACCCGCACGGCACGCACGTCACCGGCATCGTCGCGTCATCGCGCTACGGCGTGGCGCCGGACGTCAAGGTGGTCCCGATACGCGTGCTGACCAGCAGTTCCGGTTCCTGCACGGCTAATGCCGCAGACGTCGCCCTCGGCATCCGCTACGCGATCGCTCACCACGTCAAGCTGATCAACGTCTCGCTGGGCAGCACGTTCCCGCTCTCGGACCCTCACCGAGTCCTGCCCGCCGCCGTCACGGCTGCCAAGAAGGCCGGCGACCTCGTCATCGTGGCCGCCGGAAACGGTCAGGCCGAAGCAGCCAGCACCTATGGCCCCGATGCGCTCACCGTTGCCGCGCTCGGTCCCAACGGCTCCATCGCGTCCTACAGCCAGCGCGGCACGGGCGTCGATCTCGCGGCACCCGGCGGTGACGCAGCAGGCGGGAGTTGCGATCCTGCCGATTGCGTCGTCTCGACCTGGGAGGACGGCGGCTACGCCTCAGACGCGGGGACGTCGATGGCGGCACCGTTCGTCAGCGGCGCCGCCGCGCTACTGCTCTCCCAGGACCCGCAGCGCACCACCGCCCAGGTACGCCAGATCATCCTGTCGACAGCGAAGCCGCTCCCTCAAGCCGGCGCCGGCCGCCTCGACATCCTCGCCGCCGTACGCCTGCACGCCGTCGCCGGCAGCGACTCCCTGTCCCCCAGCGACACCCCGAGCGCCAGCGGGGCCAGCAGCGCGAGCATCACGCCGGCCCCTGGAGCCGGAGCGGCCCCGACGCCGTCGCACAGCGCAGGCACGGCCGTCACAAGTGCGCCGGTAACAGCCACACCGAGCAAGATCAAGTTCGGCCCGGTGCAGCTGCTCGGGATCGTCGTCGTCGGCGGAGTGGGGATTGCCTTCGTCTCGGTCTCCGGGCAGCGCGCCCGCGGAAACTAGCCCCAGCTAGCCCCGTTTATTCGAGATAGTCGCGAAGCTTCTGCGACCGTGACGGGTGGCGCAGCTTGGAGAGCGTCTTGGACTCGATCTGGCGGATCCGCTCGCGGGTGACGCCGAACTCGCGTCCGACCTCCTCCAGCGTGCGCGGGTGGCCGTCGGTCAGCCCGAAGCGCAGCTGGATGACCTTCTTCTCCCGCTCGGAGAGGGTGTGCAGCACCGAGTCGAGCTGCTCCTGCAAGAGGATGAAGCTGGCCGCGTCGATCGGGACGACCGCGTCGGAATCCTCGATGAAGTCACCGAGGTGGGAATCCTCTTCCTCACCGATCGGGGTCTCGAGGCTGACCGGCTCCTGCGACACCTTCAGGATCTCGCGCACCTTCTCGGGCGAGAGGTCCATCTCGTGAGCGATCTCTTCAGGGGTCGGCTCGCGTCCGAGATCCTGCAGCAGCTGGCGCTGGATACGGATCAGCTTGTTGATGGTCTCGACCATGTGCACCGGGATACGGATGGTGCGCGCCTGGTCGGCGATCGCGCGGGTGATGGCCTGGCGGATCCACCATGTCGCGTACGTCGAGAACTTGTAGCCCTTGGTGTAGTCGAACTTCTCGACGGCCCGGATGAGGCCGAGGTTGCCTTCCTGGATCAGGTCGAGAAAGAGCATGCCGCGTCCGACATAGCGCTTGGCGATCGAGACGACGAGCCGCAGGTTGGCCTCGACGAGCTTGCGCTTGGCGATCTGCCCATCGCGCTCGATGGCCTCGAGCTCGCGGCGCAGCTTGTCGGCAACCTTCTTGGTAGTGGTCGCGACCTTCTCGGAAGCGAAAAGGCCGGCCTCGATGCGCTTCGCGAGGTCGACCTCCTCCTCCGCCGTCAGGAGCGGAACCTTCCCGATCTCCTTCAGGTACATCCGTACCGGATCGGAGGTGGGGGTCTTGAGGGCGAGCTCTTCCTCCTGCTTGCGACGCACGGCGCTGCTCTCAGCGTCGTCCTCGTCGGACTCGGAGGTGTTGTCGACGAGCTCGACCTGCTCATCGGTCAGCAACTGCAGGATGATGTCCATCTGCTCGGGGGGAAGCTCGGCGGCCTGCATGGCCGCACTGACGTCCTCCGAGGTGACAAAGCCAGCTTCTTTGCCCTTGGCGATGAGGTCCTTGACCTCGTCGACCTGGACTTCCGGCGGCAACACGGCGGGGGCCTTGACTGTCGTTTTGCCATCTCCTCAGTCAGAGCCTGGTCTTGCAGCAGGCGGCGGATGTGACATACAGCATGCCTTGGTCAATGTACGGCGTGATTCGGGCTAATCGCCGTTACGTAGCTGACGCTTTAACGCCTCGAGAGCCATAAGTTCACCGAATACTCGCCGGTAGCCTTCCTCGTCGACCGGATTCGTCCGCTGCAGCACGGCCTTCTGACGCACGATGCGCCGGGTCAGGTCGAACTCGCGGAGCCGGGAAACCACCTGAGTGGCGTAGCCCGCCTCGTCGTCACCGGCGAAGTGCAACGCCTCGACGGCGAGCTCGCGCATCAGCTGACGGACGGTGTCGTCGGCACACGCCTCCCCCACCACTCCGACCCAGACCTGCGGACTCGTGGCGGCCTGGGTGCCTCCGGCCGCGACGATCGCGGTGAAGACGGCGCGGGTCTCGGGAAAGGTGAAATGCGACGGATCCAGGGTGTCGAACGTCGGGCCGCAATAGCCGGGCGTCTGGAGCGCGGCCTTGAGCGCCTCGCGCTCCCCCGCAAGCGCACGCTGGTCGGGCCCGCCCTGCTGAGCGGGCCGGCGAGGCGACGAGCCCCCGCGGCTAGGACGCGTGGGATCACCGGCGAGCTGGCGAACCTGCGCCAGCACGGGCTCCGGCGTGGGCATGCCGATCCAGCCGGAGAGCCGGCGCGCGTACTCGTCGCGCAGCGCCCAATCCTTGATCTTGGCGACCAAGGGCACCGACGCGCGTAAAGCAGCTACCTGACCTTCCGCGCTGGCCAGGTCGTACTCGGCCAAGGCGCTACGAATCGCGAACTCGACGAGCGGGACCCGGTTGGCCACCAGATCGCGTACGGCCGCATCGCCTTCCTGCTGGCGAAGCTCGCATGGATCGCGCCCGCCGGCCTCGATGGCGACGAAGGTCTGCGCCACGAAATGCTGGTCGAACGCGAGTGCCTTGCGCGCCGCCGCCTGACCCGCCGCATCACCGTCGAAGGTGAAGATGACCTCGGAACGATGAGCGTCCTGATCGTGCAGCAGCCGGCGCAGGAGCTTGACGTGTTCCTCGCCGAACGCGGTGCCGCAGCTGGCCACCGCCGTCTCCACCCCCGCGAGATGGCAGGCCATCACGTCGGTGTAGCCCTCGACGATCACCGCTTGGTAGCGCTGGGCGATGGACTTGCGCGCGAGATCGGCGCCATAGAGCACGGTCGACTTCTTGAACAGCAGGGTCTCGGCCGTGTTCATGTACTTGGCCTGCACGGGGTCGTCGTCATGGATGCGACGCGCACCGAAACCGACGACATCACCGCCGGGCTCCTTGATCGGCCACATGAGACGGCGGTGGAACCGGTCGATGGGCGATCCTCGACTGCCCATCTTCGCCAGGCCGCAGTCGACGAGCTCCGGGACCGAGAAACCCTTGCCCCGCAGGAAGGTGGTCAGCGTGTCCCAGCCGCCCGGGGCATAGCCGACGCCGAAGTGCTTGGCGGCGGCCTCATCGAACCCGCGCTCAGCGAGGAACTCGCGCGCCAGCCGAGCTTCGGGCGTGCGCAGCTGCTCCTCGTAGAACGAGGCCGCTTCCTTGTTGGCCTCGACGTGACGCATCCGCTTGCCGGTCTCGCGGTTGACCGCCGACGTGCCGCCCTCATACGTGAGCGTGATCCCGAGCTGGCGGGCGAGCCGCTCGATCGCTTCGGGAAAGCTCAGCCCTTCCATCTTCTGGACGAAGCCGATGGCGTCGCCGCTCTCGCCGCAGCCGAAGCAGTGATAGAAGCCGTTGGTCGTGTTGACGGAGAACGACGGGGTCTTCTCGTCGTGGAAGGGGCAGAGCCCTTTCAGACGCCCCGCGCCAGACGGGCGTAAGGCCACTTGGGCGCCGATGATCTCTTCGATCGACGCCCGCTCACGGACCGCATTGATGCTCGCGTCGCTGATGCGACCGGCCAAGAGCTCCTCCCCTCAGGGCCGCCCGGGAAGACACGCGATCCACAGCGTTGGCGACGGCCAAAGTGTATGCGGCAAGCGGGCCGCCCCGCCGTTTTACACAGGCTCTTGCTACAGCGTTGTGGGCAATTGGGGTGAGCCGTCGGCGACGAGGCGCTGGTGCCAGCGCACCGCCGACAGATCCGTCAGCCGTGCCACCTGGTCGACGATCGCGCGCCGCCGGCCCGCCGCGTCGGCCGCCGCGATCCACGCTTCGGCGAGCAGCGGTTCGAGCGTGGCCGGCGCACCGGCGGCCACGGCCTCGGTCAGCTCGGCGAGCAGCTCCCGCTGGCGGATCTGCAACGCGTCGGCACCCGAACGTCCCATCACCCACAGCGCGGTGATCGCCTTCAGGACGACGCATTCCGAACGCACCTCGTCAGGGACGACGAGCGACGCGTCGTAGCGCGCCAGCGGCGCGTCGCCGTAGACGGCCCGGGTGGCCATCAGGGCCTCGCGGGCGAGGCGGGCAATCAGCTCGCTGGTGAGGGTCTTGAGGGCGGCCATCTGCGCGGCGGTCCGCGGAGCGCCGACGGCTTCGGGCCACCACGGGGCGGCCCGCAGCCGCTGCAGCGCCTCATCGTCGCCACCGCCATAGAGCTCGCGGGAGAACGCGACCAGATCGCCCCGCTCGCCCGGATCGGCCAGGCGGCTGAGGTCGACCAGCCCGGCGCGTACGCCGTCCTCGAGGTCGTGCACCGAGTACGCGACATCATCGGCCCAGTCCATGATCTGGGCCTCGAGGCTGCGCGTGCGATCCGGGGCACCCTCCCGGATCCATTCGAAGACCGGAAGGTCATCGGCGTAGACGCCGTACTTCACCGGGTCGCGATCGCTGCGCGGCCAGGGGTACTTGCAGGCGGCGTCAAGCGTGGCCCGGGTCAGGTTCAGACCCGCCCCGACGACCTTCGTCTCCAGCCGGGTCAGCTCCCGCAGGCTCTGCGCGTTGCCCTCGAACCCGCCGCACTCGGCCGCTGCGGCATCAAGTGCGGTCTCGCCGTTGTGCCCGAAGGGAGGGTGGCCAAGATCGTGGGCCAGGCACGCGGCATCGACGACGTCCGGATCGGCGCCGAGCCGCGCACCGAGCTCGCGTCCGATCTGAGCGCACTCGAGCGAGTGCGTGAGCCGGGTGCGCGGCACCCCGTCCTCGGGCTCCTCGTCGACGCTGACGACCTGGGTCTTGGCCGCGAGGCGGCGCAATGCAGCAGAGTGCAGGACACGCGCCCGGTCACGTTCGTACGCGGTCCGTGCGGCGGGCGTCGCCTTTGACGCTTCCGGCACCCAGCGTTCGCTGGAACCGGGGTGCTCAGGCGTCAGCGGGTGTCACTGCCAGCGGATCGCTCGAGGACGCTCGCCCGTCCCGACTCCAGCCGCGCGACCGGCACCCGGAACGGTGAGCAGGACACGTAATCGAGCCCGACCTCGTGGAAGAAGTGGATGCTGTCGGGGTCGCCGCCGTGCTCGCCGCAGACGCCGAGGTGGATGTCGGGACGCGTCGCGCGCCCCTTCTCCACCGCGATGCGCACCAGGGCACCAACGCCTTCGACATCGAGGGACTCGAAGGGCGAGACCCCGAAGACGCCCTTCTCCAGGTACGCGGAGAAGAAGCCGCCCTCGACGTCATCGCGGCTGAAGCCCCACGTCGTCTGGGTGAGGTCGTTGGTGCCGAAGGAGAAGAACTCGGCGGACTCGGCAATCGCATCTGCCGTGAGCGCGGCACGCGGCAGTTCGATCATCGTTCCGAAGGGGAATTCGAGCGTGCAGCCGTGGTCGTCGGCGACCGACTTCAAGACGCCCGCCGCCTCGTCGCGGATGAGCTCGAGCTCCTGGATGCTGCCGACAAGCGGGATCATGATCTCCGCCTGCGGGTTGCCCTTCATCCGCTGCCGGAAGCAGGCCGCCTCGGCGATCGCGCGCACCTGCAGGGCGAACAGGCCGGGGATGACCAGCCCGAGTCGCACGCCGCGCAGGCCCAGCATCGGGTTCTGCTCATGCAGCCGGTTGACGGCCTGCAGCAGGCGCAGGTCGTTCTCGTCCGCCTCACCCTTGGCCTCCGCGAGCGCGACGCGAACGGCCAGCTCGGTGCGGTCGGGAAGGAACTCGTGCAGCGGCGGGTCGAGCAGGCGGATGGTGACCGGAAGGCCGTCCATCGACTCCAGGATGCGCTCGAAGTCCTTGCGCTGCAGGGGAAGCAGCGCATCGAGCGCGGCCTTCTTCTCCTCGTCGCTCTCGGCCAGGATCAGCCGCTCGACATGCTCCTTGCGCTCGCCGAGGAACATGTGCTCGGTGCGGCACAGGCCGATGCCCTCCGAACCCATGCGGCGCGCGCGGTCGGCGTCTTCGGAGGTGTCGGCATTGGCCCGCACCCGCATCCGGCGGGTCGCGTCGGCGTGCTCCATGAGCCGGTGCACGGCCTTGACCAGATCGCCGGCCTCCGCGGACTCCGGCTTGAGCTCGCCCTCGAAGTACTGCACGACCGGCGACGGGACGACCGCGACCTCGCCGAGGTAGACATCGCCGCTGGTGCCGTCGATCGAGATGACATCGCCCTCGGAAACGACCACGCCGCCGGGTGCCGTCATCTTGCGGCCCTTGGTGTCGACGTCGAGTTCCTCGGCGCCGCAGACGCAGGTCTTGCCCATGCCACGAGCGACGACCGCGGCGTGCGAGGTCTTGCCGCCGCGGCTGGTGAGGATGCCCTGGGCAGCGATCATTCCGGCGAGGTCGTCGGGGTTGGTCTCGCGGCGGATGAGAATGACGTGCTCGCCGCTCATCGCCCACTTGGTGGCGGTGTAGGTGTCAAAAACCGCCTTGCCCACGGCAGCGCCGGGCGAGGCGTTCATGCCCTTGGCGAGCTTCCGCTTGGTCGAACCGTCCTCGAAGCGCGGGAACATCAGCTGCGCCAGCTGCGCGCCGGTGACCCGGGTGAGCGCCTCATCCATGTCGATGAGGCCTTCGTCGACGAGCTGGGTGGCGATCCGGAAGGCCGCACCCGCGGTGCGCTTGCCGACCCGGGTCTGCAGCATCCAGAGCTTGCCGCGCTCGATGGTGAATTCGATGTCGCAAAGGTCCTTGTAGTGATTTTCCAGCGTCGCCATGTTGGCCATGAGCTGGTCGTAGGACGCCTTGTCCAGCTGCTCGAGATCCCCGAGCGGAAGGGTGTTGCGGATACCGGCGACGACGTCTTCGCCCTGCGCGTTCTGCAGATAGTCGCCGTAGACGCCCTGATCGCCGCTGCCCGGGTCACGGGTGAACGCAACGCCGGTGCCCGAGGTCATGCCGATGTTGCCGAAGACCATCGCGACGATGTTGACGGCCGTGCCGAGATCGGCGGGGATGCGCTCCTGACGGCGGTAAAGCCGGGCCCGGTCGCCGTTCCAGGAATCGAAGACGGCGGAGACCGCGAGGTCCATCTGCTCGCGCGGGTCCTGCGGGAAGTCGCGTCCGGTGTGGTCGTGGACGATCTTCTGGAAAGTGGTGACGAGGCCACGGATGTCGTCCTCGTCGAGATCGAGGTCGTTGGTGGTGCCCTTGGCCCGCTTCACCTCCTCCAGCGCGTGCTCGAAGAGGTCACCCTCGACGCCCAGCACGGTCTTGCCGAACATCTGGATGAGGCGGCGGTAGGAGTCCCAGGCGAACCGGGCGTTGTCGGCCTGCTTGGCCAGGCCCTGCACCGACTCGTCGTTCAGCCCGATGTTCAGGACGGTGTCCATCATCCCGGGCATCGAGAACTTGGCGCCGGAGCGCACCGAGACGAGCAGCGGATCCGCGGCGTCGCCCAGACCCTTGCCCATCGCCTTTTCCAGCACGGCGAGGTGCTCGCTCACCTCCGCCGACAGGCTGGCGGGTGAGGTGCCCTCGTTCAGGTACTCGCGACAGGCTTCGGTGGTGATCACGAAACCGGGAGGGACCGGGAGCCCGATCTTGGTCATCTCGGCCAGGTTGGCGCCCTTGCCGCCGAGCAGATCCTTGAGGTCCTTGTTGCCCTCGGCGAAGTCGTAGACGTACTTCGTGCCAGACCCCATGTAGTTCCTCCGAAAGACTGCTCAGCCCGCTCTTACGGCTGGCCGGTGACGTGTTGACCGGTGCCCGCCCAGGCTACGTCGCAGCCGTTCCCGACGTCACCCATGATCAACGCTGCCATGATCATGCTTGAAGGCGTTTGACCGCGTCCAAACCATGATCATGGCAGCGTTCGTCTAGAGTCCGGACGCGATGAGCAAGCCGTCCCGCGCCCGCGCGCTGGTGCCCGTGGTCGCGCTCGGCGCGCTGGTCGCCGCGTGTTCCAGCGGCTCCGGTGCGAACTCTGCCGCTCCCCCGCCGAGCGGCTCACCCGCTGCCTCGGCCAGCCCGAGCGTCAGCCCCAGCCCGACGCCGAGCCCCACCCCGACCATCCCGCCGCCGCGGGGAGCGCTCGGGGCCTGGGTCACCGCCGTCTCCCATGTCGGCCGCCCGGAGATACAGACCCAGACGCTGAGCGTGAACGGCTCCAGCGTCGTCGTCATGCGAGCCGATACGTACACCACACGCTTGGTGCTGCACGCGGGATACGAGGACCCGGGCGGCGACCAGTGGCTCGCAGGCGCGGCGATCTCCGCCGCTGAGCGGCCCGACGTGCTCGCGGCGTTCAACGGCGGTTTCCGGCTCAATCTGGGCCTCGGCGGTTTCCTGGTGCTCGGCCGCGGGGCCGGCGCGATCCAGCCGGGGCTCGCCTCGGTCGTCACCTACGCCGACGGCACGTCGAACATCGGCACCTGGGGCCACGACGTCCCGCAGCCGGGCAAGAAGGTCATCAGCGTCCGGCAGAACCTCGGCCTGCTCGTGGACAACGGCCTGCCTGCCGCCGACATCGATGAGTACGGACCGTGGGGCGCGACGCTCGGCGGCGGGTTCGCGGTCGCGCGGTCAGGTCTCGGGATCGACAAGTACGGCAACATCATGTGGGCCGGCAGTTCCTTTGCCACCCCGCGCACCATCGCCCAGGCGCTGATCCAGTCGGGTGCGGTGCGCGCGATGCAGCTGGACATCAACCCGATGTGGGTCGCCGGCTTCACCTTCCCGAACGCCGTGACCCAGCAGCTCGTCCTGCCGTCCCAGTACCTGCAGGTCGGGACCTACCTGCAGCCCTACAGCCGGGACTACTTCACGGTCACGCTTCGCGCCCCCGCGAGCTGAACCCTAGGGCTCCAGACGCTCGAAGAGGTAGCCGCGCAACGCGTCGAGCCCGACCCGCTCCTGAGTCATCGTGTCGCGCTCCCGCACCGTGACGGCCTGGTCCTCCAGCGAATCGAAGTCGACCGTCACCGAGAACGGCGTGCCGATCTCGTCCTGGCGCCGATAGCGCCGCCCGATCGCTCCCGCGTCGTCGAAGTCGACGTTCCAGCGCTTGCGCAAGTCGGTGGCGACGCTCTTGGCGATCGGGGAGAGCTCGCTGCCCCGCGAGAGCGGCAGCACCGCGGCCTTGACCGGAGCCAGCCGCGGGTCGAGGCGGAGCACCGTGCGCTTGTCGACCCCGCCCTTGGTGTTGGGCGCCTCGTCCACGGCATACGCGTCGAGCAGGAAGGCCAGCGCGGCGCGATCGACCCCGGCCGCCGGCTCGATGACGTACGGAACCCAGCGCTCGCCTGTCGCCTGGTCGAAGTAGGACAGGTCGACCCCGCTCGCCTTGCTGTGGACGCGAAGGTCGTAATCCGTGCGGTTGGCGACGCCTTCGAGCTCACCCCACTCGCTGCCGGCGAACTGGAAGCGGTACTCGACATCGACCGTGCGCTTCGAATAATGCGAGAGCTTCTCCTGCGGGTGCTCGTACAGCCGCAGGTTTTCCGGCGTCATACCGAGGTCGGTGTACCACTTGAAACGCTCGTCGATCCAGTACTGGTGCCACTGCTCGTCACTGCCGGGCGCGACGAAGAACTCCATCTCCATCTGCTCGAACTCGCGCGTGCGGAAGATGAAGTTTCCGGGCGTGATCTCGTTGCGGAAGCTCTTGCCGATCTGGCCGATGCCGAACGGCGGCTTGCGGCGAGCGGAGGACATCACGTTGGCGAAGTTGATGAAAATGCCCTGCGCGGTCTCGGGGCGCAGATACGCGAGCCCTGCCTCCCCCTCTACCGCTCCGAGGTAGGTGCGCAGCAGACCGTTGAACTGCTTGGGCTCGGTCCAAGCGCCACGCGTGCCGCAATTGGGGCAGGCGATATCGGCGAGCGGCTTGCCCTTCTCCTCCTCGAGATGATCGGCCCGGAAGCGCTTGTGGCAGGCCTGGCACTCCACGAGCGGATCGACGAAAGCCTCGACGTGGCCGGAGGTTTCCCACACCTCGCGGGCGAGGATGACGCTGGAATCCAGGCCCACGACGTCATCACGGCCCTGCACCATCGAGCGCCACCATTCGCGCTTGATGTTGTTCTTCAGCTCGACGCCGAGCGGCCCGTAGTCCCAGGAGGCCCGCAGCCCCCCATAGATCTCACTCGACGGGAACACCAGGCCCCGGCGCTTGCTCAGGCTGACGATGGCGTCAAGACGATCAGGGCTGCCCATGGTGCTCCATCCGGCTGGCGGTCGGCGGTAAGCAGTCGAGGCTACTCGTCAGAATCCATCGGGGTTTTCGTACACTGCCGGCTCATTTTCGGCGAGCGCCATGAGCGGCATCACCTCGATCCGGACGTCGTACGCCGACAGCGCCCGCCGCCAGGCGCCCACCCCGGTCCACTCGCTCACCAGCACCCAGCGCGTCGGATCTTCCAGGGCGCGGGCGAGGGTGCTGCGGACGTGACCGGGGCGCGCTTCGAACGCGCTGCGCAACCGCGCGCCGTTCGCGACGAAGCCGGCGATGAACTCCGGCGTCTGATCGGGCACGATGAAGCGGGTCACGACCATCACCGGTGGAACTGATTGGACTGCTTGGACGCCACCGCGTCCGGGGACTTCACCGACACCTTGGGACATAGGAGAACAGTGTCACCGAAGAAGCGGGCACCGGGTCGCCCTGGGCGCACCGGGCCCCCTGCGCGCAAGGGCACGCCCGCGAAACCGCGGAAGTCGTCCGGCGGACGCTCGGCCCAGCCCGCGAAATCGGCCGAGCCGTTCTACACACCGACGAGCTCGCCACTGCGCCGCTCGGTGGAGCGCGCCAGCGCACCGGCCGTGGTGCTGCTGACTCAGCTGCCGCGCTTCGTCATGATGATTGCGCCGCTCGCCCTTCTGCTGCTCGGCTTCTTCCTGCCGCTGGCGATCGGGCTGGTGTTCCTGGTCATCTTCTTCGTCTTCACCGGCTGGCTGGCCTACCTGTCGTGGCCGCGCACCGATGCGATGGCGAAGCTGATCCGGCTCGCCATGTTCGCGGTTGTCATCGCGCTGGCGGCGATCCGGATCGCCAGGAGCTGAAGCGAGCTAGCCGAGGAGCCGGCGGGCAGCGCGTGGCCGCCAGAGGCTCACGTGCACCGGGCCACCGGCGCTCTGCAGGCTGGCGTCGCACATCATCCGGGCACCCGGGATCGCGGTATCGAGCCCCTCACCCTGCACGACGACGGGAGCATCGAGCTTCGTGAGCCCGGCGAGCAGGGTTCGTACGCCGCATCCGACGGCGACGACGATCTCGGCGAAGGCATCGGCGATGTCGCCGGCAGCAACCTCGTCCTCATGCAAGCCCAGCAGGCTGACGGCGGCGTCGGTCGCGGCGGACTGCGACGCGCGGACCACGACGACGGTGGAGTCCATGCCGGCCAGCTGCACCTGCGCGCTCACCGAAAAGCGCGCCGCGCGGACGCGCCGTCCGGGTCGCAGCGAGCTGCCGAGCAGCCGCTTCCAGGCCAGGCCGGCGACATCCGTCAGCGCAGCTTCCGTGAGGTGCTCACTGAGCTGGCGCGGGATCGCACCCCCCAAGGTCGCGGTGTCAGTCACCGCCAGCCCCCTTTGATCCAAGCCTCACCCCGGTGGGCAGGGTCTTGCCGCGCGGCGGTCTGCCTCGAATGTCGACGGCGCCATGAGCCACCTGAACGGTCGTTAGGCCTCACTGTCGGGTGACCCCTCAGCCGATCCGAATCGACGTTCTCGCTGTGCATATGAAACGCAGGCTTCCCAGAGTTGCAGACGGTCAAACTCCGGCCACCGTGTGTCAGTAAACATGAGCTCCGCATAGGCCGACTGCCACAGCAGAAAGTTGGAAATCCGTTGTTCTCCGCTAGTGCGGATAAATAAGTCGACATCGGGCATTTCCGGCTCATCCAGATAGCGAGCCACCAGCTTTTCGTTGACATTCTTCGGTGCGATACGACCCTGCGCGACGTCATCGGCGATGGCGCGTGCCGCATCAGCAATCTCCGCCCGGCCTCCGTAGTTCACGCACATACACAGCGTGAGCCGGTCATTTCCGGCGGTACGACGCTCGGCTTCCTCGAGACGCTTGATCACGGCGCGCCAGAGCCGCGGCCGCCGCCCGGCCCACCGGACGCGCACCCCAAGGGCATCCATGTCGTCGAGCCGGCGACGCATCACGCCCTCGGTAAATCGCATCAGAAAGGCGACTTCTTCCGGCGAGCGCTTCCAGTTCTCTGTCGAGAACGCATATGCCGATAACCATCCGATACCGAGCTCAATCGCCCCTTCGACGCAATCGAACAGAGCGTCCTCACCGGCCTCGTGTCCGCGGGTGCGCGGCAAGCCCCGCTCGGTGGCCCAGCGGCCGTTGCCGTCCATCACCAGGGCGACGTGCTCGGGCACCAGGTCGCGGGGGATGAACGGCGGCGCGGCACCCGACGGATGCGGCTTGGGCGCCCGGAAGCTGCGGGCGCTCACCGGCCCTCGACCAGCGCCAGCGAACGTAGCCCCCGCTCCAGATGCCACTGCAGGTGCGCGGCGACGACCCCGCTGGCCTCCCGGCGCACGCGGCCGTCGCTCTGGTCGGCGTACTCCCAATCGCCCTCGGCCAGCGCCGTCAGCAGCCGCACCGCGGGCTCGGACATGAGCACCGCGCCGGGAGCACGGCATTCGCTGCAGACGACGCCCCCGGCAGGCACCAGCAGCGCGCGATGCACTCCCGTCGCAGGAAGTTGACCGCAGCGGGCACACGCCGCAAGGGCCATCTCGTAGCCACCCGATGCCATCGCCCGGAGCAGGAACGCATCCACCACCAGCGGCGCGTCGTGCGACGCCTCGGCCAGGGTGCGCATGGCGCCGACGACGAGCAGGAAAAGCCGCAGCGCCGGCTCACGTTCCTCGGCCGACAGCCGCTCAGCCGTCTCCAGCACCGCCGAACTCGCGGTGTGGCGGCCGTAGTCACGCGCGATGGCAGCGCCGTAGGGAGCCAGCGTTTCAGCCTGGGTCACGACGTCGAGCGAGCGGCCCTCGTAGAGCTGGAGATCGACGTGGGTGCCGGGTTCGAGGCGGGCCCCGAATTTCGATTTGGTACGCCGCACGCCCTTGGCGACCGCTCGCACGCGCCCGTGGCGGCGGGTCAGCAGCGTGACGATCCGGTCGGCCTCCCCGAGACGCTGGGCGCGAAGCACCACCGCCTCGTCCCGGTACACCGCCATCGCTCCATCCTGCCGCGCCGAGGGGCGATGCCGCCCGCGACACCGCCGTCGCAGTCCCGGAAAAGGTTGCTCAAAGGTCAGCAGTCGAATGTTCGCCCGGGGGAAGCGCCAGATGACCGGGGGTCCAGATGGCGACCAGCAGTAATGCCTTTAACCACACGCCACGGGCCGGCGAGCCGTCAGTGCTGTCCTGGCGGTCCGCCGCGGAGTGGGGCTGCCGACCGGTCGCCCGCGAACCAGGCCGCGAACCAGGCGGAGCGCGTCCAGGAACCCGCGCGGCGTTTGCTGCGGTACTGGCCGCCGCTGCGGCCGCCGTCTCTGCTGCCCTCAGCGCGCTGCACGGAGGCGTCAGCGGCGGGTTGCTCGGCACCGGCAGGCAGCAAGCTGACGGCCTCCCCCTTCTGCTGACCTGGGCAAGAGACGCCGCACTCGCCCTGCCGCTGATCGCCGCAGCGGTGGTGCTGAGCTTCGCCGTGACCCGCCGGAGCTCGCAGCGACCGGGCGGGCGGGCCGTCATGCAAGCGGTGCTGACCGGCGCATCCGCCGCCCTCGCGCTCAGCGTGGCGGCGACCGCGCGGACGGCCCTCGAGGGCGGGACCGCCGGCAGCAGCTGCGCCCAGCAGCTGGTCAGCGAGTGGCTCCTGACCCTTCCGCTGATGCTGCTGGCGTCGGGACTCTGCATGGCGCTGTTCGCCTGGCGCGAGCACCATCGCCGGCGCGCGAGCGATCCGGCGAGGACCGAACTCGCCGCGAATGCGCAGCCCGAGCAGCGGGCGCGGGCCAGCCGCCGGCGCCGAACCTCATGCCTGGCGACCCTCGCACTCGCGGGGACCACCATCGGTCTGGCGCCATTCGCCTCGCCTGCCTCTGCCGCCGTCGCCAACCCCGGAGCCCCGTGCCCTGCCGGTGCCCCGCAGCGCACCTTCGATGTGACGGCGATCAACTTGCGCATCACCCTGAACCGCACGGGTGACAACGACCCCAACGGCAAGATGCTGGTCGTCAACAAGGCCGACGGCGTCGCCAACAAGTACAGCGTGGACCCCGCCACCGGCATCCCGAGACCGAATTCGGCGGGCAACCTGACAGCGCTCGCAGCCGTGCAGAACGAGGTGACGAGCCGGCGGGTCTCCATCGGGGAGCGCGACGACCCGATCCAGCCCATGTCCATCCGTGCCAACGAGGGCGACTGCGTCACGATCACGTTCCACAACAACGCCACGGGTGGGTCCTACGGCCTGCACATCGACGGGCTCGCCTTCGCCTCGGCCTCCTCCGGTGACGCGATCGGCAAGAACGCGGACTCCTCGGTCGCCGCGGGCGGCACGTCGACGTTCCGCTACTACGTCCCCGACAACCGCAACCTCGAGGGATCGCACTACGTGCACCCGGGTCCGGGCTACCGGTCTGCCGTAGACCACGGCCTGTTCGGCATGCTCACGGTCGAGCCGAAGGGCTCGAGCTACCTCGACGCCAACACCGGCAACCCGCTGCTCTCAGGCTGGGAAGCCACCATCGTCCCCGCCGGCGCTGCGGCCTTCCGCGAGGCCATCCTCATGCATCACGAGGTCGGCAACGACAACGAGCAGATCTTCGACCGGACGGGCAAGGCGGTTCCCCAGGTCGACTCCACGACCGGCAGCTACCGGCCCGGCGAGTTCGCTTTGAACTACCGGTCCGAACCGTTCCGCAACCGGGTCCTGGCCTTCGCCAAGGAGAAGTCCCACTCCTACTCGTCCTACACGTTCGGGGATCCGTCGACGCCGATGCCGCGCGGCTACATCGGTGATCCCACCAAGTTCCGGATCAGCCATGCGAGCGGCGAGAAGTTCCACGTCTACCACCTGCACGGCGGAGGCGACCGCTGGCGGCTGAACCCGGTGTCGGACCCGTCCTACAACTACGCCGACACCCGCCTGGACAAGCACCCGCAGAACGAGGTCGCGTCCAACCGTCTCGACTCCCAGTCACTCGGCCCGGGCGAGTCCTACAACCTCGAACTCGAAGGCGGCGCCGGCGGAGTCCAGCACACGGTGGGCGACCTGCTCTTCCACTGCCACATCGCCAAGCACTACGTCTCGGGCATGTGGAGCTTCTGGCGCATCTACAACACGCTGCAGCCGGACTTCGCGGTGCTCCCCGACCGGTCCGCACCGTCCGCCGGTGTGACCTCCGACCAGCTGATCGGCAAGAACTTCTCCGGCAGCGCGCACGACGCCTCGCAGACCATCAACAACGCCAAGGACCTGGACGCCTGGGTACGCCAGCAACTGCCACCCCAGGGCGTGAAGGCGACCACGCAGGACCCGTCTGTGCTGAACTGGACCTACTCCAAGGCCAACCCGGCAGTCGTGCTCGGCGAGCCCGAGGACACCACTCCCCAGGGGAACGGATCGGGGAAGTGGCCCAACCAGAGCGACGTGCCCAAGCATCCCGGGCTGCTCGTGTCAGACCTGCAACGCAATCCGCAGGGCACGCCCACTCACCCGGCATTCAATGCCTCCACGAGTTCGCCGGTGTTCTTCAACTCCGACGCCACCGGCAAGGGACGAGCCGCCATCCTGTTCAACCCGGTCGACGGCCGGCCCGCGTACCCGATGCTGCGCACACATATCGGCAACCGGCCTCCGTTCAGCCCGCAGGGCCATTCCGGCTCGCCGCTGCTGGGTGAAGTGGGCGACGCAGCACCTGGAAACCAGCACTCCACCGTGACCGACCCGGTCAGCGCGTACTCCCCCGGACCCATCGATTCGGCCTTCCCGGCCAATCCGGACCCAAGCGTCGCCGCTGCTGACCAGTCGACGGTGGACCCCTACGCCTATCGGCCCGACGGGCTCTGCGCCGGCAGCACCGCGACCGGGGAGCTGACGCCTACCCGCCACTTCAACATCGTCGCTATCGCCACGCCCGTTCAGCGCAGCGCCACCTTCACCGACCAGGAAGGCAAGCTCTTTGTCCTGGCGCCTGACAAGCAGCGGATCTACAACGATCCGACGGCCGAACCACTGGCGTTGCGCATCAATGTCGGTGACTGCGCGAAGATCACCTTGACCAGCGAGATACCTGACGTGGACGCCTTCGACAGCTGGTCGAAGACCACGATCCACATCCATCACGTGCAGTTCGACGTGCAGGGATCCGATGGTGTCTCCACCGGATTCGCCTACGAGCATTCGGTACGCCCGTATGCCGCCGAGGACTCGACGCTCACCGCGCCCGCCGTCACCGGAGACCCGGTGCTGCACCTGTCGAGCGTCACGAAGTTCCAGGACAAGACTGCCAACGGCGCAGCGTCGCATCCCTTCATCGGGATCGGCATGGGCAGCGACGGCATCGAGGTCCGGCAGGTGCTCAGTGTCGACCCGGCGGCCAAGACGGTCACCCTCGACAAGGCGCTCGCCAACCCGCATCTCACCGGTGAATTCGCCGGCTTCGAGTTCATCCAGTACGAGTGGTACGCCGACACCCAGCTGGACAACATCTTCTGGCACGACCATGTCGACGGGATCCACGGCTGGGGTCACGGCCTCGTGGGCCAGCTCATCGTCGAACCGGCGGGCTCGAAGTACTACGCGCCGAACAACCACACCACCGAGATCGCGTCCGGCACGATCGCCGACGTCGTCGTGAACCCCTCAGCGCCCGGCTACCAGAACCTCTTCCCGGGCCGGGTCAACGGCAGCTTCCGCGAGCTGGCGCTGTGGACCATCAATGACAACGACAGCGACAACTTCTCGACGCTGAACCTCAAGGCGGCGCCCTTCACCGAACGCCTGAGCGCGCCGAACCGGTTCTCCTCCTACGTCTACGGCGACCCGAAAACGCCGCTGCTGCGGGGATATCCGGCCGATCCGCTCGTCATCCGCACGATCAGCGTCAGCCCGACGGTCGACACCCTGCGCTTCCAAGGCCAGCGATTCACCATTGACGGCCGAGAAACGACCGCGAACGGCGCCATCCAAGGCGACCCGTCCAATGGCACGTCGCTGATCGGCGGCCAGTCCGACACGATCCACTACGGCATCAGTGAGAAATACACGCTTGCCCTTGAAGGCAACGGTCCCAATGGCAAGAGCCGGCCGGGTGACTACCTCTACTTCAACGGCGCCGGCCGCCGCCTCGAGCAGGGCGCGTGGGGCATCGTGCGAGTGCTCGGGGCCAACGCTCCCGATCTCTTGCCGCTTCCTGACAACCCGGCGCCAGGCGGCACCTGGATCAGGCCGGCTGCCGCAGCCACCCCGCCGCAGCCGGTTGCAGGAACAAGCGACACCGCCGACGTCTGCCCCTCCGGCGCTCCGGTGAAGAGCTACGACCTCACCGCGCTCGACGTGGGCACCCGGGCGATGTTCGCCGAATCCTCAACAGTTGCAGCCCTGAAGGCTGGGACGAGGAAGCCCGAGCCGCTCGTGCTCCACGTCGCGGCGGGTGACTGCCTGCAGATCAGGCTGCTCAACACCAGGGACGTCCCGACGAGCTTTGCCGTCAGCAAGCTGGACCGCTCAGCGGCCTCGTCCGGGGTCAACGTGGGCTACACACCAGAGGAAACGCTGCCCCGACGCACCGGCAGCCGGTTCTACACCTACTACGCGGACAGCGCGTTCTTGGGCAGCGCGACGATCGCCGACTTCGCCGGCCATGACACCAAGAACAGTCAGAAGCTGGGCATGTACGGGGCCGTCATCGTCTCCCCCGCGGGTGCGACGTTCGGTCCGGCACACGCGGGCACCGCCGTCGGCGCGCAGGTCGACGTCCACCTGCCGGCACCGATCAGCGGGCCGGCCAGAAAGGACTACCGCGACGTCACGCTCCTGCTGGCCGACAACGACCCGCGAGTCGGGCAGGACACCATGCCGTATCCGACGAATGCCGCCCCAGGAGTCTCGAACATCAACTACCAGGTCGCTCCCACAGGCGATGCCACGGCTTCCTACCGTGACGTCAACGGCGCGGACCCGGCCACGCCAGTGGTGAAGACCTACGCCGGCGATCCACTGCTGGTACACGAGATGATCGCCCCCGGTAGCGAGCAATCGCACGTCTTCAGCCTTGGCGGGCTGTCGGCCTCCCGCGACATGTTCGTGCCCGGCAGCGAGTTCGTCTCCAACCAGGCGCTCGGTCCCGGCGAATCGTTCGACGCCTGGGTCGAGGGCGGGGCCGGCGGCTTCGTCAAGACGGTCGGCGACTTCTTCTACGGCGACCTTCGACGCCCGTTCACCCAGATCGGGATCTGGGGTCTGCTGCGGGTCATGCCACAGCCGGCCGACTGCGCGACCGTGACGGAGCTGGCGTGCCTGTCCTCCCCATGACGGGCCTCGCCGGGGCGGCCATCGTCGCGCTCGGCATCCTGGCCACCGGGTGCGCCGCGCGCAGCGATGCGGCGCGCCCGGTGTCCACTCCGATCCCGCCGCCGTCCTCGGCCCCCGCCGTCACACTCGGCGTGCCTTTGCCGGTGTCCATCGCCTCCTCCTTCGGGCCCGGACGCGGCGATGTCCCGGCCACGATCACGGTGCTTCGGGTGCTCGATCACGTAGCACCCGGCGCGTCCATCGCGCCGGCCACGCCCGCGACGCACTGGGCGAGCGCGCAGGTCGAGGTGTGCCCGCAAAAGCCCGTCATTCTGGGCTATCCCGCCTGGGTGCTCGGTGATGACTCCGGACGCACCGCCCAGGTCAGCCGGGTGCTGCACCCGCAGTTCCCGCAGCCCGCCTTGCGCAACGGGATCACCCTCACCCGGTGCACCCGGGGATGGGTGACCTGGGTGACGCCGAACGCGCTGAAGCCGACGAAGGTGAGCTTCGAGCAGGCCTACGACGTCCCCGGCGCCTGGCGGATGAGCCCGTGACGCCATCGACCCAGCAGAAGGTTCTTCAAAGGTCGTCGGCCGGCCGCGCGCGCCAACCAGCCGTGAACGCTGGACGACGCCGGTTCTCGAAGGGAATCTGGCTCACGTTGCTGACGGCACTGCTCGTGGCAGGAGTCGTCGGAGCAGTGCTGGATCTGCGCCTTGCTCACACCCGCTCCGAGCGCGCCGCCCTCTCGACCCTCGTGGACCCGGCCACCCCTGGCCTGCGCCCCGGACAGCCGATCCGGACCAGCTTCGGAGCCTTGACCGTCGACGCTGCCACCCTCGACAACGGCCTCAGCTCCGAGGACCTCGGAGGAATGAACCATGGGGTCTCGGGGCTGGTCTCGCAGGGGTACGCCGAGGTGACGGTGCAGGTCACGCTCAACAACGCGACGCATCACCAGATCATCGCCCAGGCGAGCCAGTTCCGGATGCTGCGGCAAGCGGGCGCCAAACCCCGAGTCTCGGTTGCCGCGTCGGCGACGACCCTGCAGGCAGGCCCGCTACCGGCGCGATCGAGCATCAACATGCGGCTCACTTTCGTCACGCCCACGGACGGTTCGCGGCTCTGGCTGCAATACGCCGACCCGGGCCGTCGGGCCTCGGTCCTGGTCGATCTCGGAAGTACGGCCAAGATCACCGCGCCGGTCGAGAACCACCAGCACTGAGCCAGAGGTTTCCGAAAGCCCCGTTCGCCAAGCTGTGAAGACAGCCGAAGGTCGGGGGGCGACGCGGGTGAGGCGGGTAGCAGGAGAGCGCAACAGCCGCTCGAGGCTGGCAAGAGGGCTGGCAACGCTGGCCCTCGCGCCGGCGATCCTCCTGCTACTCGCCTCTCCCGCGAACGCTCATGCGGGCTTTGTCTCCAGCGATCCCGCGGCAGGCACGATCCTGCCGGCCGCCCCGCGCAGCGTCAGCGTGCGGTTCACGGAAGTCATCGACGCCGCGCAGAGCGAGCTGGCGATCGCCGGACCGGACCAGCGCCGCCTCACGGGCGTGGCGACCCGGCGTGATCCACGCGACGCCACCCGTCTGACGGCCACCTTGCCCACCGGGCTGGCACGCGGTACGTACACGGTGCGCTGGCGCGTCCTGTCGGTCGATGGGCATCCGGTCAGCTCAGGCTTCCGCTTCGCGATCGGCGCCCCGAGCGCGGCGCTCACCACTGTCAGCGGCAGCGGCGACACCCCCACGGCTCTCGGCGGCATCGGCCGGGGGCTCGGCGATGCCGGGCTGCTGAGCCTGCTCGGGCTCTGCGCGTTCGCTCCGCTGGTCGTACGCCCCGCCTTGGGCCGGCTCGGCCGCCGTTCGGGAAGGGGCCCAGCGACCGAGTCCGACGTGCTGCGGCGGCTGGTGCCCTGGCAGGCGGCCGCAGCCGGGTGCGCGCTCGTCGGGTGCCTCGTGGTCGCCGTCGACACCGTGGCCCAGACCCGTGGCATCAGCCCCGGTCAGGCGCTGACGAGGCCGCACGACATGGTCTCGCTCCTGACGAACGGGCGCACAGGCGTCCTGCTCGGCATCCGAACTCTGGGCCTCGCGGCACTGCTGGCCGTCTTGCTGGCGCAACTGCTGCTGGGCCGCGCCGCCCGGATGGCGCTGCACCTCGTGCTGGGTGCCGCATCCGCCGGGCTGCTGCTGACGATTTCGCTGTCGAGCCATGCCGCGGGCGGCGCGGACCGCCCGGTCGCCGTGGTCCTCGACTGGGCACACCTGCTCGCGGCCGGAGTCTGGATCGGTGGGCTGCTGGCGCTGGCCCTGTGCGGCCTCGCCTCGGCCAAACGCTTGCTCCGCAGCGACCTCGACGCGGCCGCCGACACGGTAGCGGCCCTGACGCGCTCGTTCGCCACCGGAGCACAGGTGTGCATGGTCGCCATCGCCGCCACGGGAATCTATTCGGTACTGGTGCATACGGATGGCATCCGCGAGTTCGGCGGATCGGCATGGGGCGTCGAACTGACCGTCAAGCTCGCGCTCCTGGCCACCGTCCTCATCGTCGCCGGCGCCAACACCGTCTCGCTCGTCCCACGCGTCTCGGCGCGGGCGGCCTCGCTGAGTGCGCGGCTGACCGCCTGCGGAGACCTCGCCGTCGCGGTGCGTCTGGAACTCGCCTTAGCCGGTGTCCTCATCTGCGTCGCCGCCGTCCTTGCCGGAACAGCCCCTCCAGATCTGGTGGTATGACATGTCCCCGATACAGCCGTCCACACGTCGAATTCCCTTTGGCCGCCGGGCGTTACGCGTCGCAGCCGTCACCGGGGGCGGCACCGTCCTGCTGCTGGCGACGGCGCTGCCGGCCGCCGCGCATGTAGAACTCACGCCTGACACAGCAGCACCCGGACAGTTCCTGGTGTACACCGTCTCGGTTCCCAACGAGCGGGACGACTCCGCCACCACCGCCGTCGATCTGAAGCTGCCGCCGGGCTTCATTCTCGATGCGGCGCAGGCGGTCAGCGGCTGGCGGACGGTCGTCGCCAAGAGCGCCGATGGCACCCCGACTCAGGTGACGTGGACCGGTGGTCGTATCCCGGTCGGCACCTTCGCCACGTTCCAGCTCCAGGGCCGCAACCCGAGCACAGCTGGCCCGCTCACCTGGCGAGCAGTCCAGCACTACGAGCATGTCGACGTCGCCTGGGACGGCGAGCCCGGATCGGAGACGCCGGCCCCCGTAGTCACCCTTTCCGCGAAGTCCGTACCCGCGACGGGCTCGGCCGCCGACCCGGCGACGGCTGCCACCAAGCCCGCCTCCGGCGTCGACCAGCTGGCCCGCTCCCGTGCTGCCCTCGCGATCGCGGTCGGGGTCGCGGGTCTGCTCGTGGGCCTGCTGCCGACCGTGGTGGCTTTCGGCCGGCGCCGCCGGGTTGTCGACGGCGGTGAGGAGCCGGAGGTCGTCCCGAATCCGCCTCGGTCCCGGCCGGCCGCCTCCAAGTCCGGCAAAGCACCGTCGGGTCGGCGGTAGGGCTCAAAACCCCAGCCGGCGCAGCTGTTTCGGGTCGCGCTGCCACTCTTTCGCGACCTTCACGTGCAGATCGAGATACACCGGATTGCCCAGCAGGCGGGCGATCGCGGCCCGGGAGCGGGTACCGATGTCCTTCATGCGGCTGCCGCCCTTGCCGAGCACGATGGGCTTCTGGCTGTCACGTTCGACGTAGATGGTCGCGTAGATGTCGATGAGCCCGTCGGTGCGACCCTCGCGCGGCACCATCTCCTCGATCAGGACGGCGATGCTGTGCGGGAGCTCGTCGCGGACCCCTTCGAGCGCGGCTTCGCGTATCAGCTCGGCGATGAGCGTCACTTCCGGCTCGTCGGTGAGCTCGCCCTCGGGGTAGAGGTTCGGACCCTCCGGCAGCCGCTGCACCAGAAGGTCGGTGAGCAGGTCGACCTGAAAGCCGCTGACGGCACTCACCGGCACCACCTCCGCCCACTCGCCGAGCCGGCTCACGGCGAGCAACTGGGCACCGAGCCTGTCGCGATCCACCGTGTCGGACTTGGTGACGAGGGCCAGCACCGGACTCTTCAGGCGTGACAGCTCGGCTGCCAGGAACCGGTCGCCCGGGCCGACCGCCTGATCGGCCGGGATGCAGAAACCCACCACGTCGACCTCGGTGAGCGTCTCGCGCACGATCGCGTTGAGCCGCTCCCCCAGCAGGGTCCGTGGCTTGTGCAGCCCGGGGGTATCGACGATGACCAGCTGAGCATCAGGGCGCTGGACGAGACCGCGGATGGCGTGGCGGGTGGTCTGCGGCTTGCTGCTGGTGATGGCGACCTTGCCGCCGACGAGCGCGTTCGTCAGGGTCGACTTGCCCGCGTTGGGCCTGCCCACCAGGCTCGCGAAGCCCGACCTGTGTAGTGCCGGGACAGCCATCCGCCCAACGTATCTTCGCGACACGTTGGGCGGTGACAGTGCTGGGATTCGAAGCGGGATAGGGATGGATCTGCCGGCGCGGACTGGGGGGTTGGTCGCCCGCGCCGGCAGAGTTCTGTTGGCCGGCTAGCTGCCGGTCATCGTCCGGCCACCAGGTTCGACCGGGCGCTGGCTGCGCTCGTGCCGACCCTGTTGATGGACTGCACCGTGAACCGGTAGTTACCGGCGACGGGCAGCGTCATTGCCAGCGTCCGTGCGGCTGCCGGCTGGACTGCGGAGACCGTCGTGCTGAGCACTGCTCCCGCAGCGTTCAGGCGCAAGGCCGTGACCCGGAAGCCGGTGATCGGAGCGCCACCGGTGTTGCCCGCCGGGGTCCAGCGAGCAGTGGCCGTGATCGCCCCACCGGCAGTCCCCGCCACGGCTACGCCGATGACGGGTGCCGCCGGCACGGTCGCCGGTGTCACCGCCACCGATGCCGCCGACAGCGGCCCGGTGCCGATCGCGTTGACGGCTTGAACCCGGAAGTTGTAGGCCGTTCCGTTGGTCAGACCCGTGACGACGCGAGTCTGCGTACCGGGAGCACCGGGAGCGATCCCGGTGATGGTGCGCACGACCGTCGCGCCGGTCCGGACCTGCATCCGGTAGCTCGTGATCGGGCTACCGCCGTTGGCCGGAGTGTTCCAGCGAACTGTCACCTGTGCGTTCCCGGCCGTCGGTGTCCCGATCGCGGGAGCCGCCGGAGCGGTGGGAACGACCGCACCAGCCGGAGTGACCGGACTGGAGGTGACGGAGAGCGGACCTGGGCCGATCGCGTTCACGGCGCGCACCTGGAAGGTGTAGCTCGTGCCGTTGGTCAGCCCGGTGATCGCCAGCGTGTTCGACGCCGGGTCGATGCCCGTGATCGTCTGCACGGCGGTCGCCGCACCAGCGTTGACGACGACCTGGAAGCTGGTGATCGGGCCACCGCCAGTGTTCAGCGGAGCAGCGAACGACAGCTGGACGCTGGCGTTGCCGGCCACTGCGGTCGGCGCCGCCGGAGCACCCGGGATGGTCGTCGGACCGCCGCCGCCGCTCGCCGGCGGGACCGGGACGGTCCCGTCGGAGAACTGCAGCCGCTCGATGTTGAACAGGGTGTCGGTGCCGTCTCCCTTGGCGACGACGCCGGCGACCGCCGGAGTCACCGTCGTGGTGTCGATGACGGTTGTCACATGTGCTGCGTTGGTCGTGATCGTGTACTGCGAGCGCGGTCCGGCGTACACGGACGTGTCGCAGTTCAGAGGCACAGCCGCACCACAGTCGGCCGGGTGTGTCTCCAGGTTCACGATCTCCCGGACGTTGACGAGCTTGCCCGGGTCGACCAGACCAGCGAAGACCGCCTGCTGGAGCGTCATCCCGGCAGTACCCGGCCCGAAGTTGCCGCTGGTGGCGGTGCCCTCCATGAGGTCGGTACGGCCGATCTCGGCGCCAGCAGCGTTGCGGACAGTGATGGCCACCCGCAGCTGCTTGTCACCGTCGATGATCTCGTCCCCGGTGCGACCGGTGATGGTGTCGCTCCCGGTACCTCCGAGCAGGATGTCGCCCTCGCCCCAGACCGGCCCGGAGAGGGGGCACTGCCCGGTGACTGAGAGACCCGACGTTTCCGCGGCGGTTCCGAGCCACTGGTTGGTCGGCGGCAGCAGGGCTGCCAGTCCGCTGATCCGGTTGACGCCGGCCTGATCCAGCGCGTCGCAGCCGGTGAACCCGCCACCGGTGATGAGCCGCGGTGTCGAGAGCACGCCGTCGGTTCCCTTGATGACGTCGTTGAGCGGGCCGCCCGAGTCCGCCTCGGTCTCCTGCCAGCGGTCGCGGTTGACGATCACCTGAATCGGCAGGCCGCCCAGGTTGTTGTTGATCATCATGTCGTCGTCGGCGGCGACGGTGTCGTACTGGTGGATCGCCCAGTCGAAGCCGCCGGCACCGGCGTTGCGGTCGATGGCCGCGTTCTGGGCCATGATGTCGTCGCCACCTTCGGCGTCGTAGTCGTTCTCACCGGGCTGGCCGATGAAAATGTCGTTGCCAGGCGCGAGCTCACCCGGGTCGTCGAAGAACGGCGCACCGTGATCGCCCTGGAGCAGATCCTGGCCGGTGCCGCCCTCGATCCAGTCGTCGCCACCGTCACCGAACACGGCGTCGGCGCCCTGGCCGGCGATGACGTAGTCATTGCCTGGTCCGGCGAACTCCTCGTTGTCGTTCGCGCCGCCGTTCAGGAAGTCCGACCCGTCGGCGCCCATGATGATGTCGTCACCGATGCCGGCGTCGATGGCGTCGTTGCCCGGGCCGCCCTTGAGGACGTCCGCACCAGCGAGGTCGGTGATGATGTCGTTGCCGTCACCACCGAGAGCGATGTCGTCGCCGCCGCCACCTTCGATGACGTCGTTGCCGGCATTGCCCCAGAAGGTGTCGTTGTCGTTTCCGCCGAAGATCCGGTCTGCGTTAGCAGTGCCGTTGTAGACGGACTGACCGTTGATTCCAGGCGGGTCGACCGGGTTGATCGCCTTGTACTGGATGGTGCCGTCGGGCTTGCGCTGCAGCAGCAGGTTCTCGTTGCAGTCGGGTGTCGACGGGTCGTCGGTGACGGTCGCGCCCTGGGCGGCAAAGCCGGCCGGGGTGCCGCTCAAGTTGCTGAGCTGGAACTTGCAGTCAGCCGTCGCGAACGCGTCGGCCTTCAGCGAGTTCGTGCCCTCGGTGTTGCGCTGGATCATCTCGGAGAACGAGTTGCCCTCGAGCTGGGTGCGCAGGTTCAGGCCGGGCGTGCGGGCCAGGTAGTACAGCCGGTCGCCGTCCTGGAGCTTCTCCAGCTGCGTCTGGAAGACGTAGTTGAAGGTGCTGCCCAGCATGCCGCCGAACAGGTTGGTCACCTCGGCGAGGCCACCCACCCACAGGTCGACGTCGTCCAGGCCCGTGTTCGTCACGCCCTGGGCGTTACTGGACCAGGCGCCCGTGCTGAACATGAAGTCAGCGGCGTCGGTCGGCGGGATGTCGGCCGGGTCGCTCGGGGCCAGGACCGGGTCGACGATGGCCCGGGCGGCGCGCCGCTTGCCGGCCAGCGTGGTCTGGCTGGTGATCGACGGGTGGGTGCCGTAGGCAGCCACGAAGTTGATCAGCGATTCCGGGTGCTTGAGGTGCTGACCGAAGTCGCTCCAGCTCGTGTACGGCGCGAGCTGGCCGTCGTTGGTCTGCGCGAAGATCTGCCGGCGCACGTCGTTGAGCGGCGGCACCCCAGCTTCACGAGCTCGCGCCATGTTGATCGCGGGCAGGTCGAGCGGCAGCCCGAGCAGGTTGTTGCGCAGGGTCTCCGTCACGAACTCGTCGATCTCGTTGCCGGTCTGGTCCGAGGAACCCATGAGCACCGAGCCCGCTCCCCGCGAAGCGCTGAGCGTGCCCGCCGAACCGCCGTCGTACAGCTCGGGCGGATTCAGGAATGCATTGAGCAAGGGGATCGAGTTGTCTGACTGGGCACCCGTAGTCGGGTTGACGTTGGTGCGCGCCACGGTGTCATCGAGCATCGAGTGGCCGAAGCGGTAGACCGCGTGGGCGAACTCGGCCTCGATGGCCGGGTTGATGTCCGGGGAGTACACGTGGAACGGCCGGACGGCCGGCTGCACCTTGCGAGCGAACTCCTCGAAGACCAGGTGCTGGTACTCCATCTCGGTGACGAACCGGGCGGCCTGGAAGAGCCGCTCGCCGTAGTTGTAGCTTCCGGTGCTGTTCGTACCGGACACACCGATGCCCTGGTAGCCGGCCAGCAACGACTCGTTGCCCGGCTGGTGCAGCGTGGTGTTGATGTCGTTCACGAGCCGGTTGTGCTCGGAGTGGAAGACCTGGTGGATCGAGGTCAGCGCGATGTTCTCGTTGCACCGGCCGTCACCGCAGGAGGCATGCGCGTTCAGCATCTCGTCGTCGTAAGTCCCGGGCGGCTGGCTGGCGAAGTCGGCCGACGGGGTGTTGTCCGCGTCCGGCACCGGTGCCACCGGCGGCGTCGCCGGGTTGTTGTCGGTGTCCTGCGGGCTCGGGTCGGCGTTGTGCGCGATGTCGGCGACGAACGGGGTGTCGAAGTGCACCACGTCGGCGGGCACCAGCACTGGGCTCGCGAGGTTGCCCTCGACGAGACCGTGACCGGTGGTGACGTACTGCGGCAGGCCGTGCGGTCCGGGAAGGAACTTGCCGTACGGGTCGGTGGCCAGCATCGGAACGTTGGTCACATCGGCGTCGACGAGCTTTAGCCCGAGGACGTCGGCTGCCTGCTTCTTGACCGAGGCCCAGGTCGACTCGCCATCGGTCATGTCCGGCGAGCCTGCGTACGTCTGGCCGGCCGGCAGCCCGGCGAGCAGCGAGCCGGTGGCAACCGGGCGCGTCCCAGGAACGGTCGTGTCGTCAGCGGTGCCCACGATCTGGTCCGGCCCGGCGAGCAGCGAGTACTGGCGCAGGAAGACCTGGTGCGAGGCGTGCGAGGTGTAGGTCTGGCTCTGGTCGACCCACGGCGTGTCGGTGTTGGTGGCGTTCTGAACGGCGCCGGGCTGGTTCTGCGCCCGGGTGAGGACCATGAACGCGTTGCCGTTGGCCGGGTTGACCTCGTCACCGGAGTTCGGGACACCGTCCGGGCCGAGGGTGATCAGCGGGTCGTCCGGGCGAAGCGGGACGAAGACCGAACTGCCGCTCTTCACGGTCTGGTCGACGCCGTGGTCGAAGAACTGGCCGAAGAAGGTGAACAGCGAGTTGAACGGCGGCGACAGGCCGACGTCGGTCGTGATGTTGGGGATGAACAGCGTCTTGTGGGACGGCGTGCAACCGGCCGGCACGCCCGGCGTGGTCGGGGTGGCCGGCGGCAGCGGGGCGGGGTCCGTCGTGCACACCACGGCGCTAGGCGTGTTCGGGTCCTGCGAGCGCACCGGCTTTCCAGCCGCCGCGATGGCGGCCGGGTTGGTCGAGGTCTGGTCGTCGATCAGGTTGCTGATCGTGCGCGGCGCGGTATCGACCACGTTGCCCGTGCCGAGATACGTCGGCGTGGATGGCACCGGGAAGGTGAGATCCCCGGTGGGGGTCCGCCACACCGGCGTCGTGAGTCGCGGGAAGACCTGATCGGACGCGGCGAACTCCGCCGTGGTCGTGTCCTTCAGGTTGTTGCACGAACCGTCGACGGTCCGCAGACCGTAGGACGTGATGATGTCCGGGACCTGCTCGGCATCCGGGATCCCGTCACCGGGCTGGTTGAGCAGCGTGCCGCAGGGATTCGAGGGGGTGAGCGTCGTTGTGTGCCGCTCGGCGATCTTGATCTGCTTCAGGATGAACGACAGGTCCCCGGCGGTCACCGTGAATCCATTGCCCACCGGCGCCGCCTGGGCCGTGGTCGCCACGAGGGCCGGCACTCCGGTGACAGCCATTGCTATTGCAGCCGCCGCGGCCACAGTCGCCTTTGACCGGCGTCCTCGCCTGAACGCTCGAGCGCCCAAACCAGAGCCAGCAGCGCTTCTCGTACGAATCCGCTTGGACACGAGACCTCCCCGTTGCCCGGACGGCCCCGGGCTCTCCCCACGCATGCTGGGTAGAGGGGCTTTGGCGGACCTGTGGCCGATCTCTTGGAGCTCGCCGGACGGCCAAAGGTCCGCTCGAAGGTCGGTCTCCCGAGACCGGAAAACGCAGACGACAGCGCAAATTCGAGCGCTGTGCGGCGGGAACTACTTGGGCGGCGCCACGTTGGGCCAGGGCCACGGATCGCCGCCGTTGTGCACCGCCATGATCTGATCAACGGCGGCAACTTGCAGCATGCGACGCATTCTCGGCGGAACGGCGGCGAGCGCCACCCGCTGGCCCGGGGGCATGTCGCGATGCGCCCCGATGAGGACCGCGAGCCCCGCGGACTCCAGGAAGGTGACGCCCGAAAGGTCGATCACCAGCAGCGGCAGGCCCATCGCCGCGCCCTCTTCGAGTGCTTGACGCAGCGCCGGGGCAGTGTTGGCATCGATCTCACCGCAGGGGCGCAGAACGGCCGCGTCGGTCGCGATCTCGATCGGCGCCATGACAAGCCCGGCCGCCGACGAACGCCCCGGTACGTTCATGGGCGCAAGCGTAGTCGCTGGCGGGCCTGCGCACTCCCATTCCTGGGCAATCACTGCGCGATGAGTGCCGTTCCGGCTTCGATCACGGCGGGCTCAGCGGCCGGCTCGACCTTCGAGCCGACGAGCTTGCGTCGGATCTGGACCGAGCTGCCCGATGAGGACGGGCCACCCCGGATGACGTGCGTGACATCCATCAGGGCGTGGATCAGGTGCAGCCCGCGTCCCCGGCCTGCCCTGTCGATCGCAGGCTTCCAACGTCCCCAGTCCCGCACCACGATCTCGACGATCCCTGTGGATCGGTCGATGTGGCAGGTGACCTGGTAGCTCGCTGCACCGGAGACGTAGGCGTGTTCCACAGCGTTGGTGGCTGCTTCGCCGCACGCGACCATGATCTCGAACGCCTCTTCGTCGTTCGCCCCGGCCTCTCCCAGCCAGCGGCCGACGGCGCGGCGCAGCCCGGCCAATTCCGCCGTATCCGTCGGCATGATCAGATCGAGCCGATCCCCCAGCACCGCAGTGGGTGCCACGACGAGCAGCGCCACATCGTCCTTGGGAGGCTGCCCACCGAGCATCTCGCCAAGGACGTATTCGCAGGCCGCTTCCAACTCCTCAGGGGCCTGCGCGGCGATCTCGCGTAGCTGCAGCAACCCCTGATCGACGCTGCCTCCGCGGCGCTCCACCAGTCCATCCGTGTAGAGCACGACCTTGCTTCCCGCCGGGAGGTCGTAGGTCGTCTCGCTGTAGTGAGCGTCGCGCATCGCCCCGACGGGCGGGCTGGCCTGCTGCTCGAGAAACGTCACCTCGGCCCTCCCGTCCCCGGGTGAGACGACGAGCGGCGGATAGTGCCCGGCGTTGGCCACGGTGAGCGTCGAGGCGACCGGGTCGAGCACCGCGTAGACGCAGGTGGTCATGTCGGGCTTGCGCTGCTGATGGCACAGATAGTTCAACCGTTCCAGCACGTTTCCGGGTGACAGACCCTCGACCGCGTGGGCGTGCAGCGCGTGGCGCATCTGGCCCATGATGGTGGCGGCGCGCAGGTCATGGCCGACCACGTCGCCCATGACCAGGCCGACACGGCCACCGGTCAAGGCGATGACGTCATACCAGTCGCCGCCCACCTCAGCGCCGAGACCGCCGGGTACGTAGCGGGCCGCCAGCCGCAAGCCGGGCAGGCGGGGCAGCCAGGTCGGCAGCAAGCTGTGCTGCAGCGTCTCGGCAACCTCGCGCTCCCGCGCGGCCATCGTCGCCAGCCGGCGACCGAGGCGCCCGAGCAGGGTTCCGAGGGCCAGGAAGCCGAGCATCACGATGATCGCCGAGGCGACAATCCGCATCTGGGCCTGATGTTCGTCACGCTCCGCACCCTCCTGCACGGCGCTGGCTTCCTTCGCAAATCCGGCAGTTGTTGCCGCCTGACGTTGCCCGAGTTCGGTGAACAAAGCCGTAAAGCCGGGCAGATCCCGCGCCCCTGTGGCGGAATCAATTGCCGATTCGGCGTCGATACGCAGCGCCGAACGCATGTACTCGTCCTGAATAAGGCGCACCTGCCTGAGTTCCGTGAGCAGTTGCGGGGGAAGCGGCACGGCGCCCGCCGCGTCGAGATCGGCGCGTAGCGCCCGGGCATCCGGCCGCGAGCCGCCGGGGGCCTGGGCCGAGATGCCCGGCACCTTCTCGTTCGCGTTGAAGACAGCCAGCAGCACATCCGCATGTAAGGCGTTCATCAGCGACGTAGCGTCCTGGAACTGCGCCTGCGCCGCAACGATCCGCCCAACGGCGTTGTACGCCTTGTCGACCCTGCTCAAGCCCGCCAACGCTGATTGCACGATGAGGAGATTGAGCACCCCGCCGGCGACGCCGATAGCGATCATTTGCAGCAGGATGCGTCGACTCCTACTTCTCACCACGCGAATCCCCCCGTCGGCTGATGCCTTGGGGGGATGGTTACTCATCTGGCTTTCGCAAATCTTTGGTTGCCCGATTTTGGGACCAAAGTCCCGAACTTTTCGGGACGCAAGGCGTATTCCGCATTCGGAATCGGGCGCGCGCGGAGTTTCACCCGCGCAATTCACACCTTCTCTTCAGGAACGTCTGCGATCGCGCCGAAGGTGACCTACTGTCCGACTCAGGCGGCCGAGAACAGCCCGGTCGCCGTCGAGGGGGATCGACGCCTGTGCATATCTCGATCTTTGGCGCTTTGAAGGTGACCGATGCCGGTCGCGAGGTCACCCCGCGCGACTTTCCAGGCGTCAAGCCCAAGCAGCTCCTTGAGATCCTGGTCGTCGAGCGCGGTCACACCGTCTCCAAAGGACGGCTCGTCGACATGCTGTGGACCGACCGTCTCCCGCAGAACTACC
>DATAZK010000141.1:0-126642 GCA_036272075.1 Frankiaceae bacterium
CCGCGACTGTGGCCAAGCCATCGTGCGTTACGGGCGATTGCACGGATGATCTGCTCGGCGAAATCGGCTTCACCCCTAAGCAAATCAGCGACCTTCGCGCCCGGCAGATCGTGGGCTGACGCCTCATGCAGATTCGTTGGCTCGGCCGATCAGGTGTGCAAGTCTCGGCGTTGCGTCTGGGCGCCATGTCGTTCGGCAGCATGGGAACGCCGATCACCACGATTGCCTGAAGATCATTGATCGTGCCCTCGACGCTGGAATCAACTTCATTGACACCGCCGACAACTATTCGCGGGGCGAATCCGAAACGATCGCCGGCAAGGCGCTAGCCGGCCGCCGGGACGACGTTGTCCTGGCGACGAAGTTCTGGAATCCGATGGGTCGTCGCCCCTAACAAGCGCGGCGGTTCACGGCGCTGGATCGTCAAGGCCTGGGAAGACAGCCTTCGCCGGCTCAACACCGACTACATCGACCTCCATCAAATCCATCGTCCGGATGAGAACACCGACCTGGATCAGACCTTGGGAGCACTTTCCGATCTCGTCCGCGACGGGAAGCTGCGGATGGTCGGCTCATCAACATTCCAGGCCGAGACGATCGTGGAGGCCCAATGGACCGCGGAACGTCGTGGCCACGTACGCCTTCGGTGTGAGCAGCCGCCGTACTCCATCTTCGTACGCGGGGTGGAACGCGACGTGCTTGCGACCTGCGAGCGATACGGCAGGGCGGCCATAGAGGCAACGGTCTCAGCCGATGACGACATCGGCTGGGCCGCGACCGGGCACGCTATGCAGGTGATCCAGACATCGCAGGATAGCCAAGAGTTCCCTGCACGACTCCCCCACCGACTTCATGAGCAGGGTCGCGAGCAGCGGCGGCACCTGTGACGCCCGATCGGTCATACCCCAAGGCGATCATTTTCTGTGCCGCTGCTCGTGCGGCGGGTGGACCACGAGAGGACGCACGCGCGAGGAAGGGCTACGACTCGCGCAGGCGCATACCTCCGCGGCGGTCAACTGCTTAAGTACCGGCCGCGGCCGGAACCCCCGCGGCCGCCACAACCCCGGCTTCGATCAGACCTTCGATCTCGCCGGAGCAGTAGCCGAGTTCACTCAAGATCCCGACGGTGTGCTGGCCCGTCACGGGAGCCGCAGACGTCAGGTCAAGTGTGAGATCCCCAAAGTGCCAGTAGGCGCCCGGCTGCTCGATGCTGCCGTACGCCAGATGGGGATACTGCGCGACGAGCCCCGCGGCACGGTTGTCCGCGTCGTCGAAGAATTCATCTAGGCCGCCTTCACGAACCAGTTCAGCGGGCAGCCCGCGCCCCCGCAGCTGGTCAAGCAGCGGTTGCGCTGACAGCCGCGCGAATGACGCCGAAAGCTCGACGTCGGATGCCGCGCCTGCTACGTCTCGCAGCGCAGCCCGCTGCCCCGGTCCGAAAGCGGCGACGGCGATCCAGCCATCGGCCGCCTGGTAAATCCGGTATCCGGGTGAGAATCCGGTCTGGTCGTGGTCCAGCTCCGGCCAGGCGATCGTCTCACCGTTGTTTCGCAGGAGCGTTTCGCTCTGGCTGAAGGCGGCGGCCGCGAGCAAGGAGCAGCTGACGGACCCGGCTGTGCCGGTGCGCTCGCGATGGTAGAGCGCTAGCAGGGTGCCCACCAGCGACGCGAGCGCGCATTGCACGTCAAGGCAGCCGAACCGCGAGAACAGTGGCGGATTTTCGAGGCCAGCGTTTGCGAGTTCCCACCCGCCCAGCGCCTGGAAGATGGAGTCGAAGCCCGGCCAGTCAGCCCTTTCGCCCCGCTCCCCATAGGCAGATACGTAGCCGAACACGACGTTGGGGTTGAGAGCTCGCAGACCCGCCTCGTCGATACCGAGCTTCTGCGCCGCCTTGCGGCGCTGATTGTGATGGACCACGTCCGCCCAGCGCACCAGCCGGGCCAGAATCTCCTGGCCCTCCTGCCGGGTCAGGTCGACGGCGATGGATCGCTTTCCGCGCGAGCAGGCCTCGAAGTAGTTGGCCATGAACCGCATGCGATCACCGGCGATGGGCTCCACCTTGATGACATCCGCGCCGAGGTCACCCAGCAGCATGGGCGACAGCGGACCGGCGAGAAACGCACCCAGATCTAGCACCTTCAGGCCCGGCATGGGAAGGTCGCCGTTGCCATCAGTTGTGATCCTGGTTGGTGGCGTGACTGGGACCGCTGACGACGACCCTGCTGCCAGCTCTGCCGCGTGCTCATCCAGGCGAGGAGCGGGACGTTGTACCCGGGAGGGTGGCTGAGTCCTGAAGGGGGCCATCGGCTGCGTCGTTCGTCCCCAGATCGGGTCGTCGACTTCCACGGTGTAGCCATTGACGACGACTTCAGGCATGCGCAGCATTTCCCCGAGCGCGAGTACCGGCTCGACCGCGACGTCTGCCGCCCGAAGCGCAACCAGCCACTCATTGCAGGGGCGATGGCGCATAGCGCGGCGTACCTGCTCGGCATCGACGGCCGACAACGACTCACCCAGCTCTCGAAGAACTGCTCGCGTCAGCTCCAGGGCACCGATGTCGATCTTCTCACCAGGATTCATGATCTGCAGCCAGGCACCGTCACTGCACTGGTAGAGCGCGACCTGCTGAGGACTGTCGTACTTCGTCTTCATGAGAGCCGGGGTCGGCGACTGCGCGCGGTTCCACACCAGCGACACGGTGGTCAGCATTCCTTGGAAAAGCGACGTGCTGACAGGGCCGCCCTTTCCCGTGCGGCTACGCACCATCAGCCTGGTGACGATTCCGGCGGCAGCCAGATACGCGGCTGCCCAGCTCGCCAAAGGAAAGCGAAGCGCGATCGGCCCGTCGCGCCATCCCAACTGCTCACCCATCAAGCCCGAGCGCGCCTGCACGAGCAGGTCGTATCCCTCGCGCTCCGACGCCGCGTGGTTGGGCGGGTAACCCGCGACCGTGCAGACGATGAGGCGCGGGAAACGCTGCTTCAGGCTGTTGTCATCGAGCCGATGCCGCTTTGCGACGGATGGTCGCAAGCCATGGACCACGACATCTGCGCTCGCCAGCAGAACCTCGAGGCTCTCCGACGCTTCAGCCGTTCGCAGATCCAGCGCCACGCTGCGCTTGCTTCGGTTCCAGGTGGCGAAGGCAGCAAGGCTACGAGTCGGATCCCCGTCAGGAGGCTCAACTTTGATGACGTCGGCACCCGCTTCGGCGAGTAGCTGGGCAGCGACAGGACCGGCAAGGCCGATGCTCAGATCGATGACACGAACGCCCTCGAGGATGCCGCTGCTCACGACGAGCCGGCGTCTCCCGCGGGGCGAAAGACGGGCAGCACCCAGCCGTCGGCGATCGGCGAGAAGGCCACCTGTAACGCCATGTCGATATGCACATCGGCCGGGTCCACGTCGATGACATTGCTGACCAATCGAGCGCCGGGCGCATCCGGAAGGTCGACAACCGCGGCGACCAGTGTCACGCCCGGAAGGCCCGGGAACCCATGAATGACGCTGAAACTGAAGACCGTCGCCGCGCCGGACAGCTCGACCCAGCTGACCTCGGTCGATTGGCAGTTGGGGCAGAACGGGGTCGGGGGGAGCCGGAAAACGCCACACTTCGCGCAGCTGGGCGCGACCAGCCGATGCTCTTTTGCGGCCTGCCAGAACGGCTCTGTGTAGGGGTCGGTCGTGATACGCACCTGCTCGCCCGGCAGTGCTTGTGTGAGCAGTGGCTTGGCTGGCGCGCTCATGCCGCTTTGCCCAGAATGAGACCGCTGACCGGTAATGCTGCCGGGCCGCCCGTGACGAGCGCCAGCTCGGCGTCCGCCACCTGATTGATCGCCGTACCGCGCATCTGCTCCACCGCTTCGCGGATATGTGTCATGCCGATGATGTAGGCCTCCGACAACTGACCCCCATGCGTATTCACCGGCAATGAACCTCCTTTGAAACGGATGGCGCCGCTTTCAACGAAGGCACCACCTTCACCCTTCTTGCAGAACCCGTAGTCCTCGAGCTGCATGATGACCATCGGTGCGAAGTGGTCGTAAATCAGCGCGACGTCGATGTCCGCCGGCGTCACGCCCGCACGTCGGTAGAGATGCTTTGCCACCGGGGCATGGCCCGAGGACGCGAAAGACTCGGGCGGCATGCCGTACCAGGCGAACGCGCGTCCCCAGTCACGACTACCGCCGTGTGCGGCTGCGACGACGGGAACTGGCTTTTGCCGAAGGTCCTTTGCCCGCTCGGTGCTGGTCGTGATCACCGCGACCGCCCCGTCCGTCTCCAAGCAGAAATCGAACAGGCACAGCGGTTCGGCGATCATTCTGGCCGCGAAGTAGTCGTCAAGCGTCATCGGGTCACGCTTGAGAGCTGTCGGACGGTTGCGTGCGTTTTCCCGGGAGGAGATCGCAACCTCGGCGAACGCTTCGCGTCGGGTGCCGTACTGGTGCATGTGGCGCCGGGTCAACACCGACATGAGATGTCCGGGACCCGAAAGGCCAGAAGGCTGGATGAACGCATTCAACGGACTCGCCGGAGCTGCCGCAAAGACAGTGCCGAGCCTCTGCTTCGCCTGTTGCAGCGCCATCACCGTGACCACGTAGTTGGCGTCACCGGCGACGATTGCCGCGCGAGCGAGCCCGATGGAGCCGGCCGAGCCACCTCCACCAGAGGTCAGCGCGGCTGAAAACGTCACCTCCGGTATGCCCAGCGTCTCCATGAACACAGCCGTGTCCATGGTCTCTCCGTAGCCGGCACCCGCACCCGAGTAGTACGCGAAGCCGTCGATGTCCTTGACGGATATCCCGGCATCCTCACATGCGGCCAGGATTGCCGTTCCGGCCAGGTGGGTCGTGGTCTGCGGCCAGGATTCTCCACGCCGGTAGTACGGGGTGGCTCCGACACCTACGATCGCCACGTCGGATGGGGTGCGGCTCATCGTGTGGCTCGCGACAGCCGTGCGCCGGCGCGGCTCACGCAGCCAGCGCCGGAGGCTCGCCGACCTGCGGGAACAGATCCATGAACGCGCCGATGGTGACGCGGTGGCGAACCTCGTCGGCCACTCCGTCGAACAGCCCGTGCAGGGTGTCCTGGGTGTGACCGAAAGTCCCTTCCATGTGGGGGTAGTCGCTACCGAACATGACGTTCTGGTAGCCCATGCCGGTGACGGCAGCGACGGCCGTCACGTCGTGTTGGAAGGATGCGTACACCTGGCTGTAGAGGATCTCCTTGGGTGAGCGATTCAGCTTCGGACGCACCGCCATGTGGTGTTGCCGGTAGCCCTCCGTCATCCGGTCACCGAGGAACGGCACCCACGTGGCCCCGCCCTCTGAGATGAGGACCTTGAGGTCGGGGTGGCGATCCAGCGCTCCGGATGCCACGAGCTTCATCGTGGCGCGTTGACCAGAGAAGGTGGTCTCCGTGTAGTTGAGAATCGCACCGCCCGGACCCCGATACGCAATGCCCACGGTCTCGCCGGCCGCCATGTCGATCGGATCCGTGCCGATGTGAAATGCCAGCACCATGTTGGCTGCCTCGGCAGCGGCCCAGAACGGCTCCCAGCTGTCGTAGTTGTAGTCGTCCTGCAACGGGTGGGGAGTCGTCGGCATGAAGACGGCGCGAAAGCCCAGCGAAGCGCAGCGCTCGAGTTCCGACACCGCGTCTTCGATGGACAGCGTCGACACCTGAGCGGTCGGAACCAGCCGCGGGGACACCTTCATAATCGCATCGACTGCCCAGTCGTTGCTGACCTTCATGGCCTCACGCAACACCTCGGGCGTCCGGAACGACGAGCTCCACATACCGAGCGAGGGGAAGACCACCTCGCCCCAGATGCCCTCCTGGTCAAGGTCGATCAGTCGTTTGGACGCGTCGCGGGCACCGGGCGCACGGTGGGCTGCCTCGTGAAACTCCTGGGCGGCGGCAGACGGCATCTTGCGCCGGAAGGACTGGCCGTCGACGTAGACCGTCTCCCACTTGCCGTCAGGGTCCTTCTCGGCGCGCGGGACACGGTCAGCCAGCTCTGGCGGCAAGCTTGAGGACCAGAGGTCATCTGGCTCCAGGAAGTGAGAGTCTCCCGAGTTAGCCCAGATCTTCGCCATGTCGCTCAGCCTCCTACAAGGATGATTGCTCACCCTGCCACTGAAGGACGGCGTGAGCTACGGTGCCCACTCCTGAGGCTGGCGGAACCAGCTCAATGTGTCAACTGATTCAGCTGACAAACCAGTGGCGACTTTCATCACAGCCGCCACCTGTCAGGAATGGATGCAGCCGGACTGCAGTCTTAGTCGGGAGTAGAAATAAGTAACCCATCTACCAGATAGGTCACCGTCATGCCTCGTGGTGCCTACCCGGCTCGCCCGCTGCACCCGCAGCACGGGCCGCATAACCCCGCTGACACGATCCCGGCCCGCCGGCCGGGATCCGCGCGCCGCACCAGCACAGTGGACAACCTTCGTCCCGATGGAGTCTTGGGGCCGCTCAACCTGCGCGGTTACGCCCGTGATCTCGTGACCGGCACCGCGGGCGCCACCACCGAGCGGACATGCAGCCTGGCAGCCGAGGTGGATTTCACCGGCGGGCGCATTCTTACCCGGATCGAGTCCGACCCGGCGGAGCCCCGGTTGTCAGCCCTGCTTGGCGCCCGTGTCTCAGCAGGCTTTCGCGGGCTGGTCGGGCAGGCCGTTCCCGACCACGCAGCGAGGGCTTCGCGGCTGCACCTGCTGCTGGATGACCTGCCAGTGGCGACTCTGGTTGGCGGATATGCGGTCGGTGCCGCTACTCGGCGCGACCCGGGCGTACGTGCGGCGCTGCAACTGCATCCACACAAGGGCACACCCGATCTCTGCGCCGGTTGGCGATCTGGCGGCACGATCATGCTGGGCATCGAAGCGACGGGCCAGGCGCCGGTGGTCACGGGTCCCGTTGCCCCCCTCCTGGAGCAGGCCGCTGACCCCCAAGGGTGGCATCACCGGCCGAACCTGCCGCCGCACTCGGTACGCCGCGCGCGCCTCCTCGACGTCTATGCGGGCGGCGACGTGATCGAAGTCAACAGCGTCTTTCGCGATTCACACGTCGATGAGGACGGCGTCGAGACTGTCATTCATGAGTATCTGGTCCACGCCCTCATAGATCCCGAATCGCTGCTGGTGCTCGAGTCTGTCGCAGAGGTCAAGGTGCTTCCGTGGGTCGAGTGCCCGGCTGCGGTCGGAAGCGCCGGCCGGCTGGTCGGGCGCTCGGTGCGCGATCTTCGCGCCGAAGTCCGGGCTGACTTCACGGGGATCAGCACCTGCACCCACCTCAATGACCAGCTGCGCTCGCTGGCCGACGTGCCTGCGCTGCTTGACTTGCTGGCATGACGCAGCCGGATCGGGCGAAGCCCTTTGAACCCTTCGACACGCCTGCCCCATCCGGCGCCTGGAGGCAATCGGCAGGTCGGCAATTACGCGGTGGGCCGGACTGGGGGCGCATGATCGAGGCGCTCCGGCTGGTCCAAGACCGCGTCACCGGGGCGAGCCCCCCACTTGCGCAGGTGGCTGAATTGGCTGAGCAGCTGGAGGCTATTGCCGCTGGGCTCGAGCCGTATCAGGTGACCGAGGCCGAGCAGATCACCGGCCATCGCAACGATCTCCCAGGCCGGGGGCAGACCATGTCGCCGCCGTTCATCCCCGATGAGTGGGACTCCCAGCACGCCAAGGGACGAGTGGTGTTCGGTCGCTTCTATCTCGGCGGCGGCGGAGCCGTCCACGGCGGCGCCATTCCGCTGCTGTTCGACGAAATTCTCGGCCGGCTCGCCAACACCGGCGGCCGGATCCGATCACGCACTGCCTACCTGAACGTCGACTACCGGAACATCACCCCGATAGGTGTCGAGCTGACCGCCGAGGGCCGCTTCGAGCGGGAAGAGGGCCGCAAGCGCTTTCTGTACGGAGTGATCCGCAACGGAGACTTGGTGCTGGCGGAAGCGCACGGCTTGTTCATCCAGCTGCGGCCCGAGCAGCCGTGAATCCTGCCAGGCCGCCACTGGAAGCGCGCGCCTGCCCAATGCCCGGACCTCAGCAGCGGCAGTCTCACAGGCCTCTTGCTTACGGCTCGCGATGACCACGTCGGCGCCGGCGCCGGCAAAGGCACGGACCAGCTCCAGACCGAGCCCGCGGCTGCCGCCCGTGACGAGCGCGACCTTGCCGGTGAAATCGAAGAGGTCGCTCATGCCCGATCGTCGACGACGCTGAGCGCCTCGGCGTAACGCCATCGGGCGGCCTCGCGCTTGGGTGGCAGATGCTCACTGGGGAACAGCCCGTCAGCCGGCTTGTAACGCTTGAGGGTCTGCTTCGCGACGGTGACCTTGTGGACCTCCGTCGGCCCGTCGGCCAATGCCAGCTGGGGTATCGACATCCACATGGAGGCCAGCGGCATTTCGGACGTCGTGCCGAGCGAACCATGAACGTGCAGCGCGCGCTGGACGATGTCGTGAAGCACCTTCGCCATGGCGACTTTGCACATCGAGATCGCGGCCCGTGCGGTGCCGTGTGGCTGGGTGTCGATGATCCAGGCGGTGTGCAGCACCATCAGCCGGTACTGCAGCAGCTCGATTTCCGAGTCAGCGATGAACGCCTGCACGGCCTGCTTGTCAGCGAGCAGCGTGCCTTGCGTGCGACGGCTCAACGCCCGCTCGCACATCATGTCGATGGCCCGCTGGCAGCGACCCACCGTGCGCATCGCATGGTGCACGCGTCCCCCACCAAGGCGCGCCTGCGCGACGGCGAATCCCTGACCGGGACCACCCAGCATCGCGTCGATGGGCACCCGCACCTGGTTGTAGCGGACGTATCCATGGATGCCCTCATCCAACTCGTCGCGCTCCTCCATGGTGCCGACGTTACGAAGGATCTCGATGCCTGACGTCTGTGCCGGAACGATGAGCATGGACATCCGGGAGTGCGGCGCCGCGTCCGGATCCGTGACGGCCATGACGATGAAGAACTCAGCGAACTTGGCGTTGGAGGAGAACCACTTCTCGCCGTCGATAACCCACTCGTCGACGTCACGCCAGGCGCGGCAGACGAACTCCTTGGGATCGGCACCGGCTTGCGGCTCGGTCATGGAGAAGCACGACACGATCTCGCCTTCGAGCAGTGGACGCAGGTATCGCTCTTTCTGCTCGTCCGTACCGAACATGGCAAGGATCTCGGCGTTGCCAGTGTCCGGCGCGGCCGTCCCGAAGACCGTGGGCGCCCAGTACGAACGACCCAGGATCTCGTTCATGTACGCGAGCTTGACTTGCCCGTAACCCGGACCGCCGAGCTCCGGGCCCAGGTGGCATGCCCATAGGCCTTGATCGCGTACCTGCTGCTGCAACGGGCGCAGGATCGCCTGCGAACGTGGATTCTTGACGTCGTACGGATCGCCGCCATGCGGGAAGAGCAGGTCCAGCGGTTCGACCTCTTCGCGGACGAAGCGCGCCATCCAATCCAGCTTCTCCTGGAATTCAGGCTCAATCGAGAAGTCGAGCATCGGCCCGCTCCCTTCCATGTTGAAGTTCGGTTAGGCGTCTTCCGCAGCCGTCGCGAGCAGATCCAGCGCGGCGGTCAGCAGCCGGCCGATCCCCAGCCGCATGCGCTCGACCTGGACGCCGCTCACGCCGGACGCGTCTTCATAGGCGTCTCGCAATGACGGCGCGTATCTCGGACCCTTCGCATTGCATGTTGCCCAGCCGCCAATCGCCATGGAGTACGGCCGGAGCCACGGCAGCCGGCAGCGCAGCAGTCAGTCGCTCGTAGCACCCGGCCTCATCCGCCGCGAGAGCAGGCGCCAGGTCGCACGTGGAGAAAGCCTTGCGCCACCTTCCCAGCTCGGCCTCGAGCGGCAGCGGCTCCTCGTCGAGACCCAGTTCGGTGGGCGGTACGCCGTGCAGTGACGCCAACATCCGAGCGGCGCCGTGTGCCCGGCTCAGCACCTGCTCCGCGGAAGGCCGGGGTGCATCGCCGGCATGGAGGGGCTCGTAGCTCTCGCCAGGCTCGAACGACATGACGAACAGCGGCGGCGCCTGTGGCGGGGTCCCGGACTCGCAGCCGAGCACAGCGGGTACGGCTACTTCGGGCGCGGCGGAGAGTGCTGCGCGCAAACGCGCCTGACGCAGCACATCCCGGTTGCGCACGGGTGCCAGGCCTGGAGGAGCCACCTTGACGACAACACGTTCGCCGCAAGCACCGAGCGCCGAGTAGGTAAGGCTCGAGGTACCGCCGGTAAGCACCGCGAGCCGGGAGAGCGTAAACCCGGCAGCGACGGTCGCCCGCCGCAGCACATCTGCTTCATCCGCGATTCCCAGCTTGGGACGCGCGGTCACCGGCGCCGTGCCTTGGGCGCGCTCGCAGTGCCCATAGGAGGTCTCCTAGAATTGCGACCCGTCTAATCAGAATTTCGTTCTGCCTGATTGGTATTGGAACCGTACACTGTCCGGTGTGACACGTCCAGACGTTCCATCCGGTCCGCTCGGCCGGAAGGAATCGCTTGTAGAGCAGGCGGTTCGGCGTCGCACGGGCGGCCGGTTCGCAACGGCCGAGAGCGAGGTGCGCCGGATCCTCGACGCAGGTCTGGCGTTGATGCGCGAAGCGCCCGGAGGCTCCCCCAAGATCGCTGACATCGTCCGCGCCGCCGGGGTTTCCAACGACGCCTTCTATCGAGCGTTTCGCGGAAAGGACGATCTCGTCGCAGCGATCGTCGACGACGGCACCAGACGCGTTCTGGACTACGTCGCCCATCAGCGGGACAAGAGCACCGATCCGGCCGAACAGCTTCGACTGTGCGTGCACGCCGTGTTGCGCCAAGCGGAAGACCTCGACGCGGCTGCCACTTCGCGAGCCGTGCTCGCCAACGCGTCCAAGCATGCCGGGACGCGGGCAGTCGGACTCGTCCGGCTCGCCGACAGCCTTGCCGCCCTCCTCACGCCTCCGCTGGTCGCCCTTCCGAGCCAGGATCCCGAGCGGGACGCCTTGGCGCTCGCCTGGACGCTCGCTGGCGCGGTAGAGCACTTCGTCTTCTCGGAACGGATCCCCACCGCCGATGACGTCGACCATCTGTGCCGGTGGGCCTTGCACGCGGTCAGCGCGCCATCGGTCAGCTGACAGGCGCCCGCAGGGCCTCGCGGAGCACGAACTTCTGGACCTTTCCTGCCGCCGTGCGAGGGAGCTCGTCAACGACGACAAGCCGCTCCGGCGTCTTTTGGCGAGCCACACCGGCGGCCTGGAAGTGGTTTGCGACCGACTCCAGATCCAGCGTCGGACCGTCTCGCAGCACCACGTAGACGCACACCCGCTCGCCGTACCGGTCGTCCGGTGCTCCGACGGCAGCCACTTCAGCAACCTGCGGATGCGTGGCGAGGATGTCTTCGATCTCCTTCGAGGAGATGTTCTCCCCGCCGCGCACGATGATGTCCTTCTTGCGGTCGGTGATCATGAGGTATCCATCGGCGTCGAAGCGCCCGATGTCACCGGTGCGAAACCAGCCGGCGGGCAGGAAAGCCGCACGGTCCAGTGCCGGCTCCCGATAGCCGACAAACAGCTCGGGTCCGCGCGTAACAAGCTCCCCCTCACCACCCGTCGCGACGTCGTTGCCGATCTCGTCGACAAGCCGCGCCTCGTTGCCGGCGACGAGCTGCCCGTCCGTAAAAGCCCGTTTAGACAAGGGATCTGTTGGCCTACCCGAGCTGACGGTCGGGTGCTCGCTGGAGCCGTAGCAACGGTAGGCGGAGATGCCCGCCGCGTCGGCACGCTCCACGAGACTGGCCGGCACGCTCGCCGCGCCCACCATGTATTCACGAAGCGTCGACAGGCTGACCGAACCGGCGTCTCGCTGATCTAGGAGTGCCGCAAGGTGAACGGGGGCCCCAACGCTCCACGTCACGCCGTACTCATCGATGAGGTGCGCGGCGCGGGCTGGGTTCCACACATCCATCAGGATCGTGGGGGTACCCAACACCACCATCCTCAGCAGTCCCAGGAGTCCTGCGACATGGCCTGAAGGAAACACTGCCAGGTGCACGGCGTCGCCGCCGGCAGGCCCCGTCGCCACCTCTGAGAAGACCTCGGCGAGCAGGGTCGCATGGCTGTGCTGGACGCCTTTGGGATCCGCGGTTGTGCCTGAGGTGTACACCAGCAGCGCGACATCATCGGGCGCTATCCAGGGGGCCTGGTAGGTGCCACCTATGGCCGTGAGCTCAGCCCAAGTGAGCCAACCGGTGGGAGCGTCGTCGGCCACGACAACGATGGTGCGTAGGTCCGGCAGCTCACCGATCGTGTCGACCATGGAGGCGAAGTCACGGCCGCGCCAGGTGCCGGGCAGGATGAAAGCGCAGGCGCCCGATTGGCGCAGGATGAAGCCGAGCTCATGAGCGCCGTAGATCTGCACGATGGGCACCAGTACGGCGCCGCAGAGCGCAACAGCAATCTGGGCAACCGCGCCCTCGTACCAGTTCGGCAGCTGCACCGCAACGACGTCGCCCGCTTGAATCCCCCGGGACTGCAAGGCCCCCGCGATCGCCAAGGCGTCGGCCATGAGCGTCCCGACGCGCGCGTTGGCCGGGCGAGCCGCGCCATCGAAGCGGACCGTGACGGCAGCGTTGTCTTCACCCGCCCGACGCAAGGCCTCGGGAAGGGTCGATGGCGCGGGCCCGGTCACGCCACCTTCCGGTCGATCGCGTCCTTGACCAGCTCGAGCAGGTCAACTCGGGGCACTTTCATCGACGGCGTTCGAGGTAGTGCATCAACCACGAGGATGTGGACGGGGACCTCGTAGGGGGTCAGCTGCCTGCGACAAAGTAGGAAGAGTTCTTCGACGGAGGGGTCCGCGCCAGGCACTCGCTCGACGGCCGCCACCGGCACGGCCCCGAGGCGCGGCTCGGGAAGTCCTGCGACGGCAGCCTCCTGAACTCCCGGGTGCTCTTCGAGAACGCGCTTCACCACCTCAGGCTGAATCTTGAAGCCCCCGCGAATGATCGCGTCGTCGGCTCGGCCTTTGATCCAGACGAAGTGGTCCTCGTCCAGGCAGGCCAGGTCGCTCGTGCGCACCCAGGCTTTGGCCCCGAGAGCCGACTGAGCCGTGCGGATCTCTAATGTGCCGGTCTCACCGGGTGGAAGGACGTTGCCGTCCTCCCCGGTAACCCGCAGCGTCACCCCGGGGAAAGGACGACCTGCGCTACCCTTCTTGCGGTCCCACCACTCCTTGTGCAGCGGCAGGGTCCACCCCGCGACAGCGCCGGCGAACTCCGTGGCTCCGTACGTCATGAGCACGCGGATCCCGTAGCGCTCCGTCAAGGCATCTGCCAGATCAGGTGGACACGGTGCGGTGCCGGATGTCACCACCTGAAGGCTGGCCAGCCGCTCTGGAGCGATGTTGGCGTCAAGGACGCTGCGCATTGCAGCCGGGACGAGTCCAGCCGCTCTCGGACGGTGCTTCTCCACGGCGCGCACCCAGGTGTCAAGCTGGAAACGCGGCAGGAGCGCGATTCGGCGACCTACATGGAGGGTGGACAGCGCACCCCAGAGACCGCCGATGTGGACGAGCGGGGTCGACACGACCGCCACTGACGAAGAGAGCAGCGACCCGCCGCGTGGGAGTTGCGCGCTGGAGCTCATGGACACGTCGAGCTGATGCTCGGTGAGCCGCACTCGTTTGGGCGGGCCCGTGGTCCCCGACGTCAGCATTTCGACGGCTACGCCGGCCGGCGCCGTCAGCTCTCCGGAAGGCAGGCTGCCACCGACCAGACGGAGTGAGCCCTCGGCGTCCAGCTCGACAGCGAGTGCCGGAGCCGCGGTGATGGCGGCCAGAATCCCTGGCCGCTCAAGCGCTTCCGGTGAAGCGACAACGACGGGGACCTCGCTGCGACCGATATCTGCGGCGAGTCGCTCTGGCGGTTGGAGCGGGCTCAGCGTGACCAGGCATCGGTTCGTCGCAACGAGAGCGGCAACCACCGCGACGTGTTCCGGACGGTTCTCCAGGACGATGCCCACCCGCGCGCCGTCACGCAACTCGACGCCGTTCAGGAGCGCGTCGAGGTCGCCGGAAATCGCGCTCAGCCGACCCCACGACCACCACCGATCTTCGAACTCGATCGCTGGGGCGTCCGGCGGCGCCTCACGCAGCAGCTGCGCCATCCGTTCCCGGATCTTCACGTCCGCCCTCTCCCCTGAGTTTGTCGACCTACCTCCTGTGTGTCAGCGCAGCTGTCTGCGCGGCCGCTCAGGTGCCGAGCCGCTCCACGATCGTGGCGTTGGCCATTCCGCCGCCTTCGCACATGGTCTGCAGCCCGTAGCGGACTCCGGCGTCACGCATGTGATGGACCAGGGCCGTCATGAGACGAGCGCCAGACGCGCCCAGCGGGTGTCCGATGGCGATGGCGCCACCGTTTACGTTGAGCACCTTCTCGTCCGCACCGGTCTCGACGAGCCATGCCATCGGCACCGGCGCGAATGCCTCGTTGACCTCGAACGCGCCGATCTCGTCGATACGGAGATTGGCCTTCTGCAGTGCCTTGCGAGTGGCGGGGATAGGTGCCCCCAGCATCATGACAGGGTCGTCGCCAGCCAGCACCGCGGTGTGCACGCGCGCCAGCGGAGTCAGGCCGAGCTCGCGGGCCTTGTCCGACGTCATCATGAGCAAGGCCGCCGCACCGTCGCTGATCTGCGACGAGCTACCAGCGTGGATGGATCCGTCAGGCCGAAAGGCAGGCTTGAGCGCTGCGAGCTTCTCCGCCGTCGTCCCGCGTCGGAGCCCCTCGTCAACGGAGAACAGCTCATCGCCAACGGGAACCGGCACGATCTGCCCGGCAAGTCGGCCATCGTCGATTGCTGCTGCGAGCTTGTCATGAGAAGCGGCGGAGAACTCGTCAAGTTGGGCGCGGCTGAAGCGCCACTTGTCGACCATCATCTCGGCCCCGATGCCCTGGTTGAAAGCCACCCCGTAGCGGGCATCGACGAAGGTGCCGCCCGGGCTTCCGAACTCGGGCACAGCGCTGCTGGATCCGATGGGGATGGCGCTCATGATCTCGACGCCACCCGCGACTGCCACGTCGTACTGTCCCGAGATCAGGCCCGCGGCGGCAAAATGCACTGATTGCTGTGAGGATCCGCACTGACGGTCGATCGTGGTCGCCGGCACGCTCTCCGGCCAGCCCGCGCCGAGTACGGCCATCCGTCCAACGTTGTTGCCTTGCTGACCTACCTGCTGAACGCAGCCCCAGATCACGTCGTCGACGACGGACGGGTCCAGATCGTTGCGCTCGGCGAGGGCACGAAGCATCAAGGCCGATAGGTCGGCGGCATGCCAGGAAGCGAGGGACCCTCGCCGCTTGCCGACCGGTGTGCGAACCGCATCGACGATGACAGCGTCCCTGCTCTGCGCCATGTTTCCTCCGTGTATCGGCCCCGCTGAATCATCCCAGCATACGGGTAATCAGTTTACTGTTCTAGTTGTAAGTCGTGACGTCCATGTGACGGATGCGGCACGTGCGGACGCGTAACGGTCACGCACCTCGCGGCGGAGGACCTTGCCACTGGGAAGCCTCGGCACATCGCCGAAATCGATCGAGCGCGGGCACTTGAAGTGGGCGATGCGCTCGCGGCAGTACGCGATCAGCTCCTCTTCGAGGGCGGGGCCGGCCTCCGCAGGCGGCTCGACCTGCACGACCGCCATCACCCGCTGACCCATTTCCTCGTCATCAACCCCAATGACGGCGACGTCGGCTACCGCGGGATGCAACGCCAAGGCTTCCTCGACTTCCTGCGGGTAGATGTTGACTCCCCCGCTGAGGATGAGGTCAGCCCGCCGATCCGACAGGTACAGGTAGCCGTCGCCGTCGACATGGCCGAGGTCGCCAAGGGTGCTCCAACCCCGATCGTTGAAGGCTCCCGCCGTCTTCTCGGCGTCGTTGTGGTACTCGAACTGGACGGTGCCTTCCATCCAGACCGTGCCCACTTCGCCGGGGGGAAGGTCGCGACCATCCTCATCCAGGATGTGGACGGTTCCCATGGTCGCCTTGCCTACCGAGCCCTTGTGCGCGAGCCAGGTGGGGCTGTCGATGGCAAAGAAGCAGTTGCCCTCGCTCCCCGAGTAGTACTCGTTCACGATGGGCCCCAGCCACTCGATCATTGCTTCCTTGACGGGGATGGGGCATGGCGCCGCGGCGTGGACCACCGCCTGCAAACTCGAGAGGTCGTAGCGGCCCCGGACATCCTCCGGCAGCTTGAGCATGCGTACGAACATCGTCGGTACGAATTGGGCATGGGTGACTCGATGCCGCTCGATGAGCGCTAGCGCAGACTCGGCGTCAAAGCGATCCATGATGACGACGGAGCCGCCATTTCGCTGGGTCCCGAGCGACCAGCCCAGCGGTGCCGCATGGTAGAGCGGCCCGGTGCATAGATAGACAGAGTCCGGACCGAACCCGTACAGCAAGGGCAACATCGCGTCGATGGTGAGCCCGGTGCCGAACGGTGCGCCCGACAGTTTTGGCTTGATGCCCTTCGGGCGGCCGGTCGTGCCCGAGGAGTAGAACATGTACGCGCCTTCGCGCTCATCGGGGACTGGATCCGGGCTGGCTTCAGTGAGCACCGCTTCGTAGTCCTCGAACCCCGGCATCGGGCCGCCCACCGCCAGCTTGACGTCAAGTCTGCTGACGGCGGCCACCTCCGCTGCGAGGCTGCTGAGAGTGTTCGACGCAACGAGCGCGCGCGCTTCACAGTCACCCACGATGTAGACCGCTTCCGCGGCCGACAAATGCCAGTTCACCGGGGTGTAGTACAGCCCCGAACGTTGGGCTGCCCAGGCAGCTTCAAGAAAGGCAGCGCGGTTCTCCACCAGGATCGCGAGATGATCGCCCGCCCGCAGCCCACGCGCCGCCAACGCCTGAGCCAGCCGGCGTGACCGCTCATCCAGTTCCGCGAACGTGGTCGCGCTGCCGTCGGCACCGATAATCACCGCCGCCTTGTTCGGCTGCGCTGCCGCCAATGTGCTGAGGTGCACCGATTCTCCTACTTGCCACCCGGGAACGCGAGGAGCGTTCGGTCGTCCGGAGAGAAGTAAAGCAGATTAACAAGTGAGATGATAGTGCTAGATCTGACGTTCCCCCCCAACACTCGTTGCGCTGACATGGCACGCTCCGCGTAGATGTCTTTGCATGACGTCCTAGATCAGTTGTTTCATCTACCTGTTCAGACAGCGCGGAGCGTGTCACGATGCCACGGTGAAACAGCTGAGTTGGACCGATGCCGCTTTCGTACGCCTCGAATCGCCTGCGGCGCCCATCCACATCAACCCCGTGCTGATCTACGACCCAAGTACGGCACCCGTGCCCGTGACTTTCACCGGCATCCTGGCGCAGATCGAGTCACGTCTGGACCAGGCGCCGTCATTCCGGCGCCGGCTCGTCGATCTGCCGTTCGGACTCACCGCCCCGTATTGGATTGAGGACGACAGCTTCGACCTCGAGTACCACGTTCGCCACATCGCGCTGCCGAAGCCAGGCGATTGGCGCCAGCTGTGCATCCAGCTCGCCCGCCTACACGCCCGGCCGCTGGATCTGAGCCGGCCACCGTGGGAATTGACCGTCATCGAGGGGTTGGACGCGGTCGAAGGCGTACCCGCAGGGAGTTTCGCGCTGTCGCTGAAGGTTCACCATTCCGCGATCGACGGGGTCGAAGGTGTCCAGCTCATCAACGCGATCAACGATGTGGCCCCCCTGGGTGATCGGCCTGCCGCCGCAACGAAGGCCTGGCGGCCGGAGTCGCCGCCGTCCTCTCTGCGGCTGCTGCAACGAGCCGCCTTCAGCGCAGCCGTCCATCCGGTGCGAGCCGCTCGAGTTCTGGTTCCTTCGGTACCGGCGGGCGTCAGGGGCGCGTTGGGGGCCGTGGTCCGCGTCCGCGGTGGCGTCGCCGCGCCCAACACGAGGTTCAACGCGCGCGTCTCGCCGCATCGAGTCTTCGAAGCGCGCTTCTACGACTTCCAGGACGTTCGCCGGATCAAGGCGGCCGTTCCCGGCGCCACGGTCAATGACGTCGCGCTGGCTTACATCGGCGGAGCGCTGCGCCACTACCTAACCGAGCATGGCGAACTGCCAGAAGCATCGCTCGTCGCTGCCTGCCCGATCTCGATCCGTACCCCGGACCAGCTGCGGACCGGCGGCAACATGCTGTCCCTCATGCGTCAGTCGCTTGGCACCGACATCGCAGATCCGCTGGACCGGCTCGCCGAGATCAGCACGGCAACCGCCAAGGACCGCGCCACGCGCAAGCCGGTGGGCGTCCCCGCCCTGCTGAAGGTCGCCGAACTCCTCCCGGGGGCGCTCGTGGGCGCCGGAGCGCGTGCCATCGCGCTTATGCCGAATGGTGGTCCTGCCGTCGCCAACACGACCGTGACAAACGTGCCGGGATCTCCCGTTCCGCTCTACTTCTGCGGGGCGAAGCTGGTTCGCTCCACCGGCAACGGCCCCATCATCCACTCGATGGGCTTGATTCACCTGGTGAGCACCTACGACGGTGCCTTCAGCTGCGCCATCACAGCTGACCGCGAAATGGTCCCGGACCCGGCGTTCTATGCGCAGTGTCTCGACCGCTCCTTCGAAGAGCTTCAGGCGGCCGCAGCGGCACTTGAGCCCCTGCTTTCCCAAGCTCCTCAGACCACGTTGCGCCCCAGGAAGGCCGCCCGTACCTCCGCCATGCCGGGAGCACGATCACCTGACTGATCAAGGTAGCTAATCGCCCAATCAGGCAACTACGTCAACGCTATGGCAGACTTTGGATTACCAGCCCCACGCCGCCCGGTGCGCCTCGCCCGAGGTGCCCTACGGCAGCCGGCGCAGCCAGCATGGCCGTCGCCGGGGCGCCTTGGGAACGGAGGGTTGCGACATGTCGCTCGCCATCACCGACGATCATCGAGCACTGGCGCGTGTCGTCCGTTCGTTCGCCGAGACTCACGGGCTGCGGCGCCTCACCCGCGACGCGTTTGAGGCACCCCTTGAGCGTGACCCGCTGTGGAAGCAGGTCTGCGACCTCGGATGGCCTGGCATTCACCTTCCGGAGGAGTACGAGGGTTCCGGGTACGGCCTTTCCGAGCTGACCGTCGTGCTCGCGGAACTCGGCGAGTTCGCAGCTCCCGGAATGCTTCTGGCCTCCTGCGCCGCGTCGGCGGCCATCGCTGCCAGTGCGACACCCGCTCAATGCGCTGTTCTGCTTCCAAGACTCGCGACGGGTGAAACCCTTGGGGCTCTCGGCATCGGCGGCACGCTCACCCTTTGCGATGGCCGGCTCGATGGCAGTGCGGGGATGGTGCTCGGCGGCGGGTGGGCCGATACGTTCGTGCTCGCTGTCGGCCGGGATCTCGTTGTCATTCCAGTAGACGCCGAGGGCGTCGCTGTCCTCCCCGTAGCCGGGCTGGATCCGTCGTTGGGCGGGGCACGGGTCGATTGCACCGCCGTCGAGGTGGACTGCGAAGCGGTCCTCGCGGCTGGCTCGGCGGAGGCGATCCGGATCGCGCGGGTGCTTGCGTCTGCCGAGTCGGCGGGCGGCGCTCAGGCATGTCTGACGATGGCACTCGACTACGCCAAGGTGCGGGAACAGTTCGGCCACACCATCGGCAGCTTCCAAGCGGTCAAGCACCATCTGGCCAACATGCTTGTCGACGCCGAACGCGCGACGGCGGTCGCGTGGGACTGCGCCCTTGCCGGCCAGGGGCAGCAGGGAATTCTTGCGGGTGCAGTCGCAGGTGCCGTCGCGTCGGAGGCCTACCGCAGCAACGCCGAAATGAACATTCAGATCCTTGGTGGCATTGGCTTCACGTGGGAGCACGACGCGCATCTATACCTGCGGCGGGCACAAGCGATCGCAGCGCTGTGGGCGCCGGCTGACCGTGCACAGGACGATGTCGCGGCCCTGACGCGCCAAGGGATCGAGCGCCATCGCGCGGTCGACCTTCCCGCCGAGGCCGAGGCCTTCCGCGCCCAAGCCCGAGCATTCGTCGCCGAACACGCGAAGACGCCCGCGGATCAGCGGCGCGCCTTGCTAGCGGACTCGGGGTATCTCATGCCCCACTGGCCGCAGCCGTACGGCCGCGCCGCCGGCCCGGTGGAACAGCTGGTCATCGAGACCGAGCTGGCGGGGATCGATGTCCCCCAGCTAGGCATCGGAGGCTGGGTGTTACTGACGCTGATCCAACAAGCGACGCCGCAGCAGGTGGCCGGGTGGATTCCTCCGAGCCTGCTTGGCGAGCTCGTGTGGTGCCAGCTCTTCAGTGAGCCGGCAGCCGGCTCGGACGCAGCGGCTGTGCAGATGAAGGGTGTTCGCGTCGTCGGGGGCTGGCGCGTCACCGGTCAGAAGGTCTGGACCAGCAACGCGCAGTTCTGCAATCGAGGCTTGCTGACCGTACGCACCAACACCCACGTGCCCAAGCACAAGGGCATCACGACGATGGTCGTCGACATGAAGGCTCCCGGCGTAGAGGTGCGACCCCTCCGGGAGATCACCGGTGACGCCATTTTCAACGAGGTGTTCTTCCAGGACGTGTTCATCCCCGACGCTGACGTCGTCGGCGACATCGACCAGGGCTGGATCGTTGCCCGCGCCACGCTGGGCAACGAAAGGGTCAGTATCGGCGGCTCCTTACGTCCCGACTTCAATGCCATTGATCTCTTCCCGCTCATCGACCGCTACCGGCCGGACGATGCAGCATTCATTCGCCATGCGGGCCGTTTGATGGCCGATGACTACGCAGTCCAGGCGGTCAACCTGCGGCAGGTGGTGCGGGCCGTGGAAGGCGCCGAGCGCGGCGCCGAGGGAAGCGTGACGAAGCTGGTGGGCGCCGAGCACCAACAGCAAGTCGCTGCGCTCGCCATGGCCATCGCCGGCCCGGCGGCCATCATCAGTGAGGAGCCGCTGGCGAGCACCCGGTACTTGCACACCCGAGCCATGACCATCGCGGGTGGCACGTCGGAGATCAGCCGCAATGTGATTGCCGAACGACTGCTGGGCCTGCCTCGCGACCCGCTGCTCAAGTGAGCACGTAGCCGTGGCGGACACGGGCCAACCATCGGACGGCTACCAGCACATCCGGCTGGAGTACCCCGCCCCGCACGTCGCGCGGGTGGTGCTCGACCGCCCGGAAGTAGCGAATGCGCTCAGCTCAGCACTTCTCGCCGAGCTCTCCGATGCCGTCGAGTGCATCGCGGATGACGACGACATACGAGCGTGGCTGCTCACCGGAGCCGGCCGCACCGACGGCCGGCAGTGGTTCAGCGCAGGCGTGGACCTCAAAGAGGCGCTGAGTGGGGCTGCCAACGTCGACGCGGGCGCACTGATCGCCCGCATCGACGACCTTTTGAAACCCTCCATCGCCGTCATCGGCGGCGTGTGTACGACTGGGGCCTTGGAGCTCGCTCTCGCGTGCGACCTGCGGGTGGCTGCGCGCTCAGCACGACTCTCGGACTGGCATCTGAAGCGCACCGGCTTGGGAATCGGCGCGTGGGGCGCGGCCGCCCGCCTGAGCCGGCTTGTCGGCGTGGACAAGGCGAAGGAGATCCTGCTGCTTGGTGTGGAGCTTTCCGGCGATCAGGCGGCCGCGATCGGCCTTGTGAGCCGGGCCGTACCGGACGATCAACTGGAGGCGGAAGGCCTGCGGATGGCGACCACCATCGCAACGCTTCCGAGCCGGGGCGTACGCACTACGCTCGGCTATCTGGCGCTGCAGTCGCAGATGTCGAAACAAGAAGCGCTGCGCTGGGCGGAGCTGACGCCGGAGTTCATGGGCGTGCAACTGCGGCCGTTCTCAGACGCCGCCAAGCGCTTCGTGGACGAGCGAGAAGCCGCCGTTGTGCCCCCGGATCCGACGCCGGACGCCTGACCCCTCAGCCAACGCTGTAGCGGTCCAGCTCGTACCTGACCATCCCGTCCATCGTGGGAGCCGGCGGTGGCGGCAGATCCACCCGCGGGCGACCGCGCGTCGGCAGTAGCACAACGGCAGTGGCAGGAGTCGTCACCTCACCGCGCTGGTTCTCGCAGCGCAACTCGATGTGGACCTCGTTGCGCCCGTCGACTTCCTGCTTGTCGATGACAGAACCTCGCACCCATGTCGTGTCACCCATGTAGTTGAACTTGCGGTGCTCGCACCGCAGCTTCCACAGCCAGCCGTCGTCGCCCATCCAGTCCGTCAGGGCATGACACAGCCAGGTCTCCCGCATACCGCCGTAGTCGTAGGACGTAGGAAGCCCGAGCTCTTGAGCGCGCTGCGGCTCCCAGTGCAACCGCTGGACGGTGTCTGGAACGTTCTGCGCGTTGGGCGGGTAGAGACCAGGCGCCTTCTTGCGGATCTTGTACGACAGCCGGAAAGCTCCGGGAGGCGTCAGTTGCATGCCCCACCCCAGATGCCAGACGACAACATCCGTCGTCAGCAGCGGGCCCTTCACGTGTGGCTGCAGGGTGTCACCGATCTTCACGTCCTCGAAGAACCGAGGTTCGGCGCCCCGGCGGGTCTCCGCTTCGTAGGCCGCGTCGATCTCGGCAAGCTGCTCCGGCGTGTATGGGGTGAGCTCGAGCTTCTCCTTGGCGCGCTTGCGGGAGGTCTCACGTTCGGCGTTGATCCACGTCCCGCGCTGCACGGCGTGCATCTCACCCTGGCCGTTGGCGTAGAGGTAGTCGAAGGTCACATGCGCCGTGCGCCCACCGAAGCTGCTCTGCTTGGGGACCACGCCCACCTGCGTCTGCAGCACCCGGCAGCCGTCGCCCAGCCGTAGCGGACGCCACCATTCGAACTCCATCACGGCTTGGTAGGAGCCGAGTCCGGCGAACGGATCACCCTTCAGCAACGCCTTGGTCTCGGGGTCGGGCTTCGGAGCGGCGTCCTCCCCCATCGTGTAGAGGAATGTCGGCGGCGCGATCAGCCCGCCCCAGCGGGTACCCGTGGCATACCCCGGCTCGCAATAGAGCGGGTTGTCATCTCCGTAGCCGAAGGCGAAGTGACGCGATCCGTCCCAACTGACCTCGAAGTTGTGAGGCGGGTTGTGCTGCGGGATCGGCACTCCGAGTCGCTTGCGGGATCGCTCGATGGCCTCGTCGGTGAGAAGTCCGAACTGTGGAGGGGTTGTGGTGGTCACGCTCAGCACCTCTCATCCGGGCGGCCGTCCGCCGCGCCTTCCGCAACCTTAGCGCGAGTAGTAGTTTATAAGTATTACTGATTGAGATGGAGGTCGGATGAGGTTCGGAATGCCATGGCCGGGCTCGGAGGTGGCCCGCGAGGCAGAGCGAGCCGGCGTTTCGGCCTTCTGCACGGGTGAATTCGTGGATCACGAGGCGTATGCCACGCTGGCCGAGATGGTGGCGGGTACGGAGTCCGCACAGGTGGGGCCCGCAATCGCTTACGGCTTCGCCCGCACCCCGTACGCACACGCTGCGGCCATGCGACAGCTGTCTCACAAAGCTCCTGGCCGGCTGTTTCTCGGCCTCGGCTCCGGCGCCTACCGAATCAATCGCGATTGGTTCGGCGTGGAGGCCGACCGGCCGGTTGATCGCCTCAGCGAGCTCGTCGAGGCCATCCGCGCCTGGTTGCACGCCGAGAATGGCGAGGTCGTCCGCTACAAGGGTGAGTTCTACACGATCGGCGCCGATGTGCGGGCGCCTGTCCTCGGCCGCCTGGAGATTCCGGTACTCATGGCCGCTTTCAACCGGCGGATGGCGGAGGCGGCCGGCCGGGTCGCAGATGGCGTCATCGGTCATGGCCTCTTCACCGATCGCTGGTGGGATGACGTCGTGAGGCCGGCGGTCTCCAAGGGGATTGCCACCAGCAGCCGCGACAACGCCCCCGTCGAGCAGGGTTGGGTCATCACAGCGATTGACGATGCCGCTCCGGAGCGCGCCATCCGAGATGCGCAGCGGATGATCGCGTTCTACCTCACGGTGAAGACTTATGACCCGTTCGTCGAATTCCACGGCTGGCAGGAGCCCGTCGAGGCCATCCGGACCGCCTTCCGGCGTGGGGACACCGACGGCATGGCCACCGCCGTACCGGACGACATGCTCGCTGCTATCGCTGTGTGCGGAACGGCGTCAGCGGCTCGGCAGATGCTTCTCGCGCGCAAAGGCGCCCTCGCTCGTGACGTCTCCTATTTCGCCCCACCCTCATTCCTCGTCAGCGAGCGGCGCCGCGCGGCCTACGCCCAGATGAGCCTCGGGCTCATTGACGCGCTGAACGACAGCCCGGCCTGACGCTCAGGTGAAAAGGTCGACGACCCGCTGCTGAGCCAGCTCATCTTGAAGCAGGTGACTGGCGGCCACGTCCATGTGATTGCGCCAATGCCGCTCTGCTCCAACACCATCGCGCGCCTCGACGAGCGAGATCAACTTGCGGTAGGAGCGGATGTTGCGCTGAAAGTTCTTTACCAGCGCCGGATTCTCGTCGAAATTGCGGCTGACGGTCAGCGCCAGATGCCGGTCGACGATCTCCTGCAGCACGGCCCCCTGCAGCGCGAGCGTGCGATTGCCCGACCCCTGCAGCACCAGCTCGTGGAAACGGGTCGTGAGCCGGCCCCACAGCACCGGGTCATGCGCTTGATCGGGTCCTGCCTCGACGATGCTGCGCAGCTCCTCCACGCAGGCACGCAGGCGCAGCAAGTGATCTTCCGTTCTCCGCTCGGCCAGCATGCGGGCGCACGCGGGCTCCAGCACGCTCCGCGCCTCGTATACGTCGCCGATGGTGGTGCCCTGCACCTGAAGCAGGAGTCCGACGTAGCGGGCAGCGACCGCATTGTCCGGAGCCGTGACGCGCGCGCCTCCCCGAGACCCGCGGCGCACCGTAATCAGAGACTCGGTCTCGAGAATCCGGAAGGCTTCGCGCAAGGTCGGCCGCGAGACGCCGAACTGCGCCATCAGCCCGACCTCTGGCGGCAAGGTGTCACCGGGCTTCAGCTCGCCACGCACGATCTGCCTGCGCAAGTGCGTCGCAATGAGCTCGGCCGTCTTGGGCGCGCGAAGCAGCTGCCCGACCGGCAGAACGTCGGTCATGAGGAGGCTCCTTGCCTGTAGAGGAGTTCCGCCCGAATCGTCATCGCAGCTGCCACTTCGGTTTGACGAAGCCGTCACGTGACACTTCGGCAGTGCCGATGGGGTTGCCGATCTGGGTGTATCCGAGCCCCACCTGTTGCGCGGTGGATCGTGGCAGGTCGAGACTCTCCCAGATCGCCTTCACGGTGCCTTGGATCGCGGCGGGTGGCTTCGCAGCGATGATGCGAGCAAGCTCGTCAGCTCGGGCCCACAGCTGATCCGCTGGCAGCACCTCCGACACCAGGCCGATCGCAAGCGCGCGCGCCGCGGAAACTCGCTCGTCGAGTCCGAGAAGCGCCCAGCGAAGCACCTCGCCGAGCGGGATGCGACGAGCCAGGCCGATGGGCTCCAGCGCGGAGGTCAGGCCGTAGCTCACGTGAGGGTCGAAAAACGTCGCGTCGTCGGAGCTGATGACGATGTCGCTCTCGTTGATCCAGTAGAAGGCGCCGCCCGCAACCATTCCGTGAACCGCGCACACAATCGGCTTCCAGACGCGGTTTTGCTTTGGCCCTAACGACTCCCCAGGGTCTCGCTCGCTCCAGGGATTGGTCCCCCGATCTAGGCCCTCCTGGATGTCCACTCCGGTGCAGAATGCCCTATCGCCCGCGGCTCGGAGGACGACCACGCGGACTTCTTCGTCCGACCTGACGTGGTCCCACAACTCGCGAAACTCATCCAACATCTGCTTGTTAAACGCATTCAGGCGATCGGGGCGATCGAGCGTGACGGTCGCCACGTGATCGGCTAGCTCGTAGCGAATCGTCTTGAAGCCCACATCAGAAGGCATGTGCACCACCTCGCGGGGACGACTGCGGCAGGCCGGCGGCCCGTCACACAGTTAAATCATACAAATTAGTGAGCTGTCCAGCCGCCATCGACACCCAGAGTCTGGCCCGTGACGTAGGTCGATGCGGCGCTCGCCAGAAAGAGCAATGGTCCGTCGAGTTCTTCCGGTCGGCCGAACCGCCGCATCGGGCAACTCCGCTCGACGTAGGCGAGCCCCTTGGGGTTTTCCATCATCGCTTCGGTGCTTTCGGCCGGGAAGAGTCCAGGCGCCAGAGCGTTGACCCGCACCCCTCGCGCCGCCCACTGACAGGCAAGCTCCCGGGTCAGCTGGACGACCGCCCCCTTCGACGACGTATAGCTGGCGTTGGGAAGCGGCCAGGATGAGACCAAGCCGAACATCGACGTGATGTTGATGATGGAACCGGATCCCGCGTCCAGCATGGGGCGAGCAACGAGCCTCGCCAGGTTGAACAAGCCGACGAGGTTCACCTCCAGCGTGTACCGGAACGCAGCCAGGTCCTCGTCGACGGCCGGGACGGGGACTCCCATGCCGGCGTTGTTGACGAGAACGTCCACCTGCCCGAAGCGCTCGAGTGCCTGCGGGACGATGGACTGCACCTGCGAGTCATCGGTGAGATCCGCGGTCACCGCGAGTATTCGATCGTGGGTTGCGGCCAGTGCCTCCAGACGTTCGGTGCGACGGGCGACCGCGACCACCGACGCGCCGGCCGCGTGCAGGACGCGGGCGAACCGGTCTCCGAGGCCGCTCGAAGCACCCGTGACGATCGCCACCTGACCCGTGAGATCAAAGAGCGGCGTGAGGTCGGGGTCCTTCATCATCACGCTGGATCCCGCGGCATGCCGAGCGCACGCTCAGCGATGACGTTGCGCAATACCTCATTCGCACCGCCCGCAATCGTGTAGGCCCGGGCGTAGAGAAACGCGTCCTGCCACCATCCGCACGCTGCCACGTCAGGGTCGCCCTCAACGAGAACGCCGTCACTTCCCTGCAACGACACCCCGAACTCGGCAAGAGCGAGATTGAGTTCGCTGAAAAAGATCTTTCCGGCAGGCGCGTCAGCTGCGTCCTCGTGACCCGCCACCATGCGTGATTGGCTGAGCTTGCTCATGAGGTCGTTGACGTGGACCTGCGCCGCCAAGCGGCCGATCGACTGGCGCACGCTGGCGTCCTCGAGCGCCGTGCCGGCGACACCCCCGAAATCTTCGGCAAGCTCCAGCAGGTCGTCCAAGACGAGGAAGAGCTCTACGCCGTGGCCCGCAACGCCGGCGCGCTCGTGGCCCAGGCTGCTCATCGCCACGCGCCAGCCGTCGTTCTCCCGGCCGATGACCCGGTCGGCCGGGATGCGTACCGAGTCGAAGAAAACCTCATTGAAGTCCGACGTGCCCGTGATCTCCCGCAGCGGCCGGATATCCACCCCGGGCGAGCGCATGTCGAGGGCGAAAGCGGTGATCCCGCGGTGCTTGGGGGCGTCCGGATCAGTCCGCGCCAGCAGGTATCCGATATCGGCCAGCTGGCCGTTGGTGGTCCAGACCTTCTGCCCCTCCACCACGAAGTGGTCGCCGTCCCGGCGAGCCCGGGTCTGCAGGGATGCAAGGTCGCTGCCCGCACCCGGCTCGCTGAACAGTTGGCACCACACGTCCTGGGCGCTACGGATACGCGGCAAGAACTCCAGCTGCTGCTCGGGGGTGCCGAACTCGATCAGCGCGTTGGCGGCCAAGGTGCCCGCACCGATGGGCTCCCAGGTCCGCGCCCGAGTGATCTCCTCGGCGACGATGAAGGCTTCGAGCGGATGCGCGTCCGGGCGCCCCCCGTGCTCGGCTGGCCACTCGATGCCGAGGAAGCCCGCGTCATACAGAGCGGCAGTCCACTTGCGGATCGCCGGCAGGAGCTCGGGGTCGGGCGCGCGTACCCCCGCATGGGTCTTCCTGCCGGGCGCGTTGTGCGCGATGAAATCGCGCACTCGGTTCCGAAAGGCGTCGAGTTCCGGCGACGTATCCAGGCGCATGCTGCTCCTGTCTGAAGGATGCACGGCACGGCGACCGGCTCCCACTCCCGTGAAGCCAGCGCCGCCCGAGTTGCTCGACTAATCGTTATATGAAGCATACGATGCACCTGATTCCGGCGCGTGACAACGCACTTCTCCGACTTGCCAGACGGCGGTGCCTGTGGACTTCGAGCTCAGCGACGAGCAGACGATGCTCCGGGACGCTTCGCGCAGCCTACTTTCGGACCACTCGGCCAGCGGCGACGTGCGGTCGCTGATCGACACCGACATCGACGTGGACCCCAAGTTCTGGCAGCTGGCCACCGAGCTCGGCTGGAGCGGGCTGGCGCTGCCTGAAGAGTACGGCGGCTCCGAGCAGGGCCTGACGGAGCTCGCCGTCATCGCGGAGGAGATCGGCCGCGCTGTAGGCCGTGGCCCCTTTCTGCCCAGCGTCATCGCCGGCCTAGCCGTCACCAGAGCAGCCACTGGGGCTGTCAAGTCCGAGGTGCTCCCCCACCTGGCAGAGGGCTCGGCGAGCGCTGCCGTCGCGCTCGACGAACCGCGCAGGCGATGGTCATCGGGTGACGTGCGGTCGACCGCGACCCGAGAGCCCGACGGCAGCTTTCGTCTGACGGCACGAAAGACCGCGGTACAGGACGCCGGCTCCGCAAGATGGATCGTGGTCTCGGCAGAGCTGCCTGGCGAAACGGCGCTGTTCCTCGTCGGCCGGGAAAGCACGGGCGTATCGGTGCGACGCCAGAGCGTCCTTGATGTGACGCGCAGCCTGTACGAGGTCGCCCTCGATGACGTCACCGTGCCGGCAGGCGAGCTGATCGGTGGAGCGGACCTCGCACAGCGCCTGTACGACGACGGTGCCGTGCTCACCTGCGCCGATGCCCTCGGAGCCGGCGAGCGGCTGCTCGCGATGACGGTGGAGTACGCCAAAGTCCGGGTCCAGTTCGGTCGCGCCATCGGCAGCTTCCAGGCCGTCAAGCACAAATGCGCCACGATGCGGATGCAACTGCAGGGCGCGCGCGCAGCGACCTATTACGCAGCGATGGCAGCGGATGCCGGTGCACCCGATGCCAGCCGCGCCGCGTCCGTCGCCAAGGCTTACGTGTCGGAGGCGATGAGCGCCCTGGCCGGCGAAGCCTTGCAGGTCCATGGGGGAATCGGCTTCACGTGGGAGCACGACCTGCACCTGTACCTGCGCCGCATCAAGGTGGACGAGGTGCTGTTCGGCGACCCGCGCACCCATCAGGAGCGGCTGTGCGCTTTGCTGCTGGCCGCGCGGTCGCTCGACACCAACGTCTGAAGCGTCCGCAACCGATGCGAGCCCAGGTGACCCTTCCGCCACCCTTCACCTGCGGCAGCGAGTTCAGTGGCGTCATCGCACACTCGGTCCGGGCGTGAGCGACCTTCAGGTTGGCGATCGGGGTCTGGGTGCCACGCTGAACGGCCCATTTGCCGTGCGGGTATTGATGCCCTCCAAATCCGTCCGCCCATCCCTGCTGACCTGGACTTCGTCGCTGCCGCCGCGGCGCTGCGCGTCACCTATTCCACTGCATCTCACAGCGTGATCAGCGGAGCTCGTGCCGACGCCGCCCTCACGCAGCTGGTCGAGGCCGGGATGCGTCCCCATGCCGGTGCGGCCTACCGGCTGGATGAGACGGCGGAAGCCCTTTCCGAAGTGGCTGAGCGCAAGCATGCGGGAAGGTCGTCCTCCGCGTCGCAGACTGAGAACCATCCGGTCTGTCAACGAGGTGGCATCGCCGGGTCGCGGGGCAGCTTCAGCACCTGCTCGGCGACCGTGTTGAGCTGGATCTCCGACGTGCCCGCGCCGATCGTTGAGGCGCGCGTGCGCAGGAACCCGTACACCCACCGACCCCTTTGCACCGCGTCGGGATCCTTGCCCAGCAGCCCGTAGGAACCGAGCATTTCCATGGCGAACTCGTGGAGATCTTGCTCGAAGGCAGTGTTGAACAAGCGCGACACGGACGATGCCGGGCCCGGCTCTCCGTTCGCGAGAATGTCGGCGATGGTGCGCATCGCGCTGTAGCGCATGAGACGCACGCGCATTTCGAAGTCGGCGAGCCGCGCCCGGATCCCGGGGTTGGCGTTCGCACCCCTTTCGCGCGCCAATTGGATGAGCTCGTCCAGCACTCGCCGATACATCGACGCCTGGTTCATAGCTCCCGCGGCACGTTCGTGGCCGAGGCTGGTGCGCACCAGAGGCCACCCGCCGTCGTGCTCACCGATGCGATTGGCGACCGGAACGCGGACCTCGTCGAGGAACACCTCGCTGAAGTGGGCGGCGCCGGTGAGATCGCGCAGCGGGCGGGCCAGCACGCCAGGGCTGTGCATGTCGATGAGCAGGTACGTGATGCCGTTCTGCCGTGATTCCTGGGAGCCCGTGCGGACGAGGGTGAACAGGATGTCGGCGCAGTCGCCGAAGCTGGTCCAGACCTTCTGGCCGGAGACGACGTACTCGTCGCCGTCGAGACGCGCAGCGGTGCGCAGCGCCTGCAGGTCCGAACCGGCCTCTGGCTCGGAGTAGCCCTGCGCCCAGATCTTGTCGGCGCGCAGCATCGGACCCAGGAAACGTTCCTTTTGCTCCGGGGTGCCGTACTTGATGATCGTCGGAGCGGCGATCCCGATCCCGGTGCCGGGGATGGCCGGCAGGTGCGCTTTGGCCACCTCCTCCTGGTAGATGACCTGGCGCTCGAACGAGAGGTTCATGCCGCCGTATTCGCCTGGCCAGCTCGGCCCGGCGAAACCGGCGTCATACATCGTTGCTGCCCACGCCTTCTGCCAGGCCAGCTTCTCCGCCGGGTCGCGGGGGGCCTTGCCTGGGTGGTGAGTCGTGAGGAACTCGCGTAGCCGCAGCCGGAACTGCTCGTCGGTTTCCGCATCGCTGGCTACGAGATCTTCTTGCAACGTCATGGCCGCTCCCCCGTCCTCCCGCTCGCAGACCGGCGCATCAGATGCCCACCAGGTCCGCGATGCGCTCACGCTCGTCGGCGGGCGTGCCGAACAGCAGCTCGGAGCTCTTCGCCCGCTTCAAGTACAGGTGCGAGTCGTGCTCCCAGGTGAAGCCGATACCGCCGTGAACCTGGATGTTGGCTTTCGCGACGCTGCTGTACGCGTCAGAGCAGTAAGCGCCTGCCAGAGCGGCCGCAATGTCGGCATCGACCTCCTCGTCAGCCAGGGCGGATCCTGCGTAATACGCAGCCGAGCGGGCGAATTCGACCTTCAGCAACATGTCGGCGCACTTGTGTTTGATGGCCTGGAACGAGCCGATGGGACGGCCGAACTGGACGCGCACCTTCGCGTAGTCGACCGCCATGTCCAGGCAGCGTTGGGCACCGCCCACTTGCTCGGCGGCGAGTCCAACGATCGCCAGGTCGAGCGCGTGCCGAAGAGCGGTCGTCGCCGATCCCGAGCGTGGAAGGATCCGTTCAGCCGGAGCAGCTGCGAACTCGATCCGGGCCAGCGGTCGGGTCAGATCGAGCGCTTCCAGGCGGCGGCGCTGCACACCCCGCGCCGAACCATCCACGGCGAATAGACCAAGCTCGCCACAGACTCGAGCGACCACCAGCAGCAGGTCAGCGCTGTCGCCATCGGGTACGAACATCTTGACACCGGACAGGGCGTAACCCGCGCCATCGGTCTGCGCGGTCGCTTCGACGGAATCGAGCTCCCAAGAGCCGGACTCCTCGGCAAGCGCGAGCGTGGCCGTCAGCGATCCGTCGGCGATGCGAGGCAGCCATGTGGCGTTCGCCGTGTCGTCGTCAAAGGTCGTGAGCGTCTGGCCGGCCAGCACGATGGTGGAGAAATACGGGGCGACCAGCAGGACCCGGCCCATCTCCTCCATCACCAATCCGAGTTCGACCGGACCGCAGCCCGCGCCGCCGTAGCTCTCGGGGATGGCGAGCCCTTGCAGGCCGAGCTGCCCGGCCATCTGCGACCACACCGTCGGATCACGCGATTGCTCGCTTTCCAGCAGGCCGCGCGCTGCCGAGATCGCTGAAGTCTCGTCGAGGAAGCGCCGCACCGCCGCGCGTAGCGCTAGCTGCTCGTCGCTGAATGTGAAAGTCACGGCCGTCCTCCTGATCGGCGACGATCGCCTACGGGCACATCGTACAAATCAGTTATCTGAAAGACCAGTCCCAAAGTCGCCCGGGTGAACGCTCTCAACAGGGTATGGCTAAACGTGTAATAAGTCAGCTGTTTAATCTAGATTACCGAAACCGGGCGGTAGCGGCCCGGAAGTCCTCGCCCGCTAGCAACGCCCCCTGCGCTGAACCAAGAACGGCCAGCTCTTCGCCGAACCCGTAGGTCCGACCGCGGCGCAGCGCGGCCGTGCTTCGAGCCAGCGCCGGCGGCGAGAGAGCCGCGAGTTCAGCGGCGACGCCGTCCACGCGGGCCTCGAGCTCTTCATCGTCAGTCACCGCATTCACCAAGCCCCACGCCAAGGCCTCGGCGCTGGACACGGGCTGGCCGAGCAACACCATTTCAGCCGCCCGGGTGCTCCCGACGGCCCGCGTGAGCTGGTGAGCGCCTCCCATCCCAGGAACCAGGCCAACCGAGATCCACGAGCTGGCAAAGCGAGCCGAGGCAGCGCAGTAGCGAAGATCGCAGGCGAGTGCAAGGTCCAGCCCGGCACCCAACGCGGGACCGTTGACGGCGGCAATGACGGGAACAGGTACCGCACCGATTCCTGCAACGAGACGGTGAAACTGGCCGTAGATCACGTCAGTGACGGCAATCGCGCCGCGCTCCGCTATGGCGCCCAGATCGGCAAGGTCTCCCCCGGCGCAGAACACCGGCGGCGAGCCGGTCAGGACAATGGCGCGTACCCGCGCATCCGCACCGGCGGAAGCCACTGCGTCCGCGAGCGCGGTAACCAACCCGACGCTGAGCGCGTTGCGCCGCTCCGGCCGATTGAGCCGCAGCCAGCGAACCGAGCCGCGGTCTTCCTCCACCAGATCTGTCACAGCAGCCCTAACGCAGCCCGGTGAGGTCGCGGGCGATGATTGTCTTCATGATCTCGGAGGTGCCCCCGTAGATCGTCTGGATCCGCGCATCGACGTAGGCGCGGGCGATCGGGTATTCGAGCATGTATCCGTAGCCGCCGAACAGCTGCAGGCAGCGATCGACGACGCGCTTCTGCAACTCGGTTGCTCGCAGCTTTCCTTTCGCGGCGTCGATGGCGGTCAGCTCGCCGGCATTGAGGGCGAGCACGGAAGCATCGACGTACGCCTCTAGCACGTCCAGCTCGCTGGACATGTCGGCAAGCTCGAAGGCAGCATTCTGAAATGAGGCGATCGGCTTGCCGAACGCCGAACGCTCCTTCGTGTAGGCGACGGTCCAATTCAGCGCCGCCCGAGCAGCGGTCAGTGCCTGCACCGCAATCGAAATGCGCTCCAATGGCAGGCGTTCCATGAGGTGCATGAAACCGCCGCCCAACTGGCCAAGCACGTTGTTTGCGGGGACCCGAACTTCGTGAAAGGAGAGCTCGGCGGTGTCCTGGGCTTGCAACCCAATCTTCGCTAGGTGGCGACCGCGTTCGAAGCCCGTCATTCCCCGCTCCACCACGAGCAGGCTGAAGCCACGCGACCCCGCTGACGGATCGGTCCGGGCGACCACGATGACCAGATCCGCGTGAATGCCGTTCGTAATGAAGGTCTTGGAGCCGTTAAGGATCCAGTCGTCCCCGTCACGGACAGCCGACGTGCGAATGCCCTGCAAATCGCTGCCAGCACCAGGCTCGGTCATGGCGATAGCACCAATGCGCTCGCCCGCGACCATGGGCGGGAGCCAGCGCGCCTTCTGTTCGGCACTACCGAGGTCGAGTAGATACGGCAAGGCGATGTCGTCCTGGAGTCCGAATCCCGACGCCAGGGACCCCGCGGCGACTGCGGCCAACTCTTCCATGACCACATATCGGTACCGGTAGTCCCGAATGCCACCGCCGCCGTATTCCTCGGGAACCGCGATTCCGATGATCCCCTGCTTCCCGGCAGCAAGCCAGGTCCCGCGGTCAATCAGGTGGGCCTCGTCCCAGTGCTGCTGGGCAGGGACGACCTCGCGCTCGACGAACTCACGGACCACAGCACGGAAAGCCTCGTGGTCGGCGTCGTAGAGAGTGCGGCGCACCCCTACCTCCCTCGCCAGACCGGTGCGCGCTTTTCGGCGAACGCCGTTGCGCCCTCGCGAGCGTCTTCTGATCTGATGACGGGTCCGGCAATCTTGTTCTGCTGTCGGCGTCCCTCGTCGAGAGTCCAGTCGCCGCTGCCACGGGCGATCTCCTTCGTGGCGGCGACCGCCAGGGGCCCGTTCGCGGCGATCAACGTGGCCAGCTCTACCGCCGCCTCGAGTGCATGCCCCTCTTCGACGACCTTGTTGATCAGACCGACGGCAGCCGCCCGCGGCGCGTCAATCGGCTCTCCTGTCAGCAATAACTCCAAGGCGATCGCCAAGGGGATGCGACGGGGAAGGATCAACGCGCCGCCGGCACCTGCCACCAAGGATCGCTTGACCTCGGGCACGCCGAAGCGCGCCGTGGCGCCCGCAACCACCAGATCGCAGGCCAGCAGCAGCTCGAACCCGCCCGCGAGCGCCCAGCCCTCGACAGCACCGATGAGGGGCTTCCTCGGCGGGGTCTGCGTGATTCCGCAAAGGCCGCGGCCGTCGATGTCGGGAGTCTCACCGCGAACAAACGCTTTGAGATCCATTCCTGACGAGAAGCTGCCCCCCGCTCCAGTCAGCACCGCAACCCGAAGGCTGTCGTCGGAGTCCAGTTCATCGACCGCGTCTGCAACACCGCGGGCCACGGCGGCATTGAGGGCGTTGCGCGCCGCAGGCCGATTGATGGTGATGACCTGCACCGCTCCGCGGCGCTCGAGCAGGACCTCTGACGTCACGATTCCTCCTGAGAAAGCTCCGCTTCGAGCGGTCTGAGACAGCCGACCCTAGCATGTATAGAGTGCACTCATTAAGGTAGTTGAACTAACTTCCGACGGTCGAGGGCAGGTAGCGCGGTGCACGGAATCGGATGGGGACTCGTGCTCGGCGGAGGCGGCGCCGTCGGCACCGCCTATGTGGCGGGTGCGCTGAAGGCGCTCGAAGAGGCCGGCCTCGTGCTCGACAGCGCGGCGTTGATGGTCGGGACAAGCGCAGGCGCCATCGCCGCCGCTCAACTCCGATTAGGGCAGGGTCCGGAAGCGGTGCTGGCGGCCGCAGATGCATCGCCGGACCCCGACGCTGCGGGTCCCGCCAAGCACTATGCGCCCGCCTGGTCAACGCGCGGTGAAAAATATCGGCGGGTGATCGGCGCGGGCGGGGTCATCACCCGGTCCATGCTCAAGGTGCCACTGCCAATGCCGTCGGCTCGTGTCCAGAAGTCTTTTCCCCCCGGGCTTTTTCGGATTCGCGACCAGCGGCGCGTCGAAGAGATGCTGCCGGAGGCCTGGGTTTCGAAAGACCTGTGGCTCGTTGCGTACGACGTGGCTGCGCGGCGCAGGGAGGCGCTCGGCCGGCGCCCCGAACATCGTCAGCATTCGATGCGCGACGCGGTCCTGGCGAGCTGTGCCGTCCCCGGGTTCTACGAACCGATCATGATCGGCAGCCGGATGTACGTCGATGGCGGCGTGTCGTCCACCACCAACCTTGACCTCGCCGTCAAGCACGGATGTCAGCAGATCATCTGCATCGCACCCATGCCGTATCAGGTACCCGGCCGGCCAACGGCCGGTCAGCGCGTGCTGCGGAGGTCGGCCATGCGTTCGCTGCGAATCGAGATGTCCCAAGCTGGGGAACGCAATCGTGACGTCTTGCTGATCATTCCCTCGGTCGACGACCTTGCTGTCCATGGGCGCAACATCCTGCGTGGCTCCGGGAACGCCGTCGTGGCCGAGCGTTCGTACGAGCAGACCCACAACCTGCTGCGGCAGCCGCGCGCCGAGCGCTTCATCTTTCCCGCCACGGCTGTCTGAACATCGATGGCGCCGGCACCCGACCCGACCCACAACGACCATGGGGCAGCAAGCCTGCTGCAACTGCTCGACCTCGAACGCATCGACGACCTCTACTTCCGTGTTCGGAACTGACGAGTGGCTCTTCTGCGAGCAGGAGGGGTTCTGGGCTGGAGGGGCGCGCGCCCTGTGCCGCGGAACGCTCTTCGACCGGCGTGGCAACTTGGTCGCGACGATCATGCAGGAGGGTCTGACCCGGCTGCGGGATTCCGCCGCGACGAGGCGAACCCCCAAAGCCCCGAGCGTCATCCGATAATGTCGTCGACCACCGGAGATCCCATGCGTATCGGAATGCCGATTCCCTACAGCGGCAGCGGTTTCGTCGACACAGTCGAGGAGCTCGCCGACTACGAGCGGGTGGGGCTCGACGCCGTGTTCGTGCCGGAGGCGTACACCTTCGACTCGGTCAGCCAGCTCGGCTACCTGGCCGCGAAAACCACCACACTCCAGATCGCCAGCGGCATCCTGAACGTGTACTCGCGTACGCCCACCCTGCTCGCGATGACCGCTGCCGGCCTGGACTTCGTCTCCGGCGGGCGATTCATCCTTGGGATCGGGGCTTCAGGGCCACAGGTGGTCGAGGGCTTCCACGGGGTGCCGTACTCAGCTCCCTTAGCGCGTACCCGCGAGACAGTGGAGATCTGCCGCAAGGTGTGGCGCCGCGAGCGCCTGGTCCATGACGGCGAACACTTTCACGTCCCGCTGGGTCCGGAGCACGGTGGCAGCGGGTTGGGCCGGCCGCTCAAGATCATCAACCACCCGGTACGCGCACGCATTCCGATGGTGCTGGCTGCGCTCGGCCCGAAGAACGTCGCCCTTGCGGCGGAGCTCTTCGAGGGCTGGGAGCCGATCTTCTTCTACCCGGAGGGGGCGCAGGACGCCTTCGGCGAGGCCCTGCGCGACGGGAACTCGCGCCGCGATCCCGAGCTTGGCCCGCTGGAGGTGAACGTCGATACCCAGGTATTGATCTCCGACGAGCCTGCTGAGCAAGAGGCGGCGCTCGCTCAGGCGCGGGCGCATTTGGCGCTCTACGTGGGCGGCATGGGAGTCAAGGGAAAGAACTTCTACAACGAGCTGGCCTGCCGTTACGGGTTCGAGGAAGCGGCTGGCGAGGTCCAAGACCTGTTCCTCGGTGGCAAGAAGGAAGAGGCCGCAGCAGCGCTACCCGACAAGCTCGTCCGAGGCGTGGCCCTGGTCGGCTCCTCCGGCGAGGTCGCCGAGCGCGTCGCGGCCTTCCGGGCCGCTGGGGCAACGGCGATCAACGCCACTCCCCTTGCCGCCACACATCAACAGCGAGTGGACGACGTCGCCGAGCTGAAGGAGCTCGCCCGGTAGACCCAACCGCTGGGCTCAGGTGAAGAGATCCACCACGCGCTTGTTTTTCAGGTCATCGCGCAGCAGTTCGCGGCCCGCGGCCTCCATCTGTGCCCGCCAATGCTTTTCCGCACCGTCGCCGTCGCGCGCCTCAAGCAGTGAAATCAGCTTGCGGTAGGAGCGCACGGTCTTACGAAAAAGGTCCATCGTCTCCGGCCGCTGGAAGTCGCGCGCGACCGAGATGGACAGGTGAGTGGCGACGATCTCGTGTAACACGCCGGCCTGAATCGCCAACGTCTTGTTTCCCGCACGATCGAGTACTAGCTCGTGAAAGCGATACGTCGCCCGGGCCCAAGCGGCGGGGTCGGGGACCTCGTCGCGACCCGCGTCAACGATCGCTTGCAGATCCTCGACCGCCGCTTCCAGGTCAGCGAGATCCTGCTTCGTGCGCCGCTGCGCCAGCTTTCGCGCACAGCTGGGCTCGACCACGACGCGTGCCTCGTAGACATCCGCGACGGTGGTCCCGGCCATCTGGAGCAGCAGACCCACGTAGCGGGCGGCGACCGAAACATCAGGGGTGATCACCTCGGCGCCACCGCGAGATCCGCGGCGAACGCTGATGAGTGCCTCGGTTTCGAGGATCCGGAATGCCTCGCGGAGCGTCGGGCGAGAGACGCCGAATTGCTCCATCAGCTTGGCCTCGGAGGGCAACTTCTCGCCGGGCTTGAGCTCACCACGCACGATCCGCGTGCGCAGGTAGTTCGAGATCAGCTCAGCAGTTTTCGGCGCCCGAACCAGCTGGCCCACATAGTCATCATTCGCGGTAAGCACCGACGCCACTGGAGACTCCCATCGCCCGCGATCATCCTACCAGCAGGTAACTATTTACCCTGGATGCGCCACTGTGAGTGTGGGTCGGTGAGGGCGGCACTTGCCCGCTCCCGTCTGCGGGACCATGATGCTGCCGTCGGCAGAGCTGCCGGTCAGGAGGGTGCGCAGTGCAGGTCGTCATCCGCGGAAACGATCGCCCGCCGCCACACCTCATGGAAGCCGCCATGCGCGAACCCACCCGCCGGAACGGGTATCTCGAGCTCTGGCAGGACATCGACGGTTGGTGGCACGCCGACCTGATCTCGCGAGCCGGCACATGGAGTCGGCGGGCACACCGGTGTCCTTATGAGGCGGTCACGCGCAACCCGCGCTGACTGATTTGACGCACGGCCCTGCCCGAGATCTGTTGTTGATTCCGATCACCCGGTCTTGGCGGGAATCGGCGATTCGCCCGGCGTTCCACCCGACAAACTCGCTGCCAGGGGCAGGGCAGGGGCTGCGCAACCTGGTATTCGCCACCGATCAGCGAGCGGTCGGCGAAACTTACGCCGCGCATTCGACATCGACCGGACGCTCATCTGGGCCCGGCGCCGGGTCCGGGTAGCCACCCGAGGGAGAGCACGTCGCTCTGGCTCGCCGGTTCGTGTCATCCCGCAAGCGCACATGCGCCCTCCTGTCTCACACTTCACCTGCGTCTGGTTATTTGAGTTGAATGATTGACAGGTATATTGCCTAGCCTTTACTGTCACCCCGTCAGTAGTGCTCCAGAGAGGCGGTTGTCCATGGTCTTCGAGTTCGCAACGGAGCAAGGCGAGCTCCGCAGCGTCGTCCGGTCTCTGATGGCCGCCGAGTCTGCCGAACCTGAGATCCGAAGAGCCATCTCGACACCTGAGGGCTACGACCGAGCGCTGTGGCAGCGGATGGCTGGTGAGCTCGGGCTGTGTGGCTTGGTCATTCCCGAGAAGCACGGAGGCAGCGGCGCCGGCGTCGTCGAGCTCGCGATCGTCCTCGATGAGCTCGGCCGCGCGCTCTACCCCGGGCCCTTCTTACCGACCGCGCTGGCAACGCTGGCCATCCTTGCTTCTGAGGATGAGGCAGCGGCCGCCGATTTGCTGCCCGCTATCGCCGCCGGCGAGACCGTCGCCACGCTGGCGTTGTATGAGGGTTGCGGGCGATGGGACGCCGAGGACGTTCAGTGTCAGGCAAAGGAACTCGACGGAACGTGGCAGCTGTCCGGACAGAAGCGTTACGTCCTCGACGGCCACCTGGCGTCGCTTCTCGTCGTAGCCGCACGGACGCCGAAGGGCGTGGCGCTCTTTGCGGTGTCCCGTGAGGCGACAGGCTTGACAGACCATCCGGTCGAGGGTTTCGACGTGACGAGACGGCTTGCGACCATTGAGCTCAAAGAAACACCGGGCCGCCTGCTGGGCGACGTTTCGGCCGGCCACGCGCATCTGCAGCGATTGCTCGATCGCATCTGTGTCTGCGTCGCTGCGGAGCAAGTTGGGGGCGCCCAGGCCGCACTGGACATGGCGGTCGCCTACGCCAAGGAGCGGGTGCAATTCGGCCGAGCCATCGGCAGCTTCCAAGCGATCAAGCACATGTGCGCCGACGTGCTACTCGACGTGGAGTCGGCGAAGTCGGCCGCGTACTACGGGGCCTGGGCCGCGGACGACGACAGCCCGGAGCTGGCGACCGTGGCTCCGCTCGTCAAGGCTTACTGCTCCGACACTTTCTACACAGCCGCGTCTTCCAACATTCAGATTCACGGCGGCATCGCGTTCACGTGGGAGCACCCGGCGCACCTGTACTACCGCAGAGCGAAATCAGGGTTGGCGCTCTGGGGAGATCCGCGAGAGCACCGGGATGCCCTCGCCGCAAGATTGGTGGCCTGACAGTGCCCACAATGTCGAATGAAATCCTCGAAGATACGGTCCGGCAGGAAGTTCGAGCCTGGCTGAACGACAACTGGAGCCCTGATCTCCCGCGCGAGCAGTGGCGGATCCTGCTGGCTGATTCCGGTTGGGCAGCCCCCACCTGGCCGACGGAATGGTTCGGCCGAGGATTGCCGAAAGAAGCGCGCCGCATTGTCCATGATGAGTTCGCCAGTGCCGGCGCGCGCGGCACTGGGCAGGACGTCACCAATCTGTTTGCCAACGTCATCCTCACATGCGGCACGGATGACCAGAAGCGCAGATTCGTCCGCCCGCTCATGCTTGGTGAAATCCGAGGTTGCCTGCTCTACAGCGAGCCAGGTGCCGGATCGGATCTGGCGGCCCTGCAGACGCGGGCAGAGCGTGACGGTGACGAGTGGGTCGTCAACGGCCAGAAGGTCTGGACGTCGGGAGCGCGCGAGTCTCAATACGGGTTACTGGCCGCACGCACCGACTGGGATCAGCCAAAGCACCGCGGCATCACGTTCTTCTGGTTTCCGATGGACCAGCCGGGGGTCGATGTCCGGCCGATCCGTCAGGTGACGGGCGGAGCTGAGTTCAACGAGGTGTTCCTCACCGATGCCCGAGTCGCCGACACTTTGCGGCTGGGTGCGGTGAACGACGGATGGCGTGCGCTCCAGATTGCCCTGGGCTTTGAACGACTGATCATGGGTGCGTCCTCGGCAAAGCGTTCGGATGCCGGCAAGAAGTCCAAGACGGCGGCGCAAGAGCAGGCCACGCGTGAGTCGCCCTGGACACGACAGGTAGGGGGCGCGAATTACGTCGAGCTCGCCAAGAACCACGGCAAAGCAGCAGATCCGCTTACCCGTCAGGACATCGCCAAGCTGTACACGTGGGAGCAGGTGAATCGCTGGAACAGCCTGCGAGCCAGGGCCGAAGCCGGTGCGGGGATGTCATCACCCGTGGCGTCGCTCGGCAAGCTAGCGATGTCGCGGATCGTGCACTTCGGGGTCGAGGTGACGTCGAACATCCTCGGCGCAGAGTCAATCCTGGACGGCGAAGCGGCTCCCGTCGCGGCGGAGATCAACCGCTCGGCATTCGCTGCGTATGTCACGTCCATCGGCGGCGGCACCGACCAGATCCAACGCAACATCATTGGGGAACGGATCCTCGGCTTACCCAAGGAACCGGAGGCCGACAAGAACGTACCGTTCCGTGACGTTCGCAAGGCTGCCGCAACGCGCAAATTCAGCTGATGGCCACCGCAATGAAGGCGACTCCAGTCGCACCAGCGTCCGGCCGGCTCCCGCGTGGCTCCCTCGATCGACAGGCGATCGTGGATGCCGCCATGGCGGTCGTCGCGAAATGCGGCGCCGATGGGCTGACTGTTCCTGAAGTTGCGCGCCGCCTCGGGGTGGGTCGCACCGCCGTCTCCTGGCACTTCCCGCGCCGAGGCGACCTGCTTCGCGCCGCCAGCGAAAGCGCCATCTGGCAATTCAACGAGCTCTTTCCTGAGCCGACGGCGATTCTCTGGCAGGAACAGGTACGCGAGTACTGGACCCGGTATCGCGCGATCCTTCGAGGCAGCAAGGTGCTTCTGGAGTTGCTCGCCGTGCGCTGGGCGTTCAGCGCGCGCTCGCCGGAGGTCCGCCGGCAGCACTACCGCCGCATCGATGGTCAGTTGAGAGTTCTGATGGAGGCCGGCCTGTCGCCCGAGCAGGCGGCCCGCGGCTACCACACCCTGTCGACCTACACCCGTGGCTGCCTGCTGAACGAGCGATCGGCCGAGCAGGAGTTGGATGGCGAGCAACTTCCGGCGATGAGCGAGCTGGCTCATCTGCCCTCGCTGGAGCGGGCCGCTCCGTACTGGAACGTTTCGTTCGCCACCAATGACGACTTCGACGCCGGACTGGACATGATCATCGACGGTCTGTCGCCCGCCGTTGCGGGCTGCCAGCTGCGAGGAACGCCTTCAAGGAGCAAGCCCTCATGACCTCCCGCGTCGAATCACCCAAGCCGCTCGCCGCGCTGCGTGTCATCGATCTGTGCGACGGCAAAGGTGAACTCGCCTCTCGATTCCTGGGTGACCTGGGTGCCGACGTCATCCGCGTCGAGCCACCGGTAGGCAGTGAGGCCCGCAACCGGTTTCCTCTGCATGACGGTGTCAGCCTGCACGCGGCCACGCACAACGCCAACAAGCGAGCTGTACAGCTCGACCTCACGCGCCCGGCCGATCTCGAGAACTTCTGGAAGCTGATCGAGACAGCCCAACTCGTGATCGAGGACGCTCGTCCGGGGGCGTGGGATGCTTTCGGTGTCGGTCCTGCGGCTCTTCGCGAGCGCTGCCCTGCGCTCGTCGTCGTGTCGATCACCGACTTCGGGCAGACCGGCCCGTACCGCGATTGGGTCGCGACCGAGCAGGTTCAGCTGGCCCTTGGAGGTGTGCTCTCGCGGTCTGGGCTGCCTGGGCTGCCCCCACTCTTGCCGCCGGGTGCCATGGCGACCGAATCCGCCAACCTTCAGGCAGCCTGGGCCGCACTTGTCGCGTACGTGAACGCGCTTGACACCGGAATCGGGGATCACGTCGATGTCTCGATTTTTGAGGCTACGGCGCAGGTGTTCGACCCCGGCTTCGGCATCGGCGGTAGCGCAGCCGCCGGAAAGCCTGCCACCGAAGGCCCGCGCGGTCGTCCTGACGCGCGCCATCTCTACCCGATCTTCCCTTGTGCCGATGGTGCCGTGCGGTTATGCATTCTCGCACCGCGGCAATGGCTGGGAATGTTCCGCTGGCTGGGCGAGCCAGCCGATCTCGCCGATCCTGCCTTGACGTCCATCGTCGCTCGTTACAAGGCGGTCGATCGGATCTATCCGGCGATCCGGCAGTTGTTCGCTACGAGGACTCGGGAGGAGATCGTCACTGAAAGCCGGACCTACGGCGTGCCGGCGGCGGGTCTGCTCGACGCCGGCGAGGTGATGGACGCCGATCACTTCACCGCTCGGCATGCATTCACGTCCTTCCCGGGCACGGCGGGCGCTTCCGCGCGGTTGGCGAACGGCATGGTCGAGCTCGATGGCACACGCGCAGGCCTTCGAACTCCGGCGCCCGGGGCGGGCCAGCACACCGATGAAGTCCTCAAAGAGGTGGCAGAAAACTCCATTGGCAGCAAGGCATCGGCGACGGACGTGCGCCGTATGCAAACCCCCCGGAGACCCCTCGGAGGCATTCGCGTCCTCGACCTCGGCGTCATCGTGGTCGGTGCCGAAACCGGGCGGCTCATGGCCGACATGGGCGCCGAGGTCATCAAGGTCGAAAACCGCGCATTTCCTGATGGCAGCCGCCAATCCGGGCGGGCTGAGTCCATGAGTGTCACGTTCGCGTGGGGCCATCGCAACAAGCTCGGGCTGGGTCTGAATCTGCGCGATGAGCGGGGTGCTGAACTCTTCCGCCGGCTGGCGGCATCATGCGACGTCGTCCTGTCCAACTTCAAGCCAGGGACCCTAGATTCCCTCGGCCTGTCATATGAAGCGCTGGCCGCCACCAACCCGGGCATCGTGGTGGCGGAGTCCAGCGCGTTTGGCCCCACCGGTCCATGGAGCCGGCGGATGGGCTACGGACCGCTGGTGCGCGCCGAAACCGGGGTGACGGCGCAGTGGCGGTACCCCGATATGGCTGACGGCTACAGCGATGCGTCGACGATCTACCCCGACCATGTCGCGGCACGCGTGATCGCCACGAGCGTCCTCGCCCGCCTGATCGAACGTCGAAGCACCGGACGTGGAGGGTCCGTCAGCGTGGCGCAAGCCGAGGTGATCCTGAACCAGTACGCCAGCGCGCTCGCCGCCGAATCGGTGGAACCCGGGAGCTTCAGCAGGGCGATCGATCCCATCGCCGGCGATGCGCCGCGCGGGACGTATCCCTGCGCGGGTGATGACGAATGGGTCACCGTCACCGTGCGAGGCGACAAGGACTGGCGAGCTTTGGCACCCTTCCTCGGCGCATCCGAGCTGCTCGATGACGCACGCTTCGCTGACGCGACCGCACGCGCGGCACACCGTGTCGTTCTTGATGGCCTGCTGTCCGAATGGACCTTGAAACGCACGCCGCGGGAGGCCATGACGCAGTTGCAGTCGGCGGGAGTGCCCGCCGGAATGATGCAACGGGTCACCGACCTGAGTACCGATCCGCACCTGTGCTCGCGCGGCTTCCTGCGCACGATGACGCACCCGCTGCTGCGCCGTCCGGTGCTGACTGAGAACGCTCCGGCGCTCTTCACCCATGTTGCCGATCCGGATCTGCGGCCGGCGCCCATGCCGGGCGAGCACACCCGCGACGTCTGCAACCGTTGGCTTGGACTCTCTGACGACGAGATCGACGCATTGATCGCCGAAGGCGTCCTCGAAGAGTGGTTGCCCGAACCCGACCCCGAAAGCGGGAACTCGTGAGCGGAAGCTCATCCCCCGCCGAGACCGAGCCGGTCCGTCCGCGGGACATCCCAGCGGGAAGGCGTCCCGTCATCGCCGGCCTCGGCATCACGGAGGTGGGCAAGGTCTTCGGCCGCACCGCGTCGCAGTTCGCTGCGGACGCCGTTCGACTCGCCGCCGGCGACGCCGGCCTGGAGCTGTCTCAGATCGACGGGCTGCTCACATCCTCCGGCGTCACCCGCGGCGTGTCGCTGAGCCTGCAGCAGGAGCTGGGGCTGAGCGACCTCGCGATGCTCTCAGAAATGCAGGCCTTCGGCGCCACCGCCGGCGCCATGGTCGCGACGGCGTCGATGGCGGTCCAATCCGGAATGGCGACCGCCGTCGCATGCGTGTTCGGCGATTCGCCGCTGAAGGAGGGACGCTCGACCGGGGCGGCCTACGGCGGCCGTCGCACGCCATCCGGCTGGCGGGGAATGATGGCTGCAGCGGGCATCTACGGAGCGAACCCCCTTTACGCGCTAGCCGCACGTCGGCACATGCTGACGTACGGCACGACGACGGAGCAGTTCGCCCACATCGCCGTAGCCCAAAGGTCTTGGGCGCTGTCCAACCCGCTGGCCCAGATGCGCTCCCCCATGACGCTCGAGGATCATCAGTCCTCGCGGTGGGTAGCCGATCCCTTCCGGCTCTTCGACTGCTGCCTGGTATCAAACGGCGGAGCGGCCGTCATCGTGACGACGGCGGAACGAGCCGCGTCGATGCGCCAGCCCCCGGTCCACGTCCTCGGATGGGGGCAAGGCCATCCCGGACACTCCCTGCGCCGCTCCGATGACTTCGGACTGCGAACCGGTGCCGTGCGATCAGGCGCCACCGCGTTCGCCATGGCCGGCCTGACCGTTGCAGATGTCGACGTTTTCGAGCTCTACGACTGCTACACCTACACCGTCCTCGTCTCGTTGGAGGACTACGGGGTGTGCGCCAAAGGCGAAGGAGGACCCTTCGTCTCCAGCGGCGTCCTCGGTCCGCAGGGCAGCGTCAAGGTCAATACCGGTGGCGGGCAGCTGTCGAGCTACTACCTGTGGGGCATGACCCCCTTGACGGAGGCCGTCATCCAAGCCCGCGGGCAAGGCGGCGAACGTCAGGTGGACAAGCGAGACATCGTCCTCGTCTCAGGAAACGGCGGCGTGCTGGACCACCATTCGACGCTGCTGCTCTCCCCGCACGCGGCATGACTCGCCGCTTCCCCACACCCATTCGAGAGGCGACGGCATGACCATCGGACCTTTCGCGAGAGATGCCGATACCGAGGAGTTCCTCAATGGGACGGCCGCCGGCGAGTTCCTCCTTCGCCATTGCCCCGACGGCCATTTCTCCGAGCCGGCTGCGGCCTCGTGCACCACCTGTGGTTCGCCGGACGTGGAGTACAAGGCGGCCAGCGGCCATGCCCGGCTGGTCTCCTGGGCAGTGACGCATGGCAAGGCCGACGACGGCAGCCCCGCGCTTTCCGTATTGGCCATCGGCGAGCTTGAGGAAGGCCCCTGGTGGTGGTCGTGCATTCCAGGCGCTGATCCGGACGGTCTCTCGGTGGGGGCACCGCTCTCGGTGGACTTCGAGCGGGCTGGCAAGGAGCACGAGGCGTTGCCCGTCTTCCGGCTCGTCTGATGGTCGACGACGCGGCGGGGCGGCCCACTCCGAGTTGGAATGTCCGGCTGCGTTGTTCCGCTCGGAGTACGGCCTGGTCACCCGAAGAATGGCAGCTTGCATGGCCCGACTCGTCGGCGAGAACTTCGCGGTGGTCGATGTCCCGGCGGCAGGCCACCACCCCATGCTGGACCAGCCACTCGCGCTCGTGACAGGCCTTCGGACCCTGCTGCGTTTCTGGCCAACAGCGCTGGACGACGCTCGCTAGGGCGCGACTGTGATGGCGCGCTCCGGGCAGGCTGCTGCCCCGCGCCGAGCGTCATCCTCAAGCGCTGCAGGCACTTCGACCTGGTCGATCGAGACGTAACCATCGTCGTCGATGGGAAACAGCTCTGCGGACATCGCGTGGCACCGCGCATGTCCAGCGCACCTGTCGTGGTCGACCCGCACGATCACTATTGCCCCCACCGCAAGGGCAGATGCACCAGCCCGTAAATGCTGCCCCGATACTCCTGAACGGGTTCCGGCGTCGCGAGCTCGTAGTCCGGGATCCGAGAATGCCACTCGCGCAGCGCGATCTCCATCTCCAACCGTGCGAGATGAGATCCGATGCAGCGATGCGGCCCCGCCCCGAAGGTGTAGTGCGGCGTCGGATCGCGGTCCAGCACCACCTCGCGCGCTTGGTCCACTGCCGAGGGATCCCGGTTCGCCGCGCAGAGCGAGAACATCACCATCTCGCCCTTACGCAACTGCTGACCACCGAACTCCACATCTCTGGTGACCTTGCGCGCCAGCTGCGGAATCGCGTACATGCGAAGCAATTCCTCAACGGCGGAGGGCGCCGTTTCCTGCGGGCTCGTCGCGAGCGCAGCACGATCTCCCGGATGGGTGGCGAGATGGTGCATCGCCATCGACAGCTCATTGGCGACGGTGTCGAGACCAGCCAGGAAGAGGAGCAGCCCACACGAGAGAATGTCGTCGTCAGCGATGGGCTTTTCGTCGAGTTCCCAGCCGGCGGCGTGGCTGATGATGTCGGTGGCATCCGGCCGCGGATTGGTCCGCCGCTCAGCGATTTCCCGCATCAGCCGGCCCATCACCATCATCATGGCGTTGGTCTGCCGATCGCGGTCGAGCATCCCGTTGTCATCGGGGTGCACGATCTCGAACTCCCACTCCAGAAAGGTGTCCAACTCCTCCTGGGGAAGGCCCATAATTTCCAGGAAGATCGTCGTCGGGTACTTGAGCGCGAAGTCCGTGACGTAGTCGCACTCGCCCGCGGCGACGATGTCGTCGAGGAGTTCGGTGCAACGTTCCAGTGCGCGCTTTTCGAGCTGGGGCATCCGCCGCGGCGAGAAGTAGCTCGCCAGCATCCGGCGCCACTTTCCATGCTCCGGCGGATCGAGACCTACCGGCTTCATCACAAAGGCGGGGTTCGGATCGAGTGGCGTGATCGCGGTGCTCGAGAACGTGGCAGTGTCCTGCAGGCCCCGTACCAGGAGTTCGCGATCAAGCACCATCCAGTACGAACCCTGCGGCTCCTCGACCCGCCACATGCGGTGCTGGTCCTGCAGCGAATCCAGGACCTCAAAGCCGCTGTTCACCGGACCGGTGCCGACGAAGCGGAAGCCGGTGGCCATCGGGCAGGCCTTCTCGGGCTGCTCAATGATGCTCATCGGATGGTGAATCCCGCGTCCACGGGCAGCGCGGCACCTGTGATCCACTTTGCCTGATCCGATACCAGGAACGCGACGGCATCGGCGATGTCCTCGGGTTCCAAGATGTCGATGGGCAGGGCGTTTTGCATCGCCGAGATGGAGTTGTCGCCGCCAGCCGCTGCTTGGGCCATTAGCTGGCCCATCGTCTCGTTCATGGTCATCCCGGATTTGACCCCGGTCGGGTGCACCGTGTTGACCCGGATCGAATCCGCCGCGAGTGAAGCAGCAAGCTGTTTCATCAGCCCAAGGTGAGCGGTCTTGGTGGCCGTGTAGGCGAGAGCGCCGATGCCCAGATTCGCCGTGGGGCGCAAGCCCGCACTCGAGCTCGTGATGACGATGACGCCGCCTCTGCCACCACCACGAAGTCTCGGCAGCGCTACCGAGATCGTGTTCCACGCCCCCGTCAGGTTGGTGTCGAGGACGTCCTTCCAGACGGTAGCCGGGTCGCCGCCACCGGTAAGCCGGACGATGCCCGCGTTAGCGATGACGATGTCCACGCGGCCGAGCGAGGCCATGCCCTCATCGAAGGCACGCTGGAGCCCTGCCAGATCGCGTACGTCCGCCTTCAGCGCGACGATCTTGCGACCTTCGGCCTCGACCAGCTTCGCCGTTTCGTCGAGATCGGCCTGGTTGGCGTTGGGGTAATCCATCGACGGGATGTCCGCGCAGATGTCGACCGCGAGCACGTCCGCTCCCTCGCGCGCCAGCCGTACCGCATGTGCGCGGCCTTGGCCTCGCGCTGCGCCGCTGATAAAGGCGACCTTGCCCTCTAGTCCTGCCACTTGTCGCACTCCTTCGAGCTGCCAGTGATCGTGCTTGGTGAGTTCGCTGATGACCTACGGCTCAGGCGATCCCGACGCTCTTGACGCGCAGGAATTCCTCGAAGCCGAGCTTGCCGCCTTCCTTGCCGAGGCCAGAAAGTCCGAGCCCGCCGAAGGGTCGCTGCACCCGAAGGTTCGCCGCGCCGTTGACAAGTACCTCACCGGTGATGAGCTCTTCGGAAACCCGCAATGCCCGTTGCAGGTTCGTCGTCTGGATGTAGCCGGAGAGGCCATAACGCGTGCTGTTGGCAATCCGGATCGCTTCGTCATCGGTAGCGAAGGGGGTGATGGCGAGCACGGGGCCGAAGACCTCCGTCTGCGCCAGCTCGCTGTCGGGATCAACGTCGGCAAAGACCGTCGGCTCGATGAAGTAGCCGCGTGCCAGATCGCCTTCCAAGCGCGCGCCGCCGGTGACGAGCCGTGCTCCATCGAGCTTGGCCCGCTCGATCATCCCGAGGATCCGCTCGAGCGCGTCCTTGTTGACCACCGGTCCGGCCATCGTGGCCGGGTCCCACGGATCGCCGACGGAGATGTTCTTGGCGACCATCGCGGTGCGGGCGACGACGTCCTCGTAGATCGATTCCTGAACGAGCATCCGGGTTGGGAACGCGCAGCCCTGCCCGGAGAGCAGTCCAACGCTCATGAAAGTGCCGTGCCCGCAGGCGGTGTCGAGGTCGGCGTCATCAAAGATGATGTTGGCGGACTTGCCGCCCAACTCGAGCACTGTCGGCTTCATCTGCTCCGCACACGCGTGCAGGATCTTCTTCGCGGTGGCTGGGCCTCCGGTGAAAGTCACCTTCTGCACCAGCGGATGGGTCACCAGCGCCTCGCCGGCCTCAGGAGATCCGGGCAGCACGTTGACGACACCGGCCGGAATACCGGCCTGCTCCACCAGATCCATGTACAGCTCTGCCGAAAAGGGTGTGAGCTCAGAAGGCTTGACGACAACCGTGTTTCCCGCGGCCAGGGCAGCCGGGATCTTCATCGCTAGCGAGATCAGCGGACCGTTCCAGGTGATGATGATGCCGATGACGCCATACGGCTGCATCAGCGTGTAGTTCATCTCTCCGGCGGAGGCGAATGAGGTCGACAGCTCGCCGGAGATCTTGTCCGCCCAGCCCGCGTAGTAGCGCGTCCATTCGACCGCAGGCTGTGCCATCCCGCCCACCACAGACGAAGGCGTGCCGTTGTCCATCGTGCCGCGCCGGCCGAACTCTTCAGCATTCGCCTCGATGAGATCCGCCAGCCGCAGGAGTAGTGCCCGGCGCTCGCCAGCAGGAGTGCGACGCCAGGTCTGGAACGCGTCGTGCGCCGCGGCGACCGCCTGGTCGACCTCCGCCTTACCCGCTAGCGGGATCTGAGCGTCGACCTGGCCGGTGCTCGGATCGATGTGGTCGTGGACTCCCCGGGAGCCCGTCGCGATCTTCTGCCCGGCAATTCGCAGATGAACGGCGGGTCGCGTTTGCGTGTCGGTCATGGATCCTCCTCGTCAGTGGGAGGACCATACACCCCTGTACGGTCGAGCGGTACTCTCAGTTCAATTAGCTGACTAGGAGGACGCAATGGCGGTCCGCAAGGGTCCGCGAGACTTCTTCGTCGCTGCGTTCGAGATCCTCGAGAGCGACGGCTTTCCAGCGTTGACCGCTGCCGGTCTGTGCGACCGAATGAGCGTCACCCGCGGCTCCTTCTATCACCACTTCGGGAGCTTCGACGCCTTTGTCGAATCGCTGATGAGGTACTGGGAGGAGCGCTACACCGCCGATCCGTTCGCGCTCGTCGAGACGCTTGAGACGGACGAGGCCCGGCGCGCCGAGCAGATCCTGCTGGCACAGGCGCTGCCGCATGGAGCCGAGGCGGCGATTCGCGTGTGGAGCACCGTGAACCCGCAGGTTGCTTCAGCCCAGCGTCACGTGGACCAGCGGCGCCTGCAAACCACCGTCAACCTCTTGCGGCGTCAGGGGCTCTCCCAGACCGACGCGCAAACGTATGCCGACCTTGCAGTGTCGAGCTTGGCCGGCCTTCAGTTGATGAGACGGCCGCTCGACGGGGACGTTTTGCGGCGGGTCCTGTCCGAAATTCACTCTCAGGTCGAAGGTAGGCGAGCCATGCCTAGTGACCTCCGTCGCGCAAGAGCTCACCGTGGCGGGTCAACATGACGACGGCTTTGCGTGCCGGCTCGGCCGGCGACTGAGGCAGCAAAAGAGCCATGTTCGCCGGTCGTGAGCCGGGCTGCCCACCGACAGCTTCGTGAAGGCGACGGCGGGTGAGACGTTTCTACGGGAGACGTTGGCCGTCTTGCACATGGCTGAGAATGACGTGCTCTTCCACAACGTCATTCGCCCCGGGCTTCCCGAGCTGGCGCCCAAGCCGTACTACGCGCGGAGCTGCCCGGGCGGCCGATTCACGATTGCCCTAGAAGTACTTGGGAAATCGCGGATTGCAGCCCTATGGGTCGTGCCACAACCGTGGGCCCGATCGCCTCACTCAATCGGCCTAGCTTTCGACTATCACCGGCGTCCGAGCGTGTCGGAGGGAGAGAGCCCGAAGGTGTCACGGTAGGCGGCGGCGAAACGGCCCAGATGCAGAAAACCCCACCGTGAGGCAACTGCCCCCACCGTGACGGAACCCCTCGTGGCCCCGGCCAGCTCGTCGTGTACCCGCCGCAGCCGGATCTGGCGCAGGTAGCTCATCGGAGGCTGCCCGATATCGCGCCGAAACGCCTCCTGCAAGGCTCGTGCGCTGACGAAGACCTCGCTGGCCAACAAGCCAGTAGACCAATCTCGCTCAGGCTGCTCCTCGAGAAGTTCGACGGCCCGCCACAGCGTTCCACGCCCCGCTGATGCCCCCTTGGCACTGAGTAAATCACTGTAATTACTGGGCTGTCCAAGCAGCAAGCCGGCCAGCAACAGCCGCTCGAAATGCCGACCGGCGAGGGGATGCGCTGTGATTCCGCCCGGGCGCTCAAATTCCTTGGCAAGCAGTTGCAGGGCATCACACCACCCCTGCGCCGCCGGCGATGAGAGATCCATCCTGGGTTGAAAGACGATCGGATGCGGCGGGGTTCTTCCCAGCAGATGCTCGAGTTCGAGCTCAACGACACGCGTCGGTATCATCAGGCACAACTGATCGCAGTCGGCGTCCCACGTGATATCAGCGGGCAGTTCCGGCACAAAAACCGCCGCACGACCCGGAGAAGTCACTACCGAGTCGAGAGTGCCGCATCTGGACAGAGTGCGCCCACGCATCGGGACATTGACGTGGTAGCAGTGGGCCTCGACCGTTCGCAGCCGCACGTCACGGCCGTAGGACAGTCGGCCAGCGGTCGTGCCCCCCAGCTGGAACGCATCGAAGCGCATATCGAGCGGTCGGGCAACGCCGATCGGATCCAGACGATGCGGAAGGTAGACGTCGGTCACGACGTCGCGCGCCTCATCCAGGTTGGTGGTGCGGACGATGCGGTGGGCCCTGCTCAGGGCCGGCCCCGTGCGCTCATGTGGGCTCGGAACCGCCGCTACCGCGTACACGCCTGACGCGAACGACGCGGCAGACCTGCATTTCCATCCCCCAGCCATAGCCGTCAACCGGCATCTCATCTTCGCTCCGGCGATCCGGGGGTGCGAATATCGCCGACTGCCTGCAGCTGCAAGGACGTGCGGTTGGCTTCCCCGCGGCCGCAGGGCGATACCTCAAGTCAACAGTCCGATCCGGGGTCGCGCTATCCATCTCACGCCGATAACTGTCCAACATGCGCTTCCTGCTGCCGCTGGCCGCCATCCCACAGCCTGGCGATCCGAAAAGGCTGCCGTGAAGAGGAACAGGCTAAACCAGCCTCGCAGCGAGCGTGCTGCGCTGCCGTGCGGCACATGAGGGGCCAGCGCATTCTTCCAGCCGGAATCGTCGCATTAACGATTTTCGCGGGAACGGCAGCGTGGGCTGCGACCGCGCCGGCAACGGGTGGCATCACCGCGGGCCGCGCAACCGTTCTCGCCTGCTCCTCAACCGCACGAGTAACCCTAAGAACGACCTACTCATCGAGTCTCCACAGGTACGAGATATCCGGCGCCTTCCTTGCAACCGACAGCGCCTGTCGCTCGAAGGCTTACCAGATGACGTTCAGCGCGAACAACGGCAAGCCGGTCGGCCAGGTCACCGGATTCCTCGACGGTTCAGGCCATGCCTCCCCGGACCTGATGAACAGTCCGATAGCCGCGGATGCGGTGGTCAACATCGGTGTCGTCGTCACGGGCTGAAACCACTCGCCAAGGCTTCCCGCGGCCACATCTGTGGCAAGGGTCATCCCAAACGAGCGACAAGCCTGGGCATTTCTCTCGTCGGTCGGGGTCACTCGCGTCTACTCGTCGCCATGGCGGCGGACGATGGAAGCGGAGCCTAGCGAGCGGTCTCGAAGGCGTGGCGGATTTCGGCCGGGATGCGTCCGCGCGAGCTGACTTTGTAGCCGTTCGCACGGCCCCACTTGCGCATCGCAGCCGCCTCGCCCGGAGCGCTGTGCTGCGGTGCTCGTGTCCGACCGATACCAGGCCTCCCACGGCGAACGTCTTTGCGCCGGCCAGCCAATACGTACGGCGCGAAGACTTGGCGAAGCTTCTCGGCGTTCCTGGCGGACAGGTCGATCGCGTACCGATGTGCGTCAAGCTCAAAAACAAGAGTCTCGTCAGCGCATCCGCCAGACAGATCGTCTTCCAGTTGCACGATTCTTCGGGTAGCCATTCTCGGAGACTGGGCGAATGAAGCCCCGCAAGCAACTCGAGAACGCGACCCTCTGAGGGACGTGCGCTGGATGACCTTTAACCCGCGAAAAGTGGCTAACCGCGTCGCGGAGCGGCCGCAAAATCAGTCGATCCGTCAGCCGGTCTGCGCCGACTTCAGATCAGCGTTCAAAGCGATCCTGGCGAGCAGAACCGGCGAACGAAGGCTCAGCTTGGGACGTGTGTCTTTGAGGTGATAGTCGATGGTGTGCGGCGAGATCATCAGTCGCCTCCCCCACCTGGCGTTGGACGCGCGCCATGAGGACCTCTCGCAGGAGGCCGTGGGCTACCACGAATGCCACGAAGTCCCCACCTTTGAGTTGACGTCGCTGATGTGCCTGGTCTTGGGTGTAGTCGGTTGGCTGGGCGTTTGGGTGATGATGTCGCTGGAAGGGGCTCAGATGCCACGCAACTATCCGCCGGAGAGCCGTCGCCCGGTTCTATGCCTGCTGGAAGATGGGCGGTTCGTTCCGCAGATCGTCTCCGGCCTACAGATCAGCGCACAATCGAACGATTGGTGGTGCGGGCGGAACCCGACTGACGCCCGCCGTTTGCCCGGGCCCTGGTACCGGAGCGGCGTCGCGGGAGCCTCCTCCGTCGCCTTCGGACTCGCTCCACCTGAGATGTTCGGACGCCGGTGACGGCTCCCGTGACCGATGATTGGTTCGTTGATGCAGTCGAGCAAGTGGCGGCAGCCGGTCGGGCCGCCTGCGAGGCTCTGAACGCCGCTGTGAACGCCCTCGAAGAAGGCTGCCATGCACGGTTGGCCGGTCGGTCGATGCTCGAGGTCGTCGACGGGCTGATCGGCGCTGGCGGTCGGGAGACTCGTTTCGCGTCAGCGGAGGCATTTCGTGACTTCGAGCGTGCGGTGGCGGCAATGCGCGCCGGGGTTGCCCGCAGTCTGGTCGACGACCATGGCCTCTCGCTGACGGAGGTCGCGCGTCGGCTGAACATCTCCCGCCAGGCGGCCGCGCGGCTTTACCAGTCTGCTCCCAAGGTGAAGGTCGATCCGACAGCAAAAATGTGACGAGCGTGCTCTTCAGGTACCCCCGGGGTGCGCTCCGAGACTAATGAGGTGACCGTCTCTGCAAGGTCGGACAAGTCCCGAATCGAACAACCCGTCCCCGGCCAGTCGCGGCGTGAGCGCCGTCCGGACGCGAAGGTCATCGCGGAGTCCGTGCCGCACATCGTGTTCACTGCCGCGGCGGACGGGACGACAACGTACTTCAACAAGCGGGGCACCGAGTACACCGGACTGCCGCCCGAGACCAACTACGGCTGGAACTGGCTGACACTGGTCCACCCGGATGACGCCGAACGCGCAGAGCAGGCCTGGAGGCGCGCCATCGTCACCGGGACGAACTTCGACTGCGACTACCGGATCCGGCGCCACGACGGCGCATTTCGCTGGCACGCCGCTCGCGCCGTCCCGCTTCGCGACGAGGACGGCCACGTCAACGTGTGGATCGGTACCGCGACCGACATCGAACACCACAAACAACGGGAGATTTCACTCCGCGAACTCGAGCAGGAGGCCAGCGCCGCACTGACGCTGCTGGAAAGCATCGAGGCCGCCGCTCCCATCGGTTTCAAGCTCGTCGATCGCGATTTTCGGATCGTTCGAATGAATGAGCTGCTGGCCCGGGTCAACGGAAGCCCCGCCGCCGAACAGATCGGGCGCACCGTGGCCGAAGTGGTGCCCCAGCTGTGGCCACGCTTGGAAGCCATCTATCGGAAGGCGCTCGCCGGCGAAGCCGTGTCCAATCTCGATCTCAGCGTCCCCTGCGCCGAGGCACCCGGACAGGTCCGCCACTGGCTCGCGAGCTACTACCCGGTGCGGGTCAACGACGAGATCGTCGGCGTCGGCAATGTGCTGTTCGACATCACCGAAAGCCGGGCAGCTGAGGAATTCCGCAGGGTGGTCATGGACAACATGGCGGAGGGCCTCTACACCCTCGACGGCGACGGCTGCCTGACCTACCTGAACTCGGCGGCCTCGCGAATGCTCGGATGGACGCCCGACGAGCTGCTCGGGAAGCCCATGCACGAAACGGTGCACTTTCAACGCGCCGACGGAACCCCCTTCCCCGGCGAGGACTGTCCATTGCTGCAGGTTCGAGAGCGGGGCCGCACCATCCGCATGTTCGACGACGCGTTCACCCGCAAGGACGGATCGATCTTCCCGATCGCGTACTCCTCCGCGCCGCTGCAAGGCAGCGCCGCGCCGCAAGGGGTAGTGGTCGTCTTTCGCGATACCGCCGAAGAGAAAAAGGAACGGGCCAGCCTTCAACGCCAGCTGGCGACGCTGACCTGGGTGAGCAGGATCAGGGATGCCCTCGACGAGAACCGGCTCGTCGTGCATTCCCAACCGATCATGGCGCTGAAGGGTGGACGCCCCAGTCAGGAACTGCTTCTTCGGATGATCGGGCGAGATGGGGAGCTCATCCAGCCGGGCAGTTTTCTGCCGATCGCCGAAAGGTACGGACTCATCGGGGAAATCGACCGATGGGTCATTGCCCAGGCGATAACACTCGCGGCCGAGAGCGGCGGCATCGTAGAGGCGAATATCTCCGCTGCCTCCATCGGGACTGTTGACCTGCTCCCGCTCATCGAGCGCGAACTCAAGGCAACCGGAGCCGACCCAGCAGATCTGATCTTCGAGATCACCGAGACCGCACTCATGCGAGACATGACTGCGGGAGAGGCCTTCGCGAAAGGCCTAGCCGAGCTCGGCTGTGGACTCGCCCTTGACGACTTCGGCACCGGATTCGGCAGTTTCACCTACCTGAAGAGGCTGCCGATCAGCTATCTGAAGATCGATATCGAATTCGTTCGCGACCTGATCACCAATCCGGCGAACCAGCATGTGGTACGAGCCATCGTCAGCCTCGCTCAAGCTTTCGGACTGCAGACGATCGCCGAGGGCGTCGAGGATGAGGCGACGCTGCACCACTTGGTCGACGAAGGGGTCGACTACGCGCAGGGCTTTTACGTCGGCCGTCCGGCTCCTTTGCCCGGCAGCCGCCGAAAGCCGGTCGCTGGCTGACGGGGCTCTGGCTGCGGCGCGACCGGATCCACTCAGCCGTGGGACGGATCTATGGCTGAGATTCTGGGAGCACACCGGTACGCGTCACCTCTTCGGCGACCTCTCGGAGTTTTCGCCGCGTCCTTTGACTGGTCTGCCGGAGCAGCTTGAACGCTTGGTCTTCGGTGATATTGCGGAAAGCCATGAGCACGCCGATTGCTGCGCCAATGTGGCGGTTGCTGACCAAGGCGATCGCCAAATTCGACGCTCTCTCGCGTTCTGCCGCAAGCTTTCGAGCAGCGTCCAGGACCGCCGCCATCTCCACACCGATGCGCTCGATGAACTCCAGGTAGTCGTCGTTCAGCAACAGCCGCGAACTGAGCCCGGCGACGAGAATGTACGGCCTATGGCTGGGTCGACCGCCTGGCAGAACGGATACGGCGGCTTGCCTGATGTGATCGGGCCATGGCCCAGCGAACAGATTGGGATAGCGAGCACCCAGCTCATCAATGATCGTGCGGCCCGCGTGCACCGCAACCTGGAAAGGCCATGGCGACAGGTCGTCTTCCGGTCGATAGTCGCGCAGTGCCGTCGACGTCACGGCAAGTCCATAACTGGCAATGCAGACGGCGTGCTGGCTGCGGGTGTCGAACTCGTATACGGCAGCAAACGGAACGTCGAACGGGTTGGTCGCGAGCACCCGCATCGCCGTCGACAGAAGTTCATTGAACGCTAGATCAACACCACCGAGCTGCGCGAGCTCGCGCCTGGTGTCGGCGCGCCGTTGCCGTGTGCGCTCGCTTGTCGTGTCCAGAACGACGCAGAGGATGCCCAGGGTCGTGCCGCCGCGATCGCGGATAGGGACGAGCGAGTAGTCGAAGAAGTTCTCGGTGAGTTTGCCTTCGCGAAGAACACAGAGCTGGTGGGCCCGGTGTGATCTTCCCACCCCGGTCCGCCCTACAGACTCGATTTCGGGTCCGATGCTGCCCCAGATCTCTGGCCAATTATCCGCCACGGGTAACCCAATTTGAATGGGATGTGTACTTGTGATGGTTTCCCGGTACGCGTCGTTATAAAATTGGCGGAATTGCGGACCCCACAGCACGGCTGCGGGACCGTCGACATCCAGGCAAAGGTTGAGCGCCACGCACAGTTCTTCCGGCCAGATCTCCGGTGGATCCTTAGTGGCCGATTCTAGCTGCATCGCGCGGATGGTGTGGGCGCTCTCCCCTCGTCCGGCAATCCACCAGTTGGCATCCCGCGTCGACGCCTCGGTCAGTGAGACGTCAAGCACGTAACCAGTTATCGCGGCGGGCTCGCCACTCTCCTTCAGCTCGCACTCTCCGACGATGATGACCTCGCGGTGGCTTTGATCGGGGCGCACCACTTGCCCTGACCAGGTGAAGGGCAGGCCAGTCGCTTGGGTGCGCTTGATCGTCCGCCGCAGGCTCGCACGAACGTCTTCTGGAATGTGCGTGAGCAGGAATTCCCTGGCCGGTGCGCGCTCACCCGGCTCATGCCCCATGAACCTCGACAGGCTTTGGGACCACCACCAGCGCTGCGCGCCCAGGTCCAGCCGGAAGCATCCGGTCACCTTTTCCAGGCGTTCAGTCAAAGCCGCGAGACGTTCGCTGGCAGCCTGAGATTCTGCGTCCATGGCCCACTCCCCAGCCGCCCATTCGACGGGCGCAACCTGCGGTGAGCTGCGGGCTGAACCCACCCCTTGGCCAACGCAAACCTACCGCCTTTGGCCGGCCCGGAACACACCTCCCCGGCCCGGGCAAGAGCGTGCGGAGCGTGTAGTTGGTGATGTGTGCGGGCTTGATGTGTGACGGCCATTTGGGTTCCTGCGCGTTTTCTCGCTACGCGCCAGGTTTCCGGCACCTCCGCTTGCCGAGTCGGCTCTCTGAGTCAGTCGTAGATCGGCTTGCCTGCGGTCCGCGGACCGTTGATTAGCGAGGATCCTGTTCCTGGGTGGCCCGATCGGTGAAACCGCGGCGGGCTCGTTCGCGCCGGCTGTAGGTGGCCTTCTCGATTGCCTGTTCGGTTTCGAGACTGGATCCGATAGCACCCGCAACGATGCCGACCGAGCAGGCGAACCAGACGATGACGATGTACTCGGCAATTCCGCGACCGCCGACGACCTCGGAGTGGAGCAAGCTGCTGTCGATGACGGCCGACGCTGCCAGGAATGTCAGCGCGAACAGCAGGGCGTACATACAGGCGACGCCGACTGCAAGCGTGATGACTGTCGACACGTTGTTCAGCAAGACAGTCTCCCGTTCGGTTCGGTCGGCCGGCCGCTCCCACAGGTGGTGGTAGCCCAGTAACCACGTGGTCATCGCCGCGATGGCTGCGACGTTCACGAATGCCAGGCGCCACACTGCGAGCGCGTTGGCAAGCCGCCAAACGTCGGTGGAGACCAAGCCGTAGGCGGCGGTGGCTAACGCCGCCGCCGTCGCAGTGGACAGGTGTGGCACCAGCAACCATGGGCGGTTGTCACGGACCATGCCAGCCAAGAGCCGGATCCGGCCGCGCAAGCCGATGAGCGCGAATTGCAGGTCGGTATCCGCAGACTTCGATTCCATCTGACTCACAGGGGCAATCCGCTGGGCCACGCGGGCATGCAAACGTTGCCGTTGCTGGGAGCCGTCCTCAGCCGAAGCGAGCCCTAGGTGTGTGACCGTCAGATGTCGGATGAGGTGGACCAGCAACGCACGCGTTCGGCGGCGGATCCGAATCGCGCCAAGCGCCGGTACCGAGGCGAGCGCGACGCCGCAGTCGGTGTTGAACTCGCAGACAATGGGCTGGCGGTCTACGCGATGGGGCAGATCGGTGATCAAGACGAGGAGATCCCACCCCTGGCCGGAACGATATTCGGCCGCCAGCTTCAGGATCGGAATCCGGCCGTGTTCGTTCACACCGAGCGGTTGTGAGCTGACTCGGATGTCCCAGTCGACGTCGTCGAGTTCGGTGGCAAGGTCTTTTGGCAGATGCGCCGCCGCATAGTGCGCCACAAGAGCCGGAAAGCCTTCGTCTGCCAATAGCCCCACGACGATGGGGGTTTGGGCAGGAACCGCGGATGTCATGCGGATACCCCTTCGAGAAGCAGCCGACGCCGATCAGTCGAGGGGCCGTGCCTCCCATAGCTCCATATCTTCCGACGCGACGGGAGACCAAAACCTCGACTGATTTGAAATGCGCAGTTTCGGGGAGCCCTGATGACTCGGCTGACCGATGCCGGGGTATGGCATCCCCAGTTACGTTCGCATCGGGAGTAGTCGATGGGCAAAGCCGCCGTTGCGGTCATCGGCGGGATCGCCGCCGTCCCGGGACCCGCTGCGGCAGCAGCCGCAAATCCTTGGCAACGCGAATGATCGGGACTCGTCGAGAGCGACCCGGCGAGATGAGAGCTCCCGCTGTCGGAGCGCTGATTCTCGCCATGGTGCTCTACGGCCTTCTGCCGAACCGGCTACTGGTGGGCCCGCGGCTGCTCGTCCCGGCGCTTGGCGCGGTGTTGCTGGGACCCATTCTGCTGACGGAGCCAGGCCGGATCACCACACGTCGTCCATGGCTTCGCAGTCTCTCGATCTCGCTCATTGTCTTGATCGCCGTCGCGAACACCATCGCCTTGGGGCTGTTGCTGCATGCGCTCACCGAAGGCAAACCAGCGGAAGGGCGCCTGCTGCTGCTCGGCGCAATGCAGGTGTGGTTGACGAATATCATCGCGTTCGGTCTGGTGTTCTGGGAGCTGGATCGCGGTGGGCCGCTCGCGCGCGCGACTTGGTCTCGGGAAAGGCTGCCGGCCGCAGACTTCCGGTTCCCTCAAGACGACGACGCCGACACCCGTCACGAGGTCGCCCACGGATCCCCCGCCTCCAGCTGCTGGACACCGGAGTTCATTGACTATCTCTACATTTCGGTCACGAACTCGACCGCCTACAGTCCCACGGACACCATGCCGCTGAGCCATCGCGCCAAGTTGCTGATGACTGTCGAATGCATCGAAGGCCTGACGATCTCCGTCCTGGTGATTGCCCGAGCGGTTGGCGTCCTCGGCTGAGCCCCGCGTGGTGGACCTGCTAGCGACTGGCCAGGGTCCCCAGCAGGATTTGAACTTCACGCGAGCTGCCGCTGTTCGCCGACATGACCGTGACCGTCACCCTCTGGCCGCGCATGTGCTCGGCAAGCGCGTCGGCGAGGTCCTGCGTCGATGAGATGCGCCTCATGTCGAGCTTGGTGATGATCTCCCGCGGGCCGACTCCGGCCTTCGCTGCCGGGCCACCGGACGCAACGCTGACGATGCCCACACCGACTGGCTTCCCCTTGGGATCGGTGAGCGTCGAAACGGTGATTCCCAGCGCCGCTCGTCCGGAGTTCGTCACCTTTCCCTGGGACACCAGCTGGCTCGCAATGTTGCGCGCAACGTTGCTCGAGATAGCAAAACCGATACCCGGCGCAGCAGATCCACCACCGATCTGGGGATCCACTGCAGCCAGTGTGGGAATCCCGACCACGTCGCCGCTCAGACCGACCAGAGCCCCACCGCTGTTACCGGGGTTGATCGCAGCGCTGGTTTGGATCGCGTCGGGAATCGTCGCACCGGGTGAATCGGCGTCCTGCGGTTCGTCGACGGTCCGTCCGAGCGCCGAGATGATCCCCTCGGTGACGCTGCTCGACAGCCCTAGCGGATTGCCCACAGCCATCACGATGTCGCCGGTATGCAAGGCGCTCGAATCGCCGAAGGTTGCGGGCCGCAGAGCCGGCGCCCCGATGATGCGGATGACCGCGAGGTCATCCGGTGCGAACGTGCCAACCAACTTCGCCGGATAGGTCCTGGCGGTTCCCGTCAAACCGACCTGAAACGTTGTGTCTTGCCCGACGACGTGTGCGTTGGTGACGATGTTGCCGTGGGTGTCGAGGATGACGCCGGAGCCCAGCCCGCTGGAAGTCGTGATCTCGACGACGGACGGCAGGGTCTGTCGGACCGTCGCGTTGAAGGTGGCTTGCAGCCCGAGAGCTGTACTGGAGGCTGCCGTCGACGATGCGGAAGGAACGGGGGAGATCGCAGTGCTCTGCGGCGACTGGGGCGACGACTTCGAGGTGTCGTTGCCGCAGGCGCTGAGGCCGGCGACGGCGGTCAAAGCGACGACGACGACGTTGGCGGCTGCTCTTGTGAAGGTCACGCAAGGCTCCCTCACGGGGAAGATGACGACCGCGGTTTCGGCGGCGAAGCATTTACAGCGGCAGGTTGAAGAGGTCTATCGCCTGCTTCCACTCGCCGGACGTGGGATTCTTGCTACGTGGCTTCAGGATGACGAAGCATGTTGTCGATGGTGAGTCCGGCAGCGGCGTGAAACAGCTTCTTGATCCGTTTGGCGCCGTTGACTGGCACGAAAGACCTCCCTTGAGGACTGCGGAACTAGCCGAATAACGACGACGGGCGCAAGAACGCCCTGATCCTGTACCCGGAACCTCTTGGGGGGCAGGGCCCACGAGCACAGCTTCAGCGGGCGAACTCAACCTGTCAGGGCGACGCTGTCTTTGCGTCGGATTCTGAGGAGCCGCCTCTTTCCCGGGCGGCCGTCGCGCCGGGGTGAATCGGCGCCCTGGAATTGGCCATCACAGGGCGACGCGCACCGTGGTGCCGGGCTGCAGACTGTTGCGCGCCGGGCGTTGGAAGTGTCAGGCGTCGCGGTGTTTCACCGCACCAACCCGCTCGATCAGCCAGGCTTGCGAGCCAGTGAGGAGTACGTCGTGACGCTCATGCGATTCGACCCGTTCCGGGAGCTTGACCGGCTCGGGGAGCAGGTGCTCAAAGGCGCGATGCGCGCCATGCCGGCCGAGGCTTTCCGGCGCGGAGACGAGTTCTTCCTGCTCCTTGACATCCCCGGCGTCAGCCCAGATGACGTCAATGTCACCGTGGAACGCAACGTGGTCAACATTGAGGCCAGCTTCCCGTCACCGCGCCAGGAGGGCGACGAAGGCATCATCGATGAGCGTCCGCATGGTCGGGCGACCCGACAGTTCTTCCTCGGGGAGAACCTCGATGCCGCGAACCTGCGGGCCGACTACGACCGCGGTGTGCTAATGGTGACCGTGCCGGTCGCCGAGCAGAGCAAGCCGCGCCAGATCCAGGTGGGTACATCCCCGCTACGGTCGATCGACGTATCGACCAGCACCTCGCAGAACGCTGGACAGAACGCCGAAACGAAAGCCCCCCAACCCGTGAACGCCTAGGCGAAGGGAGCGCGACATGCGGTCGATCGACGTCTGGCAACCAGCTGCAAGTCGTGCGGTCGGAGTCCGGCCGCCCTTCCGGGGTGTGCTGCTTGACCCGCATCTCGGACTGGTACGCCCCGTGTTGCCACAGACGCCAGAAGGTTGTGAGGAGTGCCTGCAGGATGGCTCGCCGTGGCTACATCTGCGCCTCTGCTTGACCTGCGGGCACGTCGGCTGCTGCGACTCCTCTCCCATGCGTCACGCGCGTGGCCATGCGCTGGCGCTCCGCCACCCGATCATTCGATCGTTCGAGCCGGGGGAGCATTGGCGCTGGTGCTACCTAGATGAACAGCGCCTCTGAGCGAACCGAAGAACTGAGCCGATGGCGGGCTCTCGTCGCCCTAATGGAGTTCGAGGACCCGCCACGCTCGGGTAGCGACGTGCAGATTGAGGCGGGTGTCCACATCCGCCATATCGATACCGGCTACGTCACGGATGCGGCGTAGCCGGTATCGCAAGGTACTGCGGTGGATCAGCAATGATCGTGCGGTCTGGTCGTAGTTCCCTCCGCAGTCCAAAAAGTGCGCGAGGGTGTTCACCAGCCCGGCTTGTCGCTGCGAGTCATAGCCGATGAGCGGGCCCAGCCAGCGCTGGATGAATTCGTCGACGGCCCCGCCTCGCTCACGTTCCTCCAATATCTGATACAGCCCGAGATCGGCGAAACTGGTTACGCCGTCAGGAACTTCGGAGCGCTCGCGCACCCGCAAGGCGCGAAGGGCCTCGGTATATGAGCGCCCCGATTGCGAAGGGTGAACGACCTTGCCGCCGACCCCGATTGAGCTGTTCTTGTGCGGCCGGATTCGCTTGAGTGCGGCGTGAATCTCATGGCCGTCCAGCTCGTCCGGCACGAGAGCGACAACGAGGTCAGGACGGCATCCCACCAAGGGTCGTGCCGGCGGGCGGATGGCGCTCCGCAGCGCCGACTCGATCCCTGGATGCGCCAGCGCGTCACCTCTGATGACCACGACACGGTGCGGTAGCTGCAGATCATGTCCGAGAAGCGCGGCTCGGCGAAAGGCCTCCTCGTTGTCCACGCCGTTGAGGAGTTCGAGGACGAAGTCTCCACGCAGCCTGGTCTGCAGCCGCGCGAGTTCTCGGCGGTGGGCAAGTTCGCCACCGAGCAGAACCGCGGAGCGTTCCACGACATAGACGACGAACGGGTCAGCGGTGCCCGCCGCGTCCGTCATCAAGACCCCGCCGAGGACATCCCTGCCGTCGACCGCCGCAGCAATGAGCGTCTGTCGAAGCCGTATCGACTTTCCCGCGGTTGCCGCAGCATTGAGGTCTTGGAAGGAAGGTGTCGAAACGTGGTTCCACTCCACCCGCTCCGGTCCTTCAGCGGCGCGGGTCTGGAGGTGACCGAACTGGTCAACGATGGCAACGGGCATACGGGTGAGCGCGCTCGCCGCGCGTGCCATCTCTTCCACACCTCCGCGCAGGACCGCGTCCGTCATGAGCTCGGACGCTCGCGATCGCCGTAGTGACTCGGCCGCAAAAAGTTGACCGCCCGGGACGCTCACCGCTACTAAGGGAGGCCCGAAAGGGCGCGCTGCCCGTTGTCGGGCTGCTGCCACCGCAGCAGCAGTCTGCTGCGCAAGTGCGCCGAGGAAAAAACGCTCTGCCGGGCCAGGAACGTCGTTTGCGCTGACGACGAGGTATCCCAGAAGCCCCCTTGTGGAACGCATCGACGCCGCATAGTTCCAACGTTCGCCCACGCCATCAGCAAGCCGACCGTCGCTACCGGCCAGCGCGTGAAGCTGCGCGATCGGGTCGGCCGGCCCGAACCACGCGAGATAGCTCGGAGGCCGACCGGCGTGTTTCTGCTCCAGGTACACGCCGAGCGGACGGAGTGTGCTGACGGATGGAAACGCTGTCAGCGCAAGGCGAAGTACCTCATCCTGCGAATCGCAACTGAGCATCCGGCTGGATAGGACCAGTAGGCCCCGCAGCGCAGCGACGTCGCCCCGGGATTCCGGGACGGGATTGCGAGCCTCGACCGTCATCGTGACCACACCGATCGTCAGGAGGCGCCAATCGACGCGAGGTACTGGTGGACGAACCGCACTGCCATCGCCCCTTCGCCAACCGCGGAGGCCACCCGCTTGATCGAGCCGCTGCGCAGGTCGCCTACGGCATAGACGCCCGACCAACTGGTCTCCAGGAAAGCGCGGCGGGAATCTGCGTTGCTCCCCGTCGCCGCATCGGCCAATGGGGGTGTCGGATACTGATTCGCTCCGTCCTGCCGCTGATCGATCGCCTGACCGGTGAGCACGAAGCCTGAATCGTCGAGCGCCAGGCTCCCGGCAAGCCAGTCCGAGCGCGGCTGGGCGCCGATGAAGACGAACAGCGCCCGCGCCGGCAGCTCCGCACAGATCTTCGTCGCGACATCTTCTACCGCGATGCCCTCGAGGCTCTCGGATCCGAGCAACTTCTTGACGACCGTACGCAGTCGAACCTCGACGCCCGCCGTCCTGGTCAACCGGTCGGCCAGGTAGCGAGACATGTCGGAGTCCAGTCGGTCACCACGAACCACGAGCGTCACCGACGCTGCGGAGCGTGCAAGGAAGAGAGTCGCTTGCGCCGCCGAGTTACCTCCACCCACGATGACGACGGGGTCGCCGCGGCAGAGATTCGCCTCTGCCTCCGTGGCGGCGTAGTAGACGCTGCTCGGCTCCAGCTCGTCCAAGCCGGGGACCTGGAGGCGGCGGTAGTGCGCTCCGGTGGCGAGCACGACCGCACGGGTGTGGACGTTTTCGGCCCCGTCGACGTTGACGACGTAACAGCCCTGCTCTCGGCCGAGGCCCTTCGCCTCGGCCGGCAGGATGATGCGAGCCCCGAACTTCGAGGCTTGAAGCGATGCGCGTTCAGCAAGCTCTCCACCGGAGATGCCGGCTGGGAAGCCGAGGTAGTTCTCGATACGCGGCGACGTTCCTGCCTGGCCACCGGTGGCGACGCCATCGAAGACCACCGTCTGCAAGCCCTCTGATGCGCCGTACACCGCGGCTGCGAGGCCAGCCGGCCCGGCGCCGACCACGACGAGATCGGCCAGCTGCCTCAGCGGGCTGAGCGGCCGAAGTCCCAGCAGTCGAGCCAGTTCGGCGTTGCTGGGGTTGCGCAGCACTCTGCAGCCCTGCCAGATGACGATTGGTGTGTGCTCCGGTACCACCCCGAGCCCGGCGAGCAGCTGATCCGCTGCCTCGTCCCGTTCGAGATCGATCCACCGATGAGGGATCCGATTGCGCGCGGCGAATTCCCGGAGCCGGCGCGAGTCGGGGGAGAAGCGCGAGCCGATGATGCGCAGTCCCACCCCGAGCTGCAGTTGCAACGGCCGCCGCAGGAGATACGCGCGCAGGATCAGATCGCCAAGCGCCGGGTCTGAACCCACCATGTCCCGGAGCGCGGCAAGCGGGACCCGGAGCACGGTCCCCTGGCGGAGAGCGACAGCCCCGAGGAAGACGGGACGACCCGTGAGGAGGCCGATCTCGCCGAGGAAACGGCGCGGCCCATGAACAGCGAGCAATCGCTGGTGTGCCGCCTCGCCATCGACCTCGCCGACCGTCCCTTCGAGTACGACGTAGCAGGCATCAGGACGCTCACCGCTGCGAAACAAGACGTCGCCCGCGGCGACCCGTTGCACATCGCCTTGCTGGCACAGCCCTTTGACCTGCACCTCGCTCAGCCGGGGGTACGCGCCGTACAGGTCGGGCGTCTCAAGCAGATCCCGCTCGGGGGGCGGGACTAAGGGCTCAGACATAGGTCTCGTCCACGAAGCACCAGCGCCAATCTTCCCCGGGCTCAAACGACTGGACGATGGGATGGCCAATCAGGAAGGCGTGCCCCCTCGCGTGCCGCCCCGGGGACGCGTCGCAGCAGCCGACATGCCCGCACGTGAGACACAGCCGCAGATGCACCCACTTCATCCTCGTCTTCAAGCACTCCTCGCAGCCCTCCGGCGTGCGTGGGTACACCGGACGAATGAAGCTGACATGCGGATCAGTGATGGTCATGTGGTGCTTGCCTCGTCAAGTACCGAAGCAAGCCAGCTACGTAGCTGCGGCAGAGGTACAGCGCCGGCCTGATGAGCTCGCTCTTCACCGTGCACCATGACGAGCAGGGTCGGTATCGCTTTGATCTGAAAGCGATTCATGGTGTTCGGCGATTCGTCCGCGTTCAGCTTTACCAGCTTCAGGGTTCCGGCCATCTCCGCCGCTAGCTTCTCGAGCGCGGGGGTGAGGATTCGGCACGGCCGGCACCACTCAGCCCAGACATCCAGCAGCACCGGCAAATCCGCCCCCTCCACGGCGGCAGCAAAAGCATCTTCCTTGATGGCGACCACCCAGGGCAGTGGTGATTGGCATTTGCCGCAGCGAGGCTTCCCGGCGGCCGCGATCGGGACCCGGTTACGAGTGCCACAGTTGGTGCAGAGAATCGTCGTGGCTTCCGTCGTGGTGCTCATGCCGCTTTCCTTGCCACAGGCCCCGGGTCTGCCTCGATGACGATCTGCCCACCATCGGAGTCGATGCGCAGCCGCGAGCCATCGGGGATCTCGCCGCTGAGCAAGCCGCGTCCGATCCGAGTCTCCACTTCTCGGGCGATGAACCGGCGTAACGGCCGGGCGCCATACACCGGGTCGAATCCCTGCTGCGCGAGCAGATGCCGCGCGCTGTCGCTCATCTCCAGCTGAATACGGCGGTCTTCCAGCCGCCGGCGCAAATCGCTCAAGAGAAGGTCGACGATGAGTTCGATCTCGGCCAGGGTCAGCGGCTTGAAGAGCACGATTTCATCGACCCGGTTGAGGAATTCGGGGCGGAAGTGACCGCGCAGCTCCGCCATGACCAGGTCCCGGGCCGATGGCTCTATCTCGCCTGTCCGGGTCAATCCGTCAAGCAGGTACTGCGAGCCGACGTTCGAGGTCATGATGATGACGGTGTTACGGAAGTCGACCGTACGACCTTGCGCGTCAGTGAGGCGGCCGTCGTCGAGCACCTGCAGCAGGGTGTTGAAAACGTCCGCGTGCGCCTTCTCAACTTCGTCGAAGAGCACCACCGAATAGGGCTTGCGGCGGACCGCTTCGGTGAGCTGGCCGCCTTCTTCATAGCCGACATAGCCGGGCGGCGCGCCGACCAGCCGGCTTACCGTATGGCGCTCCTGGTACTCGCTCATATCGATGCGAACCATGCTGTCCTCGGTATCGAACAGCGCAGCCGCCAGGGTCTTCGCCAGCTCCGTCTTGCCGACCCCCGTCGGTCCCAGAAACACGAAGGATCCGATTGGTCGCCGCGGATCCTTCACCCCTGACCGAGCTCGGATGATGGCGTCTGCCACGAGCTGTACGGCCTCGTCCTGTCCGATCACGCGCTGGTGCAGGATCTCGTCCAGTCGCAACAACTTGTCGCGTTCGCCTTCCTGTAGCCGGCTGACGGGTATCCCGGTCCAGCGCGCAACGATGGATGCCACCTCCTCCTCCGTGACCACCTCGTTGAGCAACCGCCCATTCCCCTGCTTGGCGGACAACTGTTCCTCGGCTGCCGCCAGCTTGCGCTCGAGCTCAGGCAGCCTTCCGTGGCGCAACTCCGCCGCACGGTTGAGGTCGTAGCTGCGCTCAGCCTGATCGGCCTCTTGGCGGACCTCTTCCATCTCCTGGCGGATCGCCTGAACCTTGCGGAGCGCCTGACGTTCGGCTTCCCACTGGGCGCGCATCGCTCCGGCCTGAGCGCGCAGGTCGGTGAGCTCCTTGTGCAGCTCCGTGAGCCGCTCTTCGCTGGTCGGATCGCTCTCCTTGGCGAGTGCCGCCGCCTCGATCTCCAGCCGCATGACGCGGCGGGTCAGCTCGTCGAGCTCGGCCGGCATGGAGTCGATCTCGGTGCGCAGCATCGCGCACGCCTCGTCAACGAGATCGATGGCCTTGTCGGGCAGGAAACGATCCGAGATGTACCGCGCGCTCAGCGTCACGGCGGCGACCAGCGCACCGTCCTGAATGCCGACGCCGTGGAAGATTTCGAGCCGCTCACGCAATCCGCGCAGGATAGAGATGGCGTCCTCGATCGACGGCTCGTTCACCAGCACCGGCTGGAAGCGACGCTCAAGCGCGGCGTCCTTTTCCACGTGTTTGCGGTACTCGTCGAGCGTTGTGGCACCGATGAGGTGCAGCTCCCCGCGGGCCAGCATGGGCTTGAGCATGTTGCCGGCATCCATCGCACCTTCCGTGGCTCCGGCGCCGACGACGGTGTGCAGCTCATCGATGAACAGCAGGATTTGCCCCTCAGCGGCCTTCACTTCCGTGAGGACTGCCTTCAGCCGTTCCTCGAACTCGCCGCGATACTTCGCGCCCGCGACCAGCGATCCCATGTCGAGCGCGAAGACGGTCTTCTCGCGCAGACCCTCCGGTACGTCACCGTTGTTGATCCGCTGGGCGAGCCCTTCCACTATCGCCGTCTTGCCGACCCCCGGATCGCCGATGAGCACGGGGTTGTTCTTGGTCTTGCGCGACAGGATCTGGATGACCCGGCGTATCTCACCGTCCCGGCCTATGACAGGGTCGAGCCGCCCCGCGGCAGCGTCTGCCACCAGGTCACGGCCATATTTTTCCAGAGCCTCGTACGCCACTTCTGGCATTGCGGACGTGACGCGCTGATTGCCCCGCACCGCCGTGAGGGCTTGCAGGAAGCGGTCACGGCTGATGCCCTGTGCGCGCAGTAGCCGGCCGGACGGCCGGTCGGCGCCTTCATCGATGAGCGCGATGAGCAGGTGCTCGACGGACACGTACTCGTCTTTGAGCCGATGCGCCTCCCGCTCCGCGGTATCCAGCAGCCGGGACAGCCGTTGGGTGACGAAGACCTGACCAGGAGTAGCACCCGGTCCGCTCGTTCGAGGTCGGCGTCCGAGCTCTGCTTCCAGCTCAGCGTGCAGCCGCTCGGGGTCGGCGCCGGCCTGTCCAAGCAGGCGCGGCGCAAGCCCGTCCGCCTGATCGAGCAATGCCAGCATCAGATGTTCTCCGTCGACCTCGGAGTGACCGAACCGCAAAGCTTTTGTCTGGGCGTCTTGCAGCGCCTCTTGCGATTTCTGGGTGAGCGCGTTTGGGTTCACCGAGTGCCTCCGAGCCCTTGGGTGCCGGTTCTTGAAGCTGCTTCCAGCACCGCTATCCGGTCGAGCAGCTCGACCACGAGACCAAGTGCTGCGTAGTTGAGGGACAGCCCTTCTCGCAACCGCTGCAGGCGAGCTGCAGCCGCGATCTGGTCGGAGCGAAAGACCGGCCGGCCCCGGGAATCGCGCTCGACGTCGAGCAGACCGAGCGCCACGAGCCGGATCACGAGCTCGGGGTGCATGCCGGCGGCTCGGGCGAACGCTTCGACGTCAAGCCTCGGATCGGGAATGAGGGCGTACATCCGTTGCGTGCTCATAACGGCCGCCGAGGACGTGCCTTGCGTGGGTCAAACTTCGAGGAATGGGAGAGTTTCTCGAACAGCGTGCGTTCGTCATCGGTGAGCTCGCCGGGAACGACGATGCGAGCCACTGCATACAGATGACCGCTTCCTTCGCGCGGCGCGGGAAGTCCGTGACCGCGAAGACGCAGCCGGCGTCCGCTCGAGGTACCGGCAGGCACTCTCACAGTCACCGCCCCGGTGGGAACGTGCAATTCGACGGACGATCCGAGCGCCGCCTCCCAAGGCGCCACCGGCAGGTCGACGTAGACGTCGCGGCCGTCGACCCGATATCGCGGATGGTCTGCAATGCGAACAACGAAGTAGAGGTCCCCGGCGGGCCCGCGCGCACCGGGCCCGTCGGCAGGGCCCCCACCCTGCCCGCCCTGGCCCGCTAGCCGGATCCGCTGACCGTCGGTCACCCCTGCAGGAATCGTGACCTCAAGGGTCCTTGGCCCGCCGGGGCCGGCCAGGGTCACTGAGCGGTGGCCACCGATGTACGCCTCCTCCAGGGAGATTTCCAGCTCGGCTTCCTGATCGGCGCCGGGCACCCGGCCCCATCCGCGCCGCCGCGAACGGCCCCCGAACAGGCCGCCGAGGAGGTCCTCGACGTCGAAGTCGGCCGTGCTGTAGCGGACGTCCGGGCCAGCCCCTTCACTCTCCCCGAAGTCTGTAAAGCCCCACTCGGGACCGCTCCGGCCTGCCTCGCCGGTCCTTCGCTGCCCGGTGCCGGCGCCAGCGCCCGCGCCCGCGTACGAGCGGGACCGGGCCCACGTCTGCGGATCGACGCCTTCGGGTACGGATCGAAAGTCTGCTCCGAACGCGTCATACCGTCGCCGCGCATCCGGGTCGGAAAGCACGTCGTAGGCCTCGGAGACGGCCTTGAACCGCTCCTCCGCTGACGGATCCTTGTTCACATCCGGGTGAAGTTGGCGTGCCAGCTTCCGATACGCGCGCTGGATTTCCTCCGGCTTCGCGTCACGCGGGACGCCGAGCGTCTCATAGAAGCTCGGAGGAGGCGATCCCCGTGCTCGTCCGGCCACCGACTCATTCCCGTTTCGTCGCGACGACGACGGTGGCCGGCCTCAGTTGCTTTTCCGCGGTGCCGTATCCGGGTCGCATGACGCTCAGCACGGTGCCCTCGTCCGCGCCTTCCGGAGCCGGCGCGGTGCCGATCGCCTCGTGCAATCGCGGGTCGAAACGGCTGCCCGCGTCGTCGCGGCGTGGAAAGCCCAGCCGGGCCAGGATTGCGAGGGCCTGATCCCGGACCGCGCGTACGCCGTCGACGAACGGATCCGGTGCCGGAGGCGCGTACGAGAGCGCGAGGTCGAGATTGTCCAACACCGGCAACCACTCCGTCGCTGCGCGCGCCCGCTCGTCCTCGCGGATCTGCTCCCGGTCACGTGCCACGCGCTTGCGCAGGTTGTCCAGGTCGGCCAGCGTGCGCCGCCAGCGATCCTCCATTTCCTCAAGGGCTTCTTGCAGGCCCGCGAGCGCGTCGGAAGTCTCCCCATCTACGGGAGCGTCCGCAGTATCGGCATTCGCAGCCTCGACGGCATCCTGGGGGGCGCGCGCAGTATTCATGGCTTCAGTGGCTGGTGAACTCTGCATCGATAACGTCCTCGTCAGATGCCTCTTGCGGGTCGCTCGAGCCGGCTCCGGCGCTCCCCGCAGACCCGTTGCCGGTCGACGCCGCAGTCCCTTCCAGCCCGTGATAGACCTGCTGCAGCTCCTGGGCGATCGACCGCAAACGGTCGAGCGGGATCTCCGGATTCCGGATGGCCTCGCGGGCATCGCTGACGAGTATCTCGGCTCGTGAACGCTCGTGCGTCGGCACCCTTTCCCCGCGTTCGGCCAGCCGGCGGTCTACCGCGTGAGCGATCGAGTCGAGCTCGTTGCGCGCATCGATCAGGACGCGCAGCTGAGCATCCTGGCCCCGGTGCTCCTCCGCCTCGCGCACCATGCGTTCGATCTCCGCCTGGTCGAGATTCGAGGTATCGCTGATGGTGACGGTTTGCTCCCGCCCGGTCTGCTGATCCCGTGCAGAGACGTGGAGAATGCCGTTTGCGTCGATATCGAACGTCACCTCGATCTGCGGCACACCGCGAGGAGCCGGCGGGATGTCCTCGAGGCGGAAGCGCGCAAGAAGGCGGTTGTCGGCCGCGAGCTCGCGCTCGCCTTGCAGCACCACGACATCCACAGCCGACTGGTTGTCCTCCGCCGTGCTGAAAGTCTCCGTGCGCCGAGCGGGAATGGTCGTGTTCCGTTCGATGATTTTGGTCATGACGCCGCCCATGGTCTCGATACCCAGCGAAAGCGGAGTGACGTCGAGCAGCAGAACGTCCTGGACCTCACCCTTCAAGATGCCGGCCTGCACGGCGGCGCCCATGGCGACAACCTCATCGGGATTGACCGTCATGTTCGGGTCTTTGCCGCCGGTCAGCCGGCGCACCAGGTTCTGGACGGCAGGAATGCGGGTCGACCCGCCGACCAGGATGATCTCATCTACCTCGTCGGTGCTGAGCTTCGCGTCGCTCATCGCCTGCTCGACCGGCCCCACACAGCGTTCGATCAGGTCGGCGGTGAGCTGCTCGAAAGTCGAACGCATCAGCGTGGTGTTCAGATGCTTGGGGCCGTTTGCGTCGGCCGTCACGAAGGGCAGGCTGATCGACGTCTGGGTAACCGCAGAAAGCTCGACCTTCGCCTTCTCGGCGGCTTCGAAAAGACGTTGCAACGCTTGCGGATCGGCGCGCAGGTCGATGCCGTTGCTGCGCTGGAATTCAGTTGCCAGATGGTCAACGATCCGCCGGTCAAAATCGTCGCCACCAAGGTGCGTGTCGCCGGCCGTGGAGCGCACCTCCACGACACCCTCCCCCACGGTGAGGATGCTGACGTCGAAGGTGCCTCCTCCGAGATCGAAGACGAGTACGGTCTCGTCCTCTCGCTTGTCCACGCCGTAGGCCAGCGCCGCGGCTGTCGGCTCGTTAACGATGCGCAGCACCTCGAGCCCCGCGATGCGCCCTGCGTCCTTGGTCGCCTGACGCTGCGCGTCGTTGAAGTAGGCAGGCACGGTGATGACGGCTTCGGTGATCTTCTCCCCGAGGAACCTGGCCGCGTCCTCGACAAGCTTGCGCAGCACTAGCGCCGAGATCTCCTCTGGTGCGTGGAGTTTTCCGCCGATGGATAACCGCACCGCGCCGTCTGGACCCGGTACGACGTCGAAGGAAACCGCATCCTTCTCCGAGGCCACCTCGTCGTAGTGGCGTCCGATGAAACGTTTGGCTGAGTAGATCGTGCCCTTGGGATTGAGGATCGCCTGACGTCTCGCGATCTGACCCACCAGCCGTTCCCCCGAAGGCGTGAACGCGACGACCGACGGGGTCGTGCGCGCACCCTCGGCGTTGGGGATGACGGTTGCCTGGCCGCCTTCCATGGTGGCGATCACCGAGTTCGTCGTGCCGAGGTCGATGCCGACCGTCTTGGCCATGGATACTCCTCAGTTGGAAGCGGCGGAAATGCCAGCGGGCGGGTTAGGGATAGGACCACACAACGGGGGCGGTACGCCCAGTGCCGGCGGCGAGGAGCTTGCGCTGCGCGTCGTCGGCGTGTTCCGCGTCGACTACGACGTCGTACCGGGCGGCTTCCAGCGTTCGTAGCGAAGCGAAGTCCCGCTTGCCTGCCATGAAGGCCTGTGCGAGTGCCCCGTAAACAGCCCCGAACCCGAGCCCGATCAGGATGGCGGATACGAACGGGGCGACCGTCCACGGCGTGACGATCGAGAACACCAGGCCGATCAGTAAGCCGAACCAGGCACCGGTGATGGCCCCGCCGAGTGCAGCGCGAGCGATCGTGAGCCGGCCGATGACGTGCTCCACGAGACGTAGGTCACTGCCGACGATGTCGACGTGCTCAACCGGGAACTGCCGGTCGGCGAGGGTGTCAACCAGCTGTTGTGCCTCCGCGTAGGTCGAGACTGACGCGACGGCGGTGCGGGGTCCGAGGCTGACTGCTGCGCTCATGTGGTCCTTCTTTTGATCAGGTGTCCGCGGGGTGTGCTCGGGCTGGTTCTCGAAGGCTCATCTGGTTCATGGTTAGCCCGTGGCCCGCGGAAGGCATCCCGTGAATACGTAGTCTTTGCGGGTACTCCGCCGCCGAAAACGGCGATACCGTGTATCACGGCCCAAGCAACGCGCCTAAGACCCGCCGGTGCTGCCTGACGGCTCTTGACAGTGCTGGCTCCCGGTGAGGGGGCTCGATGGTTGGCACTGCGCTGTGTGGGCGCGAGCACGAAATCGAGACGCTTGCGGGCTTCGTCGACGACATTGCCTTCGGCGGGGGCCGGACGATCGTGATCGACGGTCCGGTCGGCATCGGGAAGTCCCGGTTGTTGCAGTCCATAGCCGAGCGAGCGACCGTGGCAGGGGTACGTACCGGCCGCGCGGCCGCGCGGCCCGGCCGAGCCTCGCTTTCGCCATTGCTGAGTGCCGTGGCCGGCGGCGGGCAGGCCCTGCTGTCCATGCCGAAGAAGTTCGAGTCCATGGATTCGACCGAGCGCGTCCTCGACGCTCTTGAGTGGCTGGCTGATGCGCTAGTCCAGCGCGCGCATCAGGGTCCTGTACTCGTCGCGGTGGACGACCTGCAGTGGGCGGATCGTTTCACGCTGTTCGCCCTACCGGCGCTTGTCAGTCACCTATCGACCAGTCCCGTGGGGTTGCTGCTTGCCCGGCAGCCGTTGCCGAACGCTCGCTACGTGAACCAGTCGGTCACCGCGCTGGCGAATGCCGGCGCAGCTTTCATGAGCCTGCAGCCGCTGTCGCCCGAAGGCATCGCCGAGTTGGCGGCTGATGCGCTGCAGGCCGAGCCCGGGAGCGTGCTGCTCGAGAAGCTGGCAGGGGCGGGCGGAAATCCTCTGGTGGCGTTGGACTTTGTACGGGAGGCGTCCCGTTCGACGGAGGCGGGAACCGGCACATCCCTGCTGCCGTCCCGCTATGCACACTGCAGTCTGCCGAGCAGCTTGCTCAAACGCCTGCTGGCTCCTTTGAGCGAGGCCAGCAGGCACGTCGCGGAACTTGCAGCAGCCTTGGGTACGTCATTCGCCACCGGCAATCTGGCCGAACTGACCGGCTACGGCCCCGACGACCTGGCAGCGGCGATCGAGGAGCTTCTTCAAGCCGGCCTCGTCGTCGACGACGCCGCGCGCCTGCGTTTCCGGCATGAACTCCTGCGCAAAGCCCTGGCCAGCCGGCTGACCTCCGAAGTGAAAACCGCGGCCGAGTCGTTGCTGGCGCGACGCGCAGGCGGTGCGGACCGCTCGCCCCTGCAGTCCGACGACGACCGGCTCGGATGGGACAGCCTCACCGCAGCTGAGTTGCGCATCGCCCGCCTGGTCGCAGAGGGATTGACGAATCGCGAGATCGCGGCGCGGCTGACGCTCTCACCGCACACGATCGACTACCACCTGAAACACGTGTTCTCGAAGCTTCGGGCGCATTCACGCGTCCAGCTGGCAAGGATCATGCTCTCCCACGAGCCCGGACAGAGCTGGCCGGCGCCGCACGAAACCGCCGAAGGAGTCGACCTGTTCGTTTCAGCTAGCCGGCGGCTCGGTTCCGGGGCTATGCGGGGTGGCAGCTAGTCAGCGCCGACGACCGTGAAGTCCTGGTTGACGAAGATGACGCCCTCGCGGGAGAGGAGTCGTTTGAGGCAGCGGATATCTTCCGTTTGGTTTTGCCTTCGGCGGTCCGGCGGGCGACGTAGGCCTTGGTCGGCTCGTGGAACTGCATCCGGACGATGACCGAGCGATAGAGCGCCGAGTTCGCTTGCCGGTGCCCGCCGCGGTTGAGCCGATGCCGAGTGGTCATCCCAGATGACGCCGACACCGGCGCGACACCGAGCAGCCTGGCCCGTGGCTAACCCTGCGCGGTCGGCTCCAACTGGACCAACCGTCGCTGGTCGTCGTCTGGTCCGCTACCCGACCGCGGCGACAGCAGCGATGTCATCGCGGGAATGCCCCGCCTCAACCGCGCGAAGGAGTCGCTCCTCGACGGCGTGCTCGAGCAATGACTGGTGTCGCTTCGCCTCCGCGGCGAGGCGGACGTCTTTGAGTGCGAGTTCGACCGGGAAGCCCGGAGCGTAGTCGCCGGCAGTCATGAGTTGCGCCTTCTGCAGCGCATACGGCATGCCAAGAGGCCCGTCGGCAAGCACGTTCAGCAGCGCCGAACGAGGTAGGCCGAGACGGTCGCAGGCCGCGAGCGCGTCGGCCATCGCGACGGTGGCGGCGGTCATCCAGCTGTTGACTACGAGCTTGAGACGGCTGCCTTCCTGCCCGGCGCCGACGACGAGGACTCGGGTGCCGAGCGCGTCAAGCACTGGGCGGGCGGCCTCGACGGCGTCCACCGGACCAGCGACGAGCCAGCTGAGCTTGCCTTCTCGTGCCGGTTGGGTGCTTCCCGAGACGGGGGCGTCGAGCATGGAACGTTGGTGCTTCTCCGCGAGCGTCCGCAGCCGGTCCGCACAGTCGGCGCCGACGGTTGAAGCTTGCACCCAAACGGCGTCCGGCGCCATCGCGTCCAGCATCCGCTCGGCAATCTCCTGCACCGCTTGCCCGTTGGTCACCATGGTGATGACGACGGAAGCGCCGGATACCGCTGATGCCAAGTCATCGGCGATGACGACGCCGCTGCAGACCCAACGGTCGCGACCATGCGAACTGCGGTCCCAGATCGTCACGTCGTGCCCGGTGTCGTGAAGCCGGCGGGTCATGGCGGAGCCCATAGCTCCGGTCCCGAGGATGGTCACGTTCATGGCCGTTCTCCTTCTTTGGCGTGAAAGGTCACAGATGTAGGCCCGTGGCTTGATGGTGCGACAGCGGTGGCGTGACGCCAGTCCGCCGGGCTGCTGGCCGCACGTCCCGCTCCGATGGTGATGACGGCCAGCAGTCCAATCGCCAAAGACAGTGCGGCAGAAGTACCTTGATGGAGGACGAGTTCGGAGCCGGCGACCGCGCCGCCGAGCATCGCGGCGACCGCCAGCAGCCGCCGCTTCAAAGCTCGACTCGCGTTACCCGCTCTGACGTCTGCCGCGATACCGGTGAGGGTCATCGTGAGCACGGTGGTCGTCATGTCTGGCACCGCCAGCCGTCGCACGACCGCATTTTGTACGCCAGTCCCGACCGCCATCACTGCGGCGACTACGGCCCCGACGAGGGGCGTGATCGACCGATCGACTGCCTGTATGACGATCAGCGCCGCGACGATGAGCGCCAGCTCTGCCGCCACCCCGGTCAGGAACAGCAGACCCCGGTCGTCGCCAAATCGGCGCACCAGCCGTCCGCCCACGCCTGCTCCTATCAGGAAGCCCGCGAGCGCCGCCAGCGACGCCGCTAGTGAAAAGCCCGCTGCTCCGGTAAGCGCGAAGCCGATGAACACCACGTTTCCCGTCATGTTGGCCACGAAGACACGGCCGAGCGACAGGATGCTTATCGCGTCGACCACACCCGTCAGCACGGTAAGTCCGACCAGCAAAACGGGGAGTGGTCCGTGCGCGGGATCAGACCTCAGTCTCCGCCACACTGAGCCGGGGCTGGCGAAGCCCCTTGCGGGCATCGTGGCAGTAGTCACAGCTGCACCTACTCGCTGTTCCCGGCTTCGATCTCCGCGGCATCTGCGTCGGTGAGCGCGATGGCGGCTGCGTCGAGGATCGGGTCTACCTGGCCTCGTCCGCGGAAGCCGACGATCGCACCGTCGACGGCAGGGTTGCGGAGGGTCCACGCGACCGCGATTGCTCCCTGTGTGGTCTCGTACCGTTCCGCGACCGTCCTCAGCCGCTCGACCAGCGCCAGGTGACGGGCGAGCGCAGGATCCTGGAAACGCGGGTCGTGCTTGCGCCAGTCCTCGTCCGGCAGGCTACGAATCCGGTCTCGGGTCATCGCACCAGTCAGGAGCCCGGAACCCATCGGCGAGTAGACGATCACCCCGGTGCCCGCATGTTCGGTCCACGGCAGGATCTCGTCCTCGATCCCGCGCTCGATCAGCGAGTACTGGGGCTGCAGCGTTTCCACCGGGGCAATCGACTGAATCCGCCGGAGCTGCGCAACGTCGAAGTTGGACACTCCAAGGTGGCGGATCAGTCCCTGCTCTTTCAGCTCGGCGAAAGCCGACCAGCCCTCCTCGATGTCCGCGTCCGGGATCGGCCAGTGGATCTGGTAAAGGTCGATGGCGTCGACACCCAGCCGCATCAGGCTGTCGTGCGCTTCACGCAGGATCGAGTCCCGCTTCAAGGTGTGCTGTACGCGCCCGCCGGGTCCGGGTACCAGCGAGGCCTTGGTAAACACATACGGGGGCCGATCCAGACCCTTGATGGCGCGGCCTACGACCTCTTCCGAGTGACCGAAACCGTAAGCCGCGGCAGTGTCAATCCAGTTCACGCCAAGTTCGAGGGCACGCTGGATCGCTTCGATTGACTGCTCGTCCTCCTGCGCCCCCCAGCCGAACTCCCAACCTCCACCCCCAATCGCCCAGGCGCCGAAGCCGATTCGGGTGATTTCCAGACCGGTAGCTCCGAGTTCGACCGTCTTGAGTTGCGTCGTCTGCATCGTCTCTCCCAGGAGTCGTTCTGCGGTCGGCCGCCGCCGGTCGGGGCCTGCGACCATCGTCGCTTCCCGCTGTGTTCGCGTCTTTGCCGCCAACGGGACCCCGGGGGTGCAGGGAGCGGGAATATGGGCTTTCCGGCTAGCGGTAAGCCAGCCAGAGCCCTACAGCTCGGACGGGGATGCGCCGCCATCGTCTTCGAGAGGGACTTCGATCAGCAATGTGGTGCCATTGCCGGCTGGGCTGGAAAGCCGGAAGGTGCCGCCGAGCGCCGCAACTCGATCGCTGAGGCCAAGCAATCCGGATCCCCGGCGAAGGTCGGCTCCCCCGATTCCGTCGTCTCCGATCGCCAACCGCAAGATCGCGTCGCGTGTGTCGAGCCCCACCTTCACGACGGACGCCTGTGAATGCTTGGCGGCGTTGGCCAACGCTTCAGAGACCACGTAGTACATGGCGACCTCAACGGGCTCTGGAAGCGGTCTGTCCGCATGCACGTCGAGCTCCACGGGCAACGCCGACCGGCGCCGCAGTGCTCGCAACGCCCGCTCCAGGCCACCGTCGGTCAGGATCGCAGGGTGAATGCCGTGCGAGATCTCGCGCAGCTCTTCAAACACGCTTGCCAGGCCCGTTGCCAGGCGCGACAGCGCCTCATTGAGGTCACCGAGCTGCGGGGGCACCGTCGCCTGCGCCGCACCTAGCTCCAACCCGAGCGAGACGAGCCGCTGCTGGGTGCCATCGTGCAGATCCCGTTCGATTCGCCTCCGCGTCTCATCGGCCGCGACGGCGATCCGCGCCCGCGAGGCCGTCAGCTGGGCGCGACTCTCGGCATTCGCAATCGCCGTCGCGACCAACTCCGTGAAGGAAGCGAGCCGCGACTCGGTGTCCGCGCTCAACCCAAGTTCCGGCGTTGCGTAAACGGCCATGACTCCCCACAGCCGTCCCTCGACGATGATCGGGGTGCCGACACCTGAGCCGATTCCGTCGTCGCGGGCCATGACACCCATGTCACCAGAGGCGTCGGCATAGCTAGCGATCCGAGCCGGACGACCCGTCTCTACAACGAGCGTGCTGACGTTGTTTCCCCCAAGGCCTATCCCTCTTCCGACAGGAATGCTGAATTTGCCGGTCCGGCTCCATACGACGAGGAAGGTCACCGTGCTGCTGTCGGAGTCGTAACGACCCAAGGTCGCATAGTCGACAGAAAGCACCCGCCCAACTTCCTTCGTGACTGCATCGAACAGCTCTTCGGACGGCACCCCACGAGCCACCAGGGTCGCGACGCGGCGCAGTCCCGCCTGCTCCTCGGCCAGCCGGGTGAGCTCGGAGCGACTCTCCGCGTTAGCGATCGCCGTGGCAACGAGCTCCGTGAAGGCGGCGAGGCGCGATTCGGTGTCCGGGGGCAGCGGGCGATGGAACTGCTTCGAGTGGACGAAGACACCGCCCCACAAACGCCCCTCGACGACAATCGGGCTGCCGACTGAAGAGCCGATATCGCTCTCTTCTCGCACCAGGGCAGCGATGCGCCCCGGAACGCCGCGATAGTCGTCGATTCGAACCGGTCGGCCTGTCGTCTGCACCGCCGAGGCCAGACCGCCCTCGTCGAGGGGCCAGGGGCCGTTACTCAGGGGGTGCTCGCCCTCGGCGGCCCAGATGGCCAAGACAGTCACGATGTCTTTGCCTTCGTAACGGGCGATCCCGGCAAGTTCTACACCCAGCAACCGCCCGAACTCCTCGGTCACCGCAGCAAACAGCTCCTCCGGCGGCACCCCACGAGCCACGAGCGTGGCGACCCGGCGCAACGCGGCCTGCTCCTCCACCAGCACCTGGAGCTGCTCATCATTCAACGACGCTCGCCCATCCCTTCGCGGTCGGGCATTGACGCTTGCTGAGAGGGTGAAGGCGATCATCCAGTGGTCCGATGGATGAGTCCAGTCCTGACTACCGGCTAGCCGGTACCGCGGACTGCAGCCCACGGGAAACCCATGCGGGTGCTGGCAATGACGACACCTGGCCTCGGGCACGAAAGTCTTCGCTCTAAGCGATCTGACGAGGGAACCGAAGGCTGAGGGATCTCAGACAATGACCACTGCCACCACCTCCGGACCCCGACCCACCATCGGTCAGGGAAAGCCTCCCAGGGTTTCATCGAGCAGCCGGCAACACTCATTCGCGTTCTGGATCGCGGCCCTCGCCTTCCTGGTCAATATGGGCTTCTCCGCGGTACCCACCCCGCTGTACGCCCTCTACCAGCGTCGCGATCACTTCTCGACCTTCATGGTGACGGTGGTCTACGCCGTGTACGCAGTTGGCGTCATTGCCAGCCTTTTCCTGGGCGGCCACGTCTCCGACTGGGTCGGCCGCAAGCGGGTCTTCGTGCCGGCGTTGCTGGTTAATGTCGTGAGTGCGCTGTTGTTCTTGCTCGTGCCCAGCTTGCCGGGCCTGCTCATCGCGCGCGTCATCTCCGGTGTGTCTGTCGGCTTGACCACCGCGACCGCGACCGCGTACTTGGCAGAGCTGCATCTGGGAAGCTCCGGAGCCGGCCGACCCGGTTCACCTCGCCGGGCGCAGGTGGTGGCGACGGCGGCGAACCTTGGCGGCATCGGCTTTGGCCCGCTGGTGGCGGGCTTGCTGGCGCAATACGCCCCCCAGCCACTTCGCCTGCCCTATATCGTGTTTGCGCTCGCGTTGGTGCTGCTCGCTGTCCTGGTCGCTGTCTCCCCGGAGACAGCCGATCGACCCGAGCCGCGGCCAACCTGGCGCCCACAGCGGATCGCGGTGCCGCTGCACGCGCGGCGCGAGTTCCTCGCCGCGACTTCGGCGGGTCTGGCGTCCTTTGCCGTCTTCGGCGTTTTCAACTCCCTCGCGCCGACTTTCCTGGCCCGGACGCTGCACGTGAGCTCGTATGCGGTGGCCGGCGCGGTGGCCTTTGCCGCCTTTGCCTCCGGCGCGATCGCGCAGATCGCGTTCGCCCGCGCCGGGCTAAGGCTCACCCTGCAAGCAGGCACGTACGTCCTGCTTTCCGGTCTGGTCCTGCTGGTTGGGGGGATGTGGCTACCGAGCCTGGCAATGTTCGTGATCGGCGGCGTGGTGAGCGGGGCAGGAAGCGGGCTGATATTCCGCGGCGCCCTGGTGGCGGCCGGCGCCACGGCTCCGCCGGAATCACGGGCCGAGGTATTGGCCGGTTACTTCCTCGGCGCCTACGTCGGACTTTCCGTCCCAGTCGTCGGACTCGGCATCGCCACCCAATATGCCCCTGCCCGGGACGTGATGCTCGTCTTCGTCTTCATCGTCGCAGTCGCCGTCATAGGTGCCGTCCGTTCCGTCCTCACGGAGACCACTCGCAACTAGCACCGCCGCCAGCAGACGTCAGGAGTCGGACCATGGCATCAGTAGGTCTCGTCGACCTCTCGCGCTGGCAGTTCGCCACCACCGCGGCATTCCACATGACCTTCCCGGCGTTATCGGTAGGGCTGTCCATCTTCCTCGTCATCTGTTACGCGGGTTACTGCAAGACAGGCAACCCGCTGTATCTGCAGATGTTCCGGTTCTGGCGCAAGATCTTCGCGGTCGGTTTCGCGCTCGGCATCGTGGCCGGGATTGTGCTGACTTTCGAGCTGGGCCTCAACTGGGGTGGCTACGCGCGTGCAGTCGGTCCGATCATCGGTCCGATCATCTGTCTCGAAGCCCTCTCTGCGTTCTTCCTCGAAGCGGCGTTCCTCGGAATCCTGGTCTACGGCGAAGGTCGGGTCAGCCGCAAGGTCACGATGATCGCCACCTGCCTGGTCGCGCTCGGAGCATTGCTGTCCACCACGTGGATCCTGGCCGCCAACTCGTGGATGCAGACGCCGACCGGCTACAAGGAGGTCGACGGGCAGTTCCAGCCGACCAGCTGGTATCACGTGATCTTCAATCCGGCGTTCGACTGGCGGTTACCGCACATGGCCCTGGCGGTGCTCATCTCGGCCTCGTGGTTCATCGCGGGAATCGGCGCCTACTACTTGCTCAAGCACCGGGCACTCCAATTCGCTCGCAAGACCATGTCGATCGGGCTGCTGGCGACTGCCGTGCTCTTGCCGCTTCAGCTCTACGTCGGAGACAGCCTGGCGACCTATGTCAGCGCCGTCTACCAACCCGCGAAAGTCACGGCCGCAGAGGGCAATTTCGCCAACGGCAACACCGGTTGGAACCTGATCGTCGTACCGAATCAGTCAAAGCAGCGGGATGATTTCACGCTCAGCATCCCGCACGCCGGCAGTGTCTTCGTGTACCACAATTTCTCCGGCACCACGCCTGTCCCGGGTCTGAAGTCCTTCCCTAAAGACCTGCAACCGTCGGTCTGGGCCACCTTCTACGGATTCAAGATCATGATCTTCGCCGCCTGGGGAATGTTCACCGTCGCCTTCATCGGCGTCATCATGCGAATCCGACGCCGGCTGTATACGGAGCGCTGGTTCCTGCGGCTCGTACTGCTGACGCTCCCGGTCGGAGTCTTCGCGACGATCGCCGGCTGGGTGGTGTCCGAGAGCGGTCGCCAACCCTGGCTTGTCTACGGAAAGCTTTTGGTCTCGAACTCCGCGTCTTCACTCAGCACCGGCGAGGTCATTGCCACTCTGGTCACTTTCTGGGTCGTATACCTCGCGTTGTTCACCGCCTGGGTGCGTCAGGTGATCCGCCAGGTCCGCACCGGCCCCGAGGAGTACCTACCGCCGACCGGCGAACCACCGCAGGACGGCTCCGCGCCGGTGACTGCATCGAAGCAGTCGACAGCGGATCTTGTTGCCGAAGGGAGTCGGTGATCCGAGATGCTCTTCCTCTGGATGATCATCGTTTTCCTGGCGCTGCTCGTTTACGTCATCCTCGACGGCTACGACCTCGGCATCGGCGCCCTTTCGCTGCTGGAGCGTGACGCCGTCGCCAGGCGTCGCATGCTCGAGCTCGTCGGGAACGTCTGGGACGGGAACGAGTCCTGGCTCGTTCTGCTGGCGATTGGTTTGTGGGCGGGTTTCCCCGATGGGTACGCGACGGCGTTACCAGGCCTCTACCTTCCGCTCTGCCTGATGCTCTTTGCGCTCATCTTTCGCGGATTCGCGATCGAGATGACCTTGAGCCGGTCAGGATTCGGCCGGGTCTGGGGTCGGCTGTTCGGCGTCGGCTCGCTGGTGGCGGCCTTTGCCCAAGGTGTTGTTTTCGGTGGCCTGATAAGCGGAATCCGAGTGAGCAACCATCAGTTCGTCGGTGGCATCTGGGATTTTCTCGCACACGGCTACGCGCTGCTGACCGGCTGCGCGGCCGTGCTCCTTTATGCGTGGGCAGGCGCGGCGCAGCTGCAGGCGAAGCTGGTACCTGACGCGAGTGGCGCAAGGAGCTTGCTGCTTCGGCGGCTGACGGGTGCAGTTGTTCTTGCCTCGCTGCTGTGCGCGGCGCTGCTTCCGGTAGCCAGCAGCGCGCGGCTGTCGCTCGGCGGTGTCGGTCGGTGGCTGCCTTTCGGTTACGGAGTTCTGGTGGCCACCGGGGCGTTCTGGACGGTCTACCGTTACGCGGGTCGTACCCCGCGCCAGGTGAGCTTCTTCGCGGCGGCAGCGGCGCAGACAGCCGGGCTCATCGCCTTCATCAGTCTCTATTACCCACAGCTTGTCCCGCCGTCGGTCACGGTCTACTCGGCCGCAGCCAGCCGCGAAACCCTGGTCTTCCTTAGCGTCATGATCGGCCTCCTCGGCCCTGTGACGGTGGGATATGGGATCTACGCCCACTGGGTCTTCCGAGCCCGGCCAGCGACGGTCGATGTGTCCAATGCCGGGCAACCTGCGGCACGCCGGTCGACACCATCACTACCCGAGGCGAAGGGGAGCTACTGAGATGGCGGATCGGAAGTGGCCCTTCCGGGCACGTGTTCTGGTTGCGGTGCTGCTGCTGCCCGTTTGGGCGGCGGGGATTCTGGCCGCCGAAAACGACTTCAGCGAAATCGGTAAATGGTTCGATCCGTTGATGATCGGCCTGATGTGGGCCACGGTCATCAGCGCATGGTTCACAACCCGTCGGTCGCAGCGATGACGACGGATGCGACGACCGCGACGCTGGACGTTGCCGGGGACAGGCCGATGCCCATCGAGGCGGCAGTACGGGCAGCCACCCGCTCACGAGCCGCGCGCGGCTGGCTGGCCGCGAGCCGGCGGCACGGCACGCAGTTCTTTGTTGCCGCCGGAGTCTGCGACCTCGTCGCCGGTCTCGGCACCATCCTGGTGTGCTGGAACATGGCGGCGCTCATCGTGGCGGCACTCCCCCATCACAGTTCGACTGACCTCTCGGGGTCGGTCCGCGCTGTCGCGATCGCCGGCTTCGCAGCGGCATTCGCTGTCTTTGCCGCAAACCGGCTCGCGGCAGCCGGCGCTGCCCGGGTCGAATCAGCGGTGCGCGCTCAACTGATCGACTCGGTGATACTCGCCGACCCTTCCTTGACCGAAACAACTACCGGCATGGCGGCGGCGGCGGTCGCGGATCAGTTGCCGCACCTGGGCGAGTACTTCCGGGGCTACGCGCGCACCGCGTTCGCCGCGGGAACCGTCCCCGCCGCCATCCTGGCCGCGGTGTTCCCATCGAGCTGGGTCGTGGGCCTGCTGCTACTGCTCGCGATGCCCATTGTTCCTTTGAACATGGCAGTCACTGGATTCGGTGCCGCGGAGGTGAGCCGGCGTCAGATGGCACAGATAGGCGAGCTCTCAGACCAAGTACTCGAGCGGCTGCAGGCGACGAGCTCGCTGCGTGCCCTCGGCGCGATCGGTCACCAACGCCGCCTCGTAGAACGGGCCGCAAATGAGCTGGCCCGCAGGACCACGGCAGTGCTGCGCGTCGCGTTCCTTGCCTCTACGGCGCTGGAGTGGGTATCCACCTTCGCCATTGGCGTCGTCGCGATGTACACCGGCGCGACCTTGCTCGGCTACGTACACGCGACCCTGCTACCGACTCATATTGATCCGCGGAACGCCGTCTTCGTCCTTCTCCTCGCCCCCGAGTTCTTCCTGCCGTTACGCCGTTTTGGGGCTGCCTACCACCAGGGGCAGCAAGCCATCGCCGCGGCGGAGGTGCTGCAGCCGCTCACTGAACCGCTGGGTGGAGAGCGGGTCGCTCACCCCCCCGTTGTCACGTCCGGCCCGCGGCGCGCGGTGTGGACGGGACCGCCGCCCAGCGTGAAGCTCGAGCGGGTCACCGTACGGTTCGACGGCCGGCCCCGGCCGGCGCTACATGAAGTCGATCTGCAGGTTCCCCCGGGTCGCGTGTTCGGTGTAGCCGGGCCATCGGGCGCCGGCAAGTCCACCCTCCTTCGGGTCGTTGGAGGCTGGCTGCTGCCGACAGCAGGCACAGCGTTGCTCAACGAGCGCGCCGCCACCGAAAGCCCCAGGGCACTGCTGCTCGGACAGCGGCCTTACCTCTTCCCGGGAACCGTCGCCCAGAACCTGGCGCTTGGGCAGCCAGAGCTCACTCCGGAACAGATGTGGGACGCCATCGAGTCAGCCCGGCTCGAGCAGGTGCTACGGCGGCTGCCCGACGGGCTTGAAACAGTTCTCGGTGAGCGTGGCTGGGGGCTGTCGGGCGGGGAGGCCCAGCGGTTGGCGATTGCACGAGCGTTCCTCAGCAGCGCGACATTGGTCATCATCGACGAACCGACGGCCCATCTGGACCGGGACACCGAGCGTTCCCTGCTGGAGCCGATCAAACGACTGGTCAGTGCAAGGACGGCGTTGATCGCCAGTCATTCCGACCGCGTCATCGCGATGTGCGACCACGTCGTCAAACTCGAGGACGGCCAACTCCATGGTTGAGCTCACGGCACCGATTCCGAGAGTCCGGCCGGTTCGGCGGCTGTTCCTGGGGCTGCTACTCGCCGTCGTCGCGGCCGGCGCGTCCATCGGGTTGATGGGACTCGCCGGCTGGTTCATCGTGCGGTGTGCCCAGACGGGGCTGTCGAGCACGTCACGGTTCTCCTGGCTTTACCCGGCGGCCGGCGTCGAGGCGCTCGCTGTGGCGCGTTCCGCCTCCCGCTACGGGGAGCGGCTCTCGACCCACCGGTCGACACTCGATCTGTTGGCCTCCGTTCGCGGACGGGTATTCGCCTCGGCGACACGCCTGCCGATCGGACGGCTGCGTGCGCTACGCAGCGGCGACCTGCTGGACCGGATTCAAGCCGACGTGGACACCCTCGACCGCGCCGTCCTTGCGGTGGTGGTGCCGGGGGTGGTCTGCACCGTCATCGCGGCGGGCGGCCTCACCTTGCTGACGATCGTGCGCCCGTTGTTCGGCGCGGTAACGGGCCTCGCGCTGCTGGTTGTCCTCGCTCTCGAAGCCATGCTGAGCCGCGGCAGTCGCAAGCTCGCCGAGCAATTGACTCGAGACCGGTCCCGCGCGCGCAATCGGCTGGTCGAAGCTCTCGACGGCCGCGCGGAGCTGGCCAGCTTCGGCGCGAGCCCGATTGCGGCGCGCGAACTCCAGGCACGCTTCGACGCCCTTGACGCGCCAGGCCGGCGGCTCTCAGCACGGGACGCAGCCGGGGAGGCGGTGATCGCCACCGGAGCGAGCGTCACCGTCTCAGCCATCCTGGCCAACGGGACGGGTCTGCTCGGCCCGTCCCTCGATCCCGCGATCCTCGCGCTCGCAGTCCTCGTCGCCGCGGCACTCTTCGAAGCCGCGAAAGGGCTCGGCTCGGCGGGCCAGGCCACGGCCCAGGCGCGCGCGGCGTGGCGCCGCCTGAACGGGATAACCGGCTTCGGAATGCGCCGCCCGGCAGACGACGACCTGCCAACAAGCCGCATCGATTGGGAGGGTTCACTCCGCGCCGATGTCGTGATCCATGACATGTCGGCCGGATACGGAGGTCGCCCGGTGATCGAGATACCTCGGCTGAACATCCCGCACGGCACCTTCGCCATCCTCACCGGCCCATCCGGAGCCGGGAAATCCACGCTACTGGCGGTAGTGGCGGGCGAGGTTCCCCCGGCGACCGGCAGGGTGGAAGTCGGCGGCCTTGATCCCCACACGCTGGGCTACGCCGAGCGAGTAGCCAAGATCACGCTGGTGGAGCAGGAGGGCAGCATTCTCAGTGGCACAGTCGCGGACAACCTTCGCCTAGCCCGCCCGAGCGCTACCGAGTCCGAGCTGGACGAGGCACTTCGGGTCGCCATGCTGGACACGTCCGTCCAACTTTCGACCGCCGTCGGACGCAGCGGCGCATTCCTGTCCGGGGGGCAACGCCGCCGTCTACTGCTTGCGCAGGGATACCTCCGCCGACCGGGCCTGCTCCTGCTCGACGAGCCGGTTGAAGGCCTCGATAGCGCAACGGCACGACAGGTGCTTGCAAACCTGCGTTCGGCACTGCCCGACGTCACGATTGTCGCCGCCGTCCACGATCGCAATCAGGCGAACCTGTCGCCGTCTGTCGACCAGGTCATCCGGCTGGAAACCGGCCGCCCGGTCACCTCCAGTTGAGGTGACGGCTCCTCCTCGCCGAGGTGCTTCGTGGGCAGCGAATGGCCGTGACTTTGCACGGCTTGATTCTCGCGAGTCGAGGTGCAATCGTGCCCCCTACTTCCAGATGCAAGCGTCGTCTCGGAGTCCTTTGCGCGGGCACACCGACGTAGGGAGAGCCGGTGAGCGATGACCAGCCGGTTGGGCTTGCCGAGGAACAGTTGTCGTTACGCAGGGTGGCGACCCTCGTCGCCCGCGGGGTACCCCCGGAGGAGCTCTTCGCGGCGGTTACCGAAGAGGTCGCGGCTGTCCTTTCCGTTGAGTACGCGGTGCTGGGTCGCTACGAGTCCGACGGTGCGATCACCCTCCTCGCCATCGCGGGCAGTGGGGGCCAGCGCATTACCTCGGGCGGGCGGCGCATTCTCGAAGGAGAGAACGTCAACACGCTCGTTCTCGAGACCGCCCGTCCGGCTCGGGTCGAGAACTACGCCGACGCCTCAGGACCGCTTGCCCGCCTGGCTCCCGACGACAGGATCGAGTCGGGCGTCGGGGCCCCTGTTGTCGTCGACGGCGGCCTCTGGGGCGTGGTCGGCGTATACACCGCTGCAGGCCAGCCGATACCGGCGGACGCCGAAGGACGTCTCACCAATTTCACCGAGCTGTTGGCGACGGCGATCTCCAATGCGCAGAGCCGCGCTGAGCTTGCCCGGCTGGCCGACGAACAGGCTGCGTTACGTCGGGTCGCGACGCTGGTTGCCGGTGGTGCGCCGCCAGAGGCGGTGTTCGAGTCGGTGCTCGACGAACTCGGGCGGCTGCTTCATGTCGACCTGGCGAGCATCTGCCGCTACGACGACGACGGTTCCATTACCTGGGTCGCAAACTGGGGCCGGGCCCGCAAGCATTTTCCGATCGGAAGCCGCAGGCCACTTGGGGGGAGGAACCTTGGCACCATCGTGTTCGAGACGGGCCGTTCCGCTCGGATCGACAGCTATCTGGACGTCTGCTCGGGTCCGATCGGCGCGGTCGCCCGCGAAGCGCGCATAAATTCGTCGCTCGCCGCGCCAATCACGGTCGAGGGGCGCCTGTGGGGCGTGATCGCCGCTGGTTCGGTGCTGAACCAGCCGATGCCGGCCGACACCGAAGCGCGCCTGGCGTCGTTCACCGAACTGGTGGCGACAGCGATCGCGAACGCCGAAAGCCACGCAGAGCTCACCGCCTCAAGGGCGCGGATTGTCGCCGCGGCTGACGACGCCCGCCGGCGCATCGAGCGGGACCTCCACGACGGCGCCCAACAGCAGCTCGTGACGCTCGGCTTGAAGTTGCGAGCCTCCGCACTGACGATCCCGCCGGGTATGGAAGGCCTACACGCCGATGTCGGCGAGATCGCCTCGGGACTCGACGACGTCCTCAATGCGCTCCGTGAACTCTCCCGCGGAATCCACCCCGCCGTTCTATCGACGGGTGGGCTAGCCCCGGCTTTGAGGACGCTGGCGCGCCGCTCGCCGATTCCCGTTGAGGTCGATGTGCGGCTGCCGACACGTCCGCCGGAGCGCATCGAGGTCGCGATCTACTACCTGGTTGCCGAGGCTCTCACCAACGCCGCGAAGCACGGGCAAGCATCCGCAGTCGTCGTAGAGGTGCAGGCGCGTAACGGCGGCATCCGAGTAGCAGTATCCGACGACGGCGTGGGCGGAGCTGACCCCTCGCGCGGCTCAGGGCTGCTCGGCTTACACGACCGAGCAGGCGCTCACGGCGCAACGATGACCCTCACCAGCCCACCGGGACAGGGCACCTCGATCTCCGTCCATTTCCCGGGAATCGTCATATAGCGGGAGGTTCGCCGACAGCATTTCCGGCTAGCAGGAATCCGGCACGTCCAGCTAGCCGGAGGGACAATTGACCGTTGGCGGCAATGACCGAATGACCACACGGTCGCACCGTTGAAACCGTCAGAAGACCGCCGAGTCACGATCCACCGAGGAGGCATGACGTGTCTAGCGCGCAGTCCACTCCGGCCACGACGACGGATGCTGGTATACCGGTCGAAAGCGACGAGCACTCGCTGACCGTTGGCCCCGACGGCCCGATCCTGCTGCAGGATCACTACGCCATCGAGCAGATGGCGCAATGGAACCGGGAGCGGGTTCCCGAGCGGCAGCCGCATGCCAAAGGCGGCGGCGCCTTCGGCTGGTTCGAGGTCACCCACGACGTCAGCGCCTACACCAAGGCCACGGTGTTCCAGCCCGGGACGACGACAGAGCTGGTGGCCAGGTTCTCCACCGTTGCCGGCGAGCGCGGCAGCCCCGACACCTGGCGCGACCCCCGCGGCTTCGCGGTGAAGTTCTACACCAGCGAGGGCAACTACGACATGGTGGGCAACAACACTCCGGTGTTCTTCATCCGCGACCCGCTGAAATTCCAGCACTTCATCCGCTCGCAGAAGCGCCGCGCCGACAACAACCTGCGCGACCACGACATGCAGTGGGACTTCTGGACCCTGTCACCGGAATCTGCGCACCAGGTGACCTATCTGATGGGTGACCGAGGGATCCCGCGGACCTGGCGCCACATGAACGGCTACGGCTCGCACACCTACATGTGGGTTAACGCCCAGGGTGAGAAGTTCTGGGTGAAGTATCACTTCATCAGCGACCAGGGCGTCGAATGCCTCACCCAGGCCGAGGCCGACACCCTGGCCTCGGCCGACGGCGACTACCACACCCGCGACCTGTTCGAGTCGATCCGCCGCGGCCAGCACCCCAGCTGGACCCTCAAGCTCCAGATCATGCCTTTCGCGGAAGGCAGGACCTACCGGTTCAACCCGTTCGACCTCACCAAAGTGTGGCCGCACGGCGACTACCCGCTGGTCGAGGTCGGCCGCATGACGCTGGACCGCAACCCCACCGACTACCACTCCGAGATCGAGCAACTTGCGGTCGAGCCGAGCAACCTCGTGCCGGGCATCGGCCCGAGCCCGGACAAGATGCTGCTCGGGCGGATGTTCTCCTACCCCGATGCGCACCGCTACCGCATCGGCGCGAACTACAACCAGCTACCGGTGAACGCCCCGAAGTCGCCCGTTCACAGCTACAGCAAGGACGGCGCGATGCGGTACGTCAACGTGTCTGATCCGGTGTATGCGCCCAACTCCAAAGGCGGTCCGAAAGCCGACACCGGCCGGTACGGCGAACCGGCCGGCTGGCACACCGACGGCCAAATGGTGCGTAGCGCCTACACCCTCCACACCGACGATGACGACTGGAGCCAAGCCGCCGCGCTGGTCCGCGAGGTGATGGACGACGCAGGGCGTGACCGGCTGGTGAGCAACATCGTCCGCCATCTGCTCGACGGGGTCACCGAGCCGGTACTGGAGCGTGCCTTTGAGTACTGGCGCAACGTCGACAAGGAACTTGGCCAGCGCGTCGAGGAGGGCGTCCGCGGCGGAGAGTCCTGAACCGGCAGACCACACGGAGAACGTGACCGTGGCTGAAAGGCCATCTTCAGCGCACCCCGATCGCGCCAGGAAATCCGGAGCTCCAGCGGGTCCGGCCGTTGGCGGTGACCACGAGTGCTTCATAACCGGTCAAGCTCTCCACCCACGGTAGAGCGTCGTGTCCCATTGCGAATGCTGCGGTCGAATAGCCGTCCGCGCGGGCTGAATCGGGCCCGATGACGGTGGCACTTCGAAGCGCGCTCGCAACGGTCCAGGTGTGCGGGTTGATGATTCGGAGGCCGTGTCTGTCAGGAGCCGAAGTGGCCACCGCAAAGTCGCGGCCCCCGGCGGTGGTCAGCAGCCTGGTCGGGTGGATCGGGTCGCTGATCCCGATGTTCCAGGGGCGGCCCGGCCGTGGCTCACCGAGCAGACGGGTGTCACTGCCCACGCTGACGGCATGGTTGTAGCTGCCGTAGCCACGCAGCATCTGGCTGGCACGGCCGGCGGCCCATCCCTTGATCAGACCCGTCGGGTCGAAGAGCTCGTGCCAGTGGGTGCTGAAGTATCCGTCCGTTTCGCCTTCCACGTCTGCGCAGAGCTGAAGCACTTCTTGCATGCGGGGATCGGCCTGATCCAGGCGTAGTTTGCCTTGGCGGATGCGGCTGATCTGGCTGTCGCATTCTTCGATGGCGAAAAGGGCTTCGACCTGATGAAGGAAGGCGAAGGTGCAACGGACGGCGTCGTCCCAGCTTCCGAGGTCCCGCACATCGACACTGACAATGGATCTTTTGTAGCGCTCGGCGTGTCCGGTGCTGGGCCTTTCAGGGAGCGTGATTGTCATGACTACCTGCTTTCGTTCAAAAGCACCGGCAGCGGTGCAACAACGTAGTCATGCGGCAGCGGACTGACTCTGCTCTGCAAACGACCTGTCGATGGTCTATGCAACTCCCGGGAACTTTGCATTGTGGCCGGTCTGAGGGAGCCGTGACCCGATCGTCGCCCGGCGGAACACGGCGGTTACGACGACCGCGATTTCCGCTACGACGCGTGCAGCGGGAGATTCGGATCGGGATCGACAGCGTCGTTGACCGCACTGGAAGCCGCTGCTCGATAGCGCCGATCCTGGTTGATGGGATGGTCGAGGTCGAACTCGATGTCTTGCAGGCTTCGGTTCTTGGTCTCCGGGACCTGCCTCTGGAAGTACGCAAGCGCCAGGATGGAGAGGCCGGCGAAGAGGAAGAAGGTTCCGGCGTTGCCGATCGCGCTCAGCAGGCTGAGGAAGGAGATGGTGACGACGAAGTTGGCGCCCCAGTTCGCCATAGTGGCCACGCTCATGGCCTGGCCGCGGATTCTCACCGGGTAGATCTCGCTGATCAGTAGCCAGAACACCGGGCCCAGTCCGATGGCGAAGGAGCCGGTATAGAGCAGCAGTCCGGCAATCGCGATGTACGCGGTGCCTCCATGCAGATGGCTTCCGCCGAGGGCAAAGGTCAGTGCGACCACCAGCATTCCCACGACCATTCCCGCCGTGCCACCAAGCAGCAATGGGCGCCGGCCGGTGCGGTCCAGGAGCCGGATGGCGACAAGCGTCATGAGGACGTTTACAGCGCCGTTCACCACGTTGGCGAGCAACGCGGCGGAATTACCGAGACCTGCGGATGACAGCAGCGTAGGCGCGTAGTAGATGATCGTATTGATCCCAGTGATCTGCTGGAAGACGGCCAGCGAGATGCCGATCATCATGACGTGGCGCAGGCCCGGGTTGAGTAGCTCGCGCATGCTGGATCGACGGGTGGACAGTTCGCGTACTTCGGCGATCTCGGCGTCGATGTCGCCCGAGTCCCGGACCAGGTTAAGGACCTCGCGAGCCTCGTCTTCGCGGCCCTGGGCGACCAGCCAGTGGGGGCTTTCGCGCTGGAAGAGCATGCCCGTGAACATCAAGATCGCCGGTATGGCGGCGAGTCCGAACATCAGCCGCCAGTTCTGGTTCGACGCCAAACCGTAGTCGACCAGGTAGGAGATGAGGATGCCGGAGGTGATGGCCAGCTGGTTGAAGCTGACCAGGGCGCCGCGGACCCGCGCCGGGACCATCTCGCCGATGTAGAGCGGTACGACCATCGACGCTGAGCCCACCGCGAGCCCGATGATGACCCGCGCGGCTACAAGGACGCCGTAACTGGGAGAGAAGGCCGCAAGCATGACACCGACGACAAAAACCGCCGCGGTGCCCAGCACCGTGGGCCGCCGGCCGACCTTGTCCGCGACCCGGCCCGCGGCCACGGCACCGATCACCGCTCCGATCAGCAAGATGCTGGTCAGCAGTTCCTTGTCAAACGACGTCAGACCGTGAAAGTCCCTGCCAATAAACAACAATGCCCCGGAGATAACGCCCGTGTCATAGCCGAACAGCAGGCCTCCGAGCGCCGTAATACCTGCGCTGAGCCGAACATGGCGGCGGATGGGTCCTGATGACAGAGGCGCTACTTGCGCCTGACGCCGCGGAGTGAGCTGTAACTGTGACATGGCCGGGCCTCGCTTCAAGGTGGTAGAGAGCCTTACTGGCGAGGGTTGCGCAGCGGGAGCTCGGCGTCATCATTGCCAGCACCCGCAAGGGTTTCCAGGGGGCTGCAGTCCGGTGTACCGGCTAGCGAGAATGCCGATCTGGGCGAGCGGCCGCTGCTCCGCTCCTGCGCAGTCCACGGGATGCGTCGTCAACTCGGCTCCGGACCGCGGTATCTCCATCATTGACAGGGACGGCACGGTCGGGCCCGAGTACTGCAGAACCGGCGGCGATATCAGATGTGGTGGAGGTGGTGTTCGGGTCGCGGGAGCGGTGACGGCCGGCTGGGGCGCTGACGCCGTCGTCGTAGCAACTCGAGAACCGCCATGAGCAGGGCCACCAACATCATCGCCGCAGCAACCAGTACCGCGTCAGAGACGGCGACCGAGTAGTCGTGGCCGGTGGTGCCGAGTTCCTGGTAATAGATCACCGCGAGCACTGCCGTGCCGATCGCCCCGCCAATCCGCTGGGCCGTTTGAAGCGCGCCGCCTGCAACGCCGGCCATGGGCACTGGTACCGACTCCAGAGTCAACGTGATGTTGGGCGCGGTCACCAGGCCGCCGCCGAGCCCCGCCACCAACAGCGGGCCGGCGGCCGACCATGCCGCCGCGTCCCCGCCGACATTCCGCAGCGTTATGGCGGTAGCGATCAGCCCAAGCGCCATCACGCTCAACCCGCACACCGTCAGCCAGCGCCCGATCCGGGCCACCAGCCGACCGGCTACCACGGCGGAGGCGGCCACCCCCAGCGCCAGCGGAGTCACCGCCATGCCGGAGTGCAACGGTGAATAGCCAAGCCCATCCTGGAAGAACAGTGCGAACACCAGCCAGATCCCGGTGAACCCGCTGAAGTAGACGAGCCCGATGCCCGAGCCTGCGACATAGCCGGAGGTCTGCGCCAGCCCCGGGTCAAGCAGCGGCTGTCGACCCCTGCGCACGACGCGCAGCTCCCACCGGGCGAACGCGACGAGCAGCAACAACACGGCGGCTGCGTACAAGTACCACAACCGGGTCAGACCCCCGTCCTCGGCTTTCACCACCGGGAGCAGCAGGCACAGCATGGCACCCCCGAGCAGCAGCGACCCGACCAGATCCAGGTGAGTGTCGCGTGGACGACTACCAGTCGCGGGCGGCACGAGACGCGCCGCGAGCACCAAGGTGATCAGGCCGATCGGCACGTTAACGTAGAACACCCACCGCCACCCGTCCGGACCCGGGAAGAGGGCCAGGATCACGCCGCCGATCACCGGACCGGCCGCGGTCGCCAGCCCTACGGTGGCGCCAAGGATGCCGAAAGCCCTGCCTCGCTCGTCGCCGCGAAACATCTGCTGGATCAACCCGGAGTTCTGCGGCGTGAGCATGCCACCCGCGGCGCCTTGGAGCAGCCGCGCGGCGATCAGCAGCCCAATAGTCGGGGCCGCACCGGCGACCGCGCTCATTACCGCGAACGCCGACAGGGCGATCAGAAACATCCGGCGCCTGCCGAACGTGTCGCCGAGCCGTCCGGACGGCACCAGCGCCAGCGCAAACGCCAATGCGTAGCCGGACACGACCCACTGCACGGTTCCTGCCGACGCGCCCAGGCCGCGCTCCATAGACGGCAACGCCACATTCACGATGCTCACGTCGAGCAGCGACATGAAAGCGGCGAACTGGGTGACCGCCAATGCGCGCCAGCGCCTGGGATCCGCATTCTCGCCGGGCACAACTGACAAGCTCGCCTGATCCGCGGGCCGGGCTGCCGGGTGCGAATTGAGGGGGACCTGTGCCGGCCGAGCCGGCCTTTCCGTGGACTGGCTACTCATTCTCGATCTCCACTAGGAGTGGACCAGGACGAATCCGAGGCGGCAATTAGAGCGATTCGTCTCTTCCCAGGGAGGCGAGTTGCTCGACAAACAGGTGCCGTCGGCGCATGGCATCGGCGCACGTCGCAGACACGGCCCGCAGGCGGAAGGTGCCGTTGCAGGCCCGACTTTCGCGGTGAGCCAGGACCATTGCGGCGAGCGCCGAAGGTTCCACATCGGTAATGCCACTGAGGTCGATGTCGACGTGCCGGACGCCCTCGTTCAGAAAAGGTCGCATGACTCGCCGCACCCGGTTGACTGACCGCGCATTCATGGGCCCGCACATGCTTATCTGAAGCGAGCCATGATCCGACGGCTCCTCGAGGCAGCGGATATGCAGTTCGGTCGCCACGGCCATCATGGGCTCCTTCGAGCTTTGGCAATTTGTCGGCATGCCTGGGACTCATGGAGAGTTGGCGCCAGATGCCGCCGACCTGAGAACCCCGGACGTCATCCGGGATCACCCTTCGGGCTCACGGTTAACAGCATGCAGAGGCCATCGGCAGGCACGCATTGCAGCTACCGGGAAGGCTTCGCTCCGGCAGACCCACCAGAGGTGTTGCTACCGAAGGTTCGGTACCGGCTTGACTGCGCCGGGCCATCCGGGTCGCGACCGTCAGGAGTTCGGGTTCCGGGGGCGCCCGGTCAGGGCGCCTGATCGAGGAGCTGTCCGATACCTCGGGCGGACAACTCTGATTTCGCCAGGAATCCGGCCACTGGGCTTTCCGCAATCAGTTCAAGATAGTCCGTCTCGCCGCGCGACGAGATCATGATCACTTCGGCGCTCCCTTCATCCGTGTCTCCAGCCAGCAGCCGGGCCAGGTCAAAGCCGTTCTCGTCCCCCAGCCCGATGTCGACCAGGACGACGTCCGGCCGGAGCGCGCGGACCTGCTCGAGCGCCTCGGCGATGCTCGAGGCCACCCCCGCCACCGTTACGCCCTCTCGCGTCAGAAGCGCGCTGGCCGCGTTAATGAAGGCGTCGTTGTCATCGACGAGGAGGCACCGGAGCGGCATTCCAACCATGTTGGCAGGAATACGACGCCGCCGCATTGCGGCTAGCGGGAATCCGCCACGGATTCGCGAACGCCAAGAACCGCGACCCAGCTAGCGAGCTTCGAGGTATCTGAGGACCGCGAGCACCCGCCGGTGATCGGTCGGACTCTCTGCGAGGTCGAGCTTGGTGAGGACGCTACGAACATGCTTCTCCACAGTGCCCTCGGTGACGAAGATCTGTCGGGCGATGCCCGCGTTGGAGGCCCCTTCAGCCATCAGGGCAAGCACCTCACGTTCCCGCGTCGACAGGACGTCGAGCGGATCACGCCGTCGGCGGGCCGTGACAAGCTCCGCAACCAAGGACGGGTCCACCACCGACGCGCCCGCGGTGATCCGCCTAACCGTATCGATGAACTCCGCGACGGCAGTCACGCGGCTCTTGAGGAGATAGCCAGTGCGCTCCCCGGCCGCCAGCAACTCCATCGCCTCATCCACCTCGACATGCGCCGACAGGACGACGATCGCAGTGTCGGGCAACTCCGCCCGAATCACCCTCGCCGCGTCGAGGCCCTCGGTCGCATGCGACGGCGGCATGCGGATATCGACGAGAGCCAGCTGCGGCCGTGTTGCACGCACCAGCGCGAGCAGCTCAGTCCCGTTCCCCGCCTGGCCCACGACCTCGAACCCCGAACGATCGAGCAAGCTCGCGAGACCTTCACGCAACAGGACATCGTCATCGGCCAGCACGACCCGCGGTGCAGCACCACTCGGCGCTACGGCGGCGGTCTCGGACGCTAACGCCACACCACGCTCATCGGCCACGGAGACCGCCGTGCCGCAGGTCATGGCCGGCCGAATCAACGTCGTCAACTACCTCGGCGCCGAGGTCTGGCGTGTACACGGAGCTGACGGTAGACCGATGCTTGGGGGTCGGGCAACGCCGAGCCGCTTCGGCCCGCCGCCGAGTCGATGACGAAACGAATGGCGTCTTTACTCGGGCCACCAGTCCGAGTTCTCGATCATGTCCACAAAGTTGGCGCGCTGATAGCCGGGCAGGAACTGTTCGAGGACGTCGGCTTTGACGTTGCCGAACGTGGTCTCAGGCTTGGCCGCGATGCCTTTCGTGAAGGCCTGCAGGATGCGACGCTTGAAGTCCGGGCGCGGGTGGAGGGCGGTAAAACGCCTGCCGCTGCTGCGGAATTGCCTGTTCACGCCGATGTCGTGGAACATCGCCCCGAGGTACAACAGTTCAGGGTCAAAGCTGAGCCCTCGATTTCGTCCCTGCAAGCTGCCGAACCAGAAGACTCGGCGGGAATGGTGGTAGATCAGCTCAGTGGTGCTATCACGAACCAGGTCCGTTGCCTCGCGTGCCAGTTTGGTGTCGGGGACCGTCGCCCCAGCCGCGTACTCCCCGCTGGAAAACATCGCTGCCTCCTCAAGCCGTCGGACTAGGGGACGAGAACGAATTTGACCTTGCGCTGCTCCTGTCCCGCCGCGAACAGCGCGCCAATGCAGAAGTCATCATCGTCTCGGCTCGCGCCGAAACGGACTACGCGGATCTGATCGCCGAAAGCCCGGCCGCCGGATTCTTGACGAAGTCGGATCTGTCGGCACAGCAGATCTGCCGGATCCTCGGCCGACAGGCCATGAACGACTGGTCCGGTCAGAACGGCTAGTCAGCGCCGACGACCGTGAAGTCCTGGTTGACGAAGATGTGATGCGGCCAGTTGACGCCGATGTAGTGGACCTCGTACTCGCCGTTGCTCAGCTGCACGACACGGTCGACGACGCCCCCCGGGTAGGCAGCCAGCGCAGCTTCGGTTGCCTTATTCGCTGTCGTTCCGCTGACAATGGTCCCGGAGCCTTCTTTATAGTTCGCCGGGATCTGACCGACCTGCTTTGACGTTGTCGGTGCGCCCTGCTGGAAGGGAACTACCCCGGCCGCTGCGGAAGCCGCAGATCCGCCGCCGTTCGCTTGCACGGTGACCTGCGTGGCGGTGATGGTCGTTGAGCTGGTTGTGCCGAGTACCAGGACATTTTCGCCCTTGGTAATGGCACTCGCCGAGGTCGAGCTTGTCCCGCTCTGGTACGAAGTGGAGGACGTCTCATCGATGGTGACCTTCTGACCCGCTGACGTCGTCAGGGTGAAGGCCGACGTGGACACACTGTCGACGGTGCCGGAGGATCCCCCTGCGGCCGGTCCTGACCGTGCATTGGAGCCGCCGCCGCCGGCTGCGCCGCCGCCAGCCCCGGGGTGCCCTGCTGCCGCCGACGGCGCCGCAGCGGAGGGAGAAGTGGCTGACGCCGAAGGAGACGTCGCTGACGCCGCCGCGCCACAACCGGCGACCACCGCAGCGATCAGCACAGCGGGCACGATCCATCGCGTATTTCTCTTTGACAGCATCCGCCGAGACCTTGGCCGGCGCGCCTGCTGGGGATCGGTTGCCAAGGCCGACGAGTCTGGCAAAACCGCCGGCGACCCTGACGCCTCGCTTGAAACGGGGCGAGCCGGATAGGTCTCCTCGGAGCCTGTGGGTGGGTGGTCCTTCATGATGCGGTCTCCTTTGACTCAGGTAACTGTGTTGACCTTTGCCGCGGCTCCTGTGAGGTCCCTGCACATGGCCTATGGAGAGGGCATGACTTCCCAGCACGTTCAGTCCACCGGGTCCTGCGGGTTCGACAGCGGCCTTCAGAGCACGAAGGTCAGCTCAGTCCAAACGGGATGACAGGAAGGCCACAGACTCAAGGGGCACGTTTACACCGGGCACGGTCTCGCGAGGTAGCGGAGCGGGAGCGCAACCGTCACCCTTCTTGGCTCGTAAGGGCGGCGTCATGACCGACTCGATTCTGCCGACACCCGTCAGGGGGAACCCGCCGCCGCCGAACCGGCCCGCTGCTCATCGGGGCGGAAACGTGATCCCATTGGACCGATGGGCCGGGGTGAAGGTCTCGGCGCACTGGTCCGTGCTTGCGACGCTGGTGCTTCGCCGACTCGTTGGCGACATCGGCCCTGCCGTCGGTTCGGCCCGGGCAGAGCTCCGCTGCCTACTGGTTGGTGGGAGTCATCACCTCGGCGGTCCTGCTCGCGAACGCCGTCTTCGGCTACCTCAGCCCCTCCGACTATCTCAGCCCCTCCGACTGTCTCAGCCCCTCCGACTACGAACGCGACTGCCGGACTGGCCGCCTCACCGAGCCGGCGGCATGATGCTGTTCACTCCACCCGCACTGTCCGGGCAGACGGGGTCACTCCACCTTGGCGTGCGTCGAAGCGCTAAGGCGTCTGCTTGAACGTCAGTTTCAGCCTTGAGCGCATCAAAGTCCTCCTCCGGCTGTGCGAGCGGCGCCAGACCCAGAGGTTGACGAGTGGAGGATCTCCTCGGCGCGTTCCCGCATCTCGACCTTGCGGACCTTTCCCGTGACAGTCATGGGGAATTCATCGGTCAGGTGGAGGTAGCGCGGAATCTTGTAGTGGGCAAGCTTGCCCCGGCAGAAGTCGCGCAATTCATCGATGGTGAGGGACGTTTCGGCATTGAGCTTGACCCAGGCCATCAGCTCTTCGCCGTACTTCTCGTCGGGCACTCCGACGACCTGAACATCAGCGATCGAGGGGTGGCTGTAGAGGAATTCTTCGATCTCCCGTGGGTAGACGTTCTCGCCGCCGCGGATGACCAAATCCTTGATGCGGCCCACGATGGCCACGTAGCCGGCCTCGTCCATGGTCGCTAGGTCACCTGTATGCATCCAGCCCGCGGCATCGACCGCTTCGTCGGTTTGTTCAGGGTCGTCCCAGTAGCCCAGCATCACCGAATAGCCTCGGGTACAGAGTTCGCCGGGCGTTCCGGGCGCCACGGTGCGCAGCGACTCGGGGTCGATGATCTGTACCTCGACGTGCGGCATGACGGTTCCTACCGTGAACACCCGCCGCTCGAGGTCGTCCTCGCGCCGGGTCATGGTTGAGACGGGCGAGGTCTCGGTCATCCCGTACATGATCGTCACCTCGGCCATGTTCATCTCGGAGACGACGCGTTTCATCACCTCAGCGGGGCATGGCGATCCGGCCATGATCCCGGTACGAAGTGACGACAGGTCGTAGCCAGAGAAGCCTGGCAAAGCGAGTTCGGCGATGAACATGGTCGGCACCCCGTACAGCGAGGTGCATCGCTCCTGCTGCACCGCCTGCAGACTCGCGGCCGGGTCGAAAACCGGGGCGGGGATGACGATCGTGGCGCCGTGCGAAGTAGCCGCCAGGTTGCCCATCACCATCCCGAAGCAGTGGTAGAAGGGCACCGGAACGCAGACCCGGTCCCGGTCGGTGTAGCCAAGCAGGTTTCCCACGAAGTAGCCGTTGTTCAAGATGTTGTGATGCGAAAGCGTCGCGCCCTTCGGGAAGCCGGTGGTCCCGGACGTGTACTGGATGTTGATCGGGTCATCGAAGCCGAGGGTCACCGCGCGCTGGGCGATGCCCTCGCTGTCGATGTCGGATTCTGCGATCGACTGCCAGGCATCAGTCTCGAGCAGCACGACTTCCTCGAGCGCTGGACAGTCGTCGCGAACCTCGTCCACCATCGCGGAATAGTCGCTGGTTTTGAAGGACTTTGCGGCGATCAGCAGGCGGGTCGTCGACTGGTTGAGAACGTGGGCGAGCTCGTAGCTTCGATACGCGGGATTGATGTTCACGAGAATGGCGCCGATCCCCGCGGCCGCGTATTGGAGAAGTACCCACTCCGGGCAATTCGGCGCCCAGATCCCGACGCGGTCGCCCTTGGCGATGCCCAGCCGAAGCAATCCCGAGGCGACCCGGTCGACAGCGCTCTTCAGCTCGCGATAGGTCCACCGACGCCTCGACGGGACATCGACGAGCGCCTCCCGCTCCCCCAGCCGCTCGACAGTGCGCAGGAGGTCATCGCCGATCGTGCGCCCGATCAGCGGGACGTCGCTGACGCCACACGCGTAGCTCAGAACCGGCACCGCCGCCGCCCCTCCAGTACGGATATGCATTCGGTCGTACTGACATCTTTACAGCAGATCTACCAGGTGGTCCAGTCGATACAAGCGGTCAGGATGGGCAGTGACTTGCCACGAATCGCCGGACCTCTTGCTCCAGATCCTCATCTTCCGGCGTGTTCGCCATGAAGCCACCATGAGGGGCCGCTTCGAGGATGTGCAGCTCGGCCACGACCCCTGCCGCGCGCATGGCTCGATGCATCCTCACGGTGCTGGACAGGAGAAGATCGCGCGTGCTGCTGGCTAGCAGCGAGGGTGGGAAGCCCTTGGTGAAGTCGCCGAACAGAGGCGACAGGTAAGGGTCGCGGAGGCTGCGCCCGTCGGCATAGAGCAGGCTGGCATTCATGGGGCTGGACGTCAGCACCGTGTCCACGCCCAGGTTCGTGCGGAACGAGTCGCCCGACTCGGTCAGGTCGACGTGGGGGGTCAGCAGGATCGCTGCGGCCGGCAAGGGAAAGCCTTCATCCCTCGCCCGAAGGATCAGCGCAGCAGCGAGATTGCCGCCTGAGGAACCGCCGCTCACGACAAGTTCCTCGGCACGTCGTTCCTTCAGAAGCGTGCAGTAGACGGCCATGCAGTCATCCAGCGCGGCGGGATAGGAATGCTGCGGCGGCATCCGGTAGTCCGGAGCCCAGACGCGCATCCCCCGCCGGATGGCCGTGTCGATCGCAATCGCCCGGCAGCACTCGCCGCCGCCGATGAAAAAAGCGCCACCGTGAAGCTCCAGATGTACCCGGGGGTCGGCAGCATCCCGGCCGGGAGGGTCGGCCACGAACACCGTGATGCCATCGACGTCGAGTTCTTCAACGGCGACGTCATCTATCTCCATCGTCATCTGGGCGAGCGCGGCGATCACGGAGTCCTCGACCGCGGCGCGTATCTCCATCCAGGCGGCCGTGTCATCGACGTCTGGGTAGGCCGGGAACCCTGGAATGCCCATCGCGAGGACGGCTTGCGCCTCGTGACTGACCGACGTCGGAACGGGGATGACACGCTCGGGCACGATCAAGCGGTCGCCCGTCCCGATCCCAGCATCGGCCATACCCGCCTCTTGGGCTTTCGCCTGGCCACGGTCGGCCGGCGCACATGGAACAGGTTCACCGCCGGAAACCGAAAGGTCAAACTCGTGCATGACAGGCGCGGGCGATGGCCTAATCTGGAGCCTGACGCCGCGCGCCGGGTGACGCCGAAAAGCGTGGCTTGACGTGCGAGAAAGGTAAGGTGTGGGCATGCGGGCACCGCGTCAGCCGCCTCTCGCTTCTCATCGCAGCCAGCCCCGCACGTGGACGGGGCGGCAGGCGGAATTGATGGACCAGCTCGAGGATCTGTTCCTCAGCGAGGGGTTCGCCCATCTGACGATCGACGCGATCGTGGGGCAATTGCGCTGCTCGAAGATGACCCTGTACACGCTCGCTCCCAGCCGCGAGCAGCTGACCAGCACGGTTCTGCGCCGGTTCTTCGATCAGGCCACCGCGGCGGTCGAGGCAGCGATCGGCGCGGGTGGGAGTTCGGAAGAACGAATTCGCGCAGGAGTCGTCGTCCCCGCCGAAGAGATGCGACGCATGACGCCGACGTGCTTCACCGACGTGCTTCAGTTCACCACGACCCGGGAGCTTTTCGACACGTTCGCCGCCTCGTGCACCAGCCTTCTGACGGAGACCTTGGCGGGTCCCGGCGGATCCGGCTCACCACGCGTGCGGCTGGTCGCGGAGGTTGTTCGGCTCGCCCTTCAGGACCTGTACTCCGGCGAGCTCGCCGGCCGGACCAACCTGGACGATGGCACGGCCCTGGACAACCTCGTCGCCACCGTCATCGCGGCCATCAACGCGCCCAACGGAGCGGGTCGTCCCCGAATCCGGCGAGTGAAATAGTCGTCCTCAGGCGTCGAACGGACGGTTGGTCCAGCTTCTGCCCGGGCGCCGGCTCGATGGATACCACCCACCCGCTTCGGCAGTGCCACCGTCAGCGTTGATGGTCTGGCCGACGACGAAGCCGGACAGCTCGCTGGCCAGAAACAGGATCACCCGCGCTTGATCGACGGGCTCCCCCATTCGCCCGAGCGGAAGGTAGGACGGCCATCGCTGCGCGACGCTCGGGCTGTCCCAGGCTTTGAAGTTGGATTGCTCGCTGTTGGTGAGGTCGGGCGCAACGCCATTGATACGGACGCCGAATCGGGCAGCGTCGACCCCCGCTGATCGGGTGAATTGGATGACCGCGGCTTTGAAGGCGGCGTACACCGGATCGACCGGGTAGCCGCGTACCCCCTCGATCGAGCTCACGTTGACGATGACGCCGTGGCCCCTCTGGATCATGGCGGGTAGGAACAGCCGCGTCGCTCTCATGACGTGCAGCAGATTGATTTCGTAGAGCTCCTGCCAATGTTCGTCGCCGTCGAGCAGCCCTTGCACTTTCACCCAATGTCCGGCGTTGTTCACCAGCACGTCGGACCGTCCGTGCTCGGCAATCACCTGGTCCCGCAGGGCCACGAGCGCGCCCGGGTCGCGGACATCCACGCTCACTGGGATGGCGCCCTCTCCGATGCTCTTGGCGACACTCTGGACCGCTGGCCCGTCGATGTCGGTGGCGTAGACCGTGGCGCCATGCTGGGCGAAAAGCTCCGCGGTCGCAGCGCCGATCCCGTGGCCTGCTCCGGTGATCACCGCGATCTTCCCGGCGAGTAAGCCGCTCATGCGTCGGCGTCCCTTCCTGCCGAGTTCGGCGCTGGATCAGCCACCGGCGGTCTCGAAACTCTTTACTGCGGTGAGGTTTCGAGGGTCGCAGTTGTAGGCGCCATGGTTGGGCTCGGTGACCGCCTTGTCGTAGACCCAACCCGTCGAGGTCAGCCGCAAGAGCAGGGTGCAGTCGGAGACATCGTGCGCCGCCGGGTTGGTGTTGACCGGTGCAAACAACCCACCAGCGTCATACGCCGGGTAGGACCCGGCCTTCTGCAGCACGCAGGCCTGAGTGAGGTTGTTGCCGCACGCAGTCGCCGACTGCGCCCAGAGCACCCATGCGTTGAAGCCAAGGGCGGTGAAGGAGTCGTACTTCGCGTTGCGGCTGGAGGCCGTCATGATCGATTTAGCTTGGGCGAGTACGGGGTACTGGTCGGAGAGCTCCCACGGCAAGTTGCTGAGGTAGACGTAGCTCGGCGGAAAAGTACCAACGCTCGCAGCCGCTTTCACCGTGTCGGCGCTGTAGATCGGTTGCCCGAACACGACGAATTCAGGCTTGAAGCTGACGTCGTTCATCGCCGTGAAGATGGGGACGATGCTCGTCGCGGTGCCTTCGTAGTCCGCCTTCGTCCCTGACGTCTTGAACTGCTCTATCCACGGTCGGAAATTGGCCACGAGGGCCGGCCGGGGCTGCTCGGCGCTGACCTTGTAGCCCAAGTTCTCCCACGCCTGCTTGGCCTGCAGCCCCGCTGGTGCCAGCGACGCCAGGTTGCTGCCGGCGATCCCCAGACCCGCTTTGGACGCCGGATAGGCATTGGCAAGCAGCCGGAACGCTCCGATCGGATATTTCTGCGGAGTCAACGCCACCGGCGTCACCTGCAGGCCGGCGGCCGTCGCCTGAGGTGACACGGTGTAGGCCGGAATCTGGCCGAGCTTGCATGCCAGCCGCGGCTTCACTCCCGCCAGATCCGCGCCGTTGCCGCCGCCGACAAGCATGAAGTCGCTCTGACAGGCATCAATGACTTTCGCAGCAACGTTGAACAGTTTCGCATCCAGCTTGTCGATCACGACGGTGCGCCCGTTGATGCCGCCAGCCGCGTTGCACCACTTGGCAAAAGCGTCGGCAACGTCGAAGAACTCCTGGCCGAGTCCCGGGTCGAACGTGTTCCCGGGGTCGCCCATCACCCCTATACGGATGGTCTTCCCGTTGATCCCGCGGCCCCCACCGCCAGTGGCCGGACCGGGAGCACAGACCTTCGAAGCGCTGCCGAAGCTTCCCGCGGCCGCGACGCTCGACGTCGCGCTCGCCTTGGCTGAGCCGCTGGCAGAGGGGTTCGGCGAGGCCGCTGAACCCGACCGACCGCATCCGGCGCCCGCCAGACCGATCAGAACCGCGACCGTGGCGAGCGGGACACCCGTACTGCGCTGGCGTCGGGTAGTCAAAATGCCTCCAAGGATGAGGCGCCGCTTCGGCGCGATCGGACTGATCGCCAGCGTCATACCGGCGGGCGATCGATGATCGGGAGCACCAATCTGCTCGGATGCTCCGGTCCGCGGTGAACCTGGTTCAGCGCCGCAACCATGTCTTGCTCGCGTTCGTGGAAGATCGACCCGCCGGTGTTGCTGTTGCGGTCATAGCGGGGAAAGTTGCTACTCGAGACTTCAAGACGGATGTGGTGACCCGGAAGGAAAACGTTCGAGGTCGCGGCCATGTCGATGGCTATTTCGTAGCGTTCGCCAGGGGTCATGAATCGCGGTTCGCTGAGCGAGTCCCGGTAACGCATCCGCTGGATGCCTTCGCACAGCAGGATGGCGCGACCGTCCGGAAAGACATCGATCAGTTTCGCGGTGAAGTCGGTGTCCACCGCCGACGAGGACACGAAAAGGGAAGCCGACACCGGTCCGGTGACCTCGAGCGGCTCGTCGAGTACGGCGGTGGAGAAGACGAGTACGTCATCACGCACCTCCACATCCGCCTGGTCGGCGGGGCCGCTGAACCCGGTAAGCACGTGGCCGCCGACAGTGGGCACGGGATGGCGTGGGTCATAGAGATAGCGGTCGGCCATCTCTTGCACAGCGGGAGTGACGCCCAGGGTGCCGTCACCCTTGCAACTGTTGGCCCTCCCGTCGCCGCCGAGGTGATAGTCGACGTATCGGGTGTCCGGCAAGGGCCAGGCCTGCTCGTCACGCCACTGGTCGAGGCCCATGACAAAGATCTGGACCGGTGCTTGGCCATCAAGCGCGTGCTCGTCGCCCCGAAGCCACCGGTCAAAGAAGCCGATATGACGAGAGGCGATCTGCGTGGCCTCCTGCATGGCCATGACCCCGAACTGGCGATCGGGGAAGACGCCGGTGCGGACCATGTGACTCCAGGGCCCGACGATGAGTCGTTGATTGCCGCCAGCACCCGCTGCCCCGCGTTGCTGCACGGCGACGTAGGCGGCCAGTGATTCGCCGAGGAACAGGTCGTACCAACCAGCGACGGACAACCCAGGCGTGGCGATCTGTTCCACTCGCTCGCTGGGACTGCCTTCCCAGAACCCGTCACGGCTCGGATGCTCGAAGACGTCAGCGAGCCAGGGAAGGTACTTGAACACCAGTGGTTTATCAGCCAGCGGTGTTGCCCGTAGCCATTCGTCTTTGCCCATCCACCCCACGAGACACAGGAGGTCGGAAAGGTCCCCCGTGCCAGCCGCGAGTTGGCGGCTGCACTCGGCGATCGCCATCCCGAGGCTCCAGCCCAGTGTGCACTCCAGAGAGAAGGCGCCCCCGGCGGAAAACCACGGCGCGCGATAGAAGTCAGCGCTCGTGATCATCGGCGCGATCGCCTTCAGAGCAGGAATGCCTGTAGCAGCCGCCTGCCACTGCACCATTCCCATATACGAGCCCGAGTACATGCCAACGTTGCCGTCGCACCACGTCTGCTGGGCCAGCCATTCGATGGTTTCGGCCCCGTCTTGCGCCTCCCACCTATGGGGGACGAACGCACCTTCCGACCGGGAGGTACCTCGACAGTCCTGATAGGCGAGCGCATAACCAGCCTCGAGGAACGCGAAGAAGTTCGGCGACACGTACAGCTCGCTGTTGTCCTTGCCATACGGGTTGCGGACCAACAACACCGGCACCGCGCGATCGACTTCGGGGCGCCAGATATTCGTCATGACCTTCGTGGCGTCTGACATGGCGATGGGCACGTCGACATCCAGCGTGAACCTGATCGTGCGCTCCTCTCCGTGGCTGCCGCAGCTGCGTGACTGTACTTATTTGGCTACGTTGGTACTACGCCTCTTACAGGTAGGCGTCAAGGGTTGCTCGGCGTCGCTCGGCTTGGTGGGGCAGATCCGTGCGCCGAAGGGGCGTTAACGGTTGAGCCGAGCAAGGTCTTCGGCGGCCTCGGCTTCAAGGTGCGCCGAGTCGCCAACGACCGGTGAAGGCGAACGGATGACGATCGAATCGATACTGATGTCGGGTTGATCGATGATCGAGGTAAGCGAGCCGACGACTGCTGAGGCAACCCCTTCCGGGGTCATCAGCTTCTCCTGGGTGGTTCCGTGACGGGTCCAACTCTGCATCGCCGGTAGTAGCCGCGCAATTTCGAAATCAGCCCCGAAGTCGGTGGGGAAGGTCCCTCCGACGATGAGTGTGGTGAACCGCAGCGGAGCCTGCTCCATCCGCCAGATGCGCATCGAGAATTCCAGGGCGGCCTTGCTGGAGCCGTAGGCACCCAGGTCGTTGCGGGGCTGCAGGGTGGACTCCGACGACATGACCGCCGTCAGGGCACCGGGGCTCAATACCGCCAGCAACGACCGCACGAGTTGGTGAATCCCAATGACGTTGATGTCCATCACGCGGCGCCAGACGTCAATCGTCAATTCCTCGAATGAGCGCAGCGGTGAATAGCCGGCCGTGCACACCACCAGGTCGGCTGCGCCGAGTTCGGCGCGTACCTGCTTGGCCAGATTCGTGCAGGAGTCGGGATCGCAGATGTCGACAGCAATCGGGATCCCCCCGCCCGCTTGGACGACGAGTTCGGTCAATCGCTCCAGCCGGCGGGCGGCAACTACGACGCTGGCACCGTCGCGAATCGCCTGCCGCGCGATCTCCCGCCCGATTCCCGCGGAGGCGCCGACCACCACAACCCGTTGGCCCGTCAGCGTGTTTGCCACTCGCTGCCTCCTCCAGCTTCCCTTCGTGCGATGGAAGTAACTCAGTCGCGGCGACGGTGCCGCTCGAGGAAAGCCACCACCGACTGCGCAAGGTCGGCGTCTTCGGGCGTGGCGCCGCCGAAGCCCCCGTGGGGCATGGCTTCAAAGACATGCAGCTCGGTTTCGATACCCGCCGCCAACAACCGTCGGTGCATGCGCACGGTATTCGACAGAAAAAGGTCGCGGGTCCCGGCCGACAGAAACGTCGGAGGGAAGCCGCTGAAATCGCCGAACAGCGGCGACAGATAGCGGTCGGCCAAGTCGGCGCCGCCCGCATAGAGCAGGTTGATGCTCATCGCCGACTGCAGCGTGTCAATCCCGTCCAGGGTGCGGAAGGTGTCACCCGACTCGGTCAGATCGACCTCAGGAGTGACCAGGACCAAACCCGCAGGCATCGCCAGACCCTCATCCTTCGCCCGAAGGATCAGCGCCGCAGCAAGATTGCCTCCAGCCGACACGCCCCCGACGAAAATGTCCTGCGGTGACCGCTCGTCCAGCAGTCGGCGGTAGACGGCGAGGCAGTCGTCCAGCGCCGCCGGGTAGGGGTGCTTTGGCGGCATGCGATAGTCCACCGACCAGCTGACCATTGGCCGGCCGAGAGCCAGTGCCCGGCTCGTCAGCCGGCAGACCTCGCCGCCGCCGATGATCAGTGCGCCCCCGTGGATGTCCAGGAACACCGGCGTATCGACGCTGCCGTTCACGTGGTGCGGACGAAGCATGTAGGTCGTGACCCCGTCGATCTCGAACGAGTTCTCCTCCAGCGGCAGGTCGGCCGGGACGCGGTCACGGATCATCTGCGCAAGCTCGCAGTCGCGCTGATCGACCCACTCCTGCACGGATGCGGCGTCGCGGAGGTCAGGGAGCGTCAGATCCCCATCCAAAGGCGACGGGGACATCAGGAAGCTACGAGCCTGCTCACTGATGCTGTCCGGCGCCTGAGGTCTTACGCGAATGGACGTGGCCGACTTGTCATTCATCGATACGTGTCAGGTCGCAACGGCTTGAGGACGATAAAGGACGACATCGTCGGGGTCGATCTCCCGGCCGGCGATGCCCTCGAAACCGTCGCCAGCAACGTAGCTGTCCTCACCTATGAACAGCCCGTCCTCGTCGATCGGCCAAAGAATCGCCGTCCGCGCCTCGAAAAGGTAATCCGCCGCAGGGTTATCGACCTTGAAGCCCATCTCGAGCAGCGTCTTGCCGGGCCACGCGATGCGCATCACGCCTTCGGTCAGGATGCAGTGCTTGTCGACAATCAGGCGATCCAGATCGAGCTCCAGCTTGTGGGCACCGCTGGCGGCGAAGTCTTCGTAGAACGTCTGGACAGCGGCCTTGCCCACCGGCCCCGTACCGCCTTGGGCGAAGTTCTGGTAGCGCGCGTTCTTCGAGACCGTCGCCATGAGCTTGTCCATGTCGAGAGCCGCTTCGGCTTTCATGTGCTGGAGCAGTGTCTGGAGATTTCGCCGCAGGATCGGGTCTGTCTCGACAGCAAGCCGCTGCTCGACCTTCTGCCACGTGCGGTGCTGGTCGATGCTCACCACTTCAGTCATGCCTCCTGGGCTGCTGTACTTACTGGGTGACATTTGTACTATCCCGTTTACAGTTCAGGCGTCAAGCGCCGCCCATCTCTTTGGCAGACCGGCCCACGCCATAGGCCGAGGCGAGACGTGGCCCGTGATGGGCAGAGATGGGCTCTAGCGGAGAGGACGTTCATGGAAAGCTTGGTTGATCAGGTCGCCGTGATCACCGGTGGCGCCAGCGGGATCGGGCTGGCTCTGGCCCGGGCACTGGCGGCCGAAGGCTGCCAGATTGTCATCGCCGACATCGAGGAAGAAGCGCTGAAAAGTGCGTCGGTCTCCCTTGCGGGAGACGTCCTCGCGGTTCAGACCGACGTCTCGAAGATCGAAGCTGTCGAGGCGCTCGCAGCTGCGACTCTCGAGCGATTCGGACGGGTGGACATCCTGTGCAACAACGCCGGTATCTCGACCTTCAACACGCTTGAGAATCAGACTCTTGACGACTGGCGCTGGGTGCTCGATGTCGACCTGTGGGGCGTCATCCACGGGGTCCACACCTTCCTGCCGATCATGCGAAGGCAAGGGACACCGGGCCACATCGTGAACACTGCCTCGGTAGCCGGCCTGCTCAGCGGTGTCCCCTATCTTGGTCCTTACGCCGTCAGCAAGGTCGGGGTCGTGTCGATCTCGGAGACCCTGCGGATCGAAATGATGATGGCCGGCGACCCGATCGGGGTGAGCGTGCTGTGTCCCAGCGGGACCAATACCTCAGTGATGGAGGCCGAACGCAACCGTCCGGTTCAGGCAGGCAGCGAGCAGCGCACTCGCGACGCGGAGGAGATGCGGCTGATGATCCGTTCGGGATTCACCGGCCCGAACGGCAAGGAACCGGCGGAGATCGCTGCCCGGGTGGTCCACGCGATCAGGAACGACACCTTCTGGGTAGTCACCCACAACGACATGAAGCCGCAGATCGAAATGCGCCTCAAGAACATCCTGGAGGCCATCCCGAAGGTCTAGTGCTCAAACCTGAGTTATGACCCGTAGCCGGTCTCGGCGCGCGCGTTCGGCGACGCTGACGCCGCGGGCGATCCGGTCGAACCCGTGGGGACACCCAGGGTGCACATGAAGCTCACTCGAGCTACCGCTGGAAACCAGGCGTTGCGCATAGCGAATGGACTCGTCTCGAAAAATATCCAATTCGCCGACCTCGATGTACGCGTCAGGCAAACCCGCGAGGTCGGCAGCGCGAGCCGGCGCGGCCGCACCCGGCACTTCGGCGGTGCCGATCCGATCACCCAACAACGCATGCCATCCGGTGTAGTTGTCGTCGTAGCTCCACCCGGCGAAGGGCACCAGGAGAGGGTCCGGCGTCGTGTTGCGATCATCGAGCATGGGATAGATCAGGAGCTGTTTGGCCAAAGGGATACCACGATCACGGGCTATCAATGCCGTAGCCGCAGCAAGACCGCCACCGGCGCTGTCGCCCATGACGGCGATCCGCAAGGGGTCGACCGACAGCCCCGCGGTGTTGGTCCTCAGCCAGGCCAGGGCGGCCACACAATCCTCGACCGGCGTCGGGTGGGGATGCTCGGGAGCCCGACGGTAGTCGACCGACAGCATGGGCACCGACGTGTCGGACACGTAAGAAGCAACCGTCCGATCGTAAAGCGCAACGCTGCCGGCGATCATGCCGCCGCCGTGGAGATAGATGATGGCGGCACCCGGAGTCTGGCTGGCGGATCCGGTCGGGGCATACCAGCGGCACAGAATCTGCGCGCCATCATGGCCGGCGACCGCAAAATCAGTGCGGAGGATCTCGGCATGCTCTGGGAGGTCGCCCTCCAGCGATGCGAGAGCACCTTCGCTGAAGGTCCGCAATCCTTGCCAGTCACCGCGGGCAAAGGCCGGAGCGACCAGGCGGTCTCCTGGAAGTGCCAGCATGACACTGAGGAGTTGGGCATCCATGGACGGCATGTGTCCTCAGGCTCCCTCAATGTCGTGGCACGCCAGTCCCGGTGTCACGCGCTCGAGAATGGCCCCAACGCCGCAGCCTCTCACGGCAGGGTGAGCGCAGTGGTGTGGAGCTCATCCTGCAAATCGGTATTCCGCTTGCCAAGGCTCGTCTGAGTGAACGACGTCCCAGTAGGCCTGCGCGACGCGCTCGGGCGCAAACGCCGTATCGGCGGCGATTTGACCGGCGATGGTGAACGTGGCGACGCGGATCCCGTCCCCTTTCAAGTCTGCACCGAGCATCGTCGCGGCTGACCGCAGCGCGGCTTTCCCGAGCGAGACGCTCGCCAAGGCCGGGATCGGGTGATCGGCGAATCCACCACCTGTCACGAGGATCGTGCCGAAGCCCGCGGCTCGCATCGACGGTGCGGCAACCTGGGAGGCGACGATGGCTCCGATGACGTCGACCGCGTAGGCCGTTTGAAGGTGAGCCACGCTCAAGGTCAGGAGGTTGTCCGGGGTTCCCATGACGGCGTTGTAAATGATCAACCCTGGCGCATGGTCACCCTCGTAGAGGGGCCGCAACCGAGCGGCCAGGTCTTCGGGGTTGCCGGCATCGGCGGAGAGGGTTCGGATGTCAGCGCCCGTGTCCGCCAAGTCGGCAGCGAGTTTCTCCAGGGCATCGCTACGACGGGCCACCAACGTCAGTCGGTAGCCGGCCTGGGCGAAGCGACGAGCCACGGCTGCTCCGAGGCCGGGGCCGGCCCCGATCAGCAGCAGGTGGCGCATGTCGACCGTGCTTGCTTCGACGTCACCGGAAGCTGTAACTGTCATTGTTGGCTCCTGTCTCGGCAGGGCGGCCGCGACTAAAGGACTGACAACTCGCGCATGGCCTCGTCGTCCAGCCGGAGGGTCGCGGCTGCCAAGTTGTCTCGAAGATGCAGCCGCGACGACGTGCCCGGGATGAGCAACATGTTCGCCGCGACATGCAAAAGCCAGGCAAGCGCGACTTCTGCAGGTTGCACGCCAAGTCGGGTTGCGATCAGGGCGAGCTTCGGCGCGTCCAGGACCGAGCGCTCCCCGGTGCCTCCGGACCCCAACGGCGCGAAAGGCACAAACGCAATCCCCCGCCGGCCACATTCGTCGAGGACGGGTTGTGAGCGTCGATCGCCCAAGTGGTAAGAGTTCTGGACGCATGCCACGTCGGTGAACGCAAGGGCTCTGACGAGGTGCGCTACCGTCACATTGCTCAGGCCGATAGCTGCGATCAGGCCGTCGTCGCGGGCTGCGATCATGGCTGCCAGCTGGTCGTCGAAGAAGGCGTCGGGCGGCCCCGCCCGCATGAGTCGGAGGTTGACGACGGGAACGTAGTCGACTCCGAGCGAGCGAAGGTTCTCCTCGATGCCATGCCGCAGCTGATTTGGTTCGTCGGCCGCGAAGATGCCGCCGCGGTCGTCGCGACGCGCCCCCACCTTGCTCACGAGCACGAGCTCCGGCGAATACGGATGCAGCGCTTGGCGGATGAGCTCGTTCACGACGTCCGGCCCGTAGTAGGCGGCGGTATCGATGTGGTCCACTCCGTGGTGTACCGCCTCGCGCAGCAATGCGATTGCCTCGTCGCGATCCGGCGGGGGTCCGAAAACACCCCGTCCAGCAAGGCGCATGGCGCCGTACCCCATCGGCGCGACCCGGAACGGGCCTAGTGACCGCTTGTCCCGCGAGGGCAATCGATGCCTCACTACGCGCCCTGCGAGGTTAGCGGGCGCGTCTCGCTCCAATCGACGATGAGCTGACGTTCGGCGAAGTACCAGCCCCCGTCGACGCGGACGAAGTCGTCGTAGTACCGCAGCGAGGCGATCATCATCTTGCGAATTCCGTCTTCGGTGAAGATGTGGTGCGCGATGGTGTAGCTCTCACCGGTAGCCCGGTCGCCATCAAGGGAGACGGTGCTCTGGCCGTTGAAGTGAGTCGTGACCTCATACTGATTCAGGTCGTCGAAGATGGGCGTCAATGCCTCACGCCCCTGCAGCGTGTAAGTCGGCTCGGTTCCCTCCCCGTCCAGGTGAACCGCGAAGCGGGTGTTCTTGGCGAACAACGCCTTCTGTCCATCGGCATCGCGACGGTCGGCGCAGTGTGCGTAAGCGTCGAACAGATGCCGGATGGCCAAACGATCAGCAGCTTCCTCGGAGGTGAACTCAGTCATTTCCGCCGGCCTCCGCTCGCGCCAGCAGTGGCCAGTGACGCGAGCCGCGGGATGAGTGTGAGCGCGGTTCCGCCTAGTACAGCGGTCTTCTCGTCTTCGGTGAGCTCTGTGGTTTCGGCGATGTGCCCCCGGCTCGCGACGGCAAGGTCTCGTCGAAGGTAGGGATAGTCGGTGCCGAACAGGATGTGGTCGATGCCGACGACGGATCGCAGCATTGCCAGGACGGGATCGGTCCAGGACAGTGCGGTGTCCCAGTACAGGCGGCGGAAGGCGTCGGCGGCAGTGCCGCGATCTTCGACGCCGGCAATGACGTTCATCTCATCGACGATGGCGATGCGGCCAGCGAGATATGGCACGGTTCCGCCGGCATGGGAAACGATGTATTTCACGTCGGGCGTGCGGGCAAAGGTGTTGCTGTAGTGCAAATGAGCGATGGCCCTTGTGGTGTCGGCGGTGAAGTCGATGAGCGAGTCGGGCAGGCCCAGGGCATGCGCGGAAGGGTCCGGCGACGCGTTCGGGTGCACGAAAACCACGGCCTTGCGGCGTTGGAGTTCGGCGAACAGCGGCTTCAGACGCGAGTCGCCGAGGTAGACGCCCAGGGCGTTGCTGAACAGCACCACGCCGTCGAGTCGCAAAACGTCAAGCGCGTAGTCGAGTTCCTCAATGGCATGGTCGACATCCGGCAGCGGAAGGCAGGCGAAGCCGCCGTAGCGGTCGGGATGGTCTCGGATGAGTTCGGCGGAGAACTCGTTGCAGCGCCGGGCTAATGCCCGTGCCGATGCGCTGTCCCCGGTATGCACGCCAGGCGTGCTGACGGAGGTGAGGGCCACGTCGATGCCCGCATGGTCGAGGAACGACAGGGCCGCGCCTTTGGACCAGGGTGGGGGTGCAATCCCGCCCACCGGGTGGTCACCTTCGTTGGTGGCCGCCCAGAAGAAGTCCGGGAGTATGTGGTGATGGACATCGATGGTGAACGTCACGGATCCGCCGTCAGTTCTTGAGGGTGCCGTCGAAGTCGTTGGTGAGATGGGTGCCGTCACAGAAGGGCTTGTTGTTGGAACCCCCGCAGCGGCACAGCGCCATCTGATCGCCGTGCGGGATCTCGCGGCCATCGACGTCGGTCAGGGTCACGGGACCGGACACGAGGTAGGGGCCGTCTTGGCTGGGAGTGATGTTGACGTCGGCCATGGGACTGTCCTTTCAGTAGATGCGCTGCGATTTGCTGATGGGGAGCCGGCGGATCCGGTTTCCGGTGAGGGCCGCGATGGCGTTCGCCAGTGCCGGGGCGGTGGTCGGCACGGCGACCTCCCCGACTCCGGAAGGCGGTTCGTTCGAATCGATCAGGTGGACTTCGATCTCCGGGACGGACTGCATGCGCATGACGGGGTAGCGATCGAAGTTCTGGGTAAGGATGTCGCCGCCTTCGCCGAGCACGATCTCGCCCCAGGCTGCTGCGCTGAGCCCCCAGAGGATGCCGCCTTCGATCTGGGCTCGGATCAGGTCAGGGTTGATGGCGATCCCGCAGTCGAGAGCGAACACGATGCGCTCGACGCGGACGCGGCCCCGCTCGTCCAACGTCACTTCGGTGATCTGGGCGTGCGGGCTGAGGAAACCGCTGCAGGCAATGCCCCTTGCGCGACCTTCGGGCAGCGGGGTGTCCCAGCCTGAGACCGTGGCAGCCAGTTCGAGGGCGGCCAGCGTGCGCGGATCGGCTTTCAACAACTCACGACGCAGCTCGATCGGGTCGCGCGCGGCCGCCACAGCAAGCTCGTCCAGCGCACATTCACGGGCGAACTCGGTGTGGGAATTGCCGACCGAACGCCACACCATGAGCGAGACGCCGGTGTCGACGTTGGAGGATTCGAGCCTGAACGCCGGGTAGGCGTAGGGGTTGTCCACTGCGCCGGTGGTGGTGAAGAAGTCGACGTCGTTCGTGAACATCACGTCCCGCACGAACGGCAGGTTCACCGATGTCGGTTGCGCGGCGATGCGATGGTGAACCGCCGACAGCCGGCCGTCAGCGTCGGCGCCGGCGCGTACCCGGTGGGCTGACATCGGCCGGTAGCGACCGACCTTGAATTCCTCTTCGCGCAGCGATTGCACCTTGACGGGGTGCTTCCAGTGCAGGGCCCTGGCGACCTGCACTGCCTCAGTGGTCGGATCCTTGGCGGAGCTGCTGTGCAGACCGAACGAACCGCCCGCGAACGTCACATGTACATGCACGTGGTCGGCGTCGACACCGCCGGCCGCCGCAGCGGCCATCGCCGTGTACGCAGGCGACTCGGTCGGTGCCCACACCTCGATAACGCCGTCATCGCCCATGCTGCAGATCGCATTGTTGGGCTCCATGGTGGCGTGAGCCAGGTAGGGCAACTCGTAGATGGCATCGATGGAATAGGCCGCTTGAGCCAGGCGCGCTTCGGTGTCGCCCTCGTCACGCACGACGACGGCGTTCTCACCCGTCTCCACGCGCTTACGGTGTTCTTCCCTCAACTGCTCGGAACTGCGTCGTTCGGCGTCGGTGTCATCCCACGTGACGTCCAGTGCCTGCAAGCCTTTGTGGGCATCGGCAAAAGTCTCGCCTACGACCGCGATGCCTTCCTCGATCGCCACCACCGCGACGACACCCGCCTCGTCCAGGGCGGCGCGGTCGTCAAAGTCCGCGATCTTGGCGCCGAATCGCGGAGGGTGAAGTACGACGGCCGTCAACAGATGGGGCAGCGAAACGTCAATCGTGTAAGGCGTTTTGCCGAGGATCTTGTTGGGCGCGTCGATTCGCAGGCGGCCTTCTCGCCCGATCAGTTTGTACTCTGCTCTTGTCTTTGGCTGCACACTGTCCGGAACCGGAATGCTCTCGGCAGCAGCGGCGAGTTCAGCGAACGTCGCCTGCAGTCCTTCGCGATGGCGGAGAATTCCCGTGTCGACATTGATCTCGTTGGCCGGGACGTTCCACTGCGCAGCGGCAGCCGCGACGAGTCGGGCACGAGCCTTGGCGGCAACGAGGCGATAGCTGGACCAGAACCCCTTGGTCGAGTTGGAGTTTCCGGTGATCTGGAACTGGCCGCCGAACTCCGGATTGCCGTAGACGTCCCGCTCGCCGCGCCGCCCGTTCGCCGCGTTGACGACCCGGACAGCGTCGAAATCGGCGTCGAGTTCCTCGGAGACGAGAGTGGCCAGCCCGGTGTGAATCCCCTGCCCCATTTCGATCTGGCTGGAGAAGACCACGATCGTCCCGTCGGGACGGATCCGGATGTACGGGTGGATCGGGTCGCTTGCTTCGTCATCGGTCAGCAGCACCGGATCCGGTTCCGGGGTTGCTGTAGGAGGAACCGGCTCTGCACCACTTGCCAGGATGTCGGCGGCATCGTGGATGGCACGCCGGGTGCGCGGATACGTTCCGCACCGGCAGAGATTGCCATTCATCCATCGGCTGATGGTGGGATCATCCGGAGAAGGCTCCGCCTCGAGCAGTGCGATGGCTGCCAGGGTCTGGCCGGGCTGGCAGTAACCGCATTGCACGACGTTGTCGCGATGCCAGGCCTCTCGGACCGCGTCAGCCGTTCTGCCGGCGACGCCTTCAACCGTGGTGACAGCCCGCCCTACCGCCCGTCCGGTCGCGGCCTGGCAGGACTTCTCGTTCTTCCCGTCGATCAGCACCGTGCAGGCAGCACAGAACCCGGCACCGCAGCCGAACTTGGTGCCCGGCATGCCCAGGACGTCGCGAAGCACCCATAGCAGAGGTGTCGCGGCGTGGCGGTCGTCCACGTCGACATCCGTGCCGTTGACGTTCAGTCGCATGGCTCGTTTCTCCGAACGCGATCAAGCGTGTGCCAGCAGCCGGCTGGTCAAGACGATGTCGACAATCTCGGGCACTGTCTCGACGCGGGCCCAGTCACGCTGCAACTCGCACGCCAACGAAACCCAGCTGATGGGCTGGGCGCCGGCCTGGACGACGCGTTCCAGGCCGGCTCGGTGCGCAGCCGGCGAGGTGCCACCGACGGCGTCCACCACCGGGTAGACCTCGAACCCTTCGGCAAGCGCGTCGAGCGCCGGGAACGCGAGGCAGACCTCAGTCCAAAGCGCCGTCATGATGAGCTTCGAGCGACCCGTTGCCTTGACCGCGTTGCGAAAATCGGCGTTTTCCCACGAGTTGATCTCTGTCCGGTCGATCTCGACCTCATCCGCGAGGACGGCCCGAAGCTCCGGGATCGTCGCCTCCTGCCCGCGGGAGTTGACGCCGACCGTCGACAGCACGATCGGCAGATTGAAGGTTTTCGCCAGCCTGGCAACAGAGACGATGTTGTCGGTGAGCGTCTGATGATCGATCGATGTGACGGTCTGCAGCTGGCTCGGTTGATAGTCGATCACGATGAGAGCCGAATTCTGCGGGGTGAGCAGCCGATCTGTCACCGGGTTGCGAACGGATCCGTTCGACGCATGAGGTGAGGTCATGCGCCCAGCCTGATCGCCGGTGCCGCCCGAATACCCCAGGGAAAACCCCCTGCATCCCGAGGAGGTCACGGCCTACGGTCGCCCTTTACGACCCTGGTCAGCCTGGCTTGGGTGGCTGAAGTGCGTCTCCGGCCTCGGCGAGACGCTCGAGTATCGGACCGAGCAAGCGCGTTTCCTCGGGGGTGAGGTGGTCGAACGCACGTTTCCGAACGCTCCGAAGATGATGCGGCCAGGCCTTCCGCAGCCTCGTCTGACCCGCCTTGGTGAGAGCCGCGAACATGTTGCGACCGTCGCCGGAACCTGCGCGGCGCTCGACCAATCCCGCCTGTGACATGGCGTCGATAACCCTGGAAATGCGGCTCGGTGACAGGCTCGTTCGATCCGCCAGGTCACTCATCCGAAGCTGCCGATGGGGTGACTCCGACAAGTGCATCAGTACCGAGTACTCGGTCGAGCTCAACCCGCAGGCCCGCTGGAGATCTTCGCCAAGTGCTGGGCGCATGGTGAACACGAGGCGCATCAGATTGCGCCACACCAGGTCCTCGTCATCGTTCAAGGGCGGATCAGCCACCTTGCCAGCCTGCCGCACATTGGGCGACGGCGCCGTCATTGGGCTCGTTTTGTCGGCCGACAACCTCCTCGGTGCCGGCAAACGGATCGTGCCTTCAGCCGTTGTGGCGCTACTTTCGGCGGTAGACCCGGTCGAAGATTCGCTCTGCGATCATGATTACCGCCAGGTTGAGGACTGTTGAGGGCACCTCGGGCATGATCGATGCGTCCACGACCCGAAGCCGCTCGATACCTTTGACCGCACCGACGGAATCGACGACTGCCCAGGGAACGATGTCGCTGCCCATGGGAACGGTCGAGGTGGGATGGCCGTACGGCGCGAGGTTGTGGAACACGTAGCCGGCGGCATCGGCGTCGCTGACGCAGTTGCCTGGCATCAGCTCTCCTGCTGTCAGTCGCGCGAACGATGATTGACGGGTGATTTCCCGACCGATTCTGAAGGCCTCGAGCATGCGCCGAGCATCTTTGCCGGTGCCCAGATAGTTGCTGTCGATGAGTGGAGGGTCCTTCGGGTCTTGGCTCGCAAGCTTCAACGTGCCGGTCGACTCGGGCAGGACGACGGAGGCGGCCAGCACGATGGCGCCTCCCGTGGGGCTTGCCGAGCCGGGCAGTAGATGCGTTGCCGTGATGTGCAGGTCGAGTTCCCCGGGGGAAGCTGAGCTTGACGCCGTCCACAGCAGCGAGCCGACAGCTGGAACCATCTGCAGGTACTCAGGCGAGAGGGCAAAACCATTGGGAATGAAGGCTTGGTCCTGCATTCGTTCGCCCACGGGAAGATCGGCGACGACGTCGATCGCCAACCGCCGCAAGTCGGCCGCCGGGCCGATACCCGAGCGCAGCAGAATCGCCGGGCTGCCATAGGTGCCGCCGCAGAGGATGACCTCCTGCCCGCGGTACTGCGTCCCATCGTCGGCGAGCACACCGGTCGCCAACGACCCGTCGAACAACACACGGTCGACGTTGACGTTCCCTTTGATCACGAGATTCGACCGGCTGCGCACCTCCGCCGTCAGATAGGCCAAGGCCGTGCTTTGGCGTACCTCTTCGACGACGTTGACCGGGTATCCGCCGACTCCGTCCTGATCCGCCCCGTTGAAGTCGTCAGCCTGCTTGAAACCATTGGCTGTCGCTGCCTCGACGAACCCACGCAACGACGGCGTGAGGTCCTCGAGCGAGCGCTGCCGGACGGGTACCGGACCGGTCCGCCCGTGGTAATGGTCGTCTCCGTCGGGTGTGTTCTCGATGGCCCGAAACGTCGGGAGCACCTCGTCATAGCTCCAGCCCTCGGCACCGTGTGATGCCCACTTCGCAAGATCTGAAGGGCGAGGACGGATCGCCACCCCGGCGTTCACTGACGAACTCCCACCCAAGACCTTCCCGCGCGGGGCGGGAACCTCCCGCTGCTGATCGGTCCCACGGGACATGTAGCCCCAGTCGTGCTGCGGATCTGCGACTTGCCCCGCATCGAGTACCCCAGGCGGAATCTGGTCGAGGCCGTACGCGGATCCGGCCTCCAGCAACAGCACGGACCGGCTCGCATCCTCCGACAGCCGAGCCGCCAACACCGCGCCGGCCGATCCGCCGCCCACCACAACGACGTCCGCGGACTCCACAGAACCCGTCATTTGATTTCCGACCCTTCGTCCGAGATCGTCATCGGAAGACCAGCCCTCCGTCGGCGCACAGCACCTGACCGGTCATCGCGGCCGCGCCGTCGCCGGCAAGAAATGCCACTACCGCGGCAGTGTCAGCCGGTGTGAGGCGACGCTTGAGTGCCTGCTCGTGCACGACGGCGTCGAACTGCTCGTCCGTGTTGAGCGTCCGCGAGCCGGGGGTGTCGGTCAGGCCGGGAGCCACCGCAGACACCGCGACGCCGTCCGACCCGAGGGTGACCGCGAGCGTCCGCATGATCCCGACCAGAGCTCCCTTGCTCGCCACGTAAGGCAACAGCACGGGCGTCGGCGGCTTCCACAACGTGTCCGAGATGACGAACACGATCCGGCCGAACCCACGTTGAGCCATTCCCGGCGCAAAAGCCTGCGCCATCCACAACGGCGACTCCACGTTGACCGCCAGAACACGCCGCCAGGTCGCAACGTCGAGGTGCTCGAGGTCGGCCTGATCGAACACAGCGGCGCAGTGCACGAACACGTCGCAACGTCCATGGCGTTCAAGCACGGCGGCGGCGGCAGCTCGGGTGGAACTCTCCGAGGAGAGGTCTGCGACAACATCCCCGGTGCGATCGATGACGACAACGCGTAACCCGTCAGCACCCAGAGCAGAGACGATCGCCTCTCCCAGTGCTCCCGCGCCGCCGGTGACAACGGCAACCCGCTCAGACGCCACGTGAAAGACGATGGCGGCTAGAGGCGCCCGCTACCCCAGGGATTCTCCCGGGACTGCGCCCGAAAGCCTGCCGACGCGGGACGCCGAAGCCTCTTGGAACGGGAGGGCTTGCCGGGCATTCTTCCTGGGGTAGCAGTGCACGTGCTTCTGGAACCATCGCCCCCAGAGCAGACACTGGGGCGAGCGCTGACGCAAGGAGATCCACATGTCAGCTGAGATCGTCAAACTGGCTGGTCAACGAACTCTTCGGGTGGACTCCAGCAAGGTTTTGGTGGTCGTCGCGATCGCGCAGTTCATGGTGATTCTCGACGCCAGCATCGTCAATGTCGCGTTGCCGACCATCCAGCGAGACGTCGGGTTCTCGCAGCAGAACCTCTCCTGGATCCTGAACGCCTACACGTTGATCTTCGGCGGCTTCCTGCTTCTCGGGGGCCGGGCCGCGGACCGGCTAGGGCGCCGGCGGCTGTTCATGGCCGGTATCGCCTTGTTCTCGACCGCTTCGCTCGTCTGCGGCCTCTCACAGAACTCGGCGGAACTGCTGATAGCCCGCGGGTTTCAGGGGCTGGGCGGGGCGATGGTGTCACCGGCTGCGCTGTCGATCATCCTGACCACGTTTGCGGAAGGACAAGAACGCAATCGCGCATTGGCGGTCTGGGGCGCGATCGCCGGAGCCGGGGGTGCCGTAGGTCTGCTCCTTGGCGGCGTTCTGGTGCAGGAACTCAGCTGGCGCTGGGTGTTCTTCGTCAACGTGCCTATCGGTGCCCTCCTGCTGGCGGCGTCGCCGAGGATCGTTCCCGAGAGCCGGTCAGGGGCGGTGGCGAAGTCCGGGTACGACATTGGGGGCGCGCTGTCCAGCACGCTCGGAGTGATGGCGCTGGTGTTCACACTGATCAAGGCCGAAAGCTGGGGCTGGTCGTCGGGGCGAACCATCGGCGGCTTCGTCATCTCGGCGGTGCTGATCGCTGCGTTCCTCGTGATCGAGAGCCGTCACGAGGACCCGCTGGTCCCGTTGCGGATCTTCTCCAATCACAGCCTGTCGGCCGCGGACGCGACGCTACTGCTCGTGGTGGCCGCACTCTTTGCGATGTTCTTCTTTCTCACCCTCTACCTGCAGCAGGTGCTCGCCTTCAGCGCGCTCAAGACTGGAGTCGCCTACCTGCCGTTGAGCCTGACGATCATCGTCTCGTCGACCGTTGCCTCGCAGTTCGTCGACCGGCTCGGGCCCAAGCCGGTGCTCGTCGCCGGGCTGCTCATCTCGACCGGCGGCTTCTTCTTCCTCACCACGGTGTCCGGCCACGGCGACTACGGAAGCCACGTGGTCCCGTCCATGGTCATTCTCGGCGTCGGCATGGGGATGGCCTTCGTCCCCGTCACGATCGCCGGAACGAGCGGCGTGGCGCCCAACGACTCCGGGCTGGCGTCGGGGCTCCTGAACACGACTCAACAGGTGGGTGGATCCCTTGGTCTGGCTATCCTCTCCACCATCGCGACGAGCCGAACGACGAGCGCGCTGCACTCCGGCAGCGGGCTCACATCGGCGCTGACGCACGGATTCAAGGGAGCCTTCATCGGCGGCGCTTTCCTGTGCGCGTTGGGCGCCGTCGTCGCGGCCGCACTACTGCCGGGTCGGCGGCGCGAACCTGCCGACGAGGGCGTCAGAGCCGCGGCACTGTCATTTGCGCGTTGTCCCGGCGCGCCCTACTGCGGGCCACTGGCTCGCATCGCGGCCTTCGGTCATCGGGTGCGAGGCAACCTTTGACTTTCAGCCCTCCAACACGACGTTCTCGAGCTGTCGCCGCGATTGGATGTCAAGCTTCCGGTAGACCTTGCGAAGGTGATAGTCGACAGTGCTGGTGCTGATGAAGAGGCGTTCAGCGATTTGCGCGTTGTTAGCTCCGCTACCCGCGAGACGCGCGATCTGCCGTTCCTGCGGCGTGAGGTCGTTGCGTGTCCCCTCGACGCGCTTGCGGGCTTGAGCGCCGGTGGCAAGCAGTTCGCCCCGGGTCCGCTCAGCGAAGCCGTTCGCGCCTGTCAGTGTGAACGTGTCCAGTGCGGCTTCGAGTTGGGCGCGGGCGTCACGGCGACGCTTCTGCCGCCTGAGCCATTCGCCGTAGACCAACTGAGTGCGAGCGACGTGAAGCCGAATGCCCGTCCCTGCGAGCGCGTTGATCGATGCGCGGAAGTGTGCCTCGGCGTCGGAGTCGCTCGCCAGGAGAGCGCGGCTGCGTGATAGCAGCCCCAGATCAAGAGGACTTTTGTTGACGGTCGCGCGTTGCGTCAAATAGGTAAACGGGCTCGCGGCCATCGGTCCATTGCCGCTTCGGACCAGAGCCTCAATGGTGTCCGCGGCTCGCAGCGCTCCCATATTCAAGTCTTCGATGCAGGGGTCGCTCGCGAGTGAGGCGGCAGCCTGGTAGTTGCCGAGGCCCAGTTCCACGAGCAACAGGGCGTAATCGATGTACCTGGCGACAAGTGCGTACTCGGCTGATCGGGCCGCAAGCTTCGCGGCTCCGGCGCGGACTTCGCTCTCGTGACCCTGCCACGCCGACACAATCAGCTTGACGGACTCGAAGAGCTCACTCGAGCTCTGTATCAGAGCGTGCAATTCGATTGCCTCGGTCAGTGCCTCGTCGGCGATGTCGAGGGAGCCGACCCATATTTCCCGCATACTCTGCTGGTACAGCGCCTCCAGGAGCGCCTCAAAGTTCCCTTGGTCGCGACTGGCTTTCGCGCATTCGTCCGCCAACTTGGTGAGAGCGTTCACGTCACCCATCGCATACGCCAGCCAGCACGCCCGCACGAGGTGACGCGGAGAGCCGCGGATCACCGGATCGTCCTGCACCGCAGCGAGCGACTCGCAAAGCAGACGCCCAGCACTGGCGTAGCCGTTCGCCACCAGTTCGGCTATAGCCAGATACATCAGGTCCACTGCGGTGAGAGCAACCCCCGCAGGTTGCTTCAGCGACCGCGCTAACCGCGCCACATGAGCAGCTGACGCATCCCCCGCGCCGCCGAAGAAAAAGGCCATGGTGAGCGTGCCCATCAACGCCTCACGCGCCAGAGCCGTGTCCAGCGGCTCCGTCGCTCGAGCCGCTCCGAGCATCATCGAGATGATCTCACTCGGCCCCTTGTTCGCGGGTGTCGAATGCCTCAGCAACGTGCTGAAGGCGATCACAGCATCCAACTGCTCGGCTTGAGCTCGAATGAGCGGATCGCCCAAGTCAGGGAGCGCAAGATCGAGGTGCGTTTGCGCCTGGAGGAAACTGCCCGAGGCCAGTTCTGCTGCTGCCGCGCCGAGAAATCGAACCGCTCGTCGATCCTTGTCCGGTGTCAGCTCCGCGGCCCTCGCCAGCAGCGTGGCCGATGCTGCGCACCCACCCCGGCTGCCGGCGCGTCCTGCTGCGCGTTCCAGGTCGTCCGCGACGTCGTCGTCGGGAAGCTGCGCGGCGGCTCCGCGGTGCCATGCCCTGCGATACGCGTCCGCGTTCTCCTCACACGCGAGGGCCAACGCCGCATGGGCCTCGCGCCGATCGATGTCGCTCGCGCCTTGGTAGATCGCCGAGCGAATGAGCGGGTGACGGAAGACCAGCTCTGGACCCAATTCGATCAACCCGGTCGCATTCGCGGTCGTCAGTGCGTCCTCTGCGATGTCGAGCTCCCGACCAGCGCGCAAGATCAGGGATACGTCGCCGGACGGCTCCGCTGCCGCCACGACCAGCAACCGGCGGGTGGGGAGGGGTAGCTGTTCCAGTTGCCGCAGGAAAGTACGCTCCAACCCACGGTCCAGCGCTAGCAACTCGGGCAGCTGGGCCACCCCAGCCAACTGATCCGGCGACAGGTCGCGCACGAATTCCGTCAGCGCGAGCGGATTGCCTCGGGCGTCGACGAGCAACCGCGCCCGGACACGGTCTCCGAGTCGCACGCCGGAGGCCGCCTCGAGCAGCAGCGCCCCAGCGGAGTCCGAAAGCGGCCCCAGCGGCAGCTCGGGCAGCCCGTCGAAGGAGCCGAGCCCCTCGTCCGCCTCGCGCATCGCCACCAACAGGCAGATGCGGTCCGCATAGAGCCGGCGCGCCAGGATCCCGATGGCGTCGGCACTCTCCCGGTCCAACCATTGCGCGTCGTCGACAAGGACGAGCAGCGGCCGTCCCTGTGCAGCAGAAGCGGTGATCAGAGTCAGCGCGGCAAGTCCCGCGAGGAACAGGTCCGGTGCAACGCCATCACTGATCCCGAAGGCTGCGTTGAGGGCGCGCGCCTGCGGCGGCGGCAATGACTGAATGTCGTCGAGGAAGGGGGAAAGAAGCTGATGCAGTCCGGCGAACCCGAACTGCATCTCGGATTCGACGCCGACCAAGCGCACCGTGTCGAAGTCTGGAGCGCAAGCCGTTGCCCAATCGAGCAGGCCCGTCTTCCCGATGCCGGCCGCTCCGTGCACCACAAGAACGCCGCTCAGGCCGTTTCGAGCCCGATCGAGGAGGCCGCCGACCTCCGCGATCTCGTCATCGCGACCTACCAGCGTGAACACGACACGAGATCCGGTACGCACCCACCCGATTGTTAACGCGATGGGGATTCGAGAGCAAATGAGACAGTCGCGGACTACGCGAGCGGTGGATTCGATCAGCAGTCGCGTGGCCGATACTCCGTGGGTTGGCGATCACCTCTCGAAGGAGCTACTTGTCAATCGTGCGCCTCGGTCTATGCTTGCTCAAGCAACTATTACCTCCCATTCGCATCGGCTCTGAGGATCGACTGGACGATCGATTGGACGGAGGTTGAGGTGGTTCCGACCGAGACCGCGGACCCGCAGTTGCTGGGGCGC
>DATAZK010000142.1:0-20207 GCA_036272075.1 Frankiaceae bacterium
GCGACATGGTCGAACCCCCGCGCACGCAAGGCCGCACGGCTCGCCGGGACGGGGACGAGCAGTACCGATGCCGAGGCGCTCGGCTCCAGCTCGCGCAGCACTCTCAGCAAGGCGAGCGCGAGGATCGGTGCGAGGTCACGCCGACCACGCTCCTTGTACGCGATCAGGCAGCGCCGCGTCCCGCCCGCATAGGCAGCCGCGGCGCTACACGGGGGCAGGCCCGGCGGCCTGGGATAGGGCCTCACCTGCAGGACCGGGCCGCCCACCAGAGTCGGACCGCAGCCTGCGCACACGGCCGCTCCAGGGACACCCGGAAGATCGCCGGCGGCAGCGCCGCAGGGGCAGCGGTGCGGAAGAAGCAGATCGGTGAGCGCGCGCATCCGCCGAGGCTGCCCGGCCGTCGCCGCCCGGGCCGGCGTCGAACGTCTCCTGTGGAACGAGTCGGACGATCAACAGGCGCGACCTACGGGTAGGAGGGGTCACGCGCGGGGGCGGCAACCTCCCAGCGTCCGGCGTCGAGCAGCCACCGCCGCGTCCCGATTCCGATCATGACCTGGCGGCCGGGCGCCGTGGTTATCAGCGGGTGCTCCAGGACCACCACCAGGGCCTCGAAATCGGCGGGCAGGGCCGGAAGCGAGATCGGGTCGCCCACCCCATCCAGCGCGACCACCTCGGCGCGCACCACTGACGTGGTCAGCGCGGGCGACCCAGCCGGCCCCGCCACCGGCCGGCCCAGCAGGGTGAGCTGCAGATCGCCTGACCAGCTCACAGCGACCACGTCCGACATGTCGGTGGAAACCGTCGTCCACCCCGCGACCGTGGCACCAGCGGCCCGGACAGGGGTGGTCGTGGGGGTGAGAATGCGGCCGAGGTATGCCCGCCGGGCGCCCGGCACGCCGCTGACCGCGATGACCCGGGTGCCGTCGCGGCTCACCGTGCACGACGAGAGCGGTCCCAGCGCCGCGAGGCCCGGCGCAGCGACTGGGCTGATCGCCCCGGTCGTCGCGTCGACCATCTCCAGCCGCGGCGCCACCCCACCGACTGCGAGCAGGATCCGGTTGGCGTCCAGCCATTCGGGACGCATCTCCCGCGACCCGGAAGCCGCAGGTAACGCGATCGCACGCCGCAGAGTCGCCGTCGCCGGCCCGCCCGAGCCGGCGCCCTTCAGATCCGCGACTACGAGATCCAGGCCCGCTGGGCCGTTGCGCAGCGCGGCCATCGCCGAACCGTCGGGTGAGGCGACCGGATCGGCGAGCAGGCCCTGCGGGGAACCGTCCTTGGCGATCCATTTCACCGGACGGACGGCAGTCGATGCCAGCTCCTCCAGGGATCCGTCAGCGGCAAGCGCGAGAGCCGGGCTGGCCGGGGGCGGCTGGAGATCGGGAGGAATGGTGGCGGCGACGACTCCGCCGGCGTACGGACGTTCCTCCACCAGGACACGAACCGTGAACACTCCCGGGACGCTCGCCAGCGACGCGGCAATCTGAGAGACCAGGTGCGACCGCTGGGCGAGGGGCACCGCGAAAGCCTCGCGGCCGAGGTCGACGGTGGCCTGGCCGTTCTGAACCACCACGCTCCCCAAAGAAGTCAGGCCGCTCACCAGGCTGCGGGAGGCCGAGAGCTTCGGGTCGGTGACGGCGTTCCACTGGGTCAGCAGCGCGTGCAGAGCGGCGCCTGCGAGGCCGGCCCGGTCGGAGGCGACGAATCCCGGCTCGGCGACCAGCACCGACCCGCTGGGGTTGAAACCGTACGTGCGCACCGGCCGGTAGACCCGGGCCAGGTCGCGAGGTGTCAGGAGCACTCCCGGCGGCACGCGCGAGAGCCGCCATTGCTTGTCGACGCGACGCAGCTCAAAGGACTCCGACAGCTGCCGTTCGACGGGCAGGAAGGCCCCGGCGCTCGTCAGCTGGCCGATGCTGACCACGCTGAACTTCACGATGCTGGCCGACCCCTTCAGCGTTTCTTTCAGCGTCGAAAGGGTCTCCGGGTCATAGACCGTGGCCGACGTTCGGTCGGTCCACACGACTCCCGGCGCGAGGAAGGGCTCGGCAAACGTGTGCTCGGAATCGGCGGTCGAAGCGTCCAGGAAGCCGCGCACGATATCGGCCGCGGACGCACCGGCCGGCGGACCCGGCGGGACCTTGCTGATGTCGGGATCATCGATCGCCGTGTCGACCGACCGCTGATCGACCCGTATCCCCGCCGGCGTGCGAAGGCTGCAACCACCGGCGAGCAGGAACCCGAGCAGGACGAGCGCGGCGCCGCCGGCGATGGTCCGCGCCAGCCGCTTCACGTCGCGCGCACCAGCGACGTGTCGGGGCGCAGCGGCAGCGGCGCTGCCCCGAGGATCCCGCCGGCCCGCCGCGGCAGCAGCAGCCGGAAGCTGGCACCCTCGCCGGGCCGACCCCACGCCACCAGCTCGCCGCCGTGCAGGCGGGCGTCTTCCCGAGCGATCGAGAGGCCGAGCCCGGTGCCTCCGGTGGTACGCGACCGGCTGGGATCGGCGCGCCAGAACCGGTCGAAGACGCGCTCGGCATCCCCGGAGCGCAGGCCCGCGCCGTGGTCGAGAACGCGGATCGCCACCGTTTCCTTGGAGGCGACCAGAGTCACCTCGATCGGCGCGCCCTCGGCGTAGTCGATCGCGTTGGCCAGCAGGTTGCGAAGGATGCGCGCGACCCGGCGGGGATCGACATCGGCGAGGACGCTGCCGGCCGGCGTCAGGTCACCACTGATGTCGACGTCAATCCTGGTCCCCGCCCTGGAGGCGGCATCGGTGAATTCCGCAGCGGTCGTGCGCATCAGCCCGGCGACGTCGACGGTGTCGGGCTCGAGAACCGCAGCGCGCGCGTCGTACCTGCTGATCTCGAGCAGGTCGGCGAGAAGCCGTTCGAAACGCTCGAGCTGCCCCGTGAGAAGTTCCGCGGAGCGAGACATTGCCGGCGGGAAGTCACCACGGGACTCATAGAGCACGTCGGCGGCCATGCGGATGGTTGCCAGCGGGGTGCGAAGTTCGTGGGAGACGTCGGCGGTGAAGCGGCGCTGCGCGCGCGAGAGGTCCTCGAGCTGGTCGATCTGGCGTTGCAGGACGCCGGCCATGTCGTTGAACGAGGCCGCCAGCCGGGCGATCTCGTCATCACCCCGGACCACCATGCGCTCGGCCAGATTGCCGGCAGCGAAGCGCTCAGCGATGCGGGCAGCCATCCGCACCGGCGTGACCACCTGGCGGCTGACCAGCCATACGACGGCGGCAAGCAGGCCGACGAGCGCGGCCCCGCCGAGCAGCAGCACCCGTCGGACCAGCCCGAGCGTCTGTTCCTCGTTGTGCAGCGGGAAGACGTAGTAGACCTCGTAGCTGCCGACGTCCGCGGACAGCGGGGCGCCGATGATCAGCGCCCGCTCGAGGCCTTCATCCAGGTGCACGTCGGCGTACGTCTCGGCCTCGGCGCCGCCGCGCACCTGCAGGCGAAGCGCGTGCGGGACGTCAGCCACCAGGATCGTGCCGCTGTAGTACACGTTGGACCCGTTGGTCGGAAGCACGGCGACGTCGAACAACCCGCTCGGGCTGCCGCGGCGGCCGAGCTCGGTGGTGATGGTCTCCACCAGCGCATCGACGGCGTTGGGGTCGCTGCGCACGGCCGACTCGAGCTGGCCGCGCGCGTACACCAAGCCGGACGAGACGTCACCGAGAGCGGCCTGGCGCTTGTCGCTGAGCAGACCCTGACCCACCCGGCCGATGAGAAAGACACCGAGCAGCGCCACCACGAAGCTGGAAAGCAGCAGGGTCAGTGCCACGACGCGCAGCCGTAGCGAGCGCCGCCAGATGCGCGTGGCGGCACCGAGCCAGTTCAGCGGCCGCAGCCGGGAGGTGCGGACCATCAGGGCGGCCCCGCGCGATAGCCGACGCCGCGGACCGTGATGACGACGCGCGGATGCTCCGGATCGCGCTCGACCTTGGCGCGTAGCCGCTGGACGTGGACGTTCACCAGGCGCGTGTCGGCGGCGTGCCGGTAGCCCCACACCTGGGCCAGCAGGGCTTCCCGCGTCAGCACCTGACGCGGGGTACGCGCCAGCGTGACCAGCAGGTCGAACTCGAGCGGGGTGAGCGACATCGGCAGGCCGTCGCGGCGCACGTCGTGGCTGCCGACGTCGATCTCGATGTCGTCGATGCGCAATTGCTCGGCCGCGCCCCCGGTGAGGTGGCGCAGCCGGGCTCGGATCCGCGCGACCAGCTCGGTCGGCTTGAACGGTTTGACGATGTAGTCATCAGCACCCGCTTCCAGCCCCCGGACGACATCGGCGGTATCGGCGCGGGCCGTCAGCATGACGATCGGGACGCCGCTCTCGGCCCGCAGATCGCGGCATACGTCGAGCCCGTCGCGGCCCGGAAGCATCAGATCCAGCAGCACCACATCAGGGCGGGTGCGGTGAAAGGCGTCCATCGCCCGGTCGCCGGTCGCGACGAAAGCCGGCTCGAAGCCCTCCCGCCGCAGCACGATCCCGAGCATCTCGGCGAGGGCCGCGTCGTCGTCCACCACCAGCACACGAGGGCGCGTACCAGCGGGTTCGGACGCGCCGGGCGAGACCGAGCGGGCAACACCACCGGAAACACCACCGGAAACACCGGCCTCGCCGGGATGCGGCGGCGGTGCCGCGTATGCCATCACAGGGGGGCGCCACCTCTCAGCGACGGCCGCGACGCGCGGGGCCGTACGTCACCATGGTGCATCCTGCACGGCGTAGCGCCGTCTAGCCTGGAAGATCGAACTGCCGGAAATCTGGGAGGGGTATGGCTGAGGGTCCGTCGGACGAGGACGCCGGGCGGGACAAGACGCCCGATTGGCAGCCGCCATCGGGTGGTTCGCCGGCTCCCGAGACGCCCCAGGGCCCACCCCAGTACGGGCCACCGCAGTACGGCCCACCCCAGTACGGCCCACCCCAATACGGAGCGCCGCAGTACCCACCACCACCTGGGTATCAGCCCCCGCCGGGCTACGCGCCGCCGCCGCCCGCCTACGCGCCTCCCCCGGGATACCAGCCGCCCGGAAATCAGCCGCAGTACTCGGTGCCGGCCTGGTCACCCCCACCCGCCGACAAACCCGGAGTGATCCCACTCCGGCCGCTCGCGGTCGGGGAGATTCTCGACGGCGCCTTCGCCTCGATCCGGATGAACCCCAAGGCGCTGCTCGGGCTCTCGTTCGTGGTGGTGCTGGTCGGCCAGCTCCTGATCCTGGTCCTGAACCTGGAATCGCGCGGGGCGGGTACCGGAGCGCGGCTGGGCGCCGCAGCGGCCACCGAGGCCGTCGCTCTGCTGCAGAGCAGCATCGTCACCGGAGCGATCGTCATCGTGATCGGCGAGGCCGTGCTCGGCACCCGGCTCTCCCCTGGTGAGGCGTTGAGCCGGCTCCGCGGCCGGATCTGGCGGCTGGTCGGCTTGGGCCTGCTCGTGGCGCTGCTGAGCGTGCTCGGCCTGGCCCTCGTCTTCGTCGGTGCGATCTACGTCTTCGTGCTGCTGGCGTTCGCGACCCCGGTCTTCGTACTCGAGAAGACGACGGTGAGAGCCGCCATCAGCCGCTCCGCGGAACTGGTCCGGGGAGCGTGGTGGCGCACCTTCGGAGTCGGGCTGCTCGGCGCCATCGTCGCGGTGATCATCGGCGGGATCATCCAGCTCCCGTTCGCCCTGTTCGCGGCGCGGTCCGCGGGTCTGTTCACGACCACGTCCAGCGCCGACATCAGCGCCGGCAGCGAGGTGCTCCTCACGGTGGGACGCATCATCAGCGGCACGATCACCACGCCGATCATCGCCGGAACCATCGCCCTCATGTACGTCGATCGCCGGATGCGCCGCGAGGGCCTCGACCTGGCCTTGGCACAGACCGCCCGCGAGCGGCGGACCCGGCCCTGAACGGGCGGCGGCCCGCGCGGCAGGAAGGGCAGGGCTGATGGCTGCCCCGCTCACCCGCGACGGTGCCGCCCACGCCGCGCATGCCGAGCTGTCCAAGCACATCTACCAGCAGGCTCGCCCCTCCGTCACCCAGCAGGTGGAGAGCGCCGTCTGGCGCTGGCTCGTCAACGCCTACCACCGCATCGTGTCCGGGACCCCCGGCGGCGCCGTCGGCCTGCTGGTGATCATCGCGCTGCTCGGGCTGGCCCTCGTCGTCTTCTCCAGGCGAGGGGTCTCCGGGAGGCGGCGTAGCGGTGGGGCGAGCGGGCTCGACCTGCCGGCTGACGTCTCTTCCGACCAGCTCCGGGCAGAAGCCGACGCGTTCGCCGGCCGCGGGCAGTGGGCGGAAGCGGTCCGGGCGCGGTTGCGCGCAGTCGTGCGCGCGCTCGAGGAGCGAGGGGTGATCGATCCCCGGCCCGGGCGAACCGCTGCGGAGGTCGCGGCGGAGGCCGGCAGCGAGCGTCCGGACTTGCGGGAGTTGCTCTGGAAGGGAGCGCTGACGTTCGGGGAGATCTGGTACGGCCGCCGCCCGGCCACGGCGAACGACGACGCGGTGCTACGCGAGTTGGACGACGCGCTGCGCCGTTCACGCCCGCAGCGCGAAGCCGTGACCGCCGCAGGCCCGGCCGGCTTCCGCGACGCCCCGCCGCCCCGATGACGTCAGCAGTGGAAGCGGGCGCCGGCCCCATCGGCCCCGGGATCGGCTCACTCGCGACCGAGGCCCCGGGGCTGCTCCCGTCCGAGCGTGCAGGCGGGCGCGAGCCTCGCCGGCACCGCCGGCAACTGACGTGGGTGGCATTGGGATTGCTGGCCTTGCTCATCGCGCTCGTCGCACTGACGACCAGCCAGTCCGCGGGCGGCGCGCTCGATCCGCGCTCGGCCGGACCGAATGGCAGCCGGGCGCTGGCCACGCTGCTTCGCGAGCGGGGGATCCAGGTCGACCGGGGAGATGCGACCGGACCTGGACGGACGGTGCTCGTCCCGTTCCCGGAAGCTCTCGATTCTCGCGGCCTGGCCGGGCTGGTGACCTCCGGAGCCGACGTCGTGCTGGTCGATCCGGGTTCGGTCGAGGTGGCTCAGGTGACGCCTGGACCCGCCATCAGCGTCCGGACCCGGACTCCCGGCTGCAGCCTCCCCGCCGCGGCGGTCGCGGGCGAGGCCCGGCTCGGTGGGACCCGCTACACGAGCCTGAACGCCGCCGTCAGCTGCTATGACGGCAGCCTGCTCGCCCTGCCCGCCGGCAGCGCCGCGGGCGCCGGCCGGATCACGGTGCTCGGCTCCGCCGACTTCCTCACAAACGCCCGGCTGGACCAGCAGGGAAACGCCGCGCTCGCGCTCGGCTTGCTCTCCCGGCAGCCTCGGCTCACCTGGTACACCGCGCGCCGGGCCAGCTCCGGAGCGAGCCTGACGAGCCTGCTGCCCAAGGCGATCCCGTGGGCCGTGCTCCAGTTGGGCATCGCGCTCGTCGTCATCGGGGTGTGGCGTGGACGGCGGCTCGGTCCGGTGGTCACCGAACCCTTGCCGGTCATCGTGCGAGCGGGAGAGACCGTGCGCGGCCGGGCCCGGCTGTATGCCGCCGCGCGGGCCCGCGTCACGGCGGCCAATGCGCTCCGCAACGGTAGTCGCGCCCGGCTGGCCGCACTCGTGCACCTCGATCCCCGCGTGGCCCCCGAGGCATTGGTCGCCGCGGTCGCCGCGCGGACAGGCAAGGAGCCGGCGGTGGTGTCCGCACTGCTCTATGAGGGCGGCGGACCAGGCGGATCCACCGAGTCCGACACCACTCTGGTGCGCCTCGCAGATGAGCTCGACCAGCTGGAAAACCAGGCAAAGGAGATGAGAAGGCAATGAGCAGCGGCCCACCCGAGTCCGACGCCCGGGACGCCTTGATCGCGTTGCGCACCGAGGTCGCCAAAGTGGTCATCGGTCAGGACGCGGCGGTGTCCGGTCTCGTCGTCGCGCTGCTCTGCGAAGGTCACGTGCTCCTCGAAGGCGTGCCAGGCGTAGCCAAAACCCTTTTGGTACGAACGCTTTCGCGCACCCTCGCCCTCGATTCCAAGCGCGTGCAGTTCACACCCGACCTGATGCCGAGCGACATCACCGGCTCGCTGGTCTTCGATTCCCGCTCGTCCGGATTCGACTTCCGCGCCGGGCCGGTCTTCACCAACGTGCTGCTGGCCGATGAGATCAACCGCACCCCGCCCAAGACCCAGGCCGCCCTGCTCGAGGCGATGGAGGAGCGTCAGGTCACGGTCGAGGGCGAGCCGCGACCGCTGCCGAATCCCTTCATGGTGGTGGCCACCCAGAACCCCGTGGAGTACGAGGGCACCTACCCGCTCCCCGAAGCGCAGCTCGACCGCTTCCTGCTCAAGCTCACCCTTCCGGTGCCTTCGCGCGAGGACGAGATGCGCGTACTTGCCTTGCACCACAGCGGTTTTGACCCCCGCGACCTTGGCGCGGCGGGCGTGCGCGCGGTCACCGGAGCCGAAGGTTTGGCGGCCGCCCGGGCGGGAGTCGCGGCGATTCGCGTTCAGCCGGACATGCTCGCCTACATCGTGGACATCGTGCGCGCGACTCGCGTCGCCCCGTCGCTCTCGCTTGGCGTCTCGCCGCGCGGAGCGACCGCTCTGCTGGCCGCCGCGAAAGCCTGGGCCTGGCTGTCCGGACGCGACTACTGCACGCCCGACGACGTCAAGGCGCTCGCCCGGCCCGCGTTGCGACATCGGGTGGCGCTGCGTCCGGAGGCCGAACTCGAAGGCGTCACGGCCGACAGCGTGCTGGACTCCGTGCTGGCGACCGTCGCCGTCCCGCGCTAGGTCGCCGGCTCCCATGGCAGTCACCGGTCGCGCCGGACTCCTCGCGCTGGCGCTGACTCTCGCGGTGCTCGTGGCGTCGGCGCCCGGCGCCGTGCTGGCAGTCGTGGATGGGGCCCTGCTGCTAGCGATACTTGTCGATGTGCTGCTCGCCCCGAGCCCGCGTCAGCTCGCCGTCCGGCGCAGCCTTCCCTCATCGGGCCGGCTCGGCGAGCCGACCGCGGCGCAGCTCCTCGTCGCCAACAACGGCACGCGCACGGTCCACGCTCGCATCCGCGACGCCTGGCCTCCCTCCGCCGGACTCACCCCGCCCTCCGTCAACACCCGGATCCCCGCGGGTGAGCAGCGCACGTTCGCCCAGCAGCTGGTGCCCACTCGCCGCGGCGACCGCACCCCGGTGGTCGTGACGGTCCGGTCTTTCGGACCTCTCGGGCTCGGGGCCCGCCAGCGCGGGACGACGGTTCCCGGACGCATCCGGGTGCAGCCGGCGTTCCCGTCGCGAAAGCTGCTTCCCGAAAAGCTCTCGCGGCTGCGGGTCATCGAGGGGATGGTCGCCGCCCGCGGTCCCGGCCGCGGCACCGAGTTCGACAGCCTCCGGGAGTACGTGCGAGGCGACGACATCCGGGCCATCGACTGGCGCGCCTCGGCTCGCCGGGGCGCGACCGCTACCGGCACCGCGCTGCAGGTCCGCCAGTACCGCCCGGAGCGTGACCGGCGGCTGATCATCGCGCTGGACACCGGTCGCACCAGCGCCGCTCGCGTCGGCGATGCGCCCCGGCTGGACGCCGCGCTGGACGCCGGCCTGCTGCTGTCGGCCGTCGCGCTACGAGCCGGCGATCGGGTGGATCTGATCGCCGCCGACGCCGGCCCGCGCGCGCTCCTGCAGCGCGGGACCCTGGCGACGCTCTCGCAGACGATGACGGGACTGGAACCGGCGCTGCTGGAGGCAGACGCCAACGCCCTCGTCGGCCAGCTTCTCCGGCTCGCCCGCCGGCGCTGCCTGATCGTCCTGTTCACCGACCTCACCGCGGCGACGGTCGAGGACGGCCTGCTGCCGGCCCTCGAACCGCTGCTGCGCCGCCACGAACTGATGGTCTGTGCCGTCGCCGACCCGCTCGTCGTGGAGATGGCTGCAGCGCGTGGAACTGCCGAGGCCGTTTACAGCGCGGCCGCCGCCGAGCGGGCCCTGGCCGAACGTCGCCGCCTTGCGGCCCTGCTTCGTCGGCGCGGGGTCGAGGTGGTCGACGTGCCGCCCGAGCATTTCGCCTCGGCCGTCAGCGACCGTTACCTCGCCCTGAAGGCGGCCGGCCTGCTCTGAGCCCGGCTGCTGCGGATTCGCGACGGGTTCAGACGGGCGAGGAGACGGGCGCGAGGTCGACCTCGTCCAGGCCGCTGAGATCGCCCGTGGCCCCGAGGTCTCGCCCGCGCCGCCCCAACCGGACGATGACCGTCAGCATGCCGATCTCGGCAAGGGCCCCGATCGTCAACCGGGCCCATGGCGGCAGCCCGGACGGGGTCACGAACGCCTCGATGATCCCGCTGACGGCGAGCACCAGAACGAGGCCGACCGCAATCGCCGCCGCGGCCCGGCCCTCCTGCGCCAGCGCCTCGGACCGACGCCGCGGCCCGGGATCGATGATCTTCCAACCCATCCGCAGCCCGGTGGCGCCGGCGATGAAGACGGCCGTGAGCTCCAACATCCCGTGCGGCAGGATCAGCGTCCAGAATTCGCCGGACTTGCCGCAGGTCGCCAGGTAGCCGCCGTCGACGCCCACGTTCACCGCGTTCGACACCAGGACGTAGGCGGTCGGGATCCCCAGCGCCGCCCCGAAACTGATCGCGGCCGCCGCCACGAGTGCGTTGTTGGTCCACACCTGAGCCGCGAACGAACCGGCGGGATGGCTCCGGTAGTAGTTGGAGAATTCGCTGTCGCACAGCATGCGCACCCGGCTGGCCGGAACCAGCGACTGCGCGACCTTCGGGTCGTGCGCGATCCACACCCCGATGCCCAGCGAGATCAGGATGCAGCCGGCGGCGACGCCGGCAATCCACCACCGCCGCACGTACAGCGCGGAAGCGAAATCGACGGTGAGAAAGCGCCTGGCCCCGGCCGCATTCAGCCTCCCAGCCCCGGTGGTGGCGGCCCGGGCGCGGGTCACCAGCGAGGAGAGCGAATCCACCAGCACGGGGTCGGGAGAGCGCGTCCGCACGACGGAGAGATGGGTGGCGGCGCGCTGGTAGAGGTCGACGAGCTCGTCCAGCTCACGTGGCGCCATGTTGCGTGGCCGGCCGGCGCGGATCACGAGCATTTCGAGCCGCTGCCACTCGGCGCGATGCGCGGCGACGTAGACATCGAGATCCAAAGCCCCGTCACCCCGATCGCTTCGTCCGCTTTGCCCGGCCGCCGTCTGGGCGATGCTATGGGTGTGAGTACGTACGGCGGTGCGCAGCACACCGGTGCCGCCAGCACCGGTTTCGGGCCCGGTGCCGCCGGTTACGGCCCCGGCTATGCCCCACTCATCGGCGGGGAAGCGGTACCGATCGATCTGCGGGTAGCCCGGATCGGCAGCCGCGCCGTCGCCGCCATCATCGATCTCGTCATCGAGATCTTCGCGCTCGGCTTCCTGAGCCTGCTGATCGTGCGGCTGGCTAACCTGGATGTCGCCGCTGAACAGGCGCTCGCGGTCACCGCGGATGTCGTCGTCCTGCTGGGCTATCCCGTCATCTGCGAATCGGTCTGGAACGGGCGCACGGTCGGCAAGGCCGCCATGGGGTTGCGTGCGGCCCGAGACGACGGTGGGCCGCTGCGTTTCCGGCACGCCCTGGTACGCGGGCTGATCGGGCTTTTCGTCGAAAAGCCGGGCATTTCACTCGGCCTGGTGGCGGTCATTTCCTCGCTTTCGTCCTCCCGCGGAAAGCGCCTGGGCGACCTGCTCGCCGGGACGGTCGTGCTGCAAGTACGGCTCCCGGCAACGGGTGCGTACGTGCCGCCGATGCCACCGCCGCTCGCCGGCTGGGCCGGCACGCTCGACCTTTCCCGCCTGGACAACACGCTTGCCTTGCAATGCCGGCAATTCCTCGGCCGCGCCGGGCAGTTGTCCGACGACGCCCGGGAGCGCCTCGGAGGATCACTGGTGACGTCGGTCCAGGCGGTCGTGACGCCGCCGGCGCCGCCGGGAACCCCTGGGTGGGCCTACCTGACCGCGGTACTCGCCGAGCGCCGGCGCCGCGACGAGCTGCGCTTTTTCGGCCCACCGCCCCCCACGGCCGGCTGGCCGGCTCCGGTCGGACTGCCGGCAGCCGTTGACTTCCGCAAGCCGTCCGCGCCCGCGCATCCCGCCGAGGTCCCCGGCGGCGCTCCGGCCGGCCCGCCAGGACCCTTTGCACCGCCGTCCTGAATTACCGAATCGATCGCCGGAAAACGACATCCCCCGGTTCACCCGGTCCAAATCTGGGTATTCGCGAGCCTGATAGGGCGGTTAGCCGTCAAATCCAAAGACGTTCGGCATAGTCGAGTCCGGTCCTCGCTTGACTGCCGCGCAGGCGCTTCGGCGCCACGACGCGAGGTGGTCTCATGGATCCCGCCCAGTCGGCCGGTGGCCGCGGCGAGAGCCCGCCGTCCGCGGGGTCGACCTTTGAACTCCCCGCCAGCGCCACGAGCGCTCGCCTGGCCCGCGAACTTGTCCGCAACGCCCTCGATGGATTCGCAACGCCGGTGGTGGAAATCGCCGAGCTGCTGGTCAGCGAGTTGGTGACCAACGCCGTCGCCCACGCGCACTCGGCCCCGGTCATGCGTATCGACGTCAGGGGCGACGCCGTGCAGGTCGCCGTGCAGGACGCGTCGCCAGGCCCGGTCGAGATCCGCGACGCGCCTCACGATGCCCCCAATGGGCGTGGTCTGCTGCTCGTCGATTCGCTGGCCGCGTCATGGGGCTGGGCGCCGACCCCCGAGGGCAAGCGGGTCTGGTTCACGCTCTAGGAAGCCGCGGCGGTCGCGTAGACCATCGCGCAGCTCGGCGAGCAGGATCCTGGTGAGGCGGCGAAACGCGAGGCGACGCTCGTGGCTGGTGGCCCAACCCCGCACCTTGCGCAGGGCCTCATCGACCTGCCCCGGCCTGACCTCGGGATCCAGCACAGCGCCTGCGGTCAGCTCGGCGGGCCAGGCCCAGGGCTGGTTGGCAGCAAGCACGTAGACACCGCTCGCCTCGTCCCAGCCGGGCTGAACGGCACTGTCGCCGGGACCCCACAGCAGCAGCGCACCGAAGACCGGGACGTCGAGCGCGTTGGGAGCCACTGTCGTCATCCGGCGAATGCGGCGCGCCGCAGCAGCCGCCAGTGACAGGTCTGCCCTGTGACGGCGACGACGGATGTCGGCCTCATCGGTGCGCACTCGCCACTTGGCCACGATCACCAGCAGCCCCGCTGGGGTGGCGACCACGTGGTTGACGTCGGCGCCGGCCATCGGCACGTCATCGAGCCGCTGCCAACCAGGCACTCGGTCCAGCAGCGCGCGCGACCAGTCGCGAGCACCTGGCGCCGCAGGCGCGGATCCGCCGCGCAGCTGCATCAGCAAGTAGCTGAGCATGATCAGGAAACCGCCGGATGCCCCGATGACGACGTCCCACAAAGGGATGGATTCCCGGCAATAGAGCGCGACCCCTCCGGCATAGCCGCCGACAGCCTCAGCGCACCGGGGTGCGAGTGAACCCAGCTGGCGGGCGCGGCTCTGCAACGCTGTCTGACGCTCGTAGGTCAGCCGCATGGTCCACCTCCGGAGCTCTGCGCCGCTGAAAAGTTGCAGCGAGCATCGTCAGAGCCCGGAAAATCCTTGAAGGGACCATCGGCCCCGGTCGGTCGAGACCGACGGCCCACTCAGCGGGCGATGCGAGCCTTGAGATCCTGGATCGCGGCGATGGGAGTCGGGTCGATTCCCAGGCCAAGCGCGGTGTAGACCGACGCGTAGTCGATCAGGATGACCAGCGACGCCAGCCGTTCGATCCGCGACTGTCCCTCGGTGAACAGCTCGGTGATCGGCACTCCGCGGCTTTCGGCGATGTCCTTGGACACCTCGGCCCGGCGCGTCACCTGCGGGTGCTCGTCGGCGGGGTCGCGCAGCAGCAGGAGCCGCAGGCGCCCGGCGTTGTCGTCCGGATCGGCAAAGATATCGGCGCCGGATCCCGTCGAACCGTAAGGCCCGTCGAAGGAGACGACCAGATTGTGGTTGGCCTCGGGAAGCGCCGCTCCCAGGGCGGGAAGTTTCGCGTTCTCACTCCACTGGGCGACGAGCCGGGTGCCGGCAACCGCCGTGATGGGCGAGCAGCCCCAGGCCATCGGGAGGGTGTCGGACAACGCCAGGGCCAGCTCCTTGCCGGGGTTGACGAACGCCTCGCTGGCCGGCCGGCACAGGGCGGCGACCTCATCCAGCCGGACCGCCGCGGCTTCCAGCGCCTCGGGCGTGACATCTGCCAGCCCCAGCTGCGCGGCGGCAAGAATCAGCGGTACCGAAAGCCCCCACGCCATGGCCCGTGGAAGCCGGCCGGCGGGCCGTACCGGGACGAACGGTCCGCGTCCTTGCTCGGCGATGAACGACAGGGGCGAGTCGATGCTGCCGACCCCGAGGAGGCGGCAGCCGCGCCGCTGCGCCTCGCTGAAGGCGGAGAGGGTCTCCTCGGTGGTGCCCGAACACGAGACGCCGCAGACAAGATCGTTGGCACCCACCCACCCCGGCAGCGTGTAGCCCTTCACGACCACGACAGGCACCGCGCACTCGACGCCGCACACGGCCGCCAGCACGTCGCCGGCGATCCCGCTGCCTCCCATGCCCAGCACGACGATCGCGCGCGGCCGGCCGTCTTGCGTGAGCCGGCGGAGCCCGGCATCGGCCGTCAGCACCGCCGCTTCGCGGACCTGAGCACCCGATGTCGCTACGGCTCGTAGCATCTCGCCGGGGTCGGCCGCCGTGAGCTTGTCAGCGCTGTTGAGGACGGTGTCGTCCAATTCCACGCTAGGCACCGTCTGAGGCGGCACCGGCGGACTCGGCGGGCTTGTCCGCTTCGTCGATCAGCATCACGGGGATGTCGTCACGCACCGGATAGCGGTACCCGCAGTCATTGCAGATCAAGCGCTCGGCGGCCTCGTCGGCCGTGAGCTCCCCGTGGCAATTCGGGCAGGCAAGGATCTCCAGGAGCGCCGGATCGAGATTCACTTGGTTCCTCCCCGGATGATCGCCAGGACGTCATCGCGCAAGGCGGCCATCGCCTCCGTGTCTTTGGCCTCGACGTTGAGCCGAAGCAGCGGTTCGGTGTTCGAAGGACGCACGTTGAACCACCCGCCGTCGGCAAGCTGCACCGTCAGCCCATCAAGGTGGTCGATCTCGACGCCGGTGCGCGCGCCGAAGGTCTGCTCGATCTCCTTGGTGATCGCTGCCTGGTCGCTCACCTCGGAGTTGATCTCACCGCTCGCCGCGTAGCGCGAATACTGCGCAAGCATCGCCGAGAGCGGCCCATCCTGGGTCCCGAGCGCGGCGAGGACGTGCAGCGCGGCAAGCATGCCGGAGTCGGCCCGCCAGAAATCGCGAAAGTAGAAGTGGCCGGAATGCTCGCCACCGAAGATCGCACCGGTGGCGGCCATCTCCCCCTTGATGAACGAGTGCCCCACTCGGGTACGCACCGGGACCCCGCCGTGCTCGGTCACGATCTCCGGTACCGCATGGGAGGTGATCAGGTTGTGGATGATCGACGAGCCGGGCTCGCGCGCCAGTTCACGGACCGCGATGAGGGCGGTCAGGACGCTCGGGGAGACGATCTCGCCGCGCTCGTCGATGACGAAGCAGCGGTCGGCGTCACCGTCGAACGCCAGCCCGATGTCGGCGCCCACCTCGCGCACCTTTGCCTGCAGATCAGCGGTGTTCTTCGGGTCGATCGGGTTGGCCTCGTGGTTGGGGAAGGAGCCGTCGAGCTCGAAGTACATCCGCGTGAGCTCGACCGGAAGGTCGGCGAAGACGGTGGGCACGGTGTGGCCGCCCATCCCGTTGCCCGCGTCGACCACGACCTTCAGCGGACGGATGTCAGCCAAGCCCGGCACCAGTTGATGCAGGAACGCGCTGTACTCGGTGAGAACGTCGCGCTGCGAGACGCTGCCGGGCGCGCCGTCGTAGGCCGGCACGCCGTTTTCGAGCGCGTCGCGAATCTCGGCGAGGCCGCTGTCCTGGCCGACCGGCGCTGCTCCCGCGCGGCACAACTTGATGCCGTTGTACTTGGCCGGATTGTGCGAAGCGGTGAACATCGCGCCCGGCATGTCGAGCCGCCCGGAGGCGAAGTAGAGCATGTCGGTCGACGCCAGACCGGCCTCGACGACGTCAGCCCCTTGCGCGGTGGCGCCTTCTGCAAAGGCTGCAGAAAGCGGTCCGGAGGAGGTCCGCATGTCGTGGGCCGTCACGATGGACGTGGCGCCGGTCAGCCGGACAAAAGCGGCACCAACCGTGCGCGCCAGGTCCTCATCGACCTCTTCCGGGACCAGCCCGCGAATGTCGTACGCCTTGACGATTTTCGAAAGATCGCGCACGTGGCGACCCTATCCCGCCGCAATCCCGCCGCAATCTGCCGGCAGAGCCGCAGCAGACCCGCTGAGGCAGCCCTACTGGCGCCGGGTGCGGTCCAGGACGCCTGTGAGCGCGAGGTCGCCCCCGTTGTCCGACCACAGCTTGTGCTCGCAGTCGTGACAGGACGTGAAGTCGACCGGCGTCCCGTCGGTCAGGGTCATCGAGATGCGGGTGATACGCCCGCTGCCACACGCCGTGCAGGCGACGCCCTGCAGGAACGTGGGGTCGGGACGCATTCCGACAGAGCCATTGAGGCTGGGCAGCGAAACCGGACGACGCACAGGCACGTGGACACCTCTCACCAGTACCGGCGACATCTACCGGTTCGACTGGCGACCTATCGGCGTGTCGGCTTGCCCCGGAACACTCGTATGGGTGACTCTGAGCGACTATCTGATTACGGTCTGGGTAGAACCCGCAAGTGCCCACGGCTACGAACACCCGGAACGCTCGCCTGCGGCGCCGGGGCGGGGCGGGCGGCCTCACGTACCGCATCGGCCAAAGCCTCGAGATCGTCATTGCTCGGAGGCTGCGGAGCGGTCTCTCCCTCGACGCGTACGACCGCCCAGCCGCGAGGGACAGTCAGCCGGTCGGCGTGCTCGGCGCACAAGTCATAGGAGTGCGGCTCGACGAAAGGCGACAGCGGGCCAAGAACCGCGGTCGATTCGACGTAGGCATACGTAAGGGTGGCGACGGCGCCCGAACTGCACGCCGCCCGGGAGCAGCGGCGGGGCATCACCGCTGTGACGTTAGCCCCGCTTTGGGTCGCCGCGGCGAAGGCGCGGCCGTGTCGCGGACTCCGGCTCTCGTACGCTGCCCGCATGGCTCCGGAACCCACTCGTGCCCGGCGGGCGCGGCGCCTTCGTGACCGCCGCGGGCGCGGCTTGCGCGGCCGGCTCACGCCTCCGGAGGTGCCGCTCAGCCGGACCCGGGCGGATCAATTCGACGATGTGGTGCGGGAGGCCGTAGCCCATCTCGACCATCGCTGGTCAGCGGAACTGGCCGAGGTCGAATTCGTGGTGGACGAGGTGCCCCCGTCGGAACCGGGGACGGGCGAGGAGGGCGAGGGCGATCCCCTCGACCTCACCTCGGAACTGGTACGCCTTTCGCGGCTGATGCCGGCGAGCGGCTCCGGGCGTAACACCCGGCCGCCGCAGATCGTGCTCTATCGCCGTCCGCTCGAGCTGCGTGCGCTCGATCCCGACGACCTGGCCGAACTCGTGCTCGACGTGCTCATCCACGAGGTCGCGGACCTGCTGGGGGTCGGGCCCGAGGTCATCGACCCCGAAGGTCACGGCGACGCGGACTACGACGACTGAACGCCCAGACGTTCAGACGGTCGGTCAGCTGGCGCGGCGGCGAAGCTTGCGGCGCTCGCGCTCCGACAAGCCGCCCCAGATGCCAAACCGCTCATCGTTGGCGAGGGCGTACTCCAGGCACTCGACCTGGACCTCGCACTCGTGACACACCTTCTTGGCGTCACGTGTGCTGCCGCCCTTTTCCGGAAAGAAGGCTTCCGGATCGGTCTGCGAGCACAGCGCCTTGGCTTGCCACTCCAGTACTTCCTCGTCTGCATCGAGGAAGAAACTCTCGGGCTGGATATCGACGTTCATGGACTCCTCCGAGACTCCTTGGCGAGCACCCATTGACTGCCGGATGCGAGTCGCAGGTGTCCACGCCGACGATCCAGACTCGCCCGGTAGCGCATCCGAACCCCCGGCAGGGGGAATGACACGCTTGAAATTACATCGGCTGTTAGCCGCTACGTCAACCGTTTGAGGGAAAAGTATTCAACTAATTACGGAGAGCGATCTGCGCACTACAGCCGCCGGAAGTGGGGCCCCAGCGCGTTTTGCCGGGCCCTAAGTCCCGGTGAAGCCGCTGAAAATTTGGCCACAAGTGGCCGAATTCCGGCGTGTCCCGCGCGACTCGCGGGTCATGTCGACGCACTGTCAGCGGTTGCTCACCGGGACTCTGCGCGCGGGATCAGCCCTGGGTGCTGACGAGCGGCAGCGAAACCGGGCGCAGATTCGCCGTGGCGGTCCGGGCCAATTCGCGACGGTCGGCAGGCACCTCGCCATAGGTCGTCGTGCGCTGCGCTGACGGACGTCCGGCGCCGTGGGCGATGTCTTCGAGTTCGGTGACCGACTTGAGGGACCCGTGCTCGGAGCCCGCCATCCGGCTGATGGTCTCCTCCATGAGCGTGCCGCCCAGGTCGTCGGCGCCGCCGGCGAGCATCGTGCGGGTGCCCTCGACCCCGAGCTTCACCCACGAGGTCTGGATGTGATCGATAGCGCCGGCGAGCAGGAGCCGGGCCATGGCGTGCACGGCGCGGTTCTCGGTCATCGTCGGGCCGGGCCGGGCGACGCCGGCGAGGTAGAGCGGCGCGCTCTGGTGAACGAAGGGCAGCGGCACGAACTCGGTGAAGCCGCCGGTGTCCTCCTGGATCTGCCGCAGCAGCCGAAGGTGACCGAGCCAGTGCGCCGGGGTGTCGACGTGGCCGTACATCATCGTGGAGCTGGTGCGGATGCCGAGGCGATGCGCCGTGGTGACGACCTCGATCCAGGTGGCGGCCGGAAGCTTGCCCTTGGTGAGGATCCATCGCACGTCGTCGTCGAGGATCTCCGCGGCGGTGCCGGGCAGGGTGTCGACGCCTGCCTCCTTCGCCGCAGCGAGCCAGTCAGCGATCGACATGGCCGCCCGCGAGGCGCCGTTGACGACCTCCATGGGGCTGAAGGCGTGCACATGCATCTCGGGCTGGCGCCGCTTCACCTCGGCGGCGAGGTCGAAGTAGGCGGTGCCGGGCAGGTCGGGGTGGATCCCGCCCTGCATGCAGACCTCGCTGGCGCCGACCGCCCAGGCCTGCTCGGCCCTGGTGCCGACTTCGTCGAGCGAGAGGCTGTACGCGTCGGCGTCGGTGCGCCGCTGGGCGAAGGCGCAGAAGCGGCAACCGGTGTAACAGACGTTGGTGAAGTTGATGTTGCGGTTGACGACGTAGTGCACGACGTCGCCGACCCGCTCGCGGCGTACCTCATCGGCCAGCGCGGCGAGCGCATCGATCTCTGCTCCGGGCTCGGGATCGAAGAGCACCAGCGCCGTCTCGTCGCTCATCGCCGGACCGCGAACCTCGGCGGCCCGCAGGGCGGTCGCGTACTCCGGGCGCATCCGCTCGCGGGGCGCCACTGCAGGCGCGGCACTGCCCCGGGTACGCGCCTGCTGGGAGACGACCAGCGAGCCCCAGTCGCCGTAGGCGGAGTCGAAGTCGCTACGCGTCTCGGTACGCCGGCCTTCGGTGTCGATGGCCGTATCGAGATCGGTGCGGCCGGCACTCTCCAGCCCTCCATCGGGCTCCTGCCACACCAGGCCCTGCGGGATCGCGTCCTCGCGCGCGAGTCCCGTCGCGGGGTCGACGAGCGCGGCGACGTGAGCTCGGAGGCGCGGGTCGAGCCAGGGCTCGGCGAGGTAGGGCGGGTGGGCGGTGAGCCGCTCGCGCAAGGTGAATCCGGCGTCGGCGCACCACGCGGAGAGCGCGTCGAGCTGTGGCCAGGGCCGCTCGGGATTGACGTGATCGGGCGTGAGCGGGCTGACCCCGCCGAGGTCGTCGACGCCGGCGGCCAGCAGCCGCGCGACGTCATCGGGCTCCACCAGATTCGGTGGCGACTGGACGCGTGCCCCCGGTCCGAGCACAAGCCGCGCCACGGCGATGGCGGCCAGCAGCTCGTCGGCTTCGAGATCGTCGCTGCTGCGCATGGCCGTGTCGGGCTTGGCGCGGAAACCCTGGATCAGCACCTCTTGCAGATGCCCGTACTGCCGGGCCGACCTGCGGATGGCGTGCAGCGACTCGGCGCGCTCGGTC
>DATAZK010000143.1:0-3383 GCA_036272075.1 Frankiaceae bacterium
ACGGCTGGGGCAGCCACATCATCGAGTTCTTCGCCGTGGGCACCGCCGTGGTGCCCAACGAGCATGCGGAGCCGGGTCAGAACCTGCCCGACATCACACCCGTGCTCGACATCAACGACTGACGCGGCATCCCTCCACTGAGCTGGGGCGTGCCTTTTGGTTCCCAGCCATGGCCCGGGTCACCGGCATCGGCGGCGGGCCTCGTATGCTCGGGCCGACGTAAACCACCGTCCGCCTTTGGGGGTGCGTCATGCCTGACACCGTGGATTTCAACACCGTGTCAACCGTTGGTCTGGAGTCTTCGCCGGTCGCGGCCGCGCTCGCTGGTCTGCGGGCGCACGAGGCCCGCTACTTCAAGAACAAGTACGACTACGTCTTCACCGTGGAGCCCGCGAGCAACGCGACCAAGACCATCGACTGGGTGCATCGCATCCTCAAGGACGAACGCGACATCGTCATCTCCTCTCCCCCTCTCGAGGCAACGGCCTTCCAGGTTGAGAACATCCGCATGGCCTACGTCTTCTACGAGAGCGGCCTTTCGATCAACGTGATGTACACCATCGACGACGGCGGAAAGCGGGCCGTCGGGTTCAAGCTCTCCGAAGGGATGGACGTCCCCGCAGAACTCGAATCGCGGTTCAAATTCGCACGACAGAAGTCAAAGCTGGCCGGAACCATCCGCGGTTCCTACTTCACGGTCAAGAACGAGTACTAACGGCCTGAGGTCCGGATGACGGTGGCCGTTCGCGGTCATAGTCGTCGCGCGCGGTGTGGATCTCGTCGATATGCGCCTCGGACCACTGCTTGATCGCGGTGACGACCGGCAGGATGGTCGCTCCCAGCGGCGTGAGCTGATAATCGACCCGGACGGGCACGGATGGCGTCACGGTCCGGGTCAACAGTCCATCGCGCTCGAGTCGTCTCAGCGTCTGAGTGAGCATCTTCTGGCTGACGCCGGCACCGTCGTCGCCGTCGGTCCCGGGCTCGAGCGCTTCACCGTCGGGGACGCGGTCATCGGCATGCGCAACCTGCTCAACGCGCGCGTCGGAGCCCAGGCCGAGTACGTCGTCCTCGACGAATCGGCGGTCGCGCCGGCGCCCCGCACCGTCACTCCCGCCGAGGCGGCGACGAGGCCCTCCTTCGTGAACTCGGCGCAGACGAGATCCTGGCCCGGCCCGATGACCTCGGAGACGCGGTGCGGCGCGTCGTTCCGGGAGGGGTGCACGGCGCGCTGGACGCCGCGGTCCTGGGCGTCGCAGCGCTCAACGCCGTCCGCGACGGCGGCTCATTTGTCGCCGTCGCCGCTGGAGCCGCGCCACCACCGCTGCGCGGCACCAGGGTTCACAACGTCTGGATCCGCACCGACCCGTCGCAGCTGGCCGAGCTCAGCGCGCTGGTCGACGCCGGCAAGCTCACTCCGCGCGTCGCCGCCACCCAGCCGCTCGACACGGTGGCCAGCGCCCACGAACGTCTCCAAGCCCGGGGGCTGCGGGGGCGGATCGTCCTGCAACCAGCGTGACGGCGCACAGGCAGCAGCCGATCCCTCGGCTTAGGGTGCGGCCGCGAACCGCTTCTCCAGCGCGTAGGCCTCTTGCTCGTGGGGGCTGCTCATCATCACGTTCAGCGGCTCCCGGGCGATCGCACGCTTGATGATGGTGAGCAGGCTCAGGCCGAAATATGACTCGAGGAATGCCGCCCGCCCGAGCCTCGCGTACTGATCGATGTGAACCATCTCGTGGACGAACGTGCGCGCACTCGGCGGGGATGAACTGAAGAAGATCGAGTTGCCGAACGTGATCGCCTCGGCGTCGTCCTGCAGATCGAGCAGCCACCCACCCTTGTAGAAGGACGGGTCCTGGTCGAGAGCGTTCAACAGGATCCGTCCGTCGGCGTCGTGAGCATTGGCATAGCGCTTGAGCGCCTCGATGTGGCCCTGCGGAATCGTGATCTTTGTCGCCGATGCCCGGACGCCTTGCTCGGCGACAGCCCACACACTCGGTTCCACTCCGGTCAGCTTTTGCAACGCCTTGCCGGGTGCCGTCAGCGGGTTGACCCACTCATACGCATCGACGGCGTCCTCCCAGTCCGGCCAATGCCACCGCTGCAGCCCTACCGACTCGGCGGTGGTCGGCGTGCGCGCCAGGTAGGAGCCGACAGCCCGGTTCCCCGCCGTGCGCTGCAAATCGAGGAGCGCCTCGGGAGCTCGCGGGACCCCTGGTCCGGCCGGCCGGCGTGCCCTCAAACCATCGCGGGCCGGCGGCGTCGCGCGATCCGTTGCGTGCTCGCGTTCGGTCACGGGCGCAACATACATCCACCGCCGAACCCTCACACGATCAGGCGATCGACCCCTCGTCCATCGCTCGCTGCATCGCTTGCTCGGCCCGTTGGGTCTGCGGCCCCGGCACGGCGGGCAAGGATGTCTCGCCGATCGCCGCGATGGGCTGAGCCAGCCGCGCGGTGGAGACGAGGAAAGCCTCTTGGGCGCCGAGCAGCTCCTCGAGCGCGAAGGTCCCCTCCTCGACCGGCGGCATGCTCTCCAGGATCACCCGCCGCGAGATCGAGGCGAGGATCCCGGTCTCCAGCGCCGGCGTCCTCAGCCGGCCGTCGCTCACCCAGAAGATCGTGCACGTGGGTCCTTCCAGCACCACGCCGTCCGATCGCACCATCAACGCCTCGTCGTAGCCCTGGGCCACTGCCCGGCGCGTGGCCAGCATGTTGCTGGCGTAGGAGAGCGACTTGACGCCGTTGAGGATCACCGGCGGGTCGTAGGTCACCGGCACCAGGCGCGCCGGCTTGGTCAGGGCGACGGGATCGCCGATCGACTCCAGACGGCAGATCCGGTGACCGCCACGGGTGAGCACCACCCGCACCACCACGTACCCGTCGGGAGCGCCGGTGAGGAGCAGATCAATGTCGGTCTCGATCTGATCGCGAGGGCACGGGAGCATCAGAGCCGCACACGACCGCTCGAGCCGATCGAGGTGGGCCGACCGGGCGAACGGACGCCCGTCCTTGACCGGGAACGCGTCGAAGGCCCCGTCCCCGCGGATCAGCCCGTCGTCTCCGGCGGGGATCATCGCCTCGCCGGCGCGCATCAGTTCGCCGTCCAGGACGAGCGGCCAATCCGCGGCGTCGGCGGGAGGCGCGTTACTCATTGGTGTGTCTCCGCCCCGGCCGCGAGCTCATGCTCGGGCACGGTCAGATGCGACCAGTACCGGTCCTGTCGCGGCCTCAGGAAGCCAACGTAGTAGATGGCCCCACCGACGAAGATCGCGGCGCAGATGAGCAGGTCGCGGCTCTTCTGCTGGCTGATCGCCAGGCCCACCCCGACGAGCGCGATGATCGGAGGAACCGGCCACAGGGGCATCCGGTACGGGCGCTCG
>DATAZK010000144.1:0-2739 GCA_036272075.1 Frankiaceae bacterium
GTCGCGGGCTTCGCTGTTAGTCGAAGCCCGCGACCGTTCGATATGACGGTGTTGATCCTGGTTTGGACGTTACTTGTCTAGGTCGGCGGAGACGCGGTGGTGGGCGGCCCAGATTTCTTCTGGGAGGTTGGCGAACTGCTCCAGGTGGGCCTGGCGGAAGCCCATTTCCTGTTTCCAGCGGGCGGTGTCGATGGTGAGCAGGGTGTCGAGGTCGGCCGGGTCGATGTCGAGGCCGACGGTGTTCAGCTCTTCCTTGGTCGGCAGAATCCCGACCGGGGTCTTGACGCCGGTCACCTCGCCGTCCCTGAGCTGCATGAGCCACAGCAGGGCGCGGAGGTTGTCGCGGTAGCCGGGCCAGAGGAAGTGGCCGTCCTCGGCGTCGCGCTGGAACCAGTTGACGTGAGCGAAGATCGGCTGGTCGGCGGCCTCGCCGACGATCTTGAGCCAGTGCGCGGCGTACGCGCCCTCCGGGTAGGACATGAACGGTCGCATCGACATCGGGTCGTAGCGGAGCTGGCCGTCGAGGCCGTCGGCGGCGAAGGTCGCCTCGGCGCCGAGCGTGAGGCCGTCGTAGACGCCCTCCGCGAGGTCGGTGATCGCGCGGATCAACGGCTCCCGGTCGCTGGTGCGGCCGCCGAAGATGATGCCGTCGATCGGCACGCCCTGCGGCTCGTTGTAGTCCTTGGCGATGTTCGGCACGTTGGCCAGGGTGGTGGTGAACCGGCTGTTCGGGTGCGCCCAGGGGTCGCCCTGCTCCTCGGTGGAGCGGTCCGCGATCCGGTTGCCCTTCCAGTCGAGCCAGCCGTCGAGGTCGGCGGGCGGGTTCTTGGTCCGGCCCTCGAACCAGACCTCGTGCGTCTTCTCGTTCCAGGCGATGTTGGTGAAGATCGCCCTCGTGCCGGGGGCGATCGACTCGATCGCGGTCGGGTTGGTGTGCTCGTTGGTGTCCTTGGCCACGCCGAAGACGCCGAACTCGGGGTTCATGCCGTACAGGCGGCCGTCCTCGCCGACCCACATCCAGGCGATGTCGTCGCCGTAGAAGTCGACGTAGTAGCGGTCGCCGAGGGCGTCGGGGGAGAGGGTCATGGCCAGGTTGGTCTTGCCGCTGGCGCTGGGGAAGCCGCCCGCGATGTGCCACTTCTTGCCGGTCTGCTTGTCGGTGATGCCGAGCAGCATGAACTGCTCGGACAGGAACCGGCCGGACGCCCAGCCGTCGTAGGCGGCCTGGCGCAGCCCGTGCGCGATCTTGCCGAGCAGCGCGTTGCCGCCGTAGGACGAGCCGAAGTGCAGGATGGTGCGCTCGTCGGCCACGGTCACGAAGTAGCGCTTGTCCTCCGGCGTGCCCTGGCCCAGGTTCTCCAGGTCGCCGGTCACGTGCACCGCGCGGACGAAGCTGTCGGGGACGGCCAGGTTGTTGATGAAGTCGACGTGCACCCGCGACATCCGGTTCATGTGCAGCACGACCGCGCGGTTGTCGGTCAGCTCGACGCCGGCCGCGTACTGCTCGAGCGGAGCGCCCGGCGGCGACATCAGGTACGGGATCACGTACATCGTCTTGCCTGCGGAGGCGCCGCGCATGAGCCCGGTCAGCTTCGCCTTCATCTCCGCGGCGGGGTACCAGTTGTTGTAGATCCCCTTGTCGGCCGGGCTGCTGGTCGCGACGATCGTGCGCTCTTCCGAGCGCGCGGTGTCCTTGTAGTAGCTCCGGGAGTAGTAGAGGCCCTCGCCGGCGGGGAAGATCTCGCCTGCCTCCAGCGCCTCCGCGATCAGGCGGGCGTCGTCATCGGCGCTGACGACCTCGATGTTGTCGGCGCCCGTGATCCCCGCCCAGTACTTGACGTACTCGCGTACGGCCTCGTTTTTCAGCTGAGCGGCTTCCAGGATGGCATCAACATCGACCACGAACTCGGTCCTCTCGTCAGTCAAGCTGAACGCTTGAAAAAGCTTCGGTGATTCATCTTGACAGGAGAACGCTTGTCTGTTGAGTGCGCAACATCACGTGCCAACCGGCCCGCACGCTGCAAGGTCTGGACCACCTGACCTGCGCCGCCGGTAAATAGGGGTCTTCGTTGTCCGTTTTCATCGACCGCTTGTGAAATCGTGAGCGGTCTCACATTCGCAATGGGCGGTGGCGACTCGTTACCGGTCGATTTCTTCCGGTTCGGCCGGCTCATCAGGAATGTAGAACATGCGCAGCCGCATCATCCGCGCGTCCGGCGGCGCGGTCTCGGCGGTGTGGCCGTACTTGTTGAGCAGGCCGATGTATTCGTTCATGAACGCGTCGAGGTCGGCCGCGGTGTAGTAGCCGCCCGCCCTTGAGGCCCTGGCCCACGGCCCGTGCTTGCGGAAATCGCGGATGTAGCGGTTGAACAGTTCCACCTCGTCGGGGATCTGGGCCGCCCGCCATTCGTCGAGCGCCGCCCGGTCCGCCTCGTCCAGGCTGTCGTAGTCGGGCTCGCGCAGGTCGACCGGGGGGACGCGCCACCACCGTTCCCGGCCGTCTCTGCAATTCTAGAGTCGGTCCCATGCAGACACACGCGCTCCCGGCGCTCCGCTTCCGGCCACTCCGCTCTCAGGCCCCAGGTGGGGGGAGCCGGCCATGGCAGCGCCTGGGGCGCCCGCGCGAGAGCAGCCGGGCGGCATCGCCATCGGGCCTCCAGGTTCAGCCCGCCCTGCTCCGGCGCGCGCGGCTGGTCGCGCTGGCCGTGGGCGGCTTCCTGCTGCCCTGGAGCGCGGTGC
>DATAZK010000145.1:0-23050 GCA_036272075.1 Frankiaceae bacterium
GGACGGGACGACCCTGGAGACCACGAGCCCGGGCCGGCCGTACGACGCCAACGAACCCGATGCGACGGACTACATCAGCCACGCGTATCTCAGCGCGAGCGACGGTTGGGCGCTGTCGGTGACGTCGGTTTGGACGGCGACATACACCGTCCAGGGAATGCCCGGCGAGCTCAACGTCACGGGTGCGGTGCGTCGGACCTCAACGCACACCCTCGCCGCCGCGGACTACAGCGCGACCCTTACCGGCAACTAGCTCAGAAGGGGCAGTCGGCGGGTTCGTTTACGGCGGGTTCGTTTTCGGCGAGGGTGGGCCGGTGGTCTTCGGGTGCGGTGTTGTAGGTGTGGCCGGTGGGGCCGCCGGTGCGGTAGGGCTGGCGGTGGTCGACTTCGCAGCGGTGGGCAGCCCGGTTGCAGGCGACGGCGCGACCTTCCCGGTAGGACTCAGCATCTCGAACATGTGTGGGTCTCCTCACCTTGGTGTGGGTAGCTCGACCCGGATTCCGCCGGCGCATAGGTAGATCATTGCGGCGAGTGATGTGGCGGAGTGGTGGCCGTAGCCGCGGGCGTTGATGAGCCGGATTTTGGCGTTGAGGCTTTCGATGAGGCCGTTGGATAGGCCGAGTCGGACAGCGGCGACGATGCCGTCGAAGTGACGTTCGATGCGTCCGGCGAGGGTGACGAAAGCGGGAATCTTGCTGCGTCTGGCTGTGGTGATCCAGGCCGTCAGGTAGCGGTGGGCGTCTTTGGGTTGCACGGTCCGGTAGAGGTCACGCAACATTTCTTTCAGTTCCCAGGCGCGGAACAGTCTGCGTTCGGTGCGCCGCAGCGTGTTGATGAGTTTGCGACGGTCGGCGGTGAGCCGTTCTTGGCCGACGCGTAGCGCCCAGCGGGCGCGTTTCCATTGCCGTGCGGTCATGACCGGGCTGCCGCGGCCGCTGGTCGCTGAAGCGTAGGTCGAGTCCAGGGCGCGGTTCGCCCATTGGATGACGTGGAACGGGTCGAAGCAGATGGTGGCTTTCGGAGCGGCTTGCCGGACGGCTTCGGAGTAGATCGTGGTCATGTCCATCGACACGGCCTTCAGTTTGGCGGTCTGCTTGGCGCCGAGCTTGTCGAAAAAGCCTTGCAGCGCTTGCTGAGTACGGCCTTCGGCGACCCATACGACCTTGCGTGTGTCGTGGTCTCCGACGACAGTCAGGTACTGGTGGCCAAAGCGGTAGCCGATCTCATCGACGCCGATCCGGTAGATCTCATCGAGGCGGATCTGGTCGAGATGATCGGCGACGACCCGGATGATGATCCTGGTGACGGCTTCCCAGGAGCAGCGCATCAGCCGGCTGACACTGGTGCGGTCGGTGCGCTGGGCCAGCCAGGTGACCATGTCTTCGAAGTCACGGGTGTGCCGGGCGCCTGGCCGGGCCCAGGGCACCGTTTCGGTACGCACCCCGCAGTTGGGGCAGGCCAGCCGACGGATGGTGGCCTCCAAGAACAACCGGCAGCTACCCATGTCCAGATGCCGCCAACGCCGCCGCGACTGGTCATAGCGGCCACGGCAGCGATAGCCGCAGTCGGGACAACACAGCCGCTTCTGACGGGCGCGTATCCCGACCACGATGGCGTCGTCGGTGAGCTCCACCGAGCAGACGCTCGCGCCCGGCAGCTGCAGGATCCGGTTGAATGCTGTGCTGGCGCGCATGCGTGTTCCTCGTAGGGTTCGTTCGTTTTGGTCGACTTCGAAACCTACGAAAAAGGGACGCGCATGCGCGTCCCCAGCTTTGACAGCCGCTACCGGCCTACGAATCTCCCTGCGCCACCGAGCGGAACACCTCTACCGCGCCCTCGGCTCACCCACAGGAAGCCGAGGAGAGCCACATGTGTTCGACTCCACCAGTCGAAAGACCCTGAAGCCCCTTTAGTCACAGGCTGTTTCAAGGCCTAAGCACGCCCATCGCGTTTGGGTAGGGGACGCCGCGTTTGACGGGTCCGGACGCCAGCCGAACGACCGAGTCGAACAGCGCCGCCCGCCCGGCCACCCCTGCGAAGGCCCGCGAAGCAGCGACGTCTGTTGCCCGCTCGATGTCCGCGCGCCTGCGCGTGCCCTCGGCGGTGAGACGAGCGTCCGCATCAAGCCACCCCCGCGCCCGCAGCCGCCCGATCGCCGCGCCCCACTCGGCATCGCTCCAGCCGCGATGTGATTGCTGATCGGGCGGAAGGGCCCCGCTCGCCGCGTGGCTGATGTTCGCCTCAGCGCCGTCCAAGCCCGCCGCCACCAAGGCCGCCACGTGCCCGTCGCCGCGGTACTCGCGTAGCACCGTGACCGCCCGCCACAGCCGGGCGATGGGCGACGCTGACCCGCCGACCCCCGACTGCGCGGCGGCGAGCGGCCGCCCGGCCAGATCGAGCCCAGCGACGGCCGTTTCGAGCCCGTCAACGAGCGTTTCGGACAGCGACTCCGGAAGCAGCGGCGCCAGCGTGCGTACGGCGAGATCCTCGCGTGCCACAAGGACGTTGGCCGGCGAAGCGCGTCGCCACGCGTCGGGTAACGCGCGCCGCACCATCGCCGGCGCGAAGTTGAAGAACAGGGCCGTCACCAGGTCCGGCGACGCCTCCCCGAGTGCGGCCGAGCGCGACGCGAAATAGCCCATCCAGAACCCACGCAAGCCGATGGCGTCGTAGCTCGCCCGGGCGTCGGGCGCGAAGTACACGACCGCGTGGATCGCCTCCACCGCGCGCCAGAATCGCGGGGGGACTTCAGGCATTGGTTCCGCCACTGCGTGAGCGTCTCACCGGGTCCGGCCACCTGTCGGCCTGACGACTTTCGCGACCACCCGGCACCCATCTGCCCCACGCTCGTGACATGCGCAAATGACACCGCCTCGGCGGCCACCAGAATTCTCCCGGCACGCTTTGCCCGCTCGACCCGTTCAAGGAGTGCCGGCCTGACCTTCCCGGCGAGAGGCCCCGTCCATGACCCCGACGTGGCCCGCTAGGAAGCCCCCGCAAGAATCGCGTCCATCGTCCGCATGATGGCGACGGATTCATCGAGCGGCATCGCCGGACTTTCCAGCAATCCCGCCGCGACGCACCTGGCGACCTCGGCCGCCTCGTAGCACAAGCCGTGGACGCGCTCGGGTGCCTCGAAGCGGCTCGGTTTCCCTTGCCGGGGCGTGAAGGTGAAGCCGACGTTGGCGTAGAACGGGCTGTCGACGTCGATGCGACCGTCGGAGCCGACGATGCTCGCGCGGGTCGGGCTTACCGCCGATGACGTGCAGTTGAGCACGGCCTGGGCGCCCCCGTCGTGACCGAGCAGGATCGAGACCTGACCGTCGACGCCGGTGGGTGCCGGCTCGATCAGCGACTGGATGCGGGTCGGCGTCCCGAGCACCATCGATGCGAACGACACCGGATACACCCCGAGGTCGAGCAGCGCACCACCGCCGAGTTGAGCGGCGAACAGCCTTGACGACGAGTCGAATGCGAACCACTGCCCATGATCAGCCATGACGGTCACGACGCGTCCCAGCGCCCCCTCGGCCAGCAGTCGCCGGATCTCGATGACGTGCGGCAGGTGGCGCGTCCACATCGCTTCCATGAGGAACAGTCCATGAGCCCGCGCGGCGGCGACCACCTCCACAGCCTGCGCGGCGTTCATGGTGAACGACTTCTCCACGAGGACGTGCTTGCCGGCCTCCAACGCCAGCAGCGCGTTGTCGTGATGGAACGGGTGCGGGGTCGCGACGTAGATCGCGTCGACATCCGGATCGGCGACCAGCGACTCGTAGGACGCGTGACGGTGGCCGATCCCGTGCCGTTCGCCGAACCGGTCGGCGCCTGCCTGGCTACGCGAACCGACCGCGACGATCTCGCCGGAGTCGGTGTGGACCAGGTCGGCGGCGAAAGCGTCGGCGATCATGCCGGTGCCGAGGATGCCCCAACGAAGGGTCGTCATGTGACTCACTTTCCACTAAGGCCTGCCCCCGTGCCTCTGGGGTGGGCACGGGGGCAGGGGCTGGGGAGTCATGAAGGGTTCAGGACGGGGCAGGAACGGCGGCGTCCCAGCAATCACCTCCGTGGGGCGGCGTGCTGTGCAGCAACGCGAGCGGGATCCAGCGGCGGATGAGCGGCTCGTCGGCCCACACGGCGACGCGGCGGCGACCGATCCGCCGGCGTCTGGCCAGCACCTGGCGTAGCGCATCGCCGGCGCCGAACTCGACCTCGCTCGAGGTGATCCGAAGCAGCACCGGGCCCGGGCCGTCGTCGGGCAGCCCGGCGAGGACGTCGTCGAGCCGGCTGACGGCTTCTTGGCCGAAGCACCCTGAGACGAAGATGCACGTGACAGCAGGTGAATGCGTCACTTCGAGACCGGCGGCGATGGCTTCCTCCGACAAGCGCGACGGCGGGACGCTGGCCGGGCTGTTGCGTTCAACCCGGCTCGGTAGTACCCGACAAATAGTGATCCACGCCACCTTTGCCGACAATTTTTCAGGCGGCTTGATCGCACCTGCCTTGAGCCGCGGAAACGGTGCGGCGTAGCTTGACGCGCGTGCGGTGGGCGGTGGTGAGTGCGGCGGCGATGTGCGCGTCCGGGCTGGCAGGCGTGCTGACGCCGGACGACGTGGGCGGGGCCCTGGAGCTGATCCCGACGACCCCGCGGGGACGCACGGAGGTACGCGCCGGGCTCGGCGGCACATACGCCGCGCTGGGGGCCTGGGCGCTGGCTGACCGCTCGCCGGCGGCCAAGCGGGCGGTCGGATTCACCTGGCTCGGAGCCGGCGTCGTGCGGCTGGGTTCGCTCGTGGTGGACCGCCCACGGACCGATGTGCCGTTCTGGGCGTATCTGGCGGTGGAATTGGGTCTCGGATCGGCCGCGGTTCTCGAGGCCGGCAAGGGGCGCGTTCGTGCCTGAAGCATCGCTGGCGCGCCTCGCTGTCGAGCGTCACTGCGAGTACTGGAATGCGCGCGACCAGCAGGCCTGGTCGGCACTCTTTGCCGACGAGGTCGTCTTCGAGGACCCGGTCGGATCGCCGCCCAAGCTCGGCGCCGATGCGGTACGCGACAGCTGGGAACGCTCGCTGACCCCGGGCCGTGAATGGCATCTGGTAGCGACCCGCATCATCGCGTGTGGCCCGGAAGCCGCCGTCGTCATGCGCAACGAAGGCAATCTGCACGGGACGTCGGTCGTGGTCGAGACCCTCGAGGTGTGGAAGGTGCGCGGCGACGGTCTGGTCACGTCGATACGCGCCTTCTTCGAGCCCGATCCGCAGGTGCAGTCGGACTATTTCCAGACGTCCCGCCCGGCGTAAGGGATGGCGAGCGCTCCGAAGCTGCGGTTCGGCACCGGCACGACGGTTCGCGATTTCAGCATGTACGGCGAGTGGCTACGCGTCGCCGAGGACTGCGGCTACGAGTTGCTGACGACCGGGGATTCCCAGTCGCTGTGGGCAGATCCGTTCGTCTCGATGACGGTCGCGGCGTCACGGACCAAGCGTCCGCGGCTCGCCATCACCGTCTCCAATCCGATGACGCGCCATCCCGCCGTCGTCGCCTCGGCTTCGACTGCGCTGCAGCAGATCTCGCGTGACCGCTTCGTCTACGGCATCAGCTCCGGCGACTCGGCGCTTCGCAACATCGGCGTGCGGCCCTCCAGCGTGGACGAGCTCGAGGAGTACGTCACCTGCGTGCAGGCGATGTGCGACGGGCGCCCGGCGACGTATCAGGGGCAGGCCCAGCAGCTGCGCTGGGACCACCGCCCGACCCCGGTCTGGATGGCCGCCGAAGGGCCGCGAACGCTGCGCCTGGCGGGCCGGATCGCCCAGGGCGTCGTGCTTTCCAACAGCTTGACCGCCGAAGCGATGACCCGCAATCTCGGCCACATTGCAGCCGGAGCGCAGGAGGCCGGACGCTCGATGGACGGCATCGAGATCTGGTGCATGGCCAACATCGTTCCGGCCCCGACGGAAGCCGAAGGCATCGAGCAAATCCGCTCCGTGCTTGCTGGCACGGCGAACCACGTCTTCCGGTTCACCGCCTCGGGCAAGGGCTTGCCCGACGAGCTCATCCCGAAGGTGCAAGAGCTCAAACAGCGCTACGACTCCTCGCACCACGCCTCCCCAGAAACCGCCGCTCACAACGCTGCTCTCGTCGACGAATTGGGGCTGACGTCATTTCTTGCCCGGCAGTCCACGATCGCCGGGCCGATCGAGCAGTGCGCCGAGCGCTTGCACGAGGTGGCGGAGGCCGGGGTGCGGGGCATCATCGTCGCCCAGTTCGTTCCGGACCAGTTGAACTTCATGCGCACCTTCGCGCGCAAGGTGCTGCCCTCGTTCAGCTAGAAGCACTGGCAAAGAGGAGAGCGGATGACGGCCGGCGGGTTTCGCGTTCTTGACGTTCACCATCATGTCGGCGATCCGGTGCAGGCGCTCGCCATGCCCGGCGCCGAAGGAGCCGCCGCAGCGCCCGGGCTGGAGCACGACATGCGGGTGCGGCTGGAGACCATGGACCGCGACGGGATCGACTGCGGGCTGCTGATACCCGGGCACAGCTACCTTCGCCCGGAGGGCCTGGCAGATACCCGCCGGATCAACGACGGCATCGCCTCCTATCGCGACAGCATGCCGGGGCGCTTCCCGGCCGCGCTCGGCATCGTCGAACCGCTCTACGGGCGGGCGGGCGATGAAGAATTGCGGCGGATCAAGGAAGAACTGGGTCTGGTGGGCGTCAGCTTCCACACTCGCTTCCAGGGCGTGACGACCGACAGCCCGCTCGTCCTGGCGCAGATCGAACTCATGGGAGAGCTCGGGCTGGTGCCCTTCTTGCACTCCGTCGCCGAATCCCCGGAGGAGTCGCTCTGGCGCATTCACCGTGTGGCGCGGGCTTTTCCGGACGTCACGATGGTGGTGCTCGACACCTTCTCCTCGCACGAGCAGTCGAGCCACGCGATGCTCGTCGCCGAACTCGTACCCAACCTGGTGTTCGACACCAGCCTCGCGTACACCATCGACCCGGCGCTTCGCCTCATGGAACGGTTCGGACACGAGCGGGTCGTCTTCGGTACCGACCTGTACTCGTATCCGCTGGGCTACAACCACAGCACGGTGCTGGCCCACTTCCTCGAATCGGGCCTGAAACCTGATGTTTTGCAGGATGTTCTGGCCGGGACAGCCGAGCGCATCCTCGGATTGGGGCAAGCACGTGTCTGAAGACGGGGCGGCAACCTTCGCGAGTAAGTACGGACCGTGGGCGCTCGTCGCGGGAGCATCCGATGGTTTGGGGGAGGCGTTCGCGCACGAGCTCGCGCGACGCGGGTTGAACGTGGTGTTGCTCGCCCGCCGGGCCGAACTGCTGGCCAGCGTCGCCGCGGACGTCGAACGCGATCACGGCGTCTCCACCCAGATCGTCGTTGCTGATCTCACCGCGTCAGAGCTCGGCGGCATCGTCTCGCTCGGCCTGGTCGGGCTGGACATCGGGCTGGTGGTCTACAACGCGGGCGCGGTGCACGGGGCCGCCAAGTTCCTGGATCGTCCGCTGCAGGACACGCATTCGCTCATCAATCTCAACTGTCACGGTCCGGCCACGCTCGCTCATTTGCTGGGGCAGCCGATGCGTGAACGCGGCCGGGGCGGCATGGTGTTCATGTCATCCATGGCGGCGCTCGCCGGCAGCGCCTACATCGCGACTTACGCGGCCACCAAGGCTTTTGACATCATCTTTGCCGAGGCGCTGTGGCAGGAGATGCAGGGCGACGGGATCGACGTCGTTTCGGTGATCGCGGGGGCGACCGACACCCCGGCGATGCGACGTTCACTGGAGACGTTCGGCGATCGTCCAGACCTTGCCGAGCCCTCCTTCGTCGCCCTCGAGGCGCTGAACTCGCTCGGAGTGGGACCGACGTGCGTTCCCGGCGAGGGAAATCGTCAGGTGGCGTCGTATCTTTGGCCGCGTTCGCGGGTATCACTCAGCACGATGATGAGCCAGGCGACAGCGGAGATGTACGCGATGGAAGCCACAGGTGCGAGCGGCCGAGACTTCGGCGAGGTCGACCAGCAGTGACACCAGAGGATCCGGCGAGCGTCCGGCACCGCAGGCGGGTCTACTTCGCCATCATGGTGCCGTGCCTGACCCTGATCATCGTGGCCTGGACCATCGTGGCGTTCTTCTCGACCACCGCCGCTGTCATCATGAGCGTGGTGGCCATGGTCATGCCTCCGGCGGCGGCGATCATGGCCAACGCCGGCCGCGACTGATCTCACGCAACCAACCTGTCCGCCAGCGCGTCTGACCCGGCATGAGACGCGTGTTGATCAGCGGCGTGGTGCTTGCGGGGATGGCGGGGTGTGCGGCGTCCTCGCCCGTAGCACTGCAGCCGCAGCGGGCTCCCGATCGCGCCTTTGCCGCCGCGGCGCCGGTCATCGATCCACCGGCTGGTCCGGGACCGGGCCTGCGCCAGCGGGCATGCAAGCCGAAGGAGCTGATCACCTCTGCCCGGCTGGCACCCGCAGTGGACGGGGTTCTCGGAGTGATCTCCATTGCCGGAACGCATTGCAGTCCGAGCGTGGACGTCACGCGGATCCGGCTGCTCGGGGCCGACGGCCGGGTGCTGGCAGTGCCACCCGGACTTGCCGATATGACCAACCCCGCCGAGTCGCTGCGGCCCGACCTCGCCGAAGACTCCGGCGCCGTGTGGGTGGGATTCGCCTGGACCGGCTCGTACTGCGGCCCGCCTGCGCGCAGCGTGGAAATCCCAGCATTGCCAGCAGTCATTCGCGTCCCGCTGAGCGGAACGTCTCCCGCCTGCCGAAAGGCGAGTACCAGTCAGCTGATACCAGGCGTCGTCGACCGACCGAACTCGCCGGTGGAGCCTGCCCCGCGCGCCTGGAGTTCACTGCGCGCCCGGCTCGTGCTGCCCAAGATCGTTCGTCCGGGTGCGATCCCCGCGTCGGTGGTGCTGAGCAACTCTGCGGATGTCGCCGTCTCGCTAGCGGCGCCGTGTCCTACGGTCACCGCCGCCGTCACGATGCCGCTGGTGCCGAGCAAGGGTTACGGAGGCAACTTCGGTCAGGACGGAGCCGTCGGCGGGGACCTGTGCACCAGGCCTCTCATCGTGCCCGCGAAGGGTGCACTCACCATCGCCTTGCCGAATCTCGTGACCCCTCCGGAGGATCCCAGAAATCCCTGGATGAAAGGCGGAACGCTGTCGGCCGATTGGGCCATCGCCGGGCTTCCGACGGCCCACGCGACCGCGACGATCGGTTGATTCCGTTGCGCCTCAGATGGGCTTGAGCGCATCGGTGAGCTTGACCTTCGCGCCGGTGCGGGTGACGGCGTTGCCGTAGATCCGGCCGGCCAGCCACACGAGTGCCGCAATGAACAGGACCATGAGAGCGATAGAAGCGGCCGTTTCCCAGAGCGGGACCCCGGCGGCGATGCGCATCGGCATGAGCGTCGGGCTGAAGAGCGGGATGAAGGAAAGTACTGCAAGCAAAAGGCTTCCAGGGTTGGACGGCAGGATGGAGATACCCAGCACGTAAGGGACGATGATGAACACCGTCAGCGGAGCCACCGCACCACCGACGTCTTCCTGACGCGACACCAGAGCGCCTACGGCGGCGAACATCAGCGCATAGGCGAGATAGCCCAGCAGAAACCAGATGACCGCGCCGGCGAGGGCGCTCGCTGCCACGGAGCCGGGTAGCGTCAGCGCGTGCGTCTGGACGCCCGTCACCACTCCCGCGACGGCGACGAGCAGCAGCTGTCCGAGGCCGAGAACACCAATGCCCAGTACCTTTCCGAGCAGCAGCTGCCACGGTCGTATCGCCGTCAGCAGCAGCTCCACGATGCGGCTGGTTTTCTCCTCCACGACGCCCTGAGCCACCATCTGGCCGTAGAGCATCAGCGCGACGTAGACCAGGATCCCGGCGATCACGCCGACGGCAAGTCGCTGGCTGCGATGCGGATCGGGTGGCGTCAGCGAATGAACGTCGACCTTGGCCGCCGCGACGGCGCTGCTGACTTTGGTGGGATCGACGCCCAGCTGCTGCAGTTTCCCGTCGAGCGCGGTCGAACGAGCGAGGACTGTGAACGCGTTGCGCAAGGAGTCGCTGAGGTCCTTCTTGACCTCGACCTGGACGCCGGATGTCGAGCCCGTCACCAGCGCGGCGATCTTGCCCGAGCGCAGCCGGCTCTCCCCGTCGGCCAAGCTGTTGACGGTGAACGTGTCCACGTCCTGACCGACGGCAGCGGCGACCGGACGGAACGGCGCCTCGATCGCCTGCTGCGCCGGGAGAAATCCGACCCGGGCGACCGACTTGTGGCCTCCCGCCGCCTTCGTGATCGCGACCGTCGCGATGATCCCGACGAGCAGGATGATTGTGGTGATGCGAAAGACCTTGGACCGTCCTCGGGTGAGGATTTCGCGAACGGCGACGAGGGAGACCGCCTGACGCGCGTCCAGGTCCACGCCGTGGTCGTCGGGGCTCGTCATGCGACGCTCGTTTCATCCTCGTGCACCACGTGCCGGAACAGCTCGGTGAGGGTCGGCAGCTGGCGGGCGAACTCGTGCACGGGCCCGGTCGCCAGGGCGGCCTGCAGGACGGTCTGATCATCGACGCCTTGGGCCAGCCTCAGCGCCACGCGCGAACCGTGATGGCTCAGCACGGTGACGCCCGCGAGGCGGGCCGCCCAGCCGTCAGGCGCGTTCGGCGCGTCGATCATGAGCGACGCGGGGCTGCCGGCCCGTAACTCATCCACCGAGCCGCAGGCGACCATCCGGCCGCCCCGCACGATGCCGACGCGGTCACAGATCCGCTCGACCAGCTCGAGCTGATGGCTGGAGAAGATGACCGGAACGCCCGCGTCGCACCGCTCGCGCAGCACCTCGCTCATCACGTCGACGGCGACCGGGTCGAGTCCGGAGAACGGCTCATCGAGAACGAGCATTTCGGGCTCGTGCAGGAGGGCGGCGGCAAGCTGGACGCGCTGCTGGTTGCCGAGGCTGAGCTTCTGGACCTCATCGTCGCGGCGGGCGGCGACACCGAGGCGTTCGGTCCAGCTCTCGGCGGCGCGCTTCGCGGCGGGGGCCGACATGCCGCGTAACCGGGCGAGGTACGTCAGCTGCTCACCGACCCGCATCTTGGGGTACAGGCCACGCTCCTCCGGCATGTAGCCGATCCGGCGGCGCCGGCGAAGCGTCAGCGGCGCGCCGCCCCAGCGGACGCTCCCGGAGTCCGCCGCCAGGACCCCCATGACGATGCGCATGGTCGTGGTCTTGCCGGCGCCGTTGCTGCCGACGAACCCGAACAGCACCCCGCGGCCGACGCTGAAGGTCATGTCCGAGAGCGCGACCACCTTGTCGTAGCGCTTGACGAGATGGTCGATCTCCAGAGAGCCGTCCGCGGCGCTGCCCATGCAGGTCCCCACTTTCTGTCGGTACCCCCTGCTACACCCTTCCCATGGCAACTTGGAAAACAATCGAAGACGAGTCGCCGGATTTCGCGGCCAAGGTCAAAGCCCGGTTCGAGGCCGGCACCAACAAGACGCTGGCGAGCCTGCGGGCTGACGGGTCCCCGCGGATCAGCGCGACCGAGTGCAAGTTCGCCGACGGCGAGCTGAGGCTCGGGATGATGGGTAGGTCGCGCAAGCTCGCTGACGTGCGGCGTGATCCTCGGGTGGCGATCCACAGCCCCACGCTGGAGCCGCCGCCCCAGCCGTCCACCGAGTGGCCGGGCGAGGCAAAGGTGTCGGGCGCGCTGGTAGCGATCCCGACCCCGGAAGACTGGGCGGAGCACGACGTCGACGGTGCGGGCTTCTTCCGGCTCGACGTCACCGAGGCGGCGATCACGTATCTCGGCGGCGATCCGCCCGATCACCTGGTCATCGAGTCCTGGGATGCGAAGGAGGGCTATAGGCGGCGCACGCGAACGTAAGGGGTTCATCATCACCGCATGGCCTTGCATACCGGTTCACCCGAGTCCTCCCGCGGCGCCGACGCCAACCCGTTCATGGGCCTGGCCAATCCGGCCCTCTCGGCGGAGGTGAGCCCGCCGCGCATCCGGCTGGCCGAGGATCCGGTGCCCGCTGATGTCGCGTATCAGCTGGTGCACGACGAGCTGCTGCTCGACGGCAGTGCCCGGCTCAACCTGGCCACCTTCGTCACGACGTGGATGGAGCCGCAAGCCGACAAGTTGATGTCTGAATGCGTCGACAAGAACATGATCGACAAGGACGAGTACCCGAAGACCGCCGAGCTCGAGCAGCGGTGCGTCTCGATCCTCGCCGATCTCTGGCACGCCCCTCCCGGTGACGCCACGGGCTGCTCGACCACCGGGTCCAGCGAGGCCTGCATGCTCGCGGGGATGGCGCTCAAGCGGCGGTGGGCGGCGCGCACCGGCAACGACCCTTCGCGCAAGCCCAACCTGGTGATGGGCGCCAACGTGCAGGTGTGCTGGGAGAAGTTCTGCCGCTACTGGGACGTCGAGCCGCGGATCGTGCCGATGGAGGGCGACCGATTCCACCTCGACGCGGCTACGGCTGCGGCCGCCGTCGACCAGGACACGATCGGGGTGGTGGCGATCCTCGGGTCGACCTTCGACGGTTCGTATGAGCCGGTCGATGAGATCTGCGACGCGCTGGATGCGGTCGCCGAGCGCGGGGGGCCAAACGTTCCCGTGCACGTCGACGGGGCTTCCGGCGCAATGATCGCCCCGTTCCTCGACCCGCATCTGGAGTGGGATTTCCGGCTGCCGCGGGTGTCGTCGATCAACACCTCGGGCCATAAGTACGGGCTGGTCTACCCCGGCGTCGGATGGGTGCTGTGGCGCGACAAGGAGCATCTGCCGTCCGAGCTGGTGTTCAACGTGAACTACCTCGGCGGCAACATGCCGACCTTCGCGCTGAACTTCTCGCGTCCCGGCGCCGAGGTGGTCGCGCAGTACTACACGTTCTTCCGGCTCGGACGCGCCGGCTTCCGCGCGGTGCAGCAGGCCAGCCGCAACGTCGCCACGCACCTGTCGTCGGCCATCGAAGACCTCGGCCCGTTCAACCTGATCTCGCGTGGCCACCAGCTGCCGGTCTTCGCGTTCACCACGAAACCGGAGGTGAAGGGCTACGACGTCTTCGGGGTCTCGCGGCTGCTGCGCGAGCGAGGCTGGCAGGTGCCGGCGTACACGTTCCCGGAGAATCGGCAGGATCTCGCCGTGCTGCGGGTGGTGGTCCGCAACGGGTTCTCCCAGGACCTCGCCGATGACTTCATGAACGACCTGAAGCGCTCAGTGGATGAGTTGCAGTCCGCCGACCATGTCACGATCTCCGGACCGTCGGGCTTCCATCACTGACCCGCATTCACCGCCGGCCGGACGACGTCCACCCGGATCCAGTGATGGTGGCAGCGCCGGCAGCTGAGCACGGCGCGGTCGACATAGGGCCAGGCGCCGGTCGGTTGCTGGGGTACCGGCCGCTCGTCGACCTCGACGTCGGAGGAGCCACAGCGGCCGCAGGCGGTCCGGTCGTCAGGCATAGCGGTCTCCTCGGGGTCGGCGCTCGCCTTCGGCATCGGCACGTTTGCGAAGCCCATGGTTAACCCAGAAGCAGTAAATCTGCGGTATTGAAGCTGCATTGAAGACGCGAAGGGGCGTTTACTTCCTCGGGTGAGGGCGGCTTTCGAACGTCGGGTGGCGCCGCTGCTTGCGCTCGGTGAGTCGGCCGAGGCGCTGGCACTGGCCTGCCGCGACATGGCGGAGCGGTTCACCGCCGGGGGTCGGTTGCTCGTGTTCGGCACCGGCGTGGGGGCGACCGACGCCGCTCATGTGGCCGTGGAATTCGTCCATCCGGTGACGGTGGGCAAGCGCGCGTTGCCGGCGCTCGCGCTGCCCGATGACGATTTTGCGCACCAGGTGCGGACGCTCGGGCGTCCGGCCGACATCGCGCTGGGGTTCTGCGGGACGGGCTCGCCGCGGGTGGAAGCGGGGCTGCGTGCGGCGCGGTCGGCGGGGTTGCTGACGGTGGCGCTCGCCGGATCGGGTGGCGAGTGCGACGCTGAGCACTGCCTGACGATCGCGTCGTCCGATCCGCTGATCGTCAAAGAAGGGCACGTCACCGCCTACCACCTGCTGTGGGAGCTGGTGCACGTCTTCTTCGAATCGCCGTCCGGCGCTGCGGATGGGCCGGCGTCGGGCGTCGAGCAGCTGTACCCGTTTCTCTACGGCGGCGGGACCTCGGCATCCTCGGTGCTGGACGCGGCTGCCGACTCGGCGCGTCAGAAGGTGGCAGAGGTCGTCACGTTGCGCCGCGAGGTCGGGGCCGCCTATGGGGACGCGCTCGCGGGCTGCGCCTCGGAACTCGCGGCCGCTTTCGCCGCGGGTGCCACCCTCTACGCGTTCGGCAACGGCGGCAGCAGCACCGACGCGTCCGCCGTGGTGCACGCGTTCCTGCACCCCTGCGGGCCTGTCGATCCGTTGCCGGCGGTGTGTCTGGCCGCCGACGTCGCCGTCCTGACGGCGCTGTCGAACGATGTCGGCTTCGACGTCACATTCGCCCGCCAAATAAGGGCTTTCGGACGTCCGGGCGACATCGCGGTGGGCATCTCCACCAGCGGCGGCTCACCGAATGTGCTGGCCGGTCTCGAGGAGGCCAAGCGCGTCGGGATGGTGACCGTCGGGTTGTCGGGCTACGGCGGTGGGCGAATGGCCGACCTCACCGCGCTGGACCACCTCTTTGCCGTGCCGTCACCCTCGGTGCATCGCGTGCAGGAGGTCCAGACGACGCTCTACCACGTGCTCTGGGAGGCGACGCGCGGTCGGGACTAAAGTCCCTTTCCGGGGGGTCTTTTGGCGGGGATCGTTCGGAGGCATCATGGGCGGGCCGCGTCGACACCTTCTGCTGAAGACGGCCGCCGACTCCTTGCCGAAGCTCGCCGACGGGATCGAGTCGGCGCGGCTGAACGAGACGTTGACCTCCGCGAGCGACGCGATGGGCGGAGCGATCACCGCTCTATCGACCTTCGACGACGAGGGTCAGCTGGTCGTGCGAGCCTGCGTGAATGTCCCGGATATCTCTGTCGGTCAGGTGCTCGACATGGACACGACGCTGGCCGGACGGATCATCCGGTCCGGGGCTCCCGGGCGAGTCACGAGCCACCGCGACGAAGGCCTTTTCCTTCCCGGTGCGCAACGAAGCTACGGCTCATCCATGGCGGCCCCGATCAGATCAGGTGACAGCATCATCGGCGCCATCTCGGTGGGACGGCTGATCGGACAGCTGGAGTACACGGACGATGACCTCGCCGAACTAGCCGCCTTCGCCACGTTCGTCGGCGTCGCCCTCGACTTGGAGAAAGAGCAGCAGCGCCGCGAAGCAGACCTCGCCTTCGAAGCCCGCGCGGGCCTGGCTGACGAACTTCTCTCCACGGTGGTCGGGGACTTGTTGAAGGCGGCCACTGGCATCTACGCCGTCCTCGGCAGGGTGCCTGCCGATCAGGCCGATGAGTTGATCGGCTACGTCAGCGCAGTGGATCAAGCCATCGTCGACCTCCGGCGCGCGCTGGCAACGGTGCAACCCCTCGCGCCCGACCCGCCCGGTGCCGCGGACCTCATTCCGGATCGTCGAATTCCGCAAGAATGAGGCCGAAATCCTGCAACATCTCACCGCCCACGCCGGGGTCGAGCTGATCCAGGTAGCGCAGATGAGCCGCTGCCATCCACGCGGCGCCGATCGCCGTCTCGCGAACCTCGCGGGGTGACAGATCGGTGAGCAGCGCTCGCACCCGCTTTGATGCCGCGTCGCTGGAGGAGTCCTGCGCATAGAAGAACTCGGTGACAGCGGCGAGCGCGACCTGCTGGGGCCGCTCGATCGGCTGCCGCGCCGGCTTCTTGCGGACGACGTTGTCACCGAATAGCACCAGCTGCGTCGGTTGCTCCTTGGCCATGCGTCTGCGCTCGCTCCCCGCTGAGTCTGTTTCGAGCGGTGAGCGTACGACCGACACCCGACAAAACTTGTCTGATCTGCCCTTGGGGAGCCACACGCCGTGTGCCGTTAGGCTCGCCTCGTGGCGTTGGACAAGATGACCTTGCTCTTCGGAAAGAACGTCCCTGCAGACCTCGATCTTGACGACGAGGATCAGGTCAGCGCCGCGCTGAAGCGGGCGGCGCCGTTTCAGCCGGATGACGTTGAGCTGGTCCTTTTCGAGATCGTCGCCGGCCAGATTCTGGACGAGGATCCGCCGCTGGTCTGGGAGACCGCCCAACGGCTGCATGGACGCGGCCTGGGTCGGCGGCAGCTCATGCTCGAATTGGCTCTTGCCGCGGCGCCCGCCATGAGTGCTGCTATCGGCGGTGGTCCAGATCCTTTCGGTGAGCGATACGCGAAGAGCCTGCGGGCGCTACCCGTGGCGACCGACCGGGACGTCGAAGATGCCGCGAGGGCGCTCCTCGCGATGCCTGAGCGAATGACACTCGATGAACTTCACGAGCGGTTGTTGGCCCGCCTCGACGTCACGGAACTGATCGATGAGGTCACTGACCTGATCGAGTCCGTCACGGATCGGATGCTCATGGCGGACGAGCTCGAGTTGGTGGCGGGTGACGTCGTGGTCGACCCCGAGCAGCTGTGCCAAGGCATCGTGCTCACCACTCGCGTAACAGCGGATTGGCCTGCGCTGGACACGGATCTCGCCGGCCTGAGCTATCTGACCGACGAGGTCGCCGAGCCGCCCGCTGACGCCGCGCCAGGCCAGCTGCTTCAAGGCCGTCTTCACGACGGCGAAGTGGTGTTCGAGCCCATCCCGGAGCCGCCTCTCGATGCGGACTTCGTCGATGCCATACGGCGGGCGTACGCCATCGAAAGCGAGGAGACCGGGCTCCCGCAGACCTTCCGCGAGCTGACGATGCATCTGCTCGCTGACGACCCGACGGTCTTCGATCAACCGCGGCTGCCCCTCACGGAGTTGGTCGCGGCGGCCGGCCTGGAGATTCGCGGCGATCTCGTCGCCGACGGCCGGGCCGCTTGGAGAGTGCAGGCTCACTCGGTGGCCGCCTTCCGGATAGCCGGCACCGCTGCCGGCGAGGAGCAGCAGCGAGATCTCCTTGATGTGTATGGGCTTTTTGAACGCGTCGATTCGGGCGAGTACGAGATCAGCGCGTCCGAACTGCGCCGCGTGCTCGACCTCATGGCAGATGAAGCCATCCTGCAGATCGCCACCGATCAGTTCTTAGGCGATGGCGAGGACTCCGAATCCCTCGATGCCGTCGAGGCTTTTGCGCGTCGGCTCTCGGCGGCGGCATCCAAGCCGCTGCAGCGTGCCGTTGCGGGAGTCGTGAGCGCGCTGGTGGCGGAGCGGCGGTGCGATCCGCTTGCCGCTGCCGACGCGCTTGCTGAGGCCGTACGCCAGGCGCCGGACTTCTTCCCGGCCGTCGATCGCCTCGCGTGGACGCGAGCGGACCAGGGTCGTGCCGCTGAGGCAAAAGCCCTTTGGTCGCAGGTATTCACGCCTGATGATCCGGACCTCGAGGCCATCGAGAGCGCGATGGGAGGGCAGGGGAATCCGGGCGCGGGCATGCGTCGCAACGAGCCGTGCTGGTGTGGCTCGGGGCGTAAGTACAAGGTCTGCCATCTACGCGCGAACGACCTGCCGTCGTTGCCTGAGCGCTTCCGCTGGATGCTGCGTAAGACGGTGTCCTACGTGGAGCGGCGCGGGGCTCCGCTCACCCAGATCGTCACCGAGACGGCCTGGAAGCTCGCCGACGAGGACCCGGAGAAGGTCACTGAGGCGATGCACGATTCGCTGGTGCTGGACGTGGTCCTGCACGAGTTGGGGTGGCTGGATCGGTTCCTCGCTGAACGCGGCGCGTTGCTACCCGAGGACGAGCAGCTGCTCTACGCCTCGTGGCAGCTCGTCCCGCGGACGGTGTACGAGATCGTCTCGGTTTCTCCGGGGGTCGGTCTCCAGTTGCGCGACTTACGCGAGGCGGAACTGCTGGACGTCCAGGAACGCATTGGGAGCCAGACGGCGACGGCGGGTCAGCTGATTTGTGCACGCGCCGTTCCGGATGGCAGTGGTCATCGGCTTCTGGGGGCGGTGATTTCGGTGCCGCCGGGCCAGGAAGACGCGTTTCTGGACATCGTCGACGACCCGGACCCGGTGGCTCTCGCCAACAGGCTGCTCGCGTTCATGTCGGCGGCATCGAGGCCGCCCGAATTGCAGACGACCACTGGTGAGCCGATGCTCTTTTGCACGCGGGTGCTGCGCGTCGACGATCCCGAAAGTGTGCGGCCGGTGCTGGACCGGGCGTACGTCAGCGGCGGTCCTGACCGCTGGTACCAGGAGCGTCCCGGAGACGTGGACAGCCTCGTGCTGGCGACCCTCGAACTCGACGGTTCGATCCTTACGGTGCAGACCATGAGCGAGTACCGCGTGGACGAGATTGCCGCCGACCTGACGGAACTCCTGCCCGACGCGGTGCTCGTCTCCGAGTCACGGGAGCCGATCGAGGCGGCAGCCGGACGGACGCCGCCCTCTGACCCTGAGCGCGTCGACGCGGCCGTGAAGATTGCCATGGCGGCTCGGATGGCTCTGATCGAGGAGAACTGGTGCTCGGAATCCGTCCCGGCCCTGGGCGGCCTCACTCCCCGCGAGGCTGCTGAAGATCCGACGCAACGCGAGCGCGTCATCCGGCTCATCGACAGCTTCCCGGCGGGCGGCGGGGTCACCGATGAAGGCGTGGCGACGATGCGCCCGGATCGGCTACGGGAGTTGCTGGGGATTCAGTAGTAGCGCCGCCTGGATCGTGGTCCCCTTCATCGTTAACCGGAGTCCGCCGGCGCCCTAACCTTGGGCATGTCTCGCATCTCAAGAGCCGGGCGGCGGGTGACTGAAGGAGCGGGTCGTTGGTCACGGGGGACACGCTCACATGGCCTACCGACGCACATCCGGGATGTCGATGCAGACCGGGAATTGGAGGCCGTCGTGACCCTCTCCCTATCGCCCCAGAAGCTGGCCATCCTCGTCGAAGAGGTCATTCCCGACCTCGACGGCCAAGACCTTGACGATCTTGGCCGTTGTGTGGAGTGCGGGGCTGACCTGTTCACCGAAGGCTGTCCCTCCTGCGAATTTCCGGGCGACTTCTAAGACGAGAGCACCCCGTCAAGCCGACACGCTGGCTTCGTCCCGATTTTGTCGGAGGGTGATGCAAGTCTCTGACTCGAAAGAGGGAGGTCACCGTGTCAGCGTGGTCCGGGTCGGCGCTCGTGCTCACGAGCCGTCAGTTGCTGGTTTCCCAGCTGGCTGTCGCGATGTGCAGCGCGGTCATGGAGTTGGGTCTGGGTGACTGGGAGGACTACCGGATCGCCCTCGGCGACGAGCAGGACGATCTGGCCTGCCGGCTGCGGGCTGCCCAGCAGCTCGATGAGGATGCCGCGGTCGAGGTGGTCGAGTGCCTTGACTCGTGTGGACGGCCGGTCGTGGCGGTGGCGGTGGAGCTGTCCGACGACGATGTCTGGGTGCTCCAGGTGGCGCTCGAGCGTCTGCGCGGGATCCTGGCGCGTACCGGTGAGTTCGAGGGCGCGCTCGATGAAGACCTGGACGAGATCGTCCTCGCGTTGCTGGATGTGCCGATGGCAGCTTAGGGCCGGCTATCCCTGTTCGGCGCTCATCAAGCGTCGGCGCACGCCCTCGCCACCGACCTTCGCGATGAGCTCCAGGTCGCCGCAGACGACGAGCTGGGTTCGCGCCCGCGAGAGGCCGACGTAGAGCATCTCCTTGGCACGGTCCAGCTCACGAAAACCGTTGACTGCGAGCACTATTACCGGACGTTCGAGCCCCTTGAAGCCGAGCACGTGACCGTAGAAGACGTCGCGTTCCTCGAAGAAGCTGTCCCAGTAGCGCTGGTAGCCGCCGAGCTCGACCTCGTTGACCTGCTCGCCATGCCGCCTGCCCGTGGTGAGTAAGGCGATCTGGCCAGGCTCCCAGTCGTCGAGAAGCTGCTCGACCTGGTCGTCAGCGGCGTAGAGAGCGTCGTCGGTAGCGCATTGCGCGAAGCGCACTGGCGGGCCGGCCAGCCCGCGAAAGCGCAGGCGTTCACCCGACAGGCTCGCGAAAGTCTGGGCGACGTTCTTCGTGTTGCGGATGTTCTCGCCGAGCGCGAGTGGTTGCAGGGCGATCGGCAGCTCGCTCTGTCTGGCAAAGACGCGCTGGGCCTCGTCCAGGAAGAAGAAGAGGCCTCCCTGCGCGGGGTCGCGCAGGCATGAGAGCAAGGGTGGCCACCAGAGCTCGCCGAAGTCCTGCGCCTCGTCGATCACGATGCTGTCGAAGCGATCGGCCTCCGGCCGCTGCAAAGCCAGCTCGCCGAGCGTCAGCGGGAGCCGGCGTTCCCAGTAGTCGCTGTCGTCATCGTCGCCCGGAGGTGCGCCCCACTCGATCGGTAACTGGTGAAAAAGTCCTACGAACGCTGGCCTTTCCTTGACGGGCCAGGTGTCTGCCAGCCGCTGCATGAAGCGCGCAAGGCCACGGGAGTAACACAGCAGGGCGACGCGCTCGCCTGATTTGGTGAGCCGACGCGCCTGCTCTGCGGCCAGCCACGTCTTCCCGGTGCCGGCGCCGCCAGTGACCGCCACGCGGCGCATGTGTCGCAGGTAGTCGAGCATCTTCAACTGATCCCGCGTCATCTGGTCGACCCGGTGTTCATGCTCCTCGGCGACCGTCAGCAAGCTCGCCTGGCCGGGAAGCGTTCCCTCCAGCGCGGTCTCGAGCGAGAGGCAGCCTGCGTCGTCGAGCGGCTGAAACCCCTTGCCCTCATTGTCGATGGCGCGTTGGACAGTCGCGGCGGCAGACTTCAGTTCGCCCTGCCCGATGGCCATGGCGCGCGGGCAATCCGGGGCTTGCCAGTTCTTACCGACGGTGGTGTACGGGAACGCGACCAGATGCGCCGCGCGGACCTTCGGCAAGATGGTCGAGGATCGGCTCAGGAAGCGCAGCAGCGCGTGCTTCGCGTCCTGCGCCTGGGTGACCGGGCTCTGGATCTTGTGCTTCTGGGTCCCCGACGACTGCCACCACTGCCGCTGCTCGCAGCTGACGCTTCCGCCTTTGACTTCGATGACCGCGATGCCGTGTCCCGGCCATCCGACCAGGATGTCGATCTCGCGCTCCTGACCGCGTTCCGTCAGCGCGACGCTCGAGAAGAGTGCGCAGTCCTCGGGAAGTTGGTTCCTGAGGGCCTCGAAGACCGCGCGCTCGCCGTGACGATCAACCGGCCAGTCCGGGTCGGGGGGATAGCAGCGGGGCATGGGGAATGGTTTAGCAGATTGGAGAAGGATCAGCGGAAAAGGACGTATGCAACGACGTCCAATATGGCAAAACAGATGCCGCTCTGCCAAGCGAGCGACAGGTACTTACCGAGCTTCCAGCGGCGCCCCGGGACAGCCAGTACAGCGAGAAGAAGGCAAAGGGGCGTCCCCACTGCGATTGATCCAGACAGCCTGAGAAGCTGAAGGGCTGCAAGGGAACCCACGACGCCGGTCAATACGAGGCCGACGAGCGCCAGGACGATCTTGTGCAGCGAGGGTGGCAGCGGCGTGCGGGCGTTCTCTTTGGAGTCTCGAACCAATGCTTGCCTATCGAGTGCCTTCCACGCGGCATCCGCTTGGTGCCTCGTGAGAACGTCGGTCGGCAACGCGGCCCGCCATTGATGCAGCGCAGGTCCGGCCACTACGGTGGCATCCGCCACCGTTGACATGGACGGCTCCATCTGTCCAATCTCGGGGCCCCAGAGGACGAGTACAGGCGAAATCGGGGCCGGCGATACGGCTTCTTTGAACTCGGTCCAGAGCCGGAGGTCTCTGGCGTTGCCTTCGACTTGGCGACAACCCCGCTCGATTCGATTGCGAGCAAACTCGTCAGTCCAGGGGCTGCCGCTCCATTTGGTCTCGATCGCAAACACGCCCCCGGGTCCGATCAAGACGTGGTCGATATCGGCGGTGCGAAGGCATAGGTGATTGACGACGCGCCATCCGTGCCGTCGCAGCTTGCGAAGCTCGCTCGCCGTCCACTGCTCGGCCAGGTCGCCCATCATCGTGGGTGCCGTGCCCGTCACCTGGATGACCCAGGTGACCAACGCCCCGGCCAGAGACGCCAGTCCCCCGCCGAGGAGGAAGCCACTCGAGAAGGAATTCGGTGCGAGCAAGGCTGCGGCCATAATTACTGCTATGACGAAAGCGCTGAAGAGCAGCAGCGAACGCCAGTGCTGCTGGACGAACTTCCGCTGCTTCGTCCGCGCCATCTTGCGGGCCCAGATCCCTGCGCGTCCGTCGCCAGCGAGCTTGTGCTCCCGGAGCACGCTCCGCGCCGAATCGACGATCGTCATGATGACCTTGCAATCGGCAACGGCAGCGCTTGACTTCAGAGCCGAATGTCCATCACAACTCCGTCTGCCGGTGAGGTGTTCGTACTACTTGGCGAGCAACTGCTTCCGTCGGACCTTGAGCAACGCCCGAAGTGACGTCGAGCCGACGTGCTGAAGGTTAAGCGGGGGATCCAACTTGCGAATCACCCGTTCTTCCAGCGCAAGCAGGGCTTTGCGGTCCGGGAATGGGACAGCCACCACGGACAGATGAGAGGCCATCCAGTCGCTCAGGAGGCTCTCGGCTGATCTGTCGAAGGCTCGGTTGTGATCGCCGACGATCTGATCGCGAAGGGCTGCGGCGAGGGTGAGCCGGAACGTCGATCCGTGCACCGTTCCCCCGAAATGGTTTCCCAGCAGGCGTCCGCGAAGGGTCGACGATCGTTGGATTCCAGCGCGAGCGGAGTCCGCACCGGTCTGCCCCGCGTAGATCAGCCCGCTCACGGCGTGCCCGAGTCCTGTGGACAAGGCGCGCGCGCCATCGTCGTCCACCCACCAGGCGTACAGGCCGCACTCGTCGAGGCGTTCTGTGCGTAGTTGCTTCAATCCCAGCGCGTTAAGCCGGTCGCTGAGCAGTCGCTCGAGCTTTGATTGATTCTCGGCGAGCTGCGTCGAAGCAGGGTCGGTGGTCACGCCCGGCGACGGGGGCTCCTCTACATGGACAGTCTGCGACG
>DATAZK010000146.1:0-86512 GCA_036272075.1 Frankiaceae bacterium
GCACCCGGGTCTGCCCGCCGGAGGCCAGGAACGCGATGGTCGGATTGCGATCCTGGCCCGGGGTCGCCTCGGCCGCGAGGCGGTCGACCTCCGGAGCCATCGCCTCGGCGACCGCCGACTCCCACATGCCCGAGGTGTGCAACACCCGGTGCACCACGACCGCCGGTTCGCCCTGGCGGCGCAGCAGGTCCGGCAGCACCGTCGCGGCGAACATCGCCTGCATCTCGTGCGGCGGGCCCGGCATGGCGTACGCGATCCCGCCGAGCAGTTCGAGCCGGATCCCGGGCGCCGTGCCGCGCTCGTTGGGCAGCGGCTCGGCGCCCACCGGAAGGTTCGCCTGGCGGTAGTTCATGTCGGGAACGGTGCGGCGCAGATCGCGAAACCGCCGCCGTAGCTGGCTTTCCAGGAAATCGTCGCGTACGAGATCGACCCCCGCGGCACGTGCCAGCCCCTCGCGGGTCAGGTCGTCCTGGGTCGGCCCGAGTCCCCCGGTCAGCAGCACCGCGTCAGCGCGCGAGAGCGCCGACCGCAACGCCTCGGCGATCGTTTCGATGTCGTCGCCGACGACCCCGCTGTGGGTGACGGTGATCCCGACGTCGGCGAGCTGACGCCCGAGCTCCGCCGCATTGCGGTTGAGGATGTCGCCGTAGAGCAGCTCGTCGCCGACCGCAAGAAGTTCAGCGCGCACGAGCATCCCGGCGCATCGCAAGCGCGGTGCCGACGTAGTCCACGGCGGTGATGAGCGCGACGGCCACCGCGACGCCCAGGATGATCGACGCGAGCACGTGCAGCGCGCCCGACAGCGGCAGCACGTAGAGCCCGATCCCGACGTTCAGCAGCAACGTCTTGAGCTTGCCCCCGCGACTGGCCGGGATGACGCCGTGCCGCAGCACCCAGAAGCGCAGCAGGGTCACCCCGATCTCGCGGGCCAGCACGATCCCCGTCACCCACCACGAGAGGTCGTGCAGGATCGACAGGCCGACGAGTGCGGTGCCGACGAGCGCCTTGTCGGCGATCGGGTCGGCCAGCTTGCCGAACTCGGTCACCAGCCCGCGGGCGCGGGCGATCTGACCGTCGAGGCGATCGGTGAACGCGGCAGTCGCGAAGGCCCCCCAGGCGGCGATCCGCCAGCCGGTCTCGTGACCGGTGCCGGCAAAGAGGAAGACGGCGAAGAACGGCACCAGCACGATCCGGAAGCCGGTCAATGCGTTAGCGAGGTTCCACACACCCACGCCGGAGGCGGCATCGCCGGCGGGATCGGGAACCGACGGCACGTTCTGCAGCCGCTGCTGGAGCCGGGCCGCTGCCTCGGCGCCGGCGTGGGCGGCCTGGGACCCGCGGGTCGCCCCGGGGCGCGGCGTCGGATCGTCCGGGCGTGGCGTCACCTGAGAATCCACCGTCAGGTCGCCCATCACCGCTCGACGCCCGTGGGCACCAAAACCTCGGTGAGCTCGGTGACCAGGTCGACCCCATTGCTCCCGACAACCCGGGCCCGGACCAGCTCGCCGACGCGGGGAGCTTCACCGGCCGTCCAGCGCACCTCGCACGATCCGTCGACCTCCGGTGCTTGATGCGCCGCCCGGCCCTCGGCGACCCCGTCGTCGCCGTCGACCTCCTCGACAAGCACCTCGACCAGGCTGCCGATCCGCTCCTCGGCGCGCGCCGCGGTCAGCTGCTCCGCGAGATCCACCAGCTTGGCCAGCCGCCGGCCGATGGTCGCTGCACCCACCTTGGCGGGGAGCCCGACGGCCTCGGTGCCGTCCTCGTCGCTGTAGCCGAAGACGCCCACCGCGTCGAGTCGAGCTGCTTCGAGGAAGTCCGTGAGCGCCTTGACGTCGGCGCGGGTCTCACCCGGGAAGCCGACGATCACGTTGCTGCGGGCACCGAGCTCCGGCGCGAACCGGCGGCCCTCCGCGAGCAGGTCCAGGAACCGCTCGCCGTCGCCGAAGCGCCGCATCCGACGCAGCACCTCGCCGCTCGCGTGCTGGAAGGAGAGGTCGAGGTAGGGCGCGACGCCGGCCGTCGTGAGGATCGTTTCCAGCAGGCCGGGCCGCAGCTCCGCAGGCTGCAGGTAGGCGACGCGCACCCGGAGCACGCCCGACACGGAGGCGAGCGCCGGCAGCAACTGCTCCAGCAGCCGGACATCGCCGAGGTCCTTGCCGTAGGCGGTGGAATTCTCACTGACCAGAACCAGCTCGCGTACGCCATCGGCGGCGAGTGCCTCCGCTTCCGCGAGGATGTCCTCCGGCAGCCGCGAGACGAAGGCGCCCCGAAAGCTCGGGATCGCGCAGAAGGCGCAGCGCCGATCGCAGCCCGACGCGAGTTTCAGCGAGGCGACGGGACCGCCCGTCAGCCGGCGCCGGAGCGTTCGCGGACCCGGCCCGGCAGGAAGCGGCGTCTCGGCGGCCCCATGACCCGGGGTGGAGACGCCGGAGCCCACGCGGTCGGCCGGCGTGATCGGCAGCAGCGTCCGGCGGTCGCGAGGGGTGTGCGCGGAGGGGCGCTCACCGGAAACGATGGCGTCCAGCCGCGACGCGATCGCGGGATAGTCGTCGAAACCGAGCACCGCCGACGCTTCTGGCAGGGCGTCGGCCAGCTCGCGGCCGTAGCGCTCGGCCATGCACCCGACCGCGACGACGGGGCTGCCGCCGGCCGCATCGGCGGCCTCGAGCAGCGCGTCGACCGAATCCTTCTTCGCCGCAGCGATGAAGCCGCAGGTGTTGACCAGCACGGCATCCGCGCCGGACGGGTCGTCGACGATGTCCCAGCCGCCCGCGGCGAGCCTGCCGGCGAGCTCCTCCGAGTCCACCTCGTTACGCGCGCAGCCCAGCGTGACGAGGGCGGCACGACGGGGGGACATCCCCCGAGGGTAGCCGCCGGTCAGCGGCGCTTGGTCAGCTCCCGGGGCATTGCGTGCTTCCGCGAACGAGGGTGAGCGTGACGACCTGCTTCGCCGCGCCGAGCGTCCCCAGCGGGTGGCCGTTGCACGACACTGCCGCCGCACTCGCGTCGCCGATCGTCGCCTGCAGCCGGCCGGCGGCGTGCAGGTCCAGAGCCTGATTCGAAGGCTGCACCACGCGCTGGATCAGCTGAGCCCCGCGCTCGTCGGTGATGTCGAGCCAGCTCGGCTTGGTCGTCAGCACGATCCGCAGGGTGACGCCCTCAGCAGGAACCGGGAAGACCAGCGACGGCGCCTGGGCGGTCGGCTTCGGAGCCAGCGTGTTCGCCTTTGCCGGCGCTGGGAGAGCCTTGACGGCGGAGTGCCCCTTGTCTTTCGAACCCGGGACCAGCAGCTGCACGAGGGCGATGACGATCACCACGACCAGCAGGCCCGCCATCACGAGCGGCCAGCGCGGACCGGTCGCCGGCGGGCCGCTGGACCGAAGGCTCACCTCGGCCGCGTCGGTGTCGGACACCAGCACGGGCGGCGAAGCGGTGCCATGGCTGGCGTCGAACGCCGCGAGAAGCGGCGTCGGGTCAAGACCGAGCGCCTGCGCGAGAGTGCGCAAGTGCCCGCGGGCGTAGACCACCCCGCCGCTCGGACGGATGTCGTCGCGCTCGAGCGCGCTGATCACCGTCGAACGGATGTTGGTGCGGCGCTGCAGGTCGTCGATGGAGAAACCGTGCGCCACGCGAGCGCGGGCCAGCTGCGCGCCGACCGGGCCGCCCTCGCCCGTCCGCGCGCCCGCCTGCTCAGCGACAGACACCGGCCCCACCCACTCCGAACGTCAGGGATTACCGCAGAAAGCGTAAATCGGCCGCGGCGCCGCCAACGGCCGCGCCGCGCCGGGAAATGTGGTCGTCAGCGGTCTCACACCCGGCGCTCAGCCACCGCGCAGCGTCACGAGAACGCTTTCCAGCTCCTCAGGGATGATCAGCACCTCGCGCGCCTTCGAACCCTCGCTCGGTCCGACGACGCCGCGCGACTCCATCAGGTCCATCAGCCGGCCGGCCTTGGCGAAACCGACGCGCAGCTTGCGTTGCAGCATCGACGTCGAACCGAACTGGGTGCTCACGACGAGCTCGACCGCCTGCAGGAGCAGCTGCAGGTCGTCGCCGACGTCCTCGTCGACCTCTCGCTTCGTCTCGGCGGGAGGCGCATCGACGTCCTCGCGGTAGACCGGCTGCGCCTGCTCCTTCGCGAAGCGGACGATCTTGGCGATCTCGTCTTCGGAGACGAACGCGCCCTGCACCCGGTTGGGCTTGTTGGCACCCATGGGCAGGAAGAGCGCATCGCCGAGGCCGACCAGCTTCTCGGCGCCCGGCTGGTCGAGGATGACCCGGCTGTCGGCGAGGCTGGCGGTGGCGAACGCGAGGCGGCTCGGCACGTTGGCCTTGATCAGGCCGGTGACGACGTCGACGCTCGGACGCTGGGTCGCCAGTACCAAGTGGATGCCGGCGGCGCGGGCCAGCTGGGTGATGCGGACGACCGAATCCTCGACGTCACGCGGGGCGACCATCATCAGGTCGGCCAGCTCGTCGACGATCACCAGCAGGTACGGGTACGGGGCGTAGACGCGCTCGCTTCCCGGCGGCGCCGTGATCTCACCGGACAGCACCTTGCGGTTGAAGTCATCGATGTGGCGCACCCCGCTGGCGGACAGGTCCTCGTAGCGGAAGTCCATCTCGCGCACGACCCACTGCAGCGCTTCCGAGGCCTTCTTCGGGCTGGTGATGATCGGGGTCACCAGGTGGGGGATGCCGGCATACGCCGTGAGCTCGACGCGCTTGGGGTCGACCAGCACGAGCCTGACCTGCTCGGGCGTCGCCCGCAGGAGCACCGACGTGATGATCGTGTTGATGCAGGTCGACTTGCCTGAGCCGGTGGCGCCGGCCACCAGGATGTGCGGCATCTTCTGCAGGTTCGCGACGACGAACCGGCCCTCGATGTCCTTGCCCAGCCCGACGAGCAGCGGATGCGGATCGAGGGTCGCGGCGGCGCTGCGCAGGACATCGCCCAGGCTGACGTTCTCCCGGTCGGTGTTGGGGATCTCGACGCCGACCGCGCTCTTGCCCGGGATCACGTCGATGATCCGCACGTCGGGGCTCTTGACCGCGTAACCGATGTTGCGCAGCAGCGCCTTGATCCGCTCCACCTTGACCGCGGGGCCGAGCTCCACCTCATAGCGGGTCACGGTCGGACCGCGGGAGAAGCCGGTGACGGCGGCGTCGACGTCGAAGCTGCGGAAGACGTCGGTCAGCGCGGCGATCACCGCGTCGTTGGCTTTGGTACGCGCCTTGGCCGGGCTTCCGTCGCGCAGCAGCTCGGGTGGCGGGAGCTTGTAATCGCCCGAGGCCGGGAGCGGGAGCTGCTCGGCCTTCTTCGGGACGGCGACCGGATCACGGGGACTCGGCGGGCGCACCGCGGGTGAAGTTGGGTCATCGGGCTCGCTGCCGCCGAGCTCGACGACAAGCCCGGGCGACCTGTCCTTGGCCACGTCATACGGCGCGTCGGGAGAATCGGTGTTGAAGACCCCGACCCGGCTCCGCGGGGAGCGGGGCCGCTTGACCGCAGGCGCGTCGTCACGCAAGTCGATCGTGAGGTCCTCGTCGCCGTCACCGGTCTCCGCGCTGCGGTGCAGGATCCGGTCGCGGAGCATGAGCAGCCGCGAGGGCAGGCTTGCCAGCGGGGTGCGGGTGAGGACGCAGATCCCGAAGATCGCGAGCAGCGCGAGCAGGGGCGCAGCGACGTACGGGGTCAACCCGCTCGCCAGCGGTGATGAGGAGAGGTAGCCGATATCCCCGCCGGCGTGACGCATCGCCGACGCGCCCTTCGTCGAATCGGGGACGCCATGAGCGATGTGCACGATCCCCAGCACGCCGAACGCGATGCAGAGCCACCCGACGACGAGCCGCCCGCCCGTGCCGGGTTCGCCGGGGCGGCGCACCAGATGCCAGGCGAGCAGGACGAGCAGGGGCGGCAGCCACGCTGCACCCGATCCCACAGCACTGCGCAGCACGTTGGCGACGACGCGGCCGGCGGGACCGCCCGCGGACCACCAGACAGCCGCGGCCGTCACCACCCCGAGAGCGAGGACGGCTAGGCCGATCCCGTCGCGACGGGCTGCGGGTTCGAGCTTGAGTTCGCGGGCGCCGCTGCCGACGGCTCGCGCCGCAGCGCCCAGGCCGCGCGCGATGCCCAGCCAGATACCCCGGATCAGCCGGTAGACGGCGCGGACCAGGACGACGAGTAAGGGCTGGCGCTTCGGCGGGCGCCGGCTGCTCTGCCCGCGCTTGGCAGCCTTGGCAGGCGGGCGCCGGCGGGCGGTGGTGGAGCGGGTGCCGGAGCGCGCGGGCGACCGGCCGCCCCTCGTCGAGGTCGGCACGCTCAACACCGTGACACGTGGGGGCGTCCGGATCGCCCATTGGACAAGCGAGTCGCCCCGAAATCGGCCGCGCCCGTCCCCCGGGGAGAGCAGTCGCGGCCACGAAACGCGACAGAACTCACAGGGAGCTCTCAGGGCCAGGACACATCGGGACTAACTGCCGCGGGCAAGGTCGAAAGTAAGTCCAGAACCAGCGGCCACCCGCCGATGGGAGTTCAGGACCCAGGGCTCGGCAAGAGCCGGCGACATGCCGGCAGCAGAAGGCCGCACGCAGCCCGGGCGAAACGAAAGGCGGACGTTCGTGTCGCATCCCTGCGTCCGCCGGCTGTGGGATCTCACCCTGCGCACGAAGACCAGCGTGCTCTCCACGCCGCTCGCCGCCTGCTTCGCTTTGGGCCTGGTGCTTGTCGAGTTCGTGATGTGGCTGCTCCCGAACTCCGACGAGACGGCCCTGGCGCGCGCTGCCAGCACCAACATCACCCACCTCGCCATCGATCCGCTGTTCGTCCTGCCGGCCAGCGCCTTCGTCGACCTCGGCAACACCTGGCTCTGGGTGCCGCTCACGCTGATCCTGCTCGGAGGCCTGGAGCGCATGCTCGGTCGCGGGCGGGCGCTGATGATCGTTTTCGGGGCTCACGTGATCGCCACGGTGATCTCCGAGGGCATGCTCCTGCTGCAGATCGCCTGGCATGCCCAGCCCCGGTCGCAGGTCAACATCCTCGACGTCGGCCCCAGCTACGTGATCCTCGCGGCGATGGCCGCCTGCCTGGTGCTCGGTAGCTGGAAACTGCGGCTTGCTGCGGTGCTGTCGGGAGCGATCGTCATCCCGGGGCTGCTTTCCGGCATCACGGGCCTGGACATGTCGGCACTCGGGCACCTCTCCTCGCTCGTGCTCGGCACCCTTTTCGCCTTGGCCTTCACCGACCGCGGCAAGCGCTGGATCGCCAGCCACCGCCGCGCGATCCCGAAGCCCACGCTGGTCGTGCTGCGCAAGCCCGCCACCGCCTGAGCACCGCCTGACACCCGCCTGACCACCGCCTCGCGTCGGCTCAGACCTCGACGATCACCGGGACGAGCATCGGGCGACGGCGGTAGGTGTCGGCGACCCACTTGCCGACCACCCGGCGCAGCGCACGGCGCATCGCGGCCGGCTCCGAGACGCCTTCGGCGAGCAGGGCGTCGAGCGCCTGCGCGGCCCGCTCCTTGACCTGGACGAACGCCTCCTCGCCCAGCGCCGAGAAACCCCGGGCGAAGATCTCCGGACCTCCGACGACCTTGCCGGTGGTGGAGTCGACCACGACCGTGATCGTGATGAAGCCTTCTTCACCGAGGATGCGACGGTCTTTGAGCTGCTCCTCGGACACGTCGCCGACATTGCTGCCGTCGACGTAGACGTAGCCGCAATCGACCTTGCCGGCCACCGAGATGTGACCGTCGACCAGATCGACGACCATGCCGTCATCGACGCACAGCACGCGCTCGGGCGGCACCCCGCTCGCGATCGCCAGCTCGGCGTGAGCCCGCAGGTGGCGCCACTCCCCGTGGATCGGCACGACATTGCTCGGACGCGTCATGTTGAGCACGTAGAGCAGCTCACCTGCCGGTGCGTGGCCGCTGACGTGGACCTTCGCCACATCCTTGTGTATGACCCGGGCGCCCCAGCGGGTCAGGCCGTTGATCACCCGGTAGACCGCATTTTCGTTGCCCGGAATGAGGCTGGACGCCAGCACGATGGTGTCGCCGGATTCGATGCGGACCGGATGGTCACGGTTGGCCATGCGCGAGAGGGCCGACAGCGGCTCGCCCTGCGACCCGGTGGAGATCATGCAGACGTGCTTGTCAGGCAGCGCGTCGATCTCGCGGGCATCGACGATCAGGCCGGGCGGCACGCGTAACAACCCGAGATCGCGGGCGACCCCCATGTTGCGCACCATCGAGCGGCCGACGAAGGCGACCGAACGCTCATGGGCCTGGGCCGCGTCGAGGACCTGCTGCACGCGGTGGACGTGGCTTGAGAAGCAGGCCACGATCACCCGGCGATCGGAGGTGCGGAACACGTCGTCGAGCACCGGAGCGATCTCGCGCTCGCTGGTGACGAACCCCGGGACCTCGGCATTGGTCGAGTCGGACAGCAGCAGATCGACGCCCTCGCGCCCGAGCCGGGCGAAGCCGCCGAGGTCGGTGATGCGCCCGTCGAGCGGGAGCTGGTCCATCTTGAAGTCGCCAGTGTGCAGGACGGTGCCGGCGGCGGTGCGGATGGCGACCGCGAGCGCGTCAGGAATCGAGTGGTTCACGGCGAAGAACTCGCAGTCGAACGGCCCGAAGCTGGCCCGGCCCTCCTCGATGACCTCGAGCATCTCCGGCTTCATCCGGTGCTCGGAGAGCTTGGCGCGCAGCAGCGCCAGCGTGAAGCGGCTGCCGACCATGAGCAGATCGGGCCGCTCGCGCAGCAGGAACGGCACCGCCCCGATGTGGTCCTCGTGGGCATGGGTCAGCACGACGGCTTCGATGTCACCGAGCCGATCCCGGATCGAGCTGAAGTCGGGAAGGATCAGATCGACACCGGGCTGGTCGGACTCGGGGAACAGCACCCCGCAATCGACGATCAGCAACCGGCCGGCGTGCTCGAAGACGGTCATGTTGCGACCGATCTCGCCGAGGCCGCCGAGCGCGACGATCCGCAGGCCCTCCTCGGCGAGCGGCCCCGGAGCAGTCAGATCCGGGTGGGGATGGCTCATGCCGGCAGGTCCAGCCCGGCTGCAGCGCAGTCAGCTCGCAAGACGTTGATCTCCTCAGGGGTGGCGTCGACCAGCGGCAGCCGGACCGGCCCGGCGGGCAGGCCGAGCAGCCGGAGGGCGGCTTTGGTGGTGATGACGCCTTGGGTGCGGAAAAAGCCGGTGTAAGCGGGCAGCAGCTGATGGTGCAGCGCGATCGCGCGGGGCACGGCGCCGCTGTCGAAGGCCTCGAGCATCTCTCGCAACTGGGGGGCGAACGCATGGCCGACGACGCTGACGAAACCGGCCGCGCCGATCGCCAGCAGTGGAATGTTCAGCGCGTCATCACCGGAGTAATAGGCCAGCTCGGTGCCCGCCAGAACCGCGCTGCTTGCGGCGAGATCACCCTTGGCATCTTTGACCGCCACGATCTTCGAATGCTCCGCCAGGCGAAGGAGGGTCTCAGTGGCGATGGGCACCCCGGCGCGCCCCGGGATGTCGTAGAGCATGACCGGGAGATCGGTGGCATCGGCGATGGCGCTGAAATGGGCGATCAGGCCCGACTGCGGGGGCTTGTTGTAGTACGGGGTCACGATCAGCGCGCCGCTCGCCCCGGCCTTCTCGGCGGCGACCGCCAGCTCGATGGAGTGGGCAGTGTCATTGCTACCGACTCCGGTGAGCACCGCAGCACGGCCCGCGGTCACTTCGAGCACGGCGCGCAGCAGGCGATCCTTCTCGGCATCACTCGTGGTGGGGGACTCCCCGGTGGTGCCGCTGATCACAAGACCATCGCAGCCCTGATCGACCAGGTGGGCCGCCAGCGCCTGGGCGCCGGCCTCGTCGAGCGCACCCTCAGCGGTGAACGGGGTCACCATCGCGACAAGCAGGCGACCGAAGGGGCCGGGAGGCAGGATTCCCATGACCCCCACGCTAGTGCCGACCGCTGACAAAAGTCCGGTGCGACGGCCCTAACAAGCGTCAGGGCCCGCCACACCCGTCCGGGGGTTACGGGTGTGGCGGGTGACAGAGCGATCGGCACCTTGCAGGGCGGGCCTTGAGCCGCGACGGGAAGTCGGGTGAATTTGTGAGCTACCTTCCGGTGGCCGTGTAGTAGGCCGCCGTCGGCGTGCCCAGTCCGGTGACGTCATCCCAGCCCGGGGCGGTCGCCAGCGAGGTGTCGTCGTCGAAGCTGCGCACCGAGTAGAGGAAACCGTCGGAAGCGTTGGCACCGTTGACGAAATCGGAGCGGACCACGGCCGCTCCGTCGTGCTCACCCGTGATGTCGCGGAAGGCGGCCACCCCCGTTCCGGCCGCCTGCTGGCGGGCGAGGGCGTAGATACGCGGATTGGCGAACCCGAGCCTGGCGTTCTGCGCCTGGCTGGTGAGGGCCTGCACGCCGGCGAACAGCGGGGAGGCGAGGCTGGTGCCGCCGGCGCGGGCCTCGTCGTAGAAGACGCCGTTCGGGAACTGCTGGGTCAGGCCCAGCAGCATCCCGGTATTGGGGTCGGCGTCCATCGCCACGTCGGGTACGCCGCGTCCGGAAGGCGATCCCGCCGGGACGATCCCCTGCTGGTAGGACGGGGCGGCGAACAGGGCGCTGAAGCCGCCCCCGCCGCCGCCGTGAAACTCCGGGTCGACCCAGCTCTTGCCATTGGGCGCGAGCGACCAGAGCCGGGTGCCCCAGCCGGTCTCGAACTTGTACTGGCCCTGAGCTCCGATGGCGAGCGAGGTGCCGCCGACCGCCGTGGCGTACGGGTTGGAGGAGGAGGCGTCGACCTGCTTGATGCCGCTGTTCTGCACCTCGTCACCGTTGTCGCCGGAGGAGATGTAGAACCCGATGCCCTGCAGGGCGGCCTGCTTGAGCACGTAGGTGTCGAAGGTGGCCTGGCCGGTCGTCTCACTGGACTCCAGGTCGCCGTAGGACAGCGAGACGATCGACGCCCGGTTGTCGTCGATGACCCCGACTTCGGTTTCCAGCAGGTCGATCCCGTTGCAGCTGGCGCCCGACGCGTAGATCAACTTGGCATCGGGGGCGATGCCGTGCACGGCCTCGACGTCGATGGACTGCTCGGTGGACCAGCCGGCCGCACCGCACGAGTCCTGGTCGTAGTAGGGGACGTAGGGCCCGATGGTGGTGAACTGCCCCGGCGCGAACGGCTTGTCGCCGGTGTCGGCGGCGTAACGGTTGGCGTCTTTGAGCAGCGTGGGCGACTGGTAGGCATCGACGACGGCGACGGTCACGCCCTTGCCGGTGAGCGACGCGGGGATCCCGTACGCAGTTCGCAGCTGCTTGGGGGTGTAGCCGCAGACGGCGTAGAACAGCGAGCGGCCCTGGAAGGCCGGCAGTTTGGTCGCGAAGTCACCCTCGACGTTGGCGGTCAGCTGGCCCCAGTAGCTGGCGCAGGGCTGGGCGTTGCGGAACCCGACCGGGAAGTCCGACGGCTTCTGCTTGAGCATCGCGTTGTACTGGCTGGGCAGGAGGTCGACCGCCGACTTGGGTGAGACGGTCGCGGGCGCCTCGTCCAGCCCCGTCACGCTCAGCACGTCGGCGCTCACGTTGGCCGGCACGGTCACCGCGCCGTCCGGCGCCTGGTAGCTCCCACCGGCGCGGCGGTAGATCGACAACTGGGTGCCGAACGCCTTCTGGGCGCTGCTCACCGAACCCGTGACGGTGAAATAACGGCCGTTCTGCTGAAGCGCGGAAACCTTCAGCCCGGCGCTTCGCAGCCAGGAACTCACCTTTGCTGCCGCGTCCGCAGCCGGGCCGTATTGAGCGCGAAATTGCGCTGGGGTGAGGTAATGCCGGTAGCTCGGGCTCCCGGGCGTGCTGACCGCGGTGACCGCCCGATCCAGCGCTGCCTGATCGCGCGGGCTGAGGTACACCCGGGCCTTGACCGACTTGCCCGTCGGCGCCTTGGCCACCTCAGCCGAGGTCACGGCCCATGCCGGGTGGGTGTCGCGCACCTCGACGCGCGGCGACTCCCCCGCGCTGGCCGAGGACGTCAGCGCCGGAAGGGCGGCCACCGCGATCGCGGCGCAGCCGGCGGTGAGGACGGAAACCGTTCGGCGACGGGCGGGTCGCATCAGGCCTCATTTCTCGGAATTCTCGAAATTCGCGGAACCGCTGACGAACCGGCGGGCTTCGGGCAAAGGGGGAAGAGCGCGCAAAGCGGCCTCAGAGTAAGAGACATTCGGCTCATTGCTCCGCCTTTGAGACCGGCGCGCCACGGATTCGCACCCGGCGAGCGCCCCGTACGCTGACCACCGTGCGAGAGGTCAGCCCGCAGGTTTTCTTGATTGCCCGCCCAGCTCTGGACTGGGAGGGGGTACGCGCCTACCTGGACGCCGTCGGCGGCACCGCCTGGCTCGACCGGGTGCGCGCCGAGGGTGAGGACGGGCGCGCCGAGGGCGAGCGACTCGTCGAATTCATGGGCCGGCTCTGCTACCGGTCATGGGACGTCGGGCTCAATCCCAACGTGACGCGCATCCGCGCCGATACCGACGTCTACCTCACGAACATCCTGCGCAGCGGCCACGGATCCGTGATCGAGCACGCCAATTACTCGTTCGTCTTCCTCAATGTCTCTCGGGTCGCCACGCACGAGCTGGTACGCCACCGGGCGGGCAGCGCGTTCTCGCAGGAATCGCTGCGCTTCGTGCGGCTCACCGACCTTCCCTTCGAGCATCCGCAGGAGATCCGCGAGGACCCCGAGCTGCTCGCCGAGGCGCAGGAGCTGCTCGAGCGCATGGAGCACTTCCAGGTGATGGCCGCCGACAAGCTCGGCCTCGACGGCGAGGGTGTCCCGTTCCATCGCAAGAAGGAAGTGACCTCGGGCCTGCGCCGCTACGCCCCTGACGGGGTGGCCACCAGCATCGGCTGGACCGTCAACGTGCGCGCGCTGCGCCACGTGATCGCTGCCCGTACCGATCCCGGTGCGGAGAATGAGATCCGCCGCATCTTCGACCAGGTCGCGTCGATCATGGTGCCGGAGCTGCCGGGGCTGCTCGGCGACTTCGTCCGCAGCGACGACGGCACCTGGGCCCCCGAGTTCCCGAAGGTGTGAGCAGCCCGCCGCCGCCGGCGGCTGATGCCAGTGTCAGGCCCGCGCGGGCGGGTGACTCCGGCGCGGTGGCCGAGGCGCAGGTGCACACCTGGCTCACCTGCTACGCGCCCCGGCTGCCCGAGGGCGCGCTCGACGCGCTGGACACCACCCTCGTCGAGGCCGGCTGGCGCGCGGCGATCAGCAGCCCGCCCTCCCCCGCACACCGGCTGCTCGTCGCGTTGAGCGGGACCCAGCTCGTCGGCTATCTGGCGGCGGGGCCGAGTGAGGACGAGGACGCCACGTCCATCGACGGCGAGGTGCTCGCGCTGACGGTGGTCCCCGCCGAGCAGCGGATGGGCCACGGGAGCCGGCTGCTGGCCGCGGGAGTCCAGTTCCTGTCGGGCGCCGGATTCCGGCTCGCACGCCTGTGGACCTTCGACGGCGACGCCCCGATGCACACCTTCCTCGCGGCGGCGGGGTGGGAGCCCGATGGTTCGCGACGCGAGCTGGACATGGGAGAAATCGTCGGCCAGCAGCGCTGGCACACGATGCTGCCGGAGCCGGGCGAGCGCAGCTAGGCGAGCGCGGCGACGATCTCGGCCAGCGGCTTGCGAACGCCGGTGTAGAAGGGGATTTCGAGCTTCGTGTGGAGCCGGGCGCGGCTGGTGCGCAGGTGGCGGATGCAGTCGACGATCCGGTGCAGCTCGTCGGCCTCGAAGGCCAGCAGCCATTCGTAGTCGCCGAGGCCGAAGGCGGCAACGGTATTGGCCCGCACGTCGGGGTATTCGCGTCCCATGATCCCGTGCTCGGCGAGCATTCCCTTGCGCTCGTAGTCCGGCAGCAGGTACCACTCCAGCGAGCGCACGAAGGGATAGACGCAGACGTAGCGCCGCGGGTCCTCGCGCCTGACGTAGGCCGGGATGTGGTTGCGGTTGAACTCGGCCGGGCGATGCAGGCCGACGGAGGACCAGACCGGCTCGAGCTGGCGGCCGAGTGCGGTGGACCGGAAGCGGCCGTAGGTCTCCTGCAGCACGTCGGGATCGGGGCAGGTCCACCAGATCATCAGATCGGCGTCGGCCCGGTAACCGCTGACGTCGTACGTGCCACGGGTGTAGACGTCCTTGGCGAGCGCCTGCTCCAGCAGCGCATCAGCTTCGGCGGTCAGCTCGGCGCGGTCCTGCGCAAGCGGCTTGGGCGCCCGGAAAACCGCGTAGCAGCAGTAGAGCATCTCGTCGTTGAGCTCGCGGGCAGACTTCTCACTCTCGGCCATGCCCCCAGTCTCTCACCGATGCCCGTCCCACCGAAAACTTCGCGAAACGCGCGGTTCCGGGACCGGAAAGCGTGCGTTCTCTAGGTTATTGGCAGCGCGAGGGTCTGCGCGACGGACGCCGCCGCCGCCGTGCCCGAGCGCAGGCACGCGGGAATCCCGACCCCGTCCCAGGCGGCCCCGGCGAGCGCGAGACCCCGCGGAAGCCCGGCGCGCACACCCGCCACGCGCTGCAGATGACCCGGCGCGTACTGCGGAAGCCCGCCGCCCCAGCGCACGACGCTCGTCTCCAGCGGCCGGCGCCGCATCCCCGTCGCCTCGCCGAGTTCGGCGCAGAGCACCCCGGCAAGTTCGACGTCAGAGCGGGCGAGGTCGCCGGCAGCGCCTGCCCGGCCCGCGCTGCACCGCACGATCACGCCGTCGAATCCGTCGGCGATGTGCTTCCACTTCGAGGACAGGAAGGTCGACGCTTTGATCAGCCGGCGCTCGGTCGAGGGCACGAGAAACCCACTGGCTGCAGGAAGTTCGGTGTCGTTCGGGAAGACGAACGTCGCCAAGGCGACGCTGGCGTAATCAAGGGGTGGGACGGCCACGCCCAGCGGGGCGAGCAGCTTTCCGGCCGGGGCATTCGGCACCGCGAGCACGACGGCGTCGTAGCGCTCGCCATCGACCCGCCAGCCGTCGCCGTCGCGGTCGAGATCGGTCACCGGGCTGCCCAGCACGATGTCGGCGCCGCTGACTTCCGCCAGCCGCGCCACCAGCTGACCCATCCCCTGCACGGGGGTCGCAAAGATCGGCTGGCCAGTGGGTTTGGGGGCCAGCCGGCGCGCGGCTTCGAGCAGTGACCGCTCGCCCAGCGCCGGCACCAACTGCGGGGTGGTCATCCGCAGCGAGAGCTCATCGGCCCGTCCGGCGTAGACCCCTCCCAGCAAGGGATCGACGAGCCGATCGACCACCCGGTCACCGAGGCGGGCGCGTACGTACTGGCCGACCGCAGGATCCTCATCGGCCGCCGTGGCCGGCAGCACGCGGTCGAGCAGGGCGCGCATCGTGCCGCGAAAACCCAATACCGGCGCGGCTTTTCGGAGATCTCCGGGCACCCCGAGGACGGTCCCGGACGGCAGCGGCTGCAGCTTTCCGTTCAGCCAGAGCCGGGCAGGGACGGCCTGCGGATGCGTCAGCTCGAGGCCTGCCTCGGCGGCCGCGACGATCCCTTCCGGCAGCCGGCACAGGAAAGCCTCGGCTCCCTCTTCCACGCCGAGCGGCCCCTGCCGCAGCTTGCCGCCGACCTGCCCGGCCCGCTCCCGGATGGTGACGTGGGCCGTGCCGCGCAGGGCGATGGCGGCCGAGAGCCCGGCGACGCCGCCGCCTATGACGAGGATGTGGGCGCTCATGTCCCCTCGGGAGACGAGCCCAACTCGTGGACGAGTTCGGTGACCCGGGTGAGCACATCGGGATCGGTCTCGGGGAGGACGCCGTGGCCCAGATTGAAGATGTGACCCTCGCAGCGCCTGCCCTCGGCGACGATCCGGCGCACTTGCGGCTCGATCACGTACCAGGGCGCCAGCAGCGTCGTCGGGTCGAGGTTGCCCTGAACGGCCTTGCCCGGACCGATGCGCTCCACGGCCTCATCGAGCGGGATCCGCCAATCCACACCGACGACGTCAGCGCCCGCCTCGCCCATGGCATGAAGCAGCTCTCCGGTGCCGACCCCGAAGTGGATACGCGGCACGTCCGGAACGCCGGCCAGGACATGGGCGCTGTGCGGAAGCGCGTACTCGCGATAGTCGGCCTCGGACAGGGCGCCGGCCCAGCTGTCGAAGAGCTGGATCGCACTCGCGCCTGCGGCGACCTGGACCTGCAAGTAGGTGCGGGCGATGTCGGCCAGGCGCGACGCGAGCTCGTGCCAGATCGCCGGCTCGCCGTACATGAGTGCTTTCGTACGCGCGTAATTGCGGCTCGGACCGCCCTCGATCAGATAGCTGGCGAGGGTGAAAGGCGCACCGGCAAAGCCGATCAGCGGGGTGGCCCCGAGCTCCTCGACCAGCCGGCCGACGCTCTCGGTGGTGTAGGGCACGTCGCCCGGCTCGAGCGGGCGGAGCCTGGCCACGGCGGCCTGATCGCGTATCGGTTCGGCGATGACGGGACCGGTCCCGGGGACGATGTCGAGGTCCACTCCGACGGCCGCGAGCGGCACGACGATGTCGCTGTAGAAGATCGCCGCGTCGACACCGAAACGGCGTACCGGCTGCAGCGTGATCTCGACCGTCAGATCGGGATCACGGCAGGAGTCCAGCATCGCGATGCCCTCGCGCAGCTTGCGGTATTCGGGCAGTGCCCGCCCCGCCTGTCGCATGAACCAGACCGGGGTGGGTCCTGGACGGTCGCGCCGGCGGCGCGCTGCTGCCAGGAACGGCGCGTCTTGCAGCCCAGGGTGCACGCGTTCGATCCTTCCATGAGCTGAGAGCCTCCCGCGCCGTCGCCGGGGTGTGGGGCGATGTGAGCCGACACACCTGTTCGACGTCCCCGGTTCTGTCGGAGGGCCGTGCGACCGTCCTTGTTGCGCACAAATCCGGTCCGCCTGGGAGTACGTGGGAGGGAGAACGCCATGTGGCTCTTGTGTCCTGAATGCCGCGAGGAGAGCGCGTTCGAGCAGCCCCCCTGCGCCGACGGGCACGGCCTCGATTGTCCCGAATGGTTCTGCGTGACCTGCGGATCCGCCGTCTTCATCGGCGCGCTCGAAGAGGAGATGTTCCGGCTTGCGCCCGAGCCGGCAGCCGTCCGGCAGCCGTCCCGTCACCAGTCCAAGCACAGCGCAGCCTGATCGCCGACGTCGTCACTGTCTGCTTCGATGCCCACCTCGCCCGAGCCTCGCCGCGGTGCCCCCTCCGGGCTGTCGCTGGCAGGGGCGCCCGCTTCGGAGCCACCAGCCCCGGCCTACGGTGAAGACGTGCGCTCCCCAGAGCCCGAGCCGGTTCCCCCGGAATTCACCTCGGTCGTCGATGCGCTCCTGGCGGGCGGCGAGGCCCGTAACGACATCCTGATCCGCGAGGCCGGCCGTCCCACCCGCCTTGCCCCCTATGGCATTGCGCTGGCGGCCACCCTCGAGCGTGGTGACGTCGAGCTCGCTGCCGGGCGCCTCGTGGTCCTGCATGACCCCGCTGGGCAGCCCGCCTGGAGCGGCACGTTTCGCATCGCCTGCTACGCGCGCGCCGGCCTTGATCCCGAGATGATCACCGATCCGATGCTCCCGGAGGTCACCTGGTCGTGGCTGGAGGAGGCGCTCGCCGAGCGGGAAGCGGGCTTCAGCGCGCTGGCGGGCACGGTGACGACGACGGCCTCGGCGCGGTTCGGTCAGCTGCGCGAGGAGGACGACACCTGCGAGGTCGAGCTGCGCTGCTCGTGGTCGCCGGAGTGGTCGACCGACGATCCCGCCTCGGTCGCCGCCCATCTCGATGCGCTGTGTGACCTCATGACGATGATGGCGGGCGAGCCGCCGACCAATGGGGTCGTGTCACTGACCAGTCGCGTGCGCTGACAGCTGACCCGACTGTGCCGCCTGTGCCGCCTGTGCCGACCGGTCCGTCCAGTCCGGCGGAGCTGCGGGGCGCGGCAGCCGCAAGGTGAGCATGGTGCCGGCACCCGGCGCGCTCATCACGTCGACCGATCCGCCCGCCAGCCGGGCGCGTTCACGCAGCAGGCCGAGCCCCACGTGACGGCCACCGACCCCGGCCGCGGCCTGCGTCGTCATGTCGAAGCCTGGTCCGCTGTCGCGTACCACCGCGGTCAGATGTCGCGCGTCGACGGTGAGTGACGCGACCGCCTCATCGACGTCGGCGTGCTTGAGGACGTTGAGCAGGCCCTCCTGGAAGAACCGGTAGAGCGTGACGGCCGTCGCCAGCGGCAACGGGTATTCCGCGTCAGGCCATTCGAGCGTGATGCGAAGGCCGTAACGCATGTCGAAGTCGTCACGCAGGATGCTGACGGCGGCGGCGAGATCTCCGTCACGTAGCGCGGGTGGGCGGGTGCGCGCCATGGTCGCGCGAAGGGCGTCCTCGGCTTCCTCGACCAGTGGCCCGACCTGCGCCCAGACGTCCTCGTCGTAAGGGTCCGAGAGCATCCGGCGGGCCGCCCCCAGCGACTGGGCGACGCTGTCGTGCAGCTCCGCCGCCAGCTGACCGCGGGTCCCTTCTTCCGCGGCCACCAGGCCGGACAGCAGTTCGAACATGCCCATGCCCGCACTGTCGGCGTCGCGGCGATAGCGCTCGGCCACCTCGTCGGCGACCTGGATCCGCTGCCGGAGCGCGCGCAGGGCCTCATCGAGACGTTGCAGCTCGCGCAGACCACGCAGGGCCCGCTCAGACGGCTGGGGGACGGAGCCGAGGGGCTGCTCGCTGCTCTCGACACCGGCCAGAGCACGGGTGCGGACGCGTTCGAACTGCTGGCCCAGAGCGTGAGCACCGACCGCCGCCAGCGCCAGGGCGGCCGCGAGAACGCCCATCGCCACGTAGGTATCGGCGAAGGTCGCCGCCAGCAGGGTGGCCGTGCCGGAAAGCAGCACCGCGAGAGCTCCCCAGACGGCGAGCGGGAGTGCGGGACGGTGATGGGCTCTCACAACAGGCGCCCGGTCGTCGTCCACTCGGGTCGGGCCTTGTCCGCGGGCGCACTTTCCGCCGGCGGCTCGTCGGAACCGATCTCCTCGCGGGGGTGGCGCTGCGTGGGAATGGCGCCGCCGGGAGCGCTTCCGAGCAGCGCCGCGATGGCGCGCTCGAGGCCGTGCACCTCATCGAGCAGCAGCTTCGACCATTGCGGGTCCGACGTGGGCTCGGGCGCGGCCAGGATCCGGCGGGCGATCTCCCGCACGACCTCGAGCCGCGGATCGTTGGCCGTGGACATCTCCTGGGTCGGCGTCAGCCAGGGATAGGCCTGGCGGGCCAGGGCCCGCGCGAAGACGGCGTCGGCCCGGGTGAACCCCGACGTGCCGAGCGGGCGGCGCGCAACGACCACGGCACGCGTCGCCCCGCCGGTGCCGACCGAGAAGGCACAGGAGGGCCGGCCCTCATCGGCAGCGATGCGTACCGAAGAGCGGCCGAGGAGCTGGCGTACCCAGGGGGCGTCGAAGGCCGAGGGATCGACCCGGGTACGGCCACTGACGCCGCTCTCGTCCCCGACGTAACGGACCAGGCCCTCAGGACCGGACAGCAGCAGTTCGACGTCGGCGCCGCCCAGGATGCGGGCCGCCACCGTCATCAGCACGGTGACCGACTGCTCCAGGGATCGTCCGGACGCGCGCTGCTGCTCGATCGCCAAGGCGGCGAAGAGCTTCGCTTCGGCGCTGCGTCGGGCCTGCAGTTCATACGTGCTTGCCACGAGCAGTCCGGGAACGGCCAGCCCCGCGATCCCGTAGGGCGCGTGCACCAGCAGCCAGCCGATGAGCAGGCCGACCGCACCGTTGCCACCCGTGGTGTAGAGCTCGGCCGGCAGGCGGGGAAGCAGGAGCCCGAGGAGCGGGCGGCGGGCGGTGAGCGCCACCCCGCCGGCCGACATGGTGTGACGCGTGATGGTCCCGAAGAGCAGGCCTGCGACGGCGGACGGGATGGGTCCGAACCCACCGAAACGCAGGGCGCAGGTGACGGTGAGCGCCGCCGCGGTTTGCAGCAGGGCCGAGCAGGTCGCGTACTCCATGGAGCGCCAGCGCCGGCCTCCGGTGAGGCGGCTGCCGGCGACCAGGATCCCGGCGGCCAGAGCGGTCCCGATCCACAGTCCCGGACCGGGACACAGCAGGAGCAGCGCAGCACCAGCGGCATCGAGACCGCGGACCTGCCACTGGGCGAGTCCGAGCGGAAGCGACACATTCAGCAGCGACGAGAGCGCCAGGACGAGGGCGACGGCGGGGATGTAGGCGACACGGCAGCCAAGCACCCCGCCATCGGCGGCCGGGAGCCCGAGCAGGCCGGGACCCCAGGTCAGCAGCGCCGAACCGGCGGCGGCGGCGACCGCGAGCAGGCGAAGCGCCCGCGGGGTCCTTCGGCGAACCATCCCGGGGCCTCCTCCCAAGCTCACAGTCGCGTTTTGCGCAGCACACACAGGGGCGTATTAGCGCCTGCCCATAGCGTCGGCACCTGGATACCTGCACTTGTGTGTTGGGCCGGTTGGCGCAGCGAAGATCACCCAGACGGCTCAGGTGCTACAGCCCGCCGCGCGATGAGCCGAAGGTCAATGTGAGGGTTCCGCGGCCGAACACCGGCAGCGCTCCCTTGGCCATCAGCACCACTGCTGGCCTGCACTTTGACCGCTCTGGAGGAACGGTGACAACGCAGACCCCGCGTAGCGTCGATGCCCGGGTCTTGCCGACTCAGCAGGACCGGGCCGCACATCAGAGCGGCGGGTTTCGCGCCATGGTCGTCGATGACCACCCCCTGATGCGCGAATCCATGGTTGCCCGGCTTCGGGCGATGGGTGCGGCAGAGGTCGTGGAAGCAGCTACCGTCGCCGAGGCTCGCGCCCGCGCCCGTAGTGGCCCGATGGACCTGGCTGTGCTCGACCTCGGACTTCCCGACGGCAGTGGCCTGGACCTCGTCGCGCACCTGCGCGAGCGTGGCTGGCCGCGCCTCGTCGTCCTGTCGGCCGCTGACGACCCCTATTCGGTACGCGCGGCTTTCGTCGCCGGCGCTCACGGCTACCTGCTGAAGAACGCCTCGGCGATGGTCGTCACCGACGGCGTGCGCCGGGTGCTTTCGGGCGGCGTCTATGCCGACCCGTCGGTCGCCCCGCTGCTCGCCACGGGCCTGCGCGGCACCGGAAGCGCTGAAGGTCTCGCCGCCGAGCTTTCGGGCCGCGAGATCGAGGTGCTGCGACTGGTTGCCGATGGTCAGTCCAACAAGGAGATCGGTGAGCTGCTCGGGCTTTCGGCGCTGACGGTGAAGAGTCACCTGGCCCGGATCGCCCGCAAGCTCGGCACGGGTGACCGCGCCGAGATGGTGGCGCTGGCCATGCGCGCCGGCGTCATCCGCTGACCTTCGCAGCGCTTCTGGGACAGGCCCGCTTGGGCGATGTGCCCGGCTCGCCCAGGCACGCGTCGTAGTGTCGGGTTTTGTGACGACGGACGAACCTTCGCGGGCCATCCTCCTGGCCGAGCCCGCGGATGGCGTACCCGACGTCGTCGACGACTCGCAGAAGCTTGCTGAAGCCGTCGCTCGCCTTGCCGCGGGCAGCGGACCGGTCGCCATCGACGCCGAAAGGGCGTCGGGCTACCGCTACGGCCAGCGCGCGTATCTCGTGCAGCTGCGCCGCGCCGGCAGCGGAACCCTGCTGGTCGACCCGATCCCGCTGGCCGGGCTGGAGCCGATCCAGGACGTGATCGGCGACGCCGAGTGGATCTTGCACGCCGCCCACCAGGACCTTCCATGCCTGGCCGAAGTCGGCCTGCATCCCTCGCGGGTGTTCGACACCGAACTCGCCGCCCGGCTGGCCGGCTTCGAGCGAGTGGGGCTGGCGAGCGTCGTCGAGCAGCTCCTTGGCTACACGCTGGAGAAGGGCTACTCGGCCGCCGACTGGTCGACCCGGCCGCTTCCGCAGGATTGGCTACGCTACGCCGCGCTCGACGTGGAACTGCTCATCGAATTGCGCGAGCTGCTCGGGGCGGACCTCGAGCGCCAGGGCAAGCTGGGCTGGGCGGAGCAGGAGTTCGCCGCCGCGGTGAACCTGGTGCCCAAGCCGCCGCCGGCCGATCCGTGGCGCCGTACCAGCGGCATTCACCGGGTACGCAGCCGGCGCCAGCTCGCGTCAGTGCGCGCGCTGTGGTTTGCGCGTGACGCGAGAGCCCGGTCCCGCGACATCGCACCCGGCCGCGTCCTGCCCGACTCGGCGATCGTCAACGCCGCGCTCGCCTCCCCCAAGACCCGGGAGGCGCTGGCCGCGATGCCGGTGTTCTCCGGACCCCGGATGCGACGCACGATCCAGATCTGGTGGGACGCGATCGACGAGGCGTCGCACCTGCCCGACGCCGACCTACCGGGCCCCGCCGCAAGTACCGGACTGCCGCCTGCCGGCCGCTGGGCCGACCGCGACCCCGACGCCGCTGCCCGGCTCGCCGCGACCCGCTACATCCTGCGCGCCGTCGCCCTCGACCACACGCTGCCGGTCGAGAACCTGCTCGAGCCCGCGCTGCAGCGCAAGATGGCATGGAGCCCGCCCGACCCGATCAGTGCGGAGTCGGTGACCGAGGCGCTGGCCGCCGGCGGCGCACGCGCCTGGCAGATCGACCTCGCGACGGACGCGCTTGTCACGGCGCTGCGAGACCCCGGACCGCTCGCCGAAGCCGCTCAGGCCGAGGCCGAAGCCGCGCGTCTGGAGGCCGAGGCCGCCCAGCGGGCGCTGCTCTCCGCTAACGAACCCGCCGCGTCCTGACGTTGATCGTGAGGTCCGGGGCGCGTCACCGGGAAGTGATTGGCAGGCGCTACCGAGTCCCCGCCAGACGACCGATAGCGCCTACCTGCCTTCAGTTATCGGACGATCCAGGCCCCGATCATGAGCCTGAACGGGTGAAACCTTAAAGAACCCTGAGACTTGCGCCGCTCAGGACTTCCTGCGGCGCAGCGTCACGAAGACGAGCAGGAGCGCGACGAAGGCGACGAGTGGCGCCAGCCGTTTGGCAACGGGCGCACCCGCGACGTCCAGCAGGTCGATCGCTTCGGCGCTGCGGCGCTCGCGGGGCGGCGCTGGTGCGGCAGCAGGTGCGACGGGCCCGGGCTCTGCCGTGGGTTCCGGAGCCGACGAGGCTTGCGGGGCGGCCACCGGCTCGGAGTCCGTAACGGGTTCGGCGGCGGGCTCGACGGCGGGTTCGGCCGCGGCCGGGGTCGGCGTACCCGACGAGATCTCCTCGGCGAGCGCGTCAGCGAACTGGGTGATGACCTTGCCCGCGACCTCACCGATGACGCCGCGACCGAACTGCGCCGGCTTGCCGGTGATCGCCAGATCCGTGATGACCTCGACCCGGGTGCCGTCGCCGTCCGGGGTCAGCTTGCAATTGATCTTGGCGTTGGCGGTGCCGCTGCCCCGCGTCTCGCGTCCCTTCGCGTCGATCTTGACCGTGTGGGTGGCGTCGTCACGGTCGACGAAGGCCGCCGTCCCGCGGTAGGAGACGGCGATGGGACCGACCTTGACCTTGACGGTCCCCTGGAAGTTGTCGCCGTCGTGGCCGGTGAGCGTCGCTCCCGGCATGCACGGCGCTACGCGTTCGACATCAAGAAGGACGGCCCAGGCCTCCTCCGGCGAGGCGGGGACGGTGAAGGAATTCTCTAGCTGCACGTGCGCTCCCAGCGTGTCAGGTCCTCGGGCAGGTCCAAGTCTGTCGGATCGGCCACGTCGTCGCAGGCTACGGGGATCACCCGGTCGGGGTTTCGCCGGAGCCAGTGCCGGGCTCCCGCATCACCGCTGACGGCATCAGCCACCTCGGCCCACAGCGACCGATCGAAGAGCACCGGCGTGCGAACCTCCCCGTCGAAGGTGGCGACGGCGGCAAATCCCGTGCGGTGCGCCTGCCGGAGCCGCAGCACGGCCGCTGCGGTGATGCCGGGCTGGTCCACCAGCGTGACCAGGGCCGCCTCGCCGGTCGCGGCAGCGAGCCCCACCCGTAACGAGGACGCCATGCCGCTCGCCCAGTCGGGGTTGGTCACGAAGGTCACACCCGCGTACGAACCTTCCGGGACGCTCGCCCCGACGACGGCGTACACAGGCACACAACCGGCGGCGGCAAGCATCTGCACACTGCGCTCGAGCAGGGTTTGCCCGTCGAGGACAACGGTCGCTTTCGGCTGCCCCATCCGGTGACCGCCACCGGCCGCCAGCACTACCCCGCAGGTATCGACGAGCCCGTCGGTCATGCGCCCGTTTCGGTCAGCGCGGGGGCGGCCTCTCGATCGACGTCGTTGTGGATCGGGCCGGTCGTCACCTGCAACGGCAATCCCGACCCTCCCCAGCGCGAGCCGACGATCTCGGCGGCCACCGAGACGGCCGTTTCCTCGGGCGTGCGGGCTCCGATGTCGAGGCCGATCGGTGAGTGCAGCCGCGCCAGCTCGGCCTCGGTCATTCCGCGCTCACGCAGCCGTTCCAGACGTTCCTCATGGGTGCGCCGGCTGCCCATCGCGCCCACGTAGCCGGCATCGGTTCGCAGGGCGACCTCGAGCAGCGGGACGTCGAATTTCTGGTCGTGGGTGAGGACGCAGATCACCGTGCGGGAGTTGACGGCGCCGGCGGCAACGGTGCGGGCCAGGTAGCGGTGCGGCCACTCGACGACCACCTCATGGGCATCCGGGAACCGACGTTCGGTGGCGAACAGCGGGCGGGCGTCGCACACCGTGACGCGGTAGCCGAGGAAGACGCCGATCCGGGCGACGGCTGCAGCGAAGTCGATCGCGCCGAACACCAGCATTCGCGGCGGCGGCGCGAAGGAGGCGACGAAGACGGTGACATCGTCCTGGCGACGCTCGCCGCGCGGCCCGTAGTGCCGCTGGCCGGTCTGACCTGCGGAAAGCAGGCCACGCGCGTCGTCGGTGACCGCGACGTCGAGCCCAGCCGTGCCGAGACTCCCGGTGGTTTCCAAGTCAGTGATCCGCAGCCGCGCGCCGACGTCGAGCGGCGAGGACTCGTCCTCGCCGACCGCCAGCACCTGCGCGACCGCGACGGGACGCGAGGCTTCCACGTCGTCCAGCAGCCGTCCGAAATCAGGCGTGCGTTCCCGGTCGATGCGCTCCACGAGAAGCGTGATCTGGCCACCGCAGGTGAGGCCGACGGCAAATGCCGTCTCATCGCTGTAGCCGTAGGTCGTCAGCTGCGCCGCCGGCACACCGGGCACCTGACCGCCGGACTCCAGGACCTCGGACGCCAGCTCGTAGACCGCGCCTTCGACGCACCCACCGGAGACGCTGCCCACGACCACGCCACCGGGTCCGACGGCCATCGCGGCGCCCGGCGCGCGCGGAGCCGAGCGGCTGACTCCGACGACGGTCGCCAGCGCGAAGGGTTCGCCGGCGTCCCACCACCTGCGCAGGTCGGCGGCGATATCACGCATTTTGACCCCATCTCATCGGGTGACCTGCGGAAGCAGCCGCCCGTGCCCTACCCCGAGTATCGGCCCGCCCCGCCACGACGGCGGCCAACTCTTCGAGAGCTGCGACACTGTGACCGGCCACAAAGTCGTCAACATGCGGGAGTGCCGCTGCCATCCCGGCGGCCAGCGGCGCGTAACCCGCCCGGTCGCGCAGCGGGTTCGCCCAGACCAGCCGGTGGGCGAGGCGATGCAGGCGGGACATCTGCTCGCCGAGCAAGGCCGGATCCTCGCGTTCCCAGCCGTCCGAGAGCACGACGACCACGGCGCCGCGGGCCAGCCCGCGCTGTCCCCAGGTGTCCAGGAAGTCGCGCAGGAGCACTCCGAGTCGCGTACCGCCCGACCAGTCCGGCACGGCAGCCAGTACCGCCCGCATGGCCACTGCGGGATCGCGATGGGTCAGCTCGCGGGTGACCCGGGTCAGTCGCGTGCCGAGCGTGAAGACCTCGACCGGCGCGCTGCCGCGGCGGGCGGCATGAGCGAAGCGCAGCAGGGCGTCGGCGTAGGGGGCCATCGAGCCGCTGATGTCGACCAGCAGCACGACGCGACGCGAGCGCGGGCGGGGCCTGCGGTGCGCCAGCCGGGCCGGCTCTCCCGCCGAGGCGAGTGCCGCGTTGACCGTGCGCCGGCGGTCGATCGGTCCGCGCGGCGAGGGCCGGTGGCGCCGCGACGGGCGCCGCTCACCCGGCAGGGTAAACGCGGCCAGCAGCCGATCCAGCTCGGCCCGGTCGTTCGGTGAAAGGTCGGCAAAGTCCTTGTGGCGTAAGGCTTCTACCGCACTCGCTGATGCGTAGAGCCGTTCCCGGTCGCTCCCGTCCTCGCTGCGGTCGAGGGGATCCGGATCACCCGCGGCGGGGGCCGGCGCGACCGCCATCTCGGCGAGCGGTTCCCGCGGCGGCAAGGGAGCGGGGGACGCCCCGCCGAAGACCGCTTCGAAGGCGGCGTTGTAGCGCGGCAGGTCGTCGGGGTCGGCGCACAAGGTGATCCGTCCGGCCCAGTAGACGTCCTCGCGACGCGACGGGTCGAGCCAGCCCAGCGCCTCGGTGAACGCGGCGATCCGACCGCCGTCGGCTCCGACTCCGGCGGCCCGCAGCACGCGGCCGAAACCCGCGATGGCGACAAGGGGATCCGTGCTGGGCTCAGACACCGGCGAGCACGGCCCTCCAGTCCATGGCGGTCGCGCGGTCCTGGTCCTCGCGGTATTTGAGCACCGCCCCGAGCGTGGCCGACGCCGACTCCGGATCCAGCTCCCCAGCGCCGAGCACCATCAGCGCGTGGGCCCAGTCCAGGCTCTCGGCCACCCCCGGCGCCTTGACCAGCCCGGCCTCACGCAAGGCGGCCGCCGCGACGGCGACCTGGCGGGCCAGCCGCTCGGTCACCTCGGGCAGCCGGGCCTGCAGGATCGCGACCTCGCGTTCGACGGAGGGGTGGGCGAGCCAGTGGTAAAAGCAGCGCCGCTTGAGCGCGTCGTGCAGTTCGCGGGTGCGGTTGGAGGTGAGGACGACGACCGGCGGCACGGCGGCTCGGACGGTCCCGAGCTCCGGGATGCTCACCGAGTACTCCGACAGCACCTCCAGCAGGAACGCCTCGAACTCGTCGTCGGCCCGGTCCACCTCATCGATCAGCAGCACGCTGGGCGAGGTCTCCAACGCCTGCAGCAGGGGGCGGGCCAGCAGGAAGCGGCGGGTGTAGAGCTCGCCTTCCAGCCGCTCGACGTCACTGCTTTGCGCGGCGACCTCAGAGGCGCGCAAGTGCAGCAGCTGGCGGGGAAAGTCCCAGTCATAGAGCGCCTGGCTCGCGTCGATGCCCTCGTAGCACTGGAGCCGGATGAGCGGCGCGCCGAGCAGCTCCGCGAGGGCCGCCGCCAGCGCGGTCTTGCCGGTGCCGGCTTCCCCCTCGAGCAGCAGCGGGCGGCCCATGGCGATCGCGAGATAGGACGCGGCGGCCAGCCCGTCGTCGGGCAGGTAGCCGACGGCGCGCAACTGCTCGCCGAGGGCCGCCGGGCTGGTCGCGCCCTCAGGCAGCAGCGATCGCGTCACACCCATCAGTCTGCCCCGCGCGTTCGCCAGACCTCTTGCGTGCCGCTCCCCGAATCATGTGCGACCCTTTGTGCATGACCCCACCCACGGCCACATCGACTCTGACGCTGCCTTCCCCGGTCGTTGACCCGACGGATGCCGCCGAAGACATGAACGGCGTGCTGCTGGTCGAGGAGTCCCTCGTCGAAGAGGTCTCCATCGACGGCATGTGCGGCGTCTACTAAACGCACGAGCGAATCCTCAACCCTTATGGCGTTCGATGCTGAGCTGCGATGGGAGCTCTCCCCGCGTGTGGCGCTGCGCCCGGAACCCTTCGGCGCGCTCGCTTATCACTTCGGTAATCGCCGCCTCACGTTCCTGAAAACACCTTTGCTGGTGACGGTCGTGCGCTCGCTGGCCGAGCAGCCGAGCGCGCGAGCGGCGCTCGTCGCCGCCGGGGTCCCCGAGCGCGATCAGCCCAATTACGAGCGAGCGCTGGCCTCGCTCGCTGACGCGGAGGTCCTCACGTGCGCCTGACCGAGCAGTTCGAGCGCGGGCTCGACGCCCCGATCTGCCTGACGTGGGAGCTCACCTACGCCTGCAACCTCGCGTGCGTGCACTGCCTGTCCTCATCCGGCCGCCGCGATCCGCGCGAGCTTTCGACCGCTGAGTGCAAGTCGGTCATCGACGAGCTGCAGCGGATGCAGGTCTTCTACGTGAATGTCGGCGGCGGCGAGCCGACCGTGCGCCCCGATTTCTGGGAGCTGCTGGACTACGCGATCGCCCGCGATGTGGGCGTGAAGTTCTCCACGAACGGGGTGCGGATCGGCCGGCCCGAAGCCCGCCGGCTGGCGTCCACCGATTACGTCGACGTCCAGGTGAGCCTCGATGGTGCTGATGCCGGCATCAATGACGCGGTGCGCGGGGCCGGTTCGTACGACATGGCCCGCCGGGCGCTCGATGCGCTGGCGTCCGAGGGCTTCCAGAACCCGAAGATCAGCGTCGTCGTCACCCGGCACAACGTCAGCCAGCTCGACGACTTCAAGGCGCTCGCCGCGTCCTACGGAGCGACCCTGCGCCTGACCCGGCTGCGCCCGTCCGGTCGCGGCGCCGACACCTGGGACGAGCTGCACCCCACGGCGCAGCAGCAGCGCGAGCTCTACCAGTGGCTGGTGGAGGCGGGCGAGTCGGTGCTGACCGGCGATAGCTTCTTCCACCTCTCGGCGCTCGGGGAATCGCTGCCCGGGCTCAACCTGTGCGGCGCCGGGCGCGTGGTGTGCCTGATCGACCCGATCGGCGACGTCTACGCCTGCCCGTTCGTGCTGCACGACCAGTTCAAGGCCGGGTCCGTGCGCTCGCCCGGAGGGTTCACCGAGGTCTGGCGCGGGTCGGAGCTCTTCCGCGAGCTGCGCGAGCCCGGCAGCGAAGGTGCCTGCAACTCCTGCGGCTCCTACGACGCGTGTCGCGGTGGCTGCATGGCGGCCAAGTTCTTCACCGGCCTGCCGCTCGACGGGCCCGACCCGGAATGCGTGCTCGGCCATGGCGAGGCGGCCCTGCTGGCCGTCGCCGCCGGTTCGGCACCGTCACCCGGGCCGGGGCACTCGCGTCGCAGCTTGCCGCTGTCCGTCGCGTAAGACTCTCAGCGCGTTCGGGCGTGTTGTAGGTCTTACGCGAGGCGGCGCCGGTCGTGCGCGGGTCATGGTCTAGTAGAGCGGTGCAACTTCTCGACCCCGTGACGCTCGGAGGGCGTCCGCTGGCTAACCGCCTCATGTTCGGTCCTCACGAGACCAACCTGGGCCGGGGCCGGGCCATCAGTGAGCGTCACGTCGCGTATTACGCCCGGCGCGCTCAGGGTGGTTGCGGGGTCATCGTCACCGAGATCGCCAGCGTCCATGCGCTGGATTGGCCCTACGAGCGGGCGCCGCTGGCGGCCGAGTGCGGGCCCGGCTGGGCCGCGGTCGTGCAAGCCTGCGCTGGCGCGGCGGTGCTTGCGGGGCTCGGCCATGCGGGATTGCAGGGCAGCGCCGCGTATTCGCAGCGCGAGCTGTGGGGCCCGTCGCCGGTGCCGGAGGTCGCGGGCCGCGAGGTGCCCAAGGAGATGGAGGACGACGACATCGAGGCGGTCGTCGCCGGCTTCGCGCAGGCCACCCGGATCGCGATGGACGCGGGCTGCGCGGGCGTGGAGATCAACGCGGGCCAGCACAGCCTGATCCGCCAGTTCCTCTCGGGCCTGACCAACCTGCGTAGCGACGAGTACGGCAGCGACAAGGTGCGCTTCGCCCGCGAGGTGCTGGCGGCCGTAAGGGCCGAAGCGGGCGAGGGAATCGTCGGGCTGCGCCTCTCGTGCGACGAGCTCGCCCCCTGGGCGGGCCTCACGCCGGAGTCGGCCACCGCCGTCGCCGCGGAGCTTGCCAATGCGGGCCTGGTCGATTACGTCGCGGTCGTGCGGGGCTCGATCTTCTCCGTCGCGGCTACCCGGCCCGACGGTCACACGCCGCCCGCGTTCAACACCGACCTGGCCCGCACCGTGCGATCCGGGGTGGGCGTCCCCGTCGTTCTGCAGGGCTCCGTGGTCGACCTCGCCGATGCCGAAGCCGCGATCACCTCCGGCGCCGCCGACCTCGTCGAGATGACGCGGGCCCAGCTGGCCGATCCTGACCTGGCTCGCAAAGCGGCGAGTGGCGAGAGCCCGCGCCCGTGCATCCTGTGCAACCAGACCTGCATCGTCCGCGACCCCCGCAACATGCTCGTCAGCTGCGTGGTGGAGCCCTCCGCCGGCTACGAGACGAGCGAGCCCGACGGGATCGAGCCGGCCCGCCGCCCGCAGGACGTGCTCGTCGTCGGCGCCGGCCCGGCAGGCCTGGAAACCGCCCGTGCCGCTGCGGTCGCGGGCCATCGGGTACGCGTCATCGACCGCGCGGCGCACACCGGCGGCGCGGTCCGGATAGCGGCGGCTGCGTCCGGACGCGAGCGGCTGGCGGCGATCGCCGGCTGGCTCGACGCGGAGTGCCGGCGCCTCGGCGTCACCATCGAAACCGGCGTCGATGCCGACCCCGCTTACCTCGACCGCGCCGCTGCGGCGGGCGAGCGGGTCGTGCTCTGCAACGGCGGCCAGGCCGGCGCCCGCGCCTACACGCTCGAGAGCGAAACGGTTCCGTCGGCCGTCCTCGGCGCCGACGAGCTGCTCGCGTTGGACATCGAGCATCTCCGGCAGGCGCTGCCCGACGGACCCATTCTCGTGTGGGATCCCATCGGCGGCCCGGTCGGTATCAGCGTCGCCGAAACCCTCGTGGCCGCCGGCAGCGAGGTCACCCTTGTCACCCCCGATCTGCTGGTCGGCAACGAGCTCGCGCGCTCCGGCGACCTCGCTCCCGCCGGCACGCGCCTGCAAGCGGCCGGCGTCACCCTCATCCGGCGCAGCATGCTGCGGGGCGTTCGGTCGGGGGTCGCCGACCTGGTGGACCGGTTCACCGGCGAGGCGCGCGAGGTGAAGGCCGCCCTCGTGGTCGACGCCGGCCACCGGCTCCCCGCTGACGCGCTCTGGCGGGCCCGCCCGCAGCTGACCCGAGCCGGCGATGCCGTCGCTCCGCGCACGATCTACGAGGCCGTGCTCGAAGGCCGGCGCGCGGCGGACGCGTTGAACGAGCCCCCGATGGGAGTCCCGGCGTGAGCGGCGGTCGCTACAAGCACGTCTTCACCCCGCTGCGCCTCGGCCCGGTGACGATCGCCAACCGCATCGTCTTCAGCGCCCACCTGACGAACTACGCCGAGGACGGGCTCCCGACGCGCCAGCATGCGGACTACTACGCGGCACGGGCGCGCGGCGGCGCGGGGCTCATCATCACCGAGGAGCACTCGACCCACCCGACCGACTGGCCCTACGAGAAGCTGATCCACGGCTTCCACCCCGCGGTCATCCCCGGCTACCGGCGCATCACCGATGCGGTCCACCGCCATGACACCCCGATCTTCGCGCAGATCAACCACAACGGCGGGCAGGCGTCGGGGATGTACACCCGGCTCCCGGTCTGGGCTCCGTCACCCGTCGCCGACCCGCTCTTTCGCGAGGTGCCCAAGGAGGTCGACGAGCGCGAAATCGCTGAAATCATTGCGGGTTACGCCCTCGTCGCCGAGCACTGCCGCGACGGCGGCTTCGACGGGATCGAGCTGCAGTGCTCGCACAGCTCGATCGTGCGAGGCTTCCTGTCCCCCGCGACCAACGTGCGTACCGACCGCTGGGGAGGCTCGCTGGAGAACCGCGCCCGGCTGCTGCTCGAACTCGTCGCCGGGGTGCGCGACGCGATCGGCCGCGACCTGGCGCTCGGGGTTCGGCTGTGCGGCGACGAGCTCATCGAGGGCGGCACGACGATCGACGAGGCCGTCGAGGTCGCCAAGCTCGTCGAAGCCACCGGCCACGTCGACTACCTGAACACCTCGATCGGCGTCGCGACGCAGACGCTCTACATGATCGAAGCCTCCATGGCCGTGCGCCCGGGATACGCGCTCTTCATCCCGGCGGCGCTGCGGCGCGCGACCCGGCTGCCGGTGGTCGGCGTCGGTCGCTTCAAGGACGCGGTGCAGGCCGACCGGGCGATCGCGGCCGGGCAGTGCGACATGGTCGGCGTCGTGCGCGGCCAGATCGCCGATCCCGACTTCGCCCGCAAGTCGCGCTCGGGCCACGGCGAGGACGTGCGGCTCTGCCTGTCGTGCAACCAGGAATGCGTCGGCCGGATGGGTCTGAACCGCTGGCTCGGCTGCATCGAGGCGCCGCGCACCGGCCGTGAATCTGTCATGAACGCCGCTGGAGCGCAGCCACTTGCGGCGCCCACCCTGCGGCCCCGCAACGTCATGGTCGTCGGAGCGGGACCGGCCGGTCTGCAGGCGGGCATCGCGGCCGCCCAGCACGGCCACCACGTCACGGTCTACGAGGCGGCGGCGACCGCCGGCGGGCAGGTGCGGATCGCGGCGAGCGTCGCGTCACGAGCCGAGTTCGGCGATCTCGTACGCAATCAGGAGGCCGAGCTCAAACGCGTCGGCGGGACGCTCGAGTGCGGGGTGACGGTCGACCTGGCGATGATCCGGCGGCTGCGTCCCGACGCGGTCGTCATCGCCACCGGGGCGACTGCGGGCAGCCCGCCCTGGCTGCCCGCGCAGCCGCCGATCCCGACCTGCGACGTGCGCGACGTGCTGGAGGGACGGGCCAACCCGACCGGCACCGTGCTCCTCATCGACGAGCTCGGCTTCCACCAGTCGACGTCGGTGGCCGAGCTCCTGGCCGATCGCGGCGCGAGCGTCGAGGTCCTGACGCCCGGCATGGTCGTCGCCCAGGACCTCGGCATCACGCTCGACCTCGAGGGGTGGAACATCCGCGCCGCCGCCAAGGGGATCACGCAGACGCCGGACAGCGTGATCATGGGATTCGAGTCGGGACCGGATGGGCTGGGCGCGCTTTCCGTCCTTCATCACCCGACGGGCGCGATGGCCGCGCGCAGCGCCGACTGGATCGTGCTCGCCGTCCCGCCGGCGCCGGTCGACGGGCTCTACCGCGAACTCAAAGCCGTCTCCCGCGAACTCGGCATCAAGGTGCACCGCATTGGCGACGCGCTGGCTCCCCGCCGAGCTCATGCGGCCGTGATCGACGGCGAGCGCGTGGGGGCGGCGTTATGAGCGCTCCGACCGCCGTTTCTCCAGGAGGACCGGGCCCGGGCAGCGCCATCGCCGTCATCCCGGTGCGCGAGGGGGCGTTGCCGCTCGGCGGCGCCGACGTCGCTTGGGAGGTCGGGCCGGGCGGGCTCACCGTGCTGATGGGCACCGGCTGCGCGGCGGCGGCGGCCGCGCTTCCGGCCGCGCTCACCGTGTGGGGCTGGGACGTCGGGCCGTACGCGCCGGGCGCCTGGGCCGAGCAGCTCGCCCCGCTCCTGCGCAGCGCCGGGCAGATCGTGCTGCCCGCGTCCCCTGACGGGCGCGATCTGGCGCCGCGGCTGGCCGTCACGTTGGACCGGCCGCTGGTCGCCGGAGCGCTCGAGGTGCGCGACGGGATCGCGCTCGTGCCGCGCTGGGAAGGCGCGGCTCTCGCTGAGGTCGCCGTCGATCCGCTGGCCGTCCTGACCCGGCTGCCCAACACGGCGCAGGCACCGCTTCCCACCGCCTTGGGCGCGACGTATCGGGAGCTCAGCTTCCCGCTCGCGCCTCCCACCGCGACACCCGATGCCGAACTCATCGCGCTGATCCCAGCCGATCCCGCCACCGTCGACCTGTCGGAGGCGCGCCGGATCATCGCGGGCGGCGCCGGACTCGGCGGGCCCGAGGCGTTCGAACTGCTCGAGCGGATCGCGAAGGCGCTCTCGGCCTCGCTCGGGGCGACCCGGCTCGCTGCCGACCTCGGCTGGGTGGATCAGGCCCGTTACATCGGCACCACGGGCGTGACGGTCGACCCCGATCTCTACGTCGCCATCGGCATTTCCGGGGCCGTCCAGCACCTGACCGGCCTCGGCGATCCCCGCCACATCGTCGCCGCGAACCTTGATGCGAGCTGTCCGATGATGAGCCGGGCGGAGCTGGCACTGGTGTGCGACGTCGGTGAACTGCTCGCCGCGCTGGCGGCGCGACTGGAGGTGCACGCCCGTGCCTGAGCCATCCGCTGACTTCGATGTCGTCGTCGTCGGTGCGGGTCCCGCGGGATCGGCAGCGGCGCTCACCCTCGCCCGCGCCGGCCGTCGCGTCGCGCTGCTGGAACGCGGCCCGTATCCCGGCAGCAAGAACATGTACGGCGGTGTGGTCTACGGCCGGGTGCTCGATGCCCTGGTGCCCGGCTGGTATGACGAGGCGCCGATGCAGCGCTGGATCACCCGCCGCCAGACGATGATCGTCACCGGTTCGCAGGCGCTCACCGTCGACTACCGCACCACCGCCTGGGGCGAGGCGCCCTACAACGGCGCCACCACCTACCGCGCGGATTTCGACGCCTGGCTCGCGGGCAAGGCCGAAGCTGCGGGCGCCGTCCTGCTGACGAGCACGACCGCGACCGGCTTGCTGCGCGAGGAGTCCGGACGCATCGCCGGGGTCACGACCGACCGGCCCGACGGCGATCTGCGGGCGCGCCTCGTCATCGCCTGCGATGGGGTCAACAGCTTCCTGGCGAAGTCGGCGGGGCTGTACCCGAACTTCTCCGCCGACAACTTCACGCTCGGCGCCAAGGAGGTCCTCGCCATCCCGCGCGAGGAGCTCGAGGCCCGCTTCGGAGTTCGCGGAACCGACGGCGTCGACATCGAAATCGTCGGCTGCACAAGGGGAATCCCGGGCGGCGGGTTCGTGTACACCAATCTCGACACCGTCTCGGTCGGGATCGTCGTCAGCGTGAACGCGCTCGCCGCGTCCAAGGTGCGTCCGGAAGAATTGATCGCCGGGCTGAAAGCGCATCCGGCCATCGCGCCGCTCGTGGAGGGCGGCGAGCTCAAGGAGTACAGCGCCCACCTGATCCCCGAGGGCGGCTACGACACCATGCCGGAGATCGCCGCCGACGGTCTGCTCGTCGCGGGTGATGCGGCGGCGCTGTGCCTCGCGGCGGGCATCTGGCTGGAGGGCGTCAACTTCGCGATCGGCTCCGGGATGGCCGCCGGTGACGTCGCGCACGACGCGCTTGCCGCCGGCGACGTGAGCGCCGCCCGACTTAGCGCGTATCGGCGCCAACTCGAGGGAAGCTTCGTGCTGGCCGACCACAAGAAGCTGCGCCGGGTGCCGGAACTCCTGATGTCGCAGCGGATGCAGCAGCTCTACCCCAAGCTCGCCTGCGATGTCGTCGAGCGCATGTTCACCGTCGACAACCCGACGCCCAAGCCGGGGGCGGTGCGCGTCGCCCGCGAGAACATCAAACGATCGGGGCTGCGGATGCGCGACCTTGCCCATGACGCCTACGTGACGCTACGGAGCTTCGGATGAGCACCACGAACCTTCCGCTGCCGAGCTACCTCCCGCCCGGTGACGCCACGCGCGCGTTCGACGGACCGTCCTTCGAGGACCGGATGGCGACGGTCGACTTCCGGGTCGCCCCCACCGCACACATCACCGTGGACACCGACGTGTGCCGGTCCTGCACCACGAAAGCCTGCGTAAGTGCTTGTCCTGCAGGCCTTTTCGTGCCGACGAGCGATGGCGGGGTGCTCTTCAACTACGAGCAGTGCTTCGAGTGCGGCACCTGCTATCTGGTGTGCAACGCCGAAGGTGCGCTCACCTGGACCTATCCCGAGGGCGGCGCCGGCGTCGCCTACCGGCGCTCGTGAGCCGCGCATGATCGCCGTCCTGCAGAAGCTCGTCGACCTGCGCGCCGAGATCGATCCGCTCACCGGCGAGCCGACGGTAGCCACCCGGGAGCGCGCGCTCGGCGCCTCGCCGGCAGATCTGGCGGCGCTCGAGGCCGCCCTGGAGCTGGCCGCTCCGGGCGAGGAGGTCGTGGTCGCCGCAGCAGCGACGCCGGCGCATCAGGCCGCGTGCGAGGTCATGCTGCGCGAGGCGCTGGCCGCCGGGGCCAGCCGCGCGATACGGGTCGAGATCGCGCCGGGAGCAAGCTCGGCGCAGGTCGCGGCGACGCTCGCTCCCGTTGTCCGCGGCGCGCGTTACGTGCTGTGCGGCGATGCCAGCCTCGACCGGGGCAGCGGCGCGGTGCCCGCCTTCGTCGCCGCCGCCCTGGAGTGTGCGCAGGCGCTGGGGCTCACGAGCATCACCGCGAACGGCGGGGAGCTCCTGGTGGAACGCCGGCTCGACGGTGGCCGCCGCGAACGGCTTCGCGTCGAGGATTCGGCCGTGCTGTCGATGCAAGCCGGACTGCGCCTGCGGCGCGCGTCGCTCGCGGGCGTGCTGGCCGCGAGAGAGGCGCCGATCGAGGTCGTGCACCTGCCGGTGGGCGGGCACGGCGAGGTCCACGAGCGGCTCCGCCCGTACCGCGCCGCGGCCGGTGCTCTGACCGCTCCCTCCGCCGTCGACCCCCGCGACCGGGTGCTGGCCCTGAGCGGAATGCTCGTGCCCGCCCGAGCCCGCCGGGTGGTCGAGGCCGACGCGGCGACCTGCGCCGACGAGCTGCTGAACTACCTGTCCGAGCACGGCTACCGGTGACGTGCTTGTGAGGTTTGGCCCGCCGCTGCTCGATGACGCGGTGCGCCGCCTCGACGGCGACCGGGTCCTGCTCGGCGGCTCCCCCCGGCGGCTGCTGACGCTCTCGGAGAAGGCCCGCGGCGTGCTGGCCCGCGGCGATTGGGACCTGCCCAGCGGCCGGGCCTTGGCCAGGAAGCTGATCGACGCCGGCTTCGCCCATCCGACCCCGCACGGCGGCCCTACAGCGGCTGAGGTGAGCGTCGTCATCCCGGTACGAGACCGGGAGCCGGCATTGCGCCACCTGCTGGCCGGGCTGGATCCGGCCCTCGAGGTGATCGTGGTGGACGACGGCTCGCGCGCCCCGATAGCCGGCGCCGCGCTGCGCCACCCCACCGCGCAGGGGCCGGCGGCGGCGCGCAACGCCGGCATCGCCCGGACCTCGCGTCCGTTCATCGCCGTGCTCGACTCCGACGTCGTGGTCCCGGCAGGTTGGATGGCGCCGCTGCTGGCGCACTTCGTCGACCCGCGGGTGGGCGCCGTCGCCCCGCGAATCGTCGCCGCGCGAGGCATGGCCGGCGGGGCGATTTCCCGCACCCTCGCGCGCTATGACGCCGTGCGTTCACCGCTGGATCTCGGTGGCCGCCCGGCCCGCGTCGCCCCCGGGTCACGGGTGTCCTACGTCCCGGCCGCCGCGCTGCTGCTGCGCCGGTCGGCACTGGGTGAGCAGCGCCCGTTCTTCGACGAGAGCCTGCGCTACGGAGAGGATGTCGACCTCATCTGGCGGTTGATCGACGCCGGCTGGACCGTGCGGTACGAGCCGTCCGCTGCCGTCGGTCATGCCCATCGCAGCACCGTGCGCGGCGCCGTGGCGCAGCGCTTCGGGTACGGATCCTCGGCCGCCCCGCTGCAGGCCCGTCACCCCGGCAAGCTGGCGCCGCTGGCGATGAATCGATGGACCTTGGCCGCATGGTCGCTGCTGGCCATCGGCCACCCCCGGGCGGCGGCCACCACCCTTGCCGCCGCCACCGTCCGGCTCAGCCGATCACTTCCGGTCAGCCACCCTCTGACGCTTGCCGCCGAGCTGGTGGGCGGAGGCGCGGTGGCGTCGGGCCGGGCGCTCGGGGAAGCACTCTGGAGGCCGTACGCCCCGCTCGCGATTGCCCTGACCATCGCGGGAGGCAGGCGGAGTCGAATGCTGGCCGCGGCGGCGCTGGCGCTGCCTGCCGCGGCGGAGTACCGGCGGCTGCGTCCGGCCCTCGACCCGGTCCGCTGGACGATCCTGCGCACCGCAGACGACCTGGCCTATGGCGCGGGAGTCTGGGCCGGATGCGTGCGCGCGCGCAGCTTCGCGGCGCTGCGCCCCCGCCTTTCGTGATCGACAGATCCGTTTGCGCATCGCCAACCGGTGGCACGCCGACAAGTAAGAGCTCGTCTGTTTCACACCGGAGGTCGCTGTGCTCGTTCGACGGATCGCCCGCCCGCTTCTTGCGTCGACGTTCATCTCCGGGGGTATCGACGCGCTGCGCCACCCGGAGGCGAAGGCGCCCAAGGCCGAGAAGCTCGACATCCCCAGCAAGCCGGGCATGGACAAGCTGAAGATCACCACCACCGAGCAAGCGGTGCGGGTGAATGCGGCAGTACAGGTGGTCGCCGGCGTGATGCTCTCGCTGAACAAGTTCCCGCGCATCTCCGCGCTCGCGCTGGCGGGATCGATCGTCCCGACCACGCTGGCCGGGCACCGCTTCTGGGAGGAGAACGACCCCGCCGCCCGGGCCGGCAGCCAGATCCATTTCTTCAAGAACGCCAGCATGCTCGGCGGCCTGCTCATCGCGAGCGTCGACACCGCCGGCCGGGAGTCCGTGGCGCACAAGGCGAAGCGGATCAGCAAGCGCAGCAAGCGCAAGGCCGCCAAGGCAGCGGCAAAGCTGCCCGTCAATTCCTGACCGGCAGCTACATCCCGAGCGGTGCGGCAGCCAGGCGCGCCTGCCCGGCCGGCGATCCGGTGATCTTCACCTCGGCGAAGCCCCGCCTCCCGCTGAGGTAGATGAGCAGCTCACCGGGCTCGCCGGTGACCGTCACCTGGTCAGGCGAATCGGCGCGGCCCAGCGATCGCTCGCCGCCGTCGGGGGTCTGCAGAGTGAGGCGGGTGCCTTTCAGCCCGCGCACCAGGAGCGGCGCCATCAGGCGCACCAGCCGCCAGAGCCCGACGCGCGTCTCCGGCGTCAGATCCCTGACGTGCCAGCCGGGCCGGGCTCGGCGGACGTCCTCGTGATGGATGAAGTACTCGTGCAGGTTGCCGCGATCGCGCACGCCGGGCAGGCCGAGCGGGCTCCACACCGGAGGGCCGGTGCGGATGCGTTCGACCAGTGCGGCGAAGGGCTGGGAATCGCGTAACGCCTTCTCGACCTTGGCGGTGTAGCCGTGCAGCGCAGGGATGACGAGCCCGGCGAGCGCGTCAGGCCTGGTCTCGCGGACGACGAGATGGGCGGCGAGATCGCCGGCGTCCCACTCACCGCACAGCGTGGGCGCATGCTCGCCGACCTCGGTGAAGAGCTCGCAGAGCGCCGCCCGTTCGGCGGCGGCGGGGCTGACCTCGGAGTGCTGTCCGCTGTGACGTGCCATGCCGACAGTCAACCTGCAAACGCGCGACTAGTTCAGCCGGGGGCAGACGTGACCACTCGCGTCAGCCGGCAGCCCGCACAGCACGCACGGCGGGCGACCGGCGGCGACGACCTTCTCCGCCCGGTTGACGAACGCATGCGTCGCGGGAACCGTGAGCGCCACCCGCAGCCGTCCGGCGGTCTCCTCGGTGGCCCCGGCACCGCCGGCTTCGACCACCACGTGCTGGCCGTCCCAGGCCACCGAGAGTTCGCTGACCCGGAAGTCCTCGGCAAAAGGCGTCTCGAGCGGCGCGGAATCCAGCGGCGCCGGCTCGATCACCATGCCGTTGTTGACCCCCACCTGCTGGAGCAGCACCTGCAGCCCCTCGGCGAGCGCCGCCACCTCGGCCTTCTCCAAGGCGACGGTGACGATCTCGCCGGAGCTGACAACCTGCAGGTAAAAGGTGCGCTCGCCGGGCCGGCCCACGGTGCCGACGACGAAGCGCTCTGGTGTCTCGAAGACGTGTTCGCTACTCATGTCTTCCCCTCCAACGCCGTACTGGTGCAATCAGCTTCCCGACCCGCCGCGGCCGGACGCGAAACCCTTCCCGGGCAGCATCCGAGCGGGCAGACGTCGTGGCTTGGACCATCGGTGCCCAGCGCCACCCGAGGCCGTCCGTCCTCACGCTCCTCGACCAGCTCACGCACCATAGTGAGAAACGAACGACTCGCCGCCACGGTGCCCGCGCGAGCGAAACGAATGCCCACCCGCGCCGCCGTCGCCGCGGCTTCGGTGTCGAGGTCGTAGCGCACCTCGACATGATCGCTGACGAAACCGACAGGAACCGCGACCACCTCGCGTATCCCCTCCGCGGCCAGCGCTTCCAGCCGGTCGTTGACGTCGGGCTCCAGCCAGGGCACGGACGGCGGCCCGGAGCGGCTCTGCCACGCCACCTCGAACCCGCCGCGCCAACTCGAGCTCTCGCGTACCTGCTCGGCGACGAGCCGGGCCGCTTCGCCGAGCTGCGCCGGGTACGCGCCGCCGGAGGGCCCGCTGGTGCGCGCCGACGCGATCGGGATCGAGTGGGCGGTGAACAGCAGCGTCGCGTCATCGGCCAGCCGGTCTCCGAGCGAGAGCACCTGCTCGGCCTGCGCGGCGATGAAGCGGGGGTGGTTGTAGTAGTGGCGCAGTTTCTCGAGCTGGAGGTGGCCGGGATGGGCGGCAGCCAGGTCCTCGCGGTACTGGCGGCAGGAGGAGTACGACGCGTACGCCGCGGTGACGAAGACGGCAACCCGGCAGACCCCGTCGGCGCGCATCTGCGCCAGCGCCTCCGGCAGGTAGGGGGCCCAATTGCGGTTGCCCCAGTAGACCCGGCGCGGCGCGAGTTCGACGGCGAGGGCTGACGCGAGCGCCCGGTTCTGGGCGTTGATCGGGCTCACCCCGCCGAACGCGTCGTAGTGCTCGGCGACCGCCGCCAGCCTGGCCGACGGAACGTCACGCCCTGCCGTCACATTGCGCAGGAACGGCAGGACGTCGCCGGGACCCTCGGGGCCGCCGAAGGACACCAGCAGCAAAGCGTCGTAGCCAGCCACCCTCACGATCATGCCGGACGGGACTGTTCGCGGCTGATCGCGTCGCGCTGGGCCCGGCCCGCTCAGCTGCCCTTGCGGCCCTCCTTGTCCTCCTGGTCCCACTTGTCCCACCGCTCGTTGCGCTCGGCGAACTGCTGGCGCCAGTTCTTGGCCGCTTCCTCGGTCTCGTACGGCCCGAGGCGGTCAGCGGCGCCGGCGTCGACGTCGGGGTCCTGTTCCGGTCGGGAGTGATTCAGACACCACCACCAGCTCACGCGTACCTCCTGCGCTGCCGGGCGCGCCCCGATGGCGGCCGGCCCTGGCGAGTGTGCCCGACCGCCCGGAGATCAGACGCCGGGGTGCGATTTGCGGGAACTTTTTCCGACTACACCCGAAACCTGATGAATACATCCGCGTTAGGCGGGGTAGCAGCCGTCCAGAACTCCCCAAGACGGAAAACGTGACCCAGACGACACACGCGTAACCACCCCTGACCCGGGTGTTTCGCCGGCCGTTCCCCAGCACGCCGGAGGTTTTCGTGAGCTCGACCCGCCCGACCCGGACGCTTTCCCGTCCCGCCAAGCGCGCCACGTATGTCGCCGCCGGAACCCTGGCTCTCGCCCTCGGCGGCGTCGCGACGGCCGGCAGTGCAATGGCGCTGGGACTCCCCTCGGTCCCGCTCCCGCCGGTACCGGTGACCGTGCCGAGCGTTCCAGTCAGCGTCCCGAGCCTTCCGGTGAGCGTCCCCAGCGTTTCGCTTCCCAAGCCCAGCCCGGTCGTCAGCGCCCTCACCACACCCATCACCGGCATCCTCGGTGGCAGCGCGCCCACCCCTGGGGTCTCGCTGCCTCCCTTGCCGATCCCCTCCCTGCCGGTGAGCGTGCCGAGCGTCAACCTGCCTCCCGTCGCCCTTCCTTCGAGCCTGCCGTCCCTCGGCAGTGTCGTGAGCGGCGTCACCGGCGTTGTCGGCGGTGCCACCACCTCGGTCGGCAAGACGGTCAGCGGCGCCGGTAGCACGATCGGCGGGACGATCGCCGGCGTCACCGGAACTGTGGGCGGCAAGCTGCCTCCCCCGGTAGGCGGGATCGTCAGCGGCGCCGGGACGACTGTCGGCGGCACGGTCACCTCGGTCACCGGGAGCACCGGCAACACTGTCGGCAGCGTCGGGAGCACTGTGGGCTCGACCGGCGGTGGCGGGGGCGGCGGCGGCCTCCTCGGAGGGGGCGGCGGCCTGCTCGGCGGCGGCGGTAGCGGCGGATCCGGTGGTACGGGATCGGGCGGTACGGGCGGTACGGGCGGCACCGGCGGCACGGGAGCCACCGGTGGCGGAACCGGCGGCACGACCGGCGGCGGCGCCAAAGGTGGCGGCGGAACGACCAAGCCGGGCATCCCGATCGTGCCGAGCGTTCCAGGCCTGCCCCCCGTGACCAGCGGCAATGGCGGCGGAACCGGCGTCCTGACCGGCAATGGCGGCGGCGGCGCAATCCTGACCGGCTCCAAGGGCACCCGGGGAACGTCCGGCACCCTGAGCCCGGCAGCGATCTCGTTTGCCCAGGCCTGGGGCCAGCCGCTCAACAGCGTGCTGCTGGACTCCTCGCTCATCTCGAGCGCCTCGCAGGCCCCGGTCCTGCCGGTGCCCGCCCCGATGCTGGCGGCAGCCGCCCGCTCCGCCGGCTCCCAGGGCGATGACCTGCTCGGCTTCGTCTCCCGTCATGCGCTGCCTGGCCTGCTCGTCGCCATCGCGACGGCGTTCGTCGGCTTCGTGGCGGCCGGAAACATCAAGGTGCTGGCACCCAAGCTGGCGAACCTGCAGGCGCGGCTGCGGCAACTCGACGCGCATGCCAAGGCGATGCTCGTCTCGGCATCGAAGCAGGTGTCGACGCAGGTCAGGGGCAGTTAGCCGATCGACCTCCCCAGGGGGAGGGTGAACGAGCCCGGTTGGAACCGTTACCGACAGGGAACAGGCTCGTTGCACTGGAGGACAACCCCTGACACGGAGGTCCGGCACCCGCATGTTCCCCAGCAAGCTCGTTCGCCGCGCGGGAATTGTCTCCGGCGTGGCGACCGGCGCGTTCGCGCTCGCCATGGCGGCTACCCCGGCCTACGCCATCGGCACTCCCGCCCTCGGCGTCGGCTCGGCCTGTCCGCTGCCGTCGCTTTCGTCACTCATCCCGTCCGGCCTCGAGTGCGTCAACGGCATCCTGGTGACGATCACCTCCCAGCTGCCGCCCCTCCCCACTGCGGCGCCGACGACATCAGCCCCGACGAGCGGCCCCTCGCCCACCCCCGCCCCCAACCCGCTCGGCGGGCTCGTGAGCGGCGTCACCGGCACCGTCACCAAGACGGTCACCGGCGTCACGGGCACTGTCACCGGCACCGTCGGCACTGTCGGCACCGTCACAGGGGCGGTCACCGGCGGCGGCTCGACCATCCCGGGAGTACCCGGTACTCCGAGCACCGGCCCCACGAGCGTCCCCACTCAGGGCTCCTCGGGGGCGGCGAACGGCGGGACCAGCACGCAAGCCGGCGCGACGACGACCGCCGCCCCGACCCCGAAACCGCAGGCGCCCTCGGACGGAAGCAGCCTGCTCGGTCCGGCAGCGGCGTTCCTGCCCGGAGCGGGCATCGGCAACTTCACCGACCTCGGGAGCCTGACCCCGCTCGCCGACTCGATCCCCTCACCCCTGCTGGCCGGTCCGGAGACCAAGCTGGCCGCCGTGCAGGCGCCGCTGATCGCCGCCGGCGAGCGGGCCTCCAAGCAGGCCGACGACTCGCTGTTCTCCCGCTTCGGCAACAAGGCGCTGCCGGGGATCCTGGTGGTCCTCGCGACGGCGATGGTGGCCGCGGTCGGAGCCGGAAACCTGCGGGCCTGGCAAGCCCGGCTGGCGGCCAAGCGTCAGGGCTAGTGGCCCATCCCCATGCCGCCGTCGACCGGGATGACCGCACCCGTCACGTAGCCGCCGAGGGGTGACGCGAGAAACGCGACCGCGGCGGCGACCTCGTCGGCGTGACCCATCCGCCCGAGCGGCACCGCACCGACCAGCGCGGCCTGCTGCTGCTCCGTGAGCGCGGCCGTCATCTCGGTGTCGATGGGTCCTGGGCTGACGACGTTGGCCGTGATGTTGCGCGAGGACAGTTCGCGGGCGAGCGAGCGGGCCAACCCGACCAGACCCGCCTTGGAGGCCGCGTAGTTCGCCTGCCCCGGCGACCCGGTCAGGCCGGAGACCGAGCCGATGAAGATGAGCCGGCCCCGGCGCAGCCGCAGCATCCCCTTGGCCGCGCGCTTGGCGACCCGGTAGGCACCCGTGAGGTTGGTGTCGATCACCGCGCTGAAGTCGCCCTCGGGCATGGTCAGCAGCAACGTGTCCCGCGTGATCCCGGCGTTGGACACCAGCACCTCGACCGGACCGTGATCGGCCTCCACCGACTTGAAGGCGGCGTCCACCGAAGCCAGGTCCGTGACGTCCATGGCGACGCCGGGGAGATCATCGAGCCCGCCGCCGCCGCGCGAGGCGACCACCACCGTGTCTCCGGCGGCCACCAGGGCCCGGGCGCACGCGGCCCCGATGCCACGGTTACCACCGGTCACCAGCGCCACGCGGGTCGTCATGCGTCGAACCTATAGATCCGGCCTAGAAATCCAGGAGGTGTGCAAGGAGCAGCGTGTTCAGCTCGCCGGCGCGTGTCTCGGGAATCCAGTGGCCCGCGCCCGCCAGCGGCACGAACGTGTAGGGCGCCTCGACGTACTGAGCCGCTCCCTCGGCTGCCTCACGAGCGAACGCCGGATCCTCCTCGCCCCAGACGTAGAGCGTCGGAACCCGTACCGGACCCGTCTTCTCCGTGTCGCGCCGGCGCATCGCGCGGTACCAGTTCAGCGCCGCCGTCAGCGTCGCGCGATCACGCAGGCGCTCGACGTAGCGCTGCGTCTCGGGAAGACCGTCCAGCACGCCGCGCAGCGCTGCGGAGTCGTTGGCGAGCAGGGCGTCCTCGCCCGCCCCGGGCTCGCGGAAGGAGGCGAAGTACGCGCTCTTGGCGAGCTGCTCGCCGCCGCTGTCGATCGCCGCGGTGAACGCCCGCGGGTGCGGGGTCGAGACGGCGGTGAGCGAACGCACGCGCTCGGGATGGCGTCCGGCCACGTGCCAGGCCACCGATCCACCCCAATCGTGACCGACGAGATCGGCGCGCTCCCAGCCCAGCGCGTCGAGCATCCCGAGGGTGTCGGCGACCAGCTCATCCATCGCGTACGCGCTGACCTCGGACGGCTGGTTGCCCGGCGCGTAGCCCCGCTGATCGGGCGCCACCGCGCGAAACCCGGCCTCGCCCAGCGCCCGCAGCTGGGCCGCCCACTCGAGCGAGAACTGCGGAAACCCGTGCAGCAGCAGCACCCCGCGCCCGTCCGGAGGACCGCTCGCCAGGTAAGGGAAGGTCAGGCCGCGCACCTCGAGGCTGTCCACGCCGAAACGCTAGCCCAGCCGGTCATTTCAGGACGTTGACCGCGCGCGCGATGACCAGCACCACGAGCAGCACCGCCAGCGTCGCCTCCAGCATCATCAGCAGCTTGGCCCACCGCGAGAGCGGCAAGGTGTCGGTCGGGCTGAAGGCCGTCACGTTCGTGAAACTCAGATAGAGGTAGTCGGGAAAGGTCGGCTCCCAGTTGGGATCGACGAGCCCGGTCGCCTGCATCTGCGGGAACAGGAAGTCCGGAAACGCGCGCTCGCCCTGCCCGCGGGCGACCGGCCCGCCGCGGTCCAGCTCCCAGTACCAGAGCGCGAAGACCACGACGTTCGTGGCATAGATCGCCCCGCCGGTGCCGAGCAGCACGCTCGGGCTGTTGCTCGAGTGACCGCGGAGCAGATCGATCACGAGCGCCGCGCCGCTCCCGGCATCGGCGGCGAACAGGATCCCGGTCAGCACCAGGGACAGGCGGCGCAGGAGCGGATCTCGCCGTTCGATGCGTCCGGGGTTGAAGGCGATCAACACAGCCAGCAGGGCCAGCTCGATGGCCGGGATCAGGTAGCGGGGATGGAGCGAGAGCCGGCGCGGGAGCAGCAGCTGCAGGACGGCCACGACGACGATCGCCGAAGTGGACGGCCAGCGGTGCTCACCGCGGGTCGGACGCCGCCACGCCGGGGGCTCGGCCGGCCCGGGCTGCGGATCCGCAGGCGCCGTCACAGCCAGCATGTTCGCGCACGTCGGAGCTCTCCCGGCGGCAGCCGCGCCGGGCGGCGAAGGGCCGATTCGGTGATTGGCGGGGAACGCGTACTCCGTTTGGCCCAAGCGCAAGTGACGCTCTCCGGCGCATTCGGGGACCCTGCCGAAGCCCGTTATTTCTCATGAGGGAGCGCGGGGGGAACGCGCCTTCCGGGAAACGGGCTGGTCGTTCGGTTATCGGGGGTATCGAACGACCAGCCTGCCCTGCTGGACGGACATGCGGAAAGATGGGCAGCATGCCGGCTGACCCGGACTGCCCGTTCTGCCGGATCGCCAGCGGCGCCGCGAACGCACATGTCGTCGCTTCCGACGAGTACTGCCTGGCGGTGCTTGACGCCAGCCCCGCCGCCCGCGGCCACACGTTGGTCATTCCGCGCGCTCACGTCACCGATCTGTGGAGCGCCGACCCGGAGGTCGCCGCCGCGGTGGGGCGCACCTGCGCCATCGTCGCTCGCCAGATCCGCGCCCGCCTCAAGCCGGATGGTCTGACCCTGCGCCAGAACACCGGCGAGGCCAGCGGCCAGCGGGTGTTTCACCTTCATGTGCATCTGGTGCCGCGCTGGCACGGCGACGGGTCGGTCGGGTGGCCGTGGCCTCCGCCGCCCGACATCGATCCCCACGACGTGCTTCGCGAGCTCGCGCCCTGAGTCAGTCCTCCAGCCGGAAGCCGACCTTCATGCCCACCTGGTAGTGCTCGATGTTGCCGTTCTCGAGGTGGCCGCGGATCTCCGTCACCTCAAACCAGTCGAGGTTGCGCAGAGTCTGCGAGGCACGGGCGATGCCGTGGCGGATCGCGTCGTCGAGGCTTTCCTGCGAGGTGCCCACGATCTCGGACACCCGGTAAGTGCGGTTCGTCATGGGCCGGGACGCTAGACCGTCCCAGCTGTGAGCGCATGTCTGACGGCCTGCGCCCTTCACATCTTTCCGCCATCATGGAAGCGGTGATCCTGCAATCGAGCGCCCGCGCTGCGCGCCGCGTGGTCGTCACCGTGCTCGGCGCCGCGGTGCTCGGCCTCGGGGTCGTCCTGCTCGCGCTGCCCGGTCCGGGCGTCCTGGTGATAGCGCTCGGTTTCCTGATCTTGTCGACGGAGTACGACTGGGCCCGGCGACGGTTCGAATCCGCCCGGCGCACAGCTGCCGACCTGGCCGATCAGGCCGTGGCGAAGCCGTGGTCCACCGCGCTGAGCGTGCTCGCCGCGCTCGGGCTCGTCGGACTCGGCATCGCGCTCGGCACGGTGCCGGCCCTGCCGTTCTCCAGCTGGTGGACCGGCGGCAGCCTGATCTTCGGGGGTCTCGCCGCCCTGACGACGATCCTGGTCAGCCTGCGCCAGGCCAAGGCTGAGAAGCGATCAGGCTAGGAGCTGTCGTCGTTGGTGTCGCTCACGCCGCGCACCACCTGGTATTTCTTCAGGCAGTCGGTCAGCGCCGCCTTGTCGGCTGAGGAGGCACTCGTGACGTCGTAGCGCACCGGATACGCGCGAGAGGTCGCCAGATGGTTGCGGTCGGGCGGCTCGAGCGTCGCCTTGCCGAAGTGCGGGCACGCCGCCCCGACTGCTTTCGCCGTGGCGGGCTCGGTGCCGGGCGCGAAATGGACGACGTACTCGTCCAGACCGTTGGACACCCCGCACGAGGCTGTGCAAAGGATGCTCACCCCGATCAGCACCGACCCAGCCACCTGCACCAGAATCAGCCGGGGCAGGCGCGGAGCGAGAGAAGTCCGGCGCACTCGCCCAATCTAGGACGGAGTTATGTATGGCTCTGCGGATCGAGGATTACGCGATCATCGGCGACACCCACACGGCGGCGCTGGTGGGGCTCGACGGATCGATCGACTGGCTCTGCCTTCCCCGTTTCGACTCCGCCGCCGTCTTCGCCGGACTGCTCGGCGACGACTCCCACGGCCGCTGGAAGATCGCTCCGCACGACGTGGCGATCCACTCGACCTCGCGCCGCTACCGCGGGGACACGCTCGTGCTGGAGACCGAGTTCGAGACCGCCACGGGGGTCGCTCGCGTCGTCGACGCGATGATGCCGGTGCTCGACCAGCACGTCCTGCTGCGGATGGTCGAGGGCATCAGCGGACACGTCTCGATGCAGAGCCATCTGCGGATGCGCTTCGGGTACGGCTCGATCGTCCCGTGGGTGCGCCGGGTGGACGACGTGGTCTGCGCCATCGCCGGGCCTGACGCGCTCACATTGCGCTCCGACGTCAAGCACGGCGGGCGTGACCTGGCGACCGTCGGTGACTTCGAGATCCGCAACGGCGAATCGCTGACGTTTCAGCTGGTCTATCACCGCTCCCATCGCGACCCGGCGCCGCCGCTCGACGTGCGGGCGCAGATCGATCGGGTGGAGGCCTGGTGGGCCAACTGGATGTCCGGGTTCAACTACGACGGCCGCTGGCAGGACGCGGTTCGGCGCAGCGTCATCACGCTGAAGGGCCTGACGTATGCCTCGACGGGCGGGATCGTCGCAGCGGCCACGACGTCGCTGCCCGAGCAGCTCGGCGGCGTCCGTAACTGGGACTACCGCTACTGCTGGCTGCGCGACGCGACGATCACCCTGATCGCGCTGATCGACGCGGGATTCGTCACCGAGGCCAAGGCGTGGCGCGAGTGGCTGCTGCGCGCGATCGCCGGAGATCCGTCGAAGCTGCAGATCATGTACGGGGTCGCCGGGGAGCGGCGGCTGCCGGAGTGGGAAGTCCCGTGGCTGCCGGGATATCAGGGCGCTGCGCCGGTGCGTATCGGCAACGCCGCCGTTCAGCAGTTCCAGCTCGACGTCTACGGCGAGGTCATGGACGCCCTGCACGTGGCGCGTCAGACCCAGATCGAGATTGCCGAGCGCGACGGGCGGGTGCACGAGGAATCGGCCGACGACATCTCGTGGGCGCTGCAGCGCAAGCTGATGGATTTCCTCGAGACCGGATGGGCGCAGCCTGACGAGGGCATCTGGGAGGTGCGCGGACCCCGCCGGCATTTCGTGCACTCGAAGGTGATGGCGTGGGTGGCGGCGGACCGTGCCGTCCGCGGGGTGACCGACCATCACATGCGCGGCCCGGTCGAGAAGTGGCAGGTGCTTCGGGACAAGATCCGCGACGACATCCTGGCCAACGGCTACGACGCCGAGCGCCAGACGTTCACCCAGTACTACGGCTCGAAAGAGCTCGATGCCGCGTTGCTGAACATTCCGCTGGTGGGTTTCCTGCCGGGCACCGACCCGCGGGTGCAGGGCACCGTCAGGGCCATCGAGAAGGAGTTGATGACCGACGGCTTCGTGCGGCGCTACACCACGACCGAAAATGTCGACGGGCTGCCGCCGGGCGAAGGCGCGTTTCTGGCCTGCACCTTCTGGCTCGCCGACAACTACTCGGCCGTCGGCCGCCTCGACGAGGCCGTCACGCTCTTCGAGCGGCTGCTGAGCCTGCGCAACGACGTCGGCCTGCTCGCCGAGGAATGGGATCCCATCGCCCAGCGGATGACCGGCAATTTCCCGCAGGCGTTCAGCCACGTGCCGCTGGTGTACACCGCGCGAAACCTCTCTCACGCGCTGGAAGGTCAGTCCCGCAAGGGCCGTTCAGGGATGCGCTACGCGACCGCCGCGCCTGGCACCACCGGCGACGAGCCGCCGGGTCCCGACCTGGGCAGCACCGAGCACCTCGGAAAGCCCGCCCCGAGCTAGCTTTCCGGCTCGCTCTTCGTCAGATCGACGATCCGGCGCTTGACGGGGTGGGCGCCCGGTGAGCGGAAGGGCACCGGACGCAGGTGATGCACGTAGGCGCCCGCGACGATCAGCAGTGACGCGATCAGCGTGAACCAGACGCCCGGGCCGATCGTGCGGTGAAACGTGCAACTGACCCCGGCCGGGCAGGTGAAGTTGTCGGGCCGCAGCGTGCGCGGGATGGAGAACAGGTCGTACAGGCTGAACGCAGCCGACAGGGCACCCGCCCCGATGAGGACCTGCCAGGCCCACGGCTTTGTCGCGGGCAGCAGCATGACGGCCACGACCGCCAGCGCGGCGAGCGACAGGATGAGGGTCGCCGTCCCCAGCCGGCCGCCGGAGATGCCGATCGAATCCGTGACGGCACCGGCGAGCTTGCCGCCGACCTGGCTGCGCGCATCAACGGTCGACCAGGTGAGAAAGGCAGAGACGAAGACCAGCACGGCGCCGATGACCGACGCGAGCAGGCCCAGCGTGAGCCGGTCGGCCATGGACTGGAAGCTGATCCGTTCCGCCGGCGGCGCTGCTGCAGCCGCGTCTGTGGCCAGCTCCGGCGCTAGCGGTGTCTCGCTCATTGCGGCACCTCGTCGTGCATCTCGCTCCTTCGCATCAAGGCCAGCAGCCCGCCCGCCAGGATCAGCAGCGCCCCGATGACTGCCAACCAAGTACCCACTCCGTTGGGCACGCTCACCTTGACGGCGTCGATCTGACGGTAGGACCGGAAGAGGGTCGCCAGTTCCACCGGATGCCCGATCGCGGCGAACGCCATCACGATCACCCCGAACCCGCCGGTGACCGCCATTGCCGGGCCAAGCATTCGCGGGGCACGCCGCGGCACAAACGCGCCGCCCAGGGCAATCGCGAGCACTCCCAGCACCAGCATGATCCGGCCCTCGAGCAGCGACAGCCCGTTGTAGCTGATGGTCGACGGGTCGGCGGTGAACCCCTGCGAATCGGCTCCGTTGGCGGTGAGCCGCAAGGTGGCCCAGGTGAAGAAGGTCCCGATGCCCGCCAGCAACCCACCGGCAGCCGCGACCGCCGAGCCCAGACGCGAGAGCGCGACCCCGTCGCTCGGCTCGGTCGGGAACGCCACGCCGGGGCCGTAGTCCACGACCGGGTCGAACGGCTCATCGGTCGCCTCGAGCGATCCGTTGGGCGCAGGCGGGAAAGACGACGGAGGCGCTGGCGGGTTGGGCGGAGGCGGCGCGGTGGGATAGGTCGCCGGGTAGCTGGTCGAGCCCTCGTACGACGCTTGGGTGGACTCCGTCGACCAGGGCGGCGGATCCGGCCGTACCCCGGTGGTCGGCGGCCCGGCGAAGCGCGGCTCGTCAGGATCCCGGCGCTCGCCGAATCCCCGCTCGCGGCCTGCGGGAACCCCACGATCCCGGGCGCTCGGGTCGGGTCCGGCGGTCATGGGTTCCTCTCGCTACACAGCTGGCAGGCCCATCGGAGCAAACGATCGGCCTTCGACGATCTCTCCAGGAATACGCCTGGTTAAGCCCCCTTGTCGCGGCTGTTTAGTTGATCTGGCGTTCGGAGCCCGCCCAATAGGGCTCGCGGAGTTTGAACTTCTGCACCTTCCCTGTCGCCGTCCGCGGGATGGCGTCGCGGATTTCCACCGAGGTGGGCGCTTTGTACCGGGCGAGCCGCTCCTTGCACCAGACGATGATCTCCTCCTCGGTGACGCTCTCGCCCTCAGCCGTCACGATCAGAGCCTTGATCGTCTCGCCCCACCGCTCGTCCGGGACGCCGATCACGGCGACCTCAGCAACGGCGGGGTGGCTGAAGATCGCGTCCTCCACCTCGATCGAGGAGACGTTCTCGCCGCCGGTGATGATGACGTCCTTGCGACGGTCGGAGATGGTCAGGTAGCCGCCCTCGTAGGTGCCGCCGTCGCCGGTGTGGAACCAATCGTCGGCAAGGGCCTGCTCGCTGATGTCGGGCTGCTCCCAGTAGCCGTCGAGCACCGTGTTGGAGCGGACCAGGACCTCGCCCGACTCGGCGATCTTCACCTCGGTGCCGATCGACGGCACGCCGGCGCGCGAGAGCAGGCGGGCGCGTTCGAGCCCTGGCTCCTCGTCCCATTCCGAGCGGGTGCGGTTCGACGTGACGAGCGGCGAGGTCTCGGTGAGCCCGTAGATCTGGGTGAACTCCCAGCCGAGCTCTTCCTCGACGCGGGCGATGACCCGAGTGGGCGGCGGCGCCCCCGCGACGACGATGCGCATGCTTCCGCTGCCCGGAATCGGCCCTTCCCACGCCTGCGCCGCTTCCAGGACGGCGCTCCACACCGCCGGCGCACCGCAGGCGAGTGTCACGCCATGGCGCTCGACGCGGCGCAGGATCTCGGTGCCGTCGACCTTGCGGAGCACCACCTGAGGCACCCCGAGCCCGGCCATCGTGAACGGCATCCCCCAGCCGTTGCAATGAAACATCGGCAACGTGTGCAGGTAGACGTCGCGATCGGTGACCCCGGTGTGCAGGCCGAAGGTGACCGAATTGATCCAGGTGTTGCGATGGGTGATCTGCACGCCCTTGGGCCGCGCGGTGGTGCCGGAGGTGTAGTTGATCGTCGCGGTCGCGTCCTCATCGGGCTCCTCCCACGGCACCGGGTCGCGTTCGGGACGCAGCACGCAGTCGTCGTAGTCCTTGCCGAGCAGGAAGCGGTGGCGGACGGCCGGGTTCGACGCGGCGGCGAGCATCTCCTCGTGCTCGGGGTCGGCCAGCAGGACCGAGGCGCCGCAATGCTCGACGATGTAGGCGATTTCCGACGCCTGCAGCCGGAAGTTGATCGGCACGCAGACGCGTCCGTAAGCCGTGACGCCGAAGAGCAGCTCCAGCAGGCGCGCCGAGTTCTCGCTCACCACGGCGATGCGCTCACCGCGACCCACGCCCAGCTCGTCCAGACCGGCAGCCAGCGCCCGGCACCGGGCACCGAAACCGCGGTAGGTCACGTCGCCGAGGGTCGCGGCAGGCTGGGTCGGCTCGTCGATGATCCCGACCCGCTTGCCGTAGACCTCTTCGGCGCGGCGCAGGAAATCGATGCTGGTCAGCGGAACCTTCATGCCGGGCAGGCTAGCGCGCCAGAGCCGCTGTCACACGTTCGGCAGCAGCGCGGGCAGCACCTCGGCGATCGGCGCCTGCAGGAGGGCGTCGGCGCGCTCGTCGTAGGGGGTCGGTTCGGCGTTGACGATCACCAGCCTGGCGCCGGCCTCCACGGCCACCCCGCACGTGCCGGCCGCCGGCTGAACCGTCAGCGAACTGCCGATCGCCAGGAAGAGCTCGCAGCTCGCCGCGGCCTCGAACGCCCGCTGCAGGACCACCGGGTCGAGCGCCTGCCCGAAGCTGATCGTCGCCGACTTGAGGATGCCGCCGCAGATCTCGCACGGCGGGTCCTGCTCGCCGGCATCGACCCGGTCCAGTACCTGCGCCATCGGGCGGCGGGCGCGGCACGAGAGGCATTCCGCTTCCCAGAGCGTGCCGTGCAGTTCCAGCACCTTGTCAGGGGAGGAGCCGGCCTTCTGGTGCAGCCCGTCGATGTTCTGCGTCAGGAGCGCGGTGAGCTTGCCGGAGCGTTCGAGGCCGACGAGTGCTTCGTGTCCCGCGTTCGGCTGGGCCGTCCACGCGGAATGTGCGCGCCGGTTCTGCCACGAGCGCACCCGCAACTGCGGATCGGTGACGTAAGCCGACAGCGTCGACATCCGTTGCGCCGCCGGATCTTTCGTCCAGATCCCTTGCGGGCCACGGAAGTCGGGGATTCCGGAGTCGGTCGAGATGCCGGCCCCGGTGAGGACGGCCACGGAACCGGCGTCTTGCAGCCAGCCGCGGACTTCGGCGAGGTCGCTCACGTACCTATTTTTCCATTTTCCGCGCCACTGCGGCGCTTACCGGGTTCTGCCAGGGTGCCCGCATAGATTCGGCAACGTGTCCTCGCTGACGGTGCGCGCCCACGGCCCTGCTGGTGCGCCCGACGTGTGGGAGGCGTACGCCGATCCGCAGCGCTGGCCGCAGTGGGCGCCCCACATCCGCCGGGTCGACGCGATCGGGCGGCTGCGGCCGGGGCTCGCGGGGCAGGTGTGGTCGATCGTGCCGGCGCCGGTGTCGTTCGAGGTCACTGATGTGGACGCGAAGCGGCGCCGCTGGTCATGGCAGGCGATGTTCGGGCCGGTGCGGATGCGTTTCGAGCACGGTGTCGACGTGCACGATGAGGGCTCGGGAACCTGGCTCACCATGCACGGACCCTTGCTGTTGCTGATGATTTACGCGCCGCTCGCCCGGCTGGCGCTGCACCGGCTCGTCCGCACCCCCGAAGCCGCCGCCGCGCACTAGCGCCCAGCTTTCGGGAGCGGTGGATACTCGCCCCGTGCCCACTCCCAGCGAAAAGCCCGGCCGGCTCGCCGGCAATGCCCACGGCCGGCTCGCCGGCAATTCCCACGGCCGGCTCGCCGGCAAGGTAGCGATCATCACCGGCGCCGCCCGCGGCCAGGGCGCCGCGGAAGCCCAGCGGTTCGCGTCCGAAGGCGCCAGCGTCGTCATCACCGACGTGCTCGACACCGACGCGAAAGCGCTCGCGGGCGAGATCGGGGAGGCGGCCCTCGCGCTCGCCCACGACGTCTCGAGCGAGGCCGACTGGGCGACGGTGGTCCGTACGGCGACGGAGACGTTCGGCGGGGTCGACATCCTCGTCAACAACGCCGCGATCTACTGGACGCGGCCGCTGGTCGACGAGCCGGTCGCCGATTTCGAACGCCTGCTGCGGGTCAATCTGGTCGGCGCGCTGCTCGGCCTGCAGGCTGTCGTGCCCGCCATGAAGGCGCGCGGCGGCGGCAGCATCGTCAACATCTCCTCCCTCGCCGGCACCGCCGGGATGTACGGGCACGGCGCGTACGGGATGTCGAAGTGGGGGCTACGCGGGCTGACCCAGGTGGCCGCGACCGAGCTCGGGGTCGAGGGGATCCGGGTCAATGCCGTGCTTCCCGGTTCGATCGACACCGCCATGCTTCCCGTGCCGAAAGCGGATTTCGGCACCCGCTTCCAGGACCTGCCGCTCGGACGCGTCGGGACGGCCAACGAGATCGCCGAGGCCGTGCTCTTCCTGGCCTCGGACGAGTCGTCCTACCTCACCGGCTCGGAATTGCGGGTCGACGGCGGGCTCGGGTCAGGCCGGCGGCCTGAGGCGTGGCGCGTCGACCATCTGCCGGGCTGAAGGCTCAGGCCCAGGAGATCTGCACCGGCACCGAACGCGGTCCCTTCGCCCAAGCGACGGGGACGTTCTCGTAGACGAAGCCGGGCTCTATCGCCAGCCCGGTCGCCATGTCCAGCAGCATGTTCACCGCGACCCGGGCTTCCATCCGCGCAAGGTGTGCCCCGGGGCAGACGTGCGGGCCGCCCCCGAAAGCCAGATGGCGTCGCAGGTCGGGACGGTCGAGCCGGAATTCGCCTGCCTCATCGAACTTCGCCTCATCCCGGTTGGCCTGCTCGACACCGAAGATGACGGGGTCGCCGACCTCGATCGCCTCCCCCGCGACGACCGTCCCGGCACTGCAGGTGCGCATCAGCAGGCGCACGGGCGGGTCGAGCCGCAGCGACTCCTCGATGGCCGCTTCGACGAGCTTGCGGTCGGCCGCCAGTTCGTCGAACAGCGCCGGGTCGCCGGCGATGCGATACAGCAGGTTGCCGAGCAGGTGGCGCGTCGTCTCGTTGCCGGAGATGAACAGGAAGACGAGTTGGGCACGCGCTTCGACGTCGCCCAGGCGGCGGCCGTCGATCTCACGAGTGATGAGGCGGGTGACGAAATCCTCGCGCGGATTCGCCCGACGGTCGGCGATGATCGCGTCGATGTAGGCGGCAAATTCCGGGTGGGCGCCGGCGAGACCGACGCCCCGCTCGTTACGGAACAGCGAGGGATACGTGCCCTCGACGACCTCTTCCGACCACGCCGCCCACTTCGCGTAGTCCGCGGGCTCGGCGCCGAGCAGGTGGGCGATGATGCTGTTGGGCACGGGCATCACGTATTCGGTGACGAGATCGACCAGCCCGCCCCGCTCGCGCAAGCCGGTGAGCAGATCCCGGCAGAGCGTCTCGCAGAGCGGCTCGACCCCGGTCAGCCGATGGCTCGCGATGGCCGAATTGATGATCTTGCGAACGTGTCCGTGGCGCGGCTCGGGGATCTCGTTGACGAACTGCTCTTGCGGCGGCACCTGGACTCCCGGCGCGCGAAAGTTCGCCCGGAACGCCTCGACGTCCTGTGTCGCCGCCAGCACCTCCGCATAACCGGCGAACACCCAACTGCCGGCCTCATTGCGCTGCACGGGGCAGGCTGACGTCATGTGAGCTCCTCACGTAAACGCGACTCGAGAAAGCTACACCGGGTTGCTTCGCCGCCCCCTTAGAGTCGTAGTGATGGCTCGCGTCCGCACCACGATCGTCGTGCTGTGCTGGCTGGTTTCAGGGTTGCTGCTGCTGCTGGAACTGCTGCGCCTCACCGGCCTCGATGCCCATGCCGCGCCGTTGATCGCGGTCTCGACCGCGTGGCCGCTCATCACGCTGATCGGCGTGCTCGTCATCGGCGGCGCGGCCTACGTGCGGCGGCCGCTGCTCGGCGGCGCAGCGGTCCTCGCGCTGGCTCTGATCGTCATCGCCTGGTGGCCGACCTGGATCGGCGAGGTGGGTGCCGGGCCCAAGGGTGCTCCGCGAGTTCGGTTGCTGGCGCTCAACGTCGAGTACAGCAGCGACACCGGGGCAGCGGCGAGCCGCCAGATCCGGGCCGAAAACCCTGACGTGGTAGTGCTTTCCGAGCTGTCACCGCTGACCCTGCGCCATCTCGATCTGCGCCAGTACCGCTACTCCTGGACCCGCCCCCAATCGCACGCGTTCGGGCAGGGCATCTGGAGCCGCTGGCCGCTCGAGGACGCGAGCACCTGGTCGGTCAACGGCGTGGCGATGGCGAGATTGACGGTCGAGACGCCGGCCGGTCCGGTGCGCGTCTACCAGGTACACACCTTCGCGCCGCGTGGCCCGAGCGCGCGAAGCACCTGGCGCCGGCAACTCTCGCAGCTGGGCAAGTACCTGAACGACGAGCGGCTGCCGGTGATCGCCGCCGGCGACTTCAACGCCTCGCACTGGGACGGCGCCTACCACGACCTGCTGGGCGGGCGGCGCCACATCGCCGATGCCTCGACAGGACGGGGCTATTTCGCGACCTGGCCGAGCGGGAAGACGCTGCCGCCGGTCCTGCCGCTGGATCACGTGCTGGTGTCCAGCGGGATCGGCGTGCGGCACTTCGGAGTGCTCGGCCCGGTGGGCAGCGATCACCGCGGGATCGTCGCCGATCTGACGATCACGCCCTGATGCGCAGTCAGCGGCCTCCGGGCGTGGTCCAGCCGCGGGCGGCCCACAGCGCATCGCGTACCGGCTGGCCCTGCGCGTCCGGCGCGTAGGTGGTGAAGGAATCGAGCAGCCCGTACGGACCGCCGTTCGCGTGATCCGCCCACAAGAAGGCCACCCACCCGAGCCCGCGTGACTCGGCGTAATTGATGACGTTCGTGTTGTAGGTCGACGTCGCGCACGGCGAGCCGAACTCTGTGATGACCACCGGGTGGGCGGCTGACGTCGGACCCCAGTCGACGTCGATCGTGAGCGGAAGGCCGCTGCAGCGGTCGCCGTAGTAGACGTGGGGCGCCATCACGATGCCGTAGCCGTCGAGCGGATCCAGCAGTTCGTCGTCGATGCTGTAGGCCCAGTCGGTGCCGCTGACGAAGACCAGGTTGGTCGCGCCGGCGCCGCGCACCGCGTTGTACATCTGCTGCATCCCAGCGGCCTGCCAGTCATCGACCTGCCCACCGTCGCGCCAGACGTTCAGCGGGATGTCGTGCGGCTCGTTGTAGAGATCGAACGCGACGAGCGGGTCGTTCGCGTAACGCGCCGCGACCTGACCCCAGAACGTGATCGCCCGGGTGTCCGCCATCTTCTGCTGGCTCGGCGCTCCAGGGCAGTCGGAGTCGGTCATGCTGGTGTGCAGATCGAGCAGCGCCACCATGCCCTTCTGGGTGATCTCGTAGACCGCGGTATCGACGGCCTGCTGGTAGCTCGCGCTGTACTGGCAGGAGCTGGTGAGCCAGAAGTCTTCAGACATCTGCACCCGCACGATGTTCGAGCCCCAGTCCGACATCGCCGAGACGTCGGTCATGCCGCTGTAGTAGCCGTGATTCATGTAGTCCAGGCCGTTGCGGTTCACCCCGCGCAGCGTCACGGGCGCGCCGGTGGGATCGAGGATGGCGTTGCCCGCGACGGTGTACTGCGCGGCCGTCGATGTCAGGCTCACAGTGTCGAGAAAGCCTGCATTGACAACGATTTTCGAGGCCGGGCCACTGATGAAGACCGGGACGGTGACACTCTGCCAGCTCGATCCGGCGGCGCCGCTCCACACCTCGCGTCCGTCCACGGAAAGGCTGCCGCGGGTCAGCCCGTGGATGCGGGCAGTGAGCGTGTAGGTCCCGCGGGCGACGCCGGCGGATCCGGTCTGCGGTCCCGCGGTCAGGATCGCCTGGCCGTTGGAAGCGGTGGGGTCGGCGATCAGCACGCCGAGGCCGGTCATCGCGAGGCCGGTACGCGTCGTGCCGATGGCCAGCGTGTGGGTGGCCTCGATGTTGCCGACCTTGTCGGTGCTCGCGTACTTCATGGTGTGCGGCCCGGTCGCGAGGATGACCGGAAGGGTGTAGCGCTGGGCGGCGCCGCCGTCGATGGAGTACGTGGTCGACGACACGCCACTGCGCGCATCGGACGCGGTGAGCCTGACGGTGGTCGGCCCACTCCTCCAGTCACCGGTGACGCTCGATTTCGTGACGGGTGCCACTCCATCGGCCGTGTAATTACGCGTGACGGCAGCAACGGTTTTCGTGCATTTCACGTCGCTGTAAACGGTGACTTTCAGTGAGCGGGAACCATCGGCGGCAGCAGTGAAATTCGCCTGCCAGCTACGGCGCGGAGTGGTGCTGGTGAATTTGGACGTTTTGGCGGCCGCGACGACGAGGCACTCGGTATTGGCATTTGTGGTCGCGGTGAGGGCGGCAACGCTGCCGGCCTTGACGTAGGCCGGGGTGCTCACGTTGACCGAACTTGCTGCAGATGCTGGCGAAAGTCCCAGCAGCAGGAGAGCTGCGACGGTCATCACCGTGACCACGATGATGGAGCGCGCACGTACGCCGGTTTGGTCTCTGATGATGCCCACCGCTTCCAAATTGCCGTCGGGTCGACGAAAACGTGGAGCTCCGAACAGCGACCGAATGCGTGGCGAAAACACTCACGAGAACCATTCCTCGGTCACTGCTTGGCCTGGGGCGGCTCTTCCGCCCAGTATGGGCACAAATCGGGCCATTTAACGGCCTGCCCGAAGAAATAGTCCAATACGACTAGTCGACTAGTCCTGGCGGGCGAGTGAATCCCGCCAGACGGTCAATCGCCGTGTGGCGGCCGGCGCCGGCGCGTGATGAGCCAGCGCGCCGGCCCGGATCCGTACAGCGGTATCGGCCCGCGTAGCCGGATCGCAGAGCACCTTCACCACTGCGCCGCAGAAGCCGTCCAGCGAGGCGATCGTCACGGCGTCCAGGCACAGGCCCTCGGCCCCGTGCCTCGTCGTCACGACCGGGACGCCCGCCATCGCGGCTTCGAGCACCTTCACCTTGGGCCCGCTGGAGGCCGGGCAGGGGAACGCCAACACGGCGGCCTGGGCCCAGAGTTCAGCCACATCCGGCAGGTGCCCGAGGGCCTCGACGCCGGCCGGCAAGCTGGTTCGTACGGCGTCCGGCAGGCCGCCGCCGGCGAGCAGCAGCCTGGCGCCAGGCGCACCCGCGCGCACCTCGGGCCACTGGCGCAGGAGCACCGTGAGCGCCGCCAGGTTGGGCCCCCAGGTCCAATCCGCCGGCAGCACCGCCACAGGTTCGGCCACGAAGGGCGCAGCCGGGGCCGGCTCGAGAGCGATCGGCACCGGGACGCTCCCGTGCCCGAATCGCTGGGCCACGCGCGCGGAATAGGCCGTGGGAATGCGCACCATCCCTGCGGCCCGGCGTTCGTGCCGCAGATCCTGGACGTGGCGAGGCTCAGCCCGGCGCAACGCCCACTGATCCAGCAGCGTCGCGTAGTGGGCCACCATCACCGACCGGTCCCGGCCGGCGACCGCGGCGACCGACACGACGTCGTCGGCGACGGCCCACGCTCCCGGTCGCGGCTCCCAGTCGAGCAGCCGCGCGTCGGAACGCGGGTGGCGCAGCGCCGCGACATGGCGGGCGCGGGCCGATCGTTCCGGTAAGCCGAGATGCTGGCACCAGGCCGGCAGCGGCTCGCGCGGCTCGTAGGACGACCATGAGGCGACGCGAACGTCGGCGCCGAGGCTGCGCGCCCCTTCGACCCAGGCCAGGAGAGCGCGTTCGGACGCGCGTCCGTGCCGCTGCGGGAGATGGACCGTGACGACGTCGATCCGCTCCCCCGCGAGCGACTGATCCGGCTCGGTCACTCGGGTGGTCCCGTCCAGCGGCGCAGCGGCAGCGCGGCGACGAACCCGACGATCGCGCCGAGCCGCCACAGGATCGGCTCACTCCATCCCCCGCCGGGCTCCGATGAGGGGGTAGGCGCTGTCTCCCGGCGGCGGAGCAGGGTGGCCAGTCCGCCCAGGCGCAAGAGTTCATTCCAGCGCCGCAGGGCCCGCCGCGGGGAGCGGCGGGCCATCGCGGCGAAGCGGGCGCCCATGCCTTTCCCGTACGCCCACGCGAGTTTCGAGCGCGCCGCACCCTCCCGCCACTGCTCGCACTCGACGACGGCGGCCGGCTCATACCAGCCCGTCCGCCCGGCTTCGACGAGCCGGTCGAGCAGGTCGAGATCCTCACCCGCCGACAGCCAGCGTCCGGGCCCGAGCCGCTCGTCGAAGCCGCCGATGCTCGCCAGTGCCTGCTTCGCGACGAGCAGGTTGGCCGTCCCGCCCATGACGCCGCGGGTTTTCCCGTCCAGCACTCTGGCGTCCCCGCGGTCGATCAGCGCGAAGCCGGTCGGGTCGCTCGCCCCCTCCGGCAGCGCCACGCGTCCGGTGACGAAGGCCACGTCGTCACGAGCGGCCGCCGCCAGCGCCTGCGCCCAGCCCTGCCGCACCAGCAGGTCGTCGTCCAGGAACACCACGTACTCGGTCGTCGCCTCGCGCCATCCGCGGTTGCGCGCCCGTGAGGCGCCGGCCACGTCTTCACGCAGGTAGCGGGCCCCGAAGGCGCGGGCGACCTGCGCGACCTGTCGGGCCTCGGCCGAACGCGACGCCGAGTCGACGACGATCACCCCGCCGAGCGAGGCTGCCTGAGGCGCCAGGGCGGCCAGGCAGCGTGACAGCCACTCCGGGCGGTCACGGGTCGGGATGACCACGGTCAGCGCGCCGGTCCCCGTCACGCCCGGGATTCTGGCAGCCGCCGGCAGGGATCGACCGTCACCTATGGAAAACAAGGTCGTTAGACGGCCCGGTGGCGCTGAACACACAGCTGAGGTCACCGCCTTCGCTGGACAAGGGGACACGATGCGCCTTGCGCTCTATCACCCGTGGATCTATCTCTGCGGTGGAGCCGAACGAGTTGTAGCCGAGATCGTGGGGCGAAGCCGCCATGACTGGGTGATCTACACGCATCATTTCGAGCCGGAGTCGACATTTCCTTGCCTGCGCAGCGAGGTGGTCGAACTCGGCCCCCCGGTGTCGGTGAAGCGGTCGCTCTCGCCGCTGGTGCGGGCCGCGGCGACCCTCTCGCGTACGCGCCTGCCCGAGGACGGGGCGCGGGCGCTGCTGGTGTCCTCGGAAGGGCTCGGCGACCTCCTGCTCGCACGCACCCGGCTGCCCGCCGTGGCGTATTGCCACACACCGTTGAAGATCCTGCACGACCCCGAGGTACGCGCCGAGCTCGCCCGCCGGGATCCGACGAAGGCGGCTGCGGTACGCATCCTCGGACGCCCGTTCCAGTCGGCCGATGCAGCCCTGTGGCGTCGTTACAGCCATGTCCTGGTGAACAGCAACGAGACCCGGCGCCGAGTGCTCAAGGGACGGCTGGCGCCGGACCCGGCGGTCGAGGTGCTCTATCCCGGTGTCGATCTGCAACGCTTCGGCGTCGAGTTCGCCGAGCTCGAATCGGTGCCGGCGGCTCAGGCTCGCGAGTCGGTCTTTCTCGTCGCGGGCCGGATGGTCTGGCAGAAGAAGCTCGAACTCGCCATCGACGCCATGCGGATCGCCGTGGCCATGGGCCTTTCGGGCCGGCTCGTGATTGCAGGCGCGGTGGATGACAAGAGCCGCGAGTACGTCAACGGACTGCGAGCGCGCGCCGAAGGGCTGCCGATCACGTTCGAGGAAGGTCCCAGCGACGAGCGGTTGATCGAGCTCTACCAGCAGGCGACGGCATTGCTTTTCACGGCGCCCAATGAGGATTGGGGCATCGTGCCGCTGGAGGCGATGGCGTCCGGCACCCCGGTGATCGCGGTGGCGAGCGGTGGACCGTGCGAGAGCGTCGTGCATGGCGAGACCGGCTGGCTGCTGGCGGGACGGCCCAAGGCCTTCGCTGACCAGATGCTGGCGGTATCGGCGATGCCGGTGGAGATCGGCCGGATGCGAAGCGCCTGCCGCCGGCGCGCCGCCCGCTACGACTGGGATCGTTTCGTCACGCGGATCGACGACGTGATGGAGGAGGTCGCGACGACGGGAGCCGTCACCGCCCCGCTCCATCGCCTCGACGCCGAGCAGCCCCCGCTCGCCGATCTGGTCGCACTCGACTCGGCCATCGCCGACGCGCTGCGATAGCCCGCCGGCCATGCGCATCCTGCTCGTGAACGACCTGGCGATCAGCGACCCCGAACGCAGCGGCGCCGAGGTGTACCTCGACCGGTTGGCCGGTGCGCTGTCGCGTGCCGGCCACGAGATCGACCTGTTCGCGGGGGAAGTGCGCCATGCCGGCGCCGGCCGGGTGCTGGATCTGTGGGATCCGCGGGCCCGTTCCCGGCTGGTGAGCCGGGTGCAGGCGACCCGTCCTGACGTGGTCCATTTCCACAACGTGGTACGCGAGTTGTCCGTCGCGGCGCTGCTGGTGCCGGCCCCCCGCGTGCTGACCGCCCACGACATGCGGCTGGCCGGAACCGTCGATCCGCGAACCGGTTCGATTCGCGGGATCATCGACCGCCAGCTGAAGCGGCGCCTGGATGCGACGGTGGCACGCCGCGCGTTGGATGAGGTGGTGGCCGTCAGCGAACCGGTGGCGGAAAGCCTTCGAGCTGCTGGGTTTTTACGCGTGACGACGATGTCGCCGCCGGCGCCGATCCCGATTCGCTCACCGCGATCACCGGATGACTGCAGCGACCTCGCCTATGCCGGGCGGCTCTCGCAGGACAAGGGAATCTTCGTGCTGCTGCAGGCCTGGCGGCTGATCAGCGAGCGTCATCCCACCAGCCGATTGCTCGTGGCCGGGGATGGGCCTTTGAGGGACGACCTCAGCCAGGTGGGCGACGAATCGGTTCACTTCGTCGGGCGGCTGGACAGCGATGGCGTCTCCCGCTTGCTGGGCTCGGTGCGCGCCGTGGTCGTGCCGTCACTGCCACGGCTGCGCCCCGAGGGCTCGCCGCTTTCCGTCGTCGATGCGGCCGCGCACGGACGCCCGGTCATCGCCAGCGACGACCCCGGAATCGCCGCATTGGCAGCCGTATTGCCGGGCTGCGTCCTGTCTCCCGCCGGTGACGTGCGCGCCCTTGCAGCCCACCTGGATCAGCTGCTGAACGAGCCCGCTCATGCCGCCCGGTTGGGCAAGGCCAACGCCGAGGCCTCGCGTCTCGAGCACGCTCCCGAGCACCTCGCCGCGCGCATGGAACAGGTCTACCAGCGCGCCATCGAAGCACGCCGGCCCCGCGTCAGGACCCGTGAAGTTGCGTACTCAGGCTAGGACGTCGAGCAGCTGGCGGCCGGCGTCAGCCCATTGCCACGCAGCCGGAGTGGGTACCTCGAGCCTGCCCAGTAGTGCTCGGCGCAGCCCCTCGGCCCACGCCTCCACATCGCCCACCGGGAGCAACTCCCCCAGACCGCCGGTGCTTTCGCGCAGCACCGGGATGTCACTCACGAGGGCCGGTGTTCCGCACGCCCAAGCCTCCAGCGGCGGCAGGCCGAACCCTTCGTACAGCGAGGGATACAGCAAGGCAGAGGCGCCCGTCAGCAAGGCGACGAGGTCGGTATCCGAGAGGTGGCCGGCGCGCACGATCGACGCGTCAGCGGGCACCTCGACGGACGCGAACGTCCCGTGCGATTCCCCCACGAGGACCAGGCGATGAGGGATCTCGGGCAGCACGAGGCGATGGGCCGCGACGGCCGTGGCGAGATCCTTGCGCGGCTGCGCCCAGCCGACCATGAGGACGTACGGCTCATCGAGGCCGAGCCGGTCACGGACGGCCAGGACGGCCTCGGGAGCGGCCGGAGTGAACGCCGGGTCGACGGCTTCCCGCACGAGGCGGATGCGCCTCTCGGCGACGCCCGCCTGCTCCAATTCTCCAGCAACGGCAGTGCTGAAGGTGACGACGAGATCCGCCCGCCGGGCGGCGGCCACCACCAGCCAGGCGTAGGCGCGCATGGAACGGGCGTACCACTCGGGATGGCGGACCATGGCGAGGTCATGGACGCAGGTGATGCCGTGCCGCGCATAGACGGGAGCGGTGTTGGTGAGCGAGAGGACACGGCGCTTTCTTGCCAGGGCAGGCAGGACGACTTGCTCGAAACCGTGGTCCCCGGCGCGGCCCGGCGGAGCCCAGACCTGACGGTCGACCCGCGGATCGTCGACGCCCCGGGGAGCGATCACCTCGGCCTCGAGACCGGCGGCACGCGAGGCATCGAGCAGCGCCCGGCCGACGCGGTGCAGCCCGGTGGGCCGGGCCCGCAGGAAGCGCCCGTTGACGACCAGCATGTGGTCATTCTGTCCGACAGGGTGACGGTGAGCCGCGTGAGTGTCGTCATCCCGGTACGCGATGGGGCCCGTACGCTCGCCGCCTGCCTGGATGCGATCGCTGGCCAAAGGCCGGTGCAGGACGTCGCGGTCGAGGTCATCGTTGTCGACAACGGTTCCACCGACGCCACCGCTGACCTCGCGGCCCGCCATCCCGCGGTGAGCCGGGTGGTCACCGAAAGGCGACCCGGCTCGTACGCGGCGCGCAACGCCGGGCTCGCGGCGGCCACCGGCGACCTCATCGCCTTCACCGATGCCGACTGCGTGCCGGCGCCCAACTGGTTGCACACCGGCGTCGCCGCCGTCGTCGCGGGCCACGGCGATCTAGTCGCCGGTCATGTGACGCCGCGAGTCAGAGCCGACCCGTCGATCTGGGAACGCTTCGACGCCGGCCATCACGTGGATCAGCGAAAGTACGTGGAAATACTGGGTTTTGGAGCGACGGCGAACCTCTTCGTGCGCCGGCTGGTCCTGGACGGGGTCGGCGCGTTCGACGGCGCGATGGGCTCGGGCGGCGATCGTGAGCTGTGCCGGCGCGCGGTGCAGGCGGGCTTCCAACTCGCGTACGCACCGGAAGCGGAAGTCGTGCACGGTTCAAGACGCACGGCGCTCGAGACGTGGAGGCTGCACCGCAGGTTGGGTGCCGGGCTTCGCCAGTTGCATGAGCGCGGGCTGCAGCCGCCTTGGTGGCGCGACGATCAGATGCTGCTGCCGCTCGGGTGGGCCGCGCAGGTGGCCAGTGACGACACCCGCCGCTACCGGCACCGCGAGTTGCTGCCGCTGGCGACGCTCGTCGTGGCCGCGCGGGCGACCGGGAGGATGACCGGGCGATGAGCGGGGTCAGTGTCGTCGTCGCCACCCGCAACCGCCCGGAGCAGCTACGCGAGTGCCTGGCCGCGATCACCGCCGTGCTGCGTCCCGGCGACGAACTCGTCGTGGTCGATTCGGCCAGCACCACAGGTGAAACCGCGAGTGTGGCGGCTCTGGCGGGAGCCCGCGTGCTGCGTCTCGACGTTCCCGGCGCCTCCCGGGCGCGCAACGCCGGATGGCGCGCGGCGCGCCATACGCATGTCGCCTTCACCGACGACGACTGCCGGCCACAGCCCGGCTGGCTCGACGCGCTGGCGAGCCACCCCGATGCGGCGTTCGTCACCGGCCGGGTCGAGGCTCCCGAACCGGTGGATCGTCCGGTGGCGGTGAAGACCGACACCGAACCGGCGCCACTCGACGCGTCGAGCCGGGAACCTTTGGGAGCCAGCAACAATCTCCTCGTCCGGCGCGAGGTCCTTGAACGCGTCGGCGGGTTCGACGAGCGCCTCGGGCCAGGAACCTGGCCTGAAGCCGCGGAGGATCTGGCGCTGTTCGATCGTTTGCTGCACGCGGGGGGCACCGGCCGCTACGAGCCGAAGGCTCTTGTCCTGCATGAGCAATGGCGTCTGCGCCGCGCGCTGGTGCGGCTCGATTGGGGATATGGCAAGGGACAGGGAGCGCGCATCGCGTTGCTCGAGGGGCTCGACCGGGGCCGCTCGCGGGACCGCCGCCGCCGCCTGTTGTGGGACGAGGGCGCCGCGAGCGCGGTACGCGACCTGCGCGCGGGCTACGAGTTCGGCGCGCTCACCACGGCCGTACGGACGGTCGGAACCGCCGTGGGTTACGGATACGGAAGGCTCGCGCTCAGGTCGGTGTGGATGGGCGAGGAGACGTAGCGCCCGTCGCGGACCGGCATCCGATGCCCGCGCCAGGCACCCACCATCACCCCAGCCGTCCACGATCCGCTGACCAGTACCCCCGTCTGATACCCCGCCCGCATGTCCCGCCAGGCCTGGGCGAGACCGGCCGAGCCGATGCCCCGGCGCAGCAGCTGCTCCCCCGCCGTCCGGTCGGCCCGGCGCGCCTTGGCGGCCAGCGCTCCCCACCCCTGCCCGTAGCCGTACGCGAGCCGCACCGAAGCCGCCCGGCCGCGCCACTGCACATGGGTGACGGACGCGGCCGGCTCGTAATACCCGATGCAGCCCGACGAGAGCAGGCGCCAGATCGCGTCCTTGTCCTCGCCCGCACGAAGGCTGCTTCCGGTGCCGAGCATCTCGTCGAAACCGTTGATGGCTATGAGCTTTGCGCGCCGAAAGGCCATGTTGGCCCCATGGCCCACCGTCTCCAGCGGCACCGAGGTGTCGATCACCCGCGGCTCCGCGACGTCGTGAACGCTCGCGTTGCCGCTACCCTCCGGGCCTTCCCCGGCGCGGACCCGTCCCAACACGAAGGCGACCTCGGGATCGGTGAAGCGCTCCCGCAACGCGCGAGTCCAATCGAGCGCCGGACGGCAATCGTCATCGGTGAAGGCGACCACCTGTCGGGTGGCGGCCCGTAGCCCGGCGTTGCGCGCGCGGGACAGCCCCGGACGCCCGCAGCGCAGCACCCGATCGGTGTAGCTCTCGGCGATGCGCCAGGTCTCGCCGTCACGGGAGGCGGAGTCCACCACGACCAACTCATCCGCGGCGTCCATCGCGTCGCGTATCGCCGCGAGGCAATGGTCCAGCATTTCCGGGCGGTTTCGCGAGCAGACGATGATGCTGATGCCGGCCGGCTGTGAGCCGTCGGCTTCCGCGCCGGGATCGCGTGCTTCGGGTTCGGCTATCGGGGCTCCAGCAGTCACACTCATGTCAGACGCCTGCCTTGCTGAGTCGGGACGGGACGGGAGCCGGGCCGGCTTCCTCGCAACGGCGCCGGATTCCCAGCGGGATCGAGAGCGGAAGCATCAGGATGAAAGCCGCCGCCCCGATGGGGGCCACGACGGGCGCCGCCTTGAGCAACGCCGGCGCCACCCGCACAGGCGTATCCACCGAGAGAAAGCGGAATTCGGCGAGCCCACGGCCCCGCACCATCGGCGTCAGGTTGTAGATGAAGTTGGCGGCCTTCTGACGATTTCCACCAGTGACCGTCAGCAGCGCGAGGCCGGCAGCAGTGTTCGCGTCACGGCAATCGATGCCAAGGCCCGCATGGGGCAGCGCGTGCACGATCGTGCACGCGGTGGAGATCAGCTGGCGCCCCTCGTCGACATTGTCGTAGTTACCGGACTCCTCGGAGGCCGGAAGTGCCTCGAACTGGGCACGAATCACGGTCGTGCGCGGCCAGGCGGCAAGGGCCACCGTCGCGACGGCGGCGGTCGCGCCGGCCGCAGCGAGCGCCGCCGGAACGCGTAGCCAGCGTGACGCCACCTGCGGCCCGGCAACGCGCTGCGGCACGGATTCGGCTGCGGCCAGACCCACCGCGGCAAGCAGCCAGATCAGCCGGGAGGTGCTCAGCACCGAGAGCGAGTCGTAGGCGAAACCGCCGGCGATGGCGACGGTCAGGCTGGCGACGGCGACGGCACAGGTGAGCCGGGCGTCGCGGTCGGTCGCGGTCAGCCCGCGCACGCAGCGCCCGAGCACCGTTCCCAGCAGCGCGATCAGCGCCCCGAGCCCGAGCACCCCGAGTTCGGCGTATTGCAGCAGCCACGATGAGTCGGTGGTCGTCACGCCGTAGTAGTCGAGGCCGCTGTAGCCCAGACCCGTCACCGGCCGGGACGACACCGCCTGCCACACCACGGGAAGGCGTTGCGCGCGCACGTCGATCGAGCCCTGGTCGGCGCTGGGTGACAGCATCGTCAGCAGGTGCGGATCGGCGACGACGGCGACCACCCCCACCGCCAGCGCACCGACCGCGACGGCCACGAAGCGGCGGTCCCGGCTGGCGATCCCGAGCACGACCATGCCGAGCGCCGCCGCCGGAAGCGCGGTGCGGGTGAACGACCAGAAGATGGCGAGCACGACCAGGCCCAGCGCCGGCAGCACGAGCCAGGCGCGCCGCCGACCCCAGCGCAAAATGCCTGCCAGCAAAGGCGGAATGAGCATGGCGCAGACCCAGCCGTACTCGATCGCGTACTGCGCGGCGCCGCGGATCCGGCGTTCCCCGTCGCGCGAGATCAGGTCGCGTGCCGCATCGACCGACTTCTGCGACTTCTGCGCGCTGAAGAGCAATTGCGACCACGAGCCGCCGGTGACGTGTTCGCCGATGCCGATGAGCACGCTCGCCATGAGGGCTGCACCCAGAGCCTGCATGACGAAGCGAGATTCCCCGGCGCGTCGCAAATGACGGAAGGCCGCGAGCCCTGCAAGCAGGCACACCATCTGATCGAGGGCGTTGAGCCAGTCGAGAGCCGCCGTCGTGAAGACGACCGTGCCGGGGGCGAGCGCGACGCCGTCGATGAGAGCGATGGCCAGGTAGCCGCCGGCGAGCAGGTGCACCAGGCCCGGACGCCAGACGTCGCTGGACATCTCGCCGCGCCGGGTGCGCCGGATCAGACCTGCCACAAAAGCCAGCAGTACCAGGCGGGTGACGGTAAACGCCGGTGTCAGCGGGTTCGGCAGCACCAGGCTCGACGGGACGAGCAAGAAGGTCGCCGCGGTGACGCCGAACGCACGCGGCAGCGGCAGCCAGCCGACCGCCACCATCGCGGCGAGCGTCGCGGCTGCCAGCAGCAGTGCGGACATCGGGTCGGCTCCTCAGCTACCGACGCCTACCCGGCGGCGACGCTGCACGTACAGGCCGCCGGCCACCGCGCCTGCGGCGATCACCCCTGCCCCGAAGCCGACGAAGATGGGCCGCGAGCGCGATCCGGCGGCCTTCGTCGCCGGGTCCGCCGGGGCGATCATCGTGAGGATGAAGCGCTGGTCCGCCGGGATGGCGTCGGCCACCTGCTCACGGGTCGCATACGCGGCCAGCTGACCTGCGGCCGCCTGCGCAAGCTCCTGCGCCGTCTGGGGATTCGCGCTGATGCCGACGACGTTGATGTTCAGGTTCTGGGCCGGTGCGATCGCGTCGAGCAAGCCGCCGAGCTGGGCCGGCGAGCGTTTCAATTGAGCGGCGACCGGGTTGTCGATGACGGGCGTGCCCACCAGACCGATGTACTTCAGCCGCAGCCGGCTGAGCTTGAGCACCACCCCGTCGCTGTCCGACAGCGAGAGCGCCCGCGGCTGGTTGATGAGCAGTTTCGCCGTGCTCGAGTAAGTGGCTGCCCGGGTGGATGTGAGCGAGGCAGCGATGACGCCGACGGCGATCCCGACGACGGCCGTCAGCAGCAGGGCCACCACCAGGAACGGGTCACTTCGCCGGTCGCGCAACGGGTTGGGCCGGGCCGGCCCAGCCGGCTCGGGTCCCTGCGGCGGCTCACCCGGCCTCGCTGACTTTCCTGCAGCGGGCCGAACGTCCATGGTGGTCACGTGCGCTCAACGATTACGCGCGCGCAAGGTGACGCTAGAGCACCAACCGGCGGGCGCGCAGGCTGCCGTACACCAGCGAAGCGGTCTCTACCAGGTCCTTCGCGACGACGACGGGGGCGGCTCGAAGGCGGGGCTTGCGTCCGCGCCGATGGGGCTGCACGAGCCGCCAGGCATAGGGCAACGCTAGGACGCCTGGCTCCAGTTTGCCGGTCACGGCGACAAGACCGAGACCACCGATCGCGCCCCAGACGCGCAGCCGCTGGGAGCCCAGAAGGTAACGGTTCCAGAGGAAAATGTCGCGCAGCTCGGGCACCCGCTCGATCACCAGCGGAAAGCCGGCGGCCAGGATGCCGCGGCGGATCGCCAGCCTGGGGTCAGGCGGGAAGACGTGGTGCTCCACGACGGCGTGGACGGCGAAGCGGGACCCGGCGCCCGCGCGCTTGACCCGCCAGCCGAGCTCGGTGTCCTCGCCGAACGGGTAGCGGCCGAACCAGCGTCCGAGCAGCCCGCTGATCTGGTCGGCGAAGCCGAGGTCGAACGGCCCCTCGGGCGCGGGCGGGCCGCCGGCGTCCAGCGCCGCGCGCCGGTAGGCGATGTTGCAGGTCTCGTAGAGCCCGAATTCCGCCGGGGTCCATTGGGTACGCGAGAGCGGGCGCAGCTCCTGTGAAGGGTCGGCGACGGTGCGCCCCTGGACCAGCCCGACCCCGCCGGCGAACCCCGCCAGGAGCGTCTCCACCCATTGCGGACGGGGGCGGCAATCGTCGTCGGTGAAAGCGATCACCTCCCCGCAAGAGGCTGCTACCGCTGCATTTCTGGCCTCGGCGACGGACAGGCTGGCGGGGGCGGGCACCAGCTTCAGGCCGGCCGGATGCTGCTGCTTGACCCGCTCGGCCAGCAGCTGCGCGGTGCCGTCACTCGACCCGTTGTCGACCACGAGCACCTCATCCGCCGGCCGCGTCTGGACGGCCAGCGCGTCGAGCGCCCGGGCCACGAGTTCGCGCCGATCGCGGGTCACCATCACCACCGAGACACGCTCGTCCGGCGCGGCCCGTCCGCGAGAATTCGCCGCCCGGCCGGTGCGCGCCAGCGACAGCCACTGCTCCTCCAGGTCGGCGGTCCGCGCACTCAGCTCGAAACGCGAGGCGACATGGCGCCGTCCGGCCCGGCCCATCTCGGCCCAGCATTGCGGACGCGCCACCACGCTCAGCAGGCCTGCAGCGAGTGCCGACGCGGGATGCTCGCCCGTGGTGACGAGCACGCCGGCCTGCTCGCTCACCGCTTCCGGCACGCCTCCCGAGGCCGCAGCGACGACGGGGACGCCCATCGCCTGCGCTTCCAGATTGACCAGGCCGAGCGTCTCCGCGTCTCCGTTCTCGGCGATCCGGCTGGCGGTCAGCAGCACGTCGGTCTCGGCCAGCGCTGAACGCACGGCGCCGGCCGGGCGCCCGTCCAGGATCTCCGCCGTGAAGCAGCCGTTCGAGGCGGCGACGAGCTCGCGCAACCGGCGTCGCAGCGCGTCCTCCAGCTCTCCGAAACCGACGAAACGGCCCCGGACAGCGCACCCCTGCGACGCGACGATCGCCATCGCTTCCGCCGCGTCCAGAACCCCTTTCTTCGCGACGAAACGGCCCGCAAAAGTGACGCGTACCGCCGCCCCGGGAGTCGGCGCAACGCGCTCGGCGAACGGCAGCGCAGCCAGGTCCAGCCCGCTCGGGATGACGCGGATGACCTCGTCCGCCACGTCGAGCTTCGCCGCCGCGTCGGCCAGGAACGTGCTGGGGACGACGACCAGCGCGGCCCGGCGGATCGCGTCCAGCATCGCGCCGTTCTCGCGTCCCTCGACGAGCACGTCGTAGCCGTGCAGCGAGACGGCGAACGGCAGGCCGAGGCGCCGGGCGACCCGCTGGCTCAGGCTCGCCGGCTGGCCGAAGTGCGCGTGGATGACCGACGCGCGCGCCACGCTCGCGAAGGCCGCCAGCTCGAGCCGCGCGGCCCGGCTCTCCGAGGGTGCCCGCAGCTGCCGGGCCCTGCTGATCGCCTCAGCTTCGGCCGCCGCCGGATGCTCCAGGCGCTGCCGGTAGGCGATGGCCGCTCGGGTCGCCGTGGTCGAGCGGATGGTGTCGGCGACGAAGGTCTCCGATGGGCGCAGCCACTCGCGTACGACATGGAGCACGACCGGCCGCTGCATGCCGGAAATGTAGCCACGGATCGGGCTTGCCAATCGCCCGCGACCAAACCGGCGACGCATCGTTGACAGATTTGTGTCGGCGAGCGCAGTCCTGGAGCTGTCCGGCGAGAGCACCCCGATCAGCGATCTGCTCCGAGGTGTGGCTCGCTCGTGGCGACTTTTGCCCATGCTCGCCAAGCAGGATTACGTCGCCCGATATCGAAGCGCGGCGCTCGGGCTGCTCTGGAGCGTGTTCCTGCCGCTGCTGCAGGGCGCCGTGCTCGCCGTCGTCTTCACCCACGTCGTCCGGGTGCGCACCGACACTCCGTCGTACGCCGTCTTCGTCCTTGCCGGGATGACGGCCTGGGCCTACCTGTCGACGTCGTGGAGCCTCGGGTCGACCTCGATCGTCGACAGCTCCGCGATCGCCTCGCGCGTCTACTTCCCGCGCCTGCTGCTGCCGGCCGTCGCCCCGACGGCCAACCTGATCGGATACGTCATCGGCAGCGGCGTGATCCTGGTGCTGATGGCGGCCACCGGCCTTCCCTTCCGCGCGACCCTGCTCCTGCTGCCCGTCGCCATGTTGACCGGCTACGTACTCGTCACCGTGCTGAACGCCGTCTGCGCGCTGCTGCACGTGTATTTCCGCGACGTCCGCTACCTGGTGAGCGCGCTGCTGCTGGTGCTCTTCTATGCCACGCCCGTCATCTACCCGCTGTCGTTCACCCACGACGTCCTGCGCGCCCTCGTGCTGGTGAATCCCGGCACCGGCGTCGTGCAGCTGACCCGCTTCGCGGTGTACGGCAGCGCCGACAGCATCGGCCGCGCGCTGCTTGCCACCGCCTGCTGGATCGTCCTGCTCACCGTTACGGCGCTGCTCGCCTTCCGCCGCCATGAACGCATCGCGGTGGACCGGCTATGAACGCGATCTCGCTGCAGCAGGTGGGCAAGCGGTATGCCCAGGCGACCCACGGCGGTGGGGACGTTCTCGTCAAAAGGCTGGTGCAGCCGTGGCGCTGGATGCCGCGGCGCACCGAGACGTGGGCGCTGCGCGACCTCGATCTGGAGATCAGGCGCGGCGAGACGGTCGGGGTCATCGGCCGCAACGGATCGGGCAAGACGACGCTGCTGCGGCTGCTGTCCGGGGTCTCCGCGCCGAGTAGCGGACGGCTGCGGGTCGCCGGTTCGATCGCCCCGCTGATCGGTGTGGGCGTCGGCTTTCATCCCGAGCTGACCGGCCGGGAGAACGTCTTCGTCAACGGCCGCCTGCTCGGGATGAGCGAGGCCGAGCTACGCCGCCGCTACGACGAGATCGTCGACTTCTCCGAGATCGGCGACGCCATCGACATGCCGGTCAAGTACTACTCCTCCGGCATGTTCCTGCGGCTGGGCTTCTCGGTCGCGATCCACACCGAGCCCGAGATCCTGCTGGTCGACGAGATCCTCGCGGTCGGCGACATCGCCTTCCAGCTCAAGTGCATGGAACGGATGCGCGAGGTGCAGTCGCGCGGCACCACGATCGTCGTCGTCACCCACAACCTGCACTCGCTGGACCAGATCGCGCCCCGCACGATCGTGCTCAGCCGTGGCCGCAAGATGTTCGACGGGTCCACCGAAGATGCGCTCGCCACCTTCCATGCGGTGATGCAGGAGGAGTCGACGCGAGCGGTCGCGGGCGACCATCAGTTGCAGGAGGGCCACACCTTCATCGGCGGTGCCGACCTCGATCTGCGGCTGCTCGACGAGACCGGCGCGCCCGCCCAATCGTTCGCCACCGGCGAGCAGTTGACCCTGCACCTGAAGGCCGATTTCGCCGAGCCCATCGACGATCCCCTTGTCGGCGTTCTGGTGACTCCGATCGGCGGGATGGCGCCGGCGTACTGGACCCACACGTTTCCGGGCAGCCGTCCCGGCACCCTCCCCCAGTACGGGCCGGGGCAGCCGCTGGCGGTCGACATCGACCTCTGCATGCGCCTGCTCGCCGGCGGCTACACCGTGACGGTCGGCGTGCGCAACGCTGCGGGCGATCTGGTGCTCGGCGAGACCCGACCGCAGACGTTCTACGTGACCTCACCCGGTACCCGAGCGGGTGGGCTGGTCGACCTCGAAGCCCGCGTGCGCATCGACGGCCTTGATGTCGCCGCGCCTCGACTCGAGCGTCTCGGGGCGGGGTGAGCGATGCGCATCATGCTGACGGCGACCTACGGGTGGCCGGAGGTCTACCGGGGCGGCGAGCGCTACCTGCACGAGCTCGCGGGCTTCCTGCAGGAAGGCGGACACGACGTCCGCATCGTCATCAGCGGGCCCGGACCTTCGCGCGATGTCGTACGCGGTGTTGCGGTATATCGCCTGCGGCCACGGGAGTTCTCGCGCTTCGGTGAGCTCGGACGCGAGGTCGCCTTTGGCGCGGCCGCGCTGGCCACCGTCGGCTGGCGTCAGCTCGACGTCTGGCACGCCACCTCGACCGCCGACGCTGCCGCCGCCGCTCAGCTCGGCCGGATCCGCGACGTGCGCACCGTCTTCACCGACCACGGCTTCCCGCTCGCCGGCTCCCGGGAAAGGCGTTCGGACTACCGGCTCTACCGCATGGTCGTGCGCCACATCGACAGCTACGTCTGCGTCTCAGGCGCGGCCGCCGACTGCCTGGCCAACGTCTTCCAGCGCACGGCCACCGTCGTGCATCCCGGCGTCGACACCGCGCTCTTTCAGCCCACCCGCCGCTCCGAGGTGCCGACCCTGGTCTACGCCGGCAGCCTCACGGAGGAGCGCAAAGGCCTGCCGTTGCTGGCATCTGCAGTACGTCGGCTACGCGAGACGATCCCCGCGCTGCGCCTGGAGGTGTATGGGCAGGGTGAGCCTGCGGCCGAGGTCGCGGCTGTCGCCGATGTCTGCGAAGCCGTGGACCCGGCGCACCTTGCCGAGCGCTACGCCGGCGCGTGGGCGACCGTGCTTCCCAGCAAAGCCGAGCCGTTCGGAATGGTGCTGACGGAGTCGCTGGCTGCAGGCACGCCTGTCGTCGCCCTGCGCGAGGGCAGCGGGCCTAGCGACATCGTCCGGCCGGGCGTGGGATTGCTCGCCGGCGACACCGCCGATGACCTGGCTGCCGCCTGCCGCGGCGCCCTGGACCTTGCTCGCCACCCCGCGACCGCCGCCGCCTGCCGCCAGCGCGCGATGGCCTTTGACTGGCGTACCGCCATCGTTCCCCAGCTCGAGGAGGTCTACGCCGGTGGTTAGCACTCGCACAGCGCTCATCCCCCGCATCACCGCGTGCGTCGTCGTCAAGGATCGGCTCGCGATGATGCGCGACTGCCTGGACGCGCTCGCCGCCCAGGAAGGCATCGACTACGACGTCGTCGTCATCGACAACGGCTCGAGCGACGGCACGTACGAAATGGTGAAGGCGCGTGCCGAAGATTTCCCGACTCGGATGACGGTGTTTCGCGTGCCGGGCCCCCTCGGCGGCGCCCGGCAGGCCGCGCTCGATCACGCGCAAGCACCGCTCGTCGCGTTCACCGACTCCGATTGCCTGCCTGCCTGCGACTGGCTGAGCCACCTCGGCGCCGCCTTCGACGACGAGCGGCTGGACGTCGTGCAAGGCCGCACCGACCCGGTGGTGAATCCTGCCGGGCGCTGGCCGAAGACCATCAGCATCGACGGCTGGACCGACCGCTACGAGACCTGCAACATCGGCTACCGGACCCGCGCACTGCAGGCTGCGGGCGGCTTCGATCGGGCTGGCGAGGCGGGCGGCGAGGACACGACCGCGGGGTGGCGCGTGCGCCGACTCGGGCGCAGTCACGCGTATGCGAGCGGGGCGCTCGTCCACCACGCCGTGACCTACCCGGGCCTGCGCTGGCACCACCGCTTCGCGCGCGACCTCGCGATGTGGCCCGCGCTCGTCCGCGACTTCCCCGAGCTGCGAAACACCCTGCTGCACAAGCGTTTCTTCCTGCGGGAGCGGTCCGCAGCCTTCGATCTCGCCGTCCTCGCTGTCGCCCTGATGTCCGCCCGCAAGCCGCTCGGCGTCCTCCTCCTGATCCCCTACGCTCGCCTGCTGCGTCCGGCCTGGCGGGCGGACGGTGTGCGCGGCGCCGCCGAAGTCCTCAGCTACGACCTGAACACCGCGATCGGCCTGCTCGCCGGAAGCTGGCGGGCCCGGACGGTGGTCCTGTGAAGGCCGTGCGCAGCGTCTTCTGGACGCTCAAGGAACGCGAGGATGACCTCTGGCGTGCCGTGTCCCGCTCGCGTCGAGAAGCGCTGATCGCTCGACTGCGCGCCGAGGCGGCCTGGAAGCGTTCGAGCGTCGACATCGACATCTCGCCAGACGCGCGGCTCGGGCCCGGCATCCGCGTCCATCTCGACCCCCATACGCAATCGCGACTGCACATCGGTCCGGGCGCCATCATCGACGGCCGCTGCCGCATCAACCTGCGCGGCGGCAGCGTGTCTCTCGGCGAATGCAGCGTGCTGCGCGAAGGCGTCGTGCTGAACGTCAGCGGCACCCTCGAGATCGGTGACCAGAGCCTGCTGTCCTACGGCACGATCATCCATTGCGCCGACCGCGTCAGCCTCGGCCCGCTCGTCGGGGTCGCCGAATACGTGACGATCGTCGACTCCACGCACTTCCTCACCGAGCCCGACGTCCGGCACTTCGACAACGTCCGCACCAAGCCGGTCTCCGTCGGCCGCAACAGCTGGCTGTGCCCGAAAGCGACTGTGGCGTCAGGGGTTTCGATCGGCGACTTCTGCGTCGTTGGGGCCGGTGTCACGCTCACCCGCGACGTGCCCGACAGCCACGCCGTAGGCCAGGGCCAGGTCGTGCAGCGTCGCCGCGCACTGCCGTGGGACGACAACCTGCAGGTGCCGGCATGAACAGCGGGATGCTGGAGATCTCCGTCGTCGTGCCGACCGTCGACCGGGTCGCCCTGCTGGAACGCTGCCTGCGCGGTCTCGCCGGCCAGGAAGGGGTCGCGTTCGAGGTCATCGTGATCGGCGGAGACGACCCCGGTATCGCCGGGCTCGTCGACACCTGGAAAGGCCCGCTGTCGCTGCGATTCCTGCGCAGCCGCGCCCCCGGGGCGAGCGTGAAGCGCAACGTCGGCTGGAGCGTCGCGCGGGCGCCGCTCGTCGCGTTCACCGATGACGACTGTGAGCCCGCACCGGGGTGGCTCAAGTCAATAGTGGGCGCGTTCGCCGACCCGGGAGTCGATCTCGTGCAGGGCGCGGTTGCTGCCCATCCGGATGACGGCGCGGTGGGCGGAGTCTTCGCGCGCACCATCGAGGTCCACACCCCGACGCCCACCTACCCCAACGCCAACCTGGCCTACCGCCGCAGCGTTCTGGAGCGGGTCGACGGCTACGACAGCCTGCTCGCCTCCGGTGAGGACACCGACCTCGCGTGGCGCGTCCTGGAGTCCGGTGGCCATGCCCAGTTCGTGCCCGAGGCGCTGGTGTGGCACGCGGTTCGGCCGGTCGACTTCCGCGCGCACCTACGTTCCCTGCCGCGCTGGGCGAGCCTGCCGGCGGTCGTGCGCCGCCACCCCCAGCTGCGCGCCATCACTCACCGCCGCTGGTTCTGGAAGGACACCCATCCCGTCGCCTGGCTCGCTCTGCTGGGCCTGGCGACCGGGGTGCGTCACCCCACAGCGCTCGCACTCGTTCTCCCGCACGTACTGCGCCGCCGCCACCCCGGCCTGATCGTTTCCGATTGGGCCGAGTGCCTGGTGATGGCGGCAGGATCCCTGCGTCACCGGAGCGTCCTGCTGTGAGAGCCGTGAATCCCGCGCATCTGCCTGCGGCGCCCACAAGGCCGCTGTCGATCGTCGTCCTCGGCAATTCGATGACCTTCACCCAACTCCCGCACCGCGAGCCAGGCGTCGGGACCTACGGCGAGGTGCTACGCGACCGGCTCGCCGAGTCCGGCGTCGCGGCGACGCTTCACCTGGAGGGTCGCTGGTTCGAATTCATCCAGGCGGGCCTGCGCCGCTACGAATCGTCGGTACGCGCTCACGTCCCCGACGTGCTGATCATTCAGTACGGGCTCAACGAATCCCAGCCCTACCTGGTGCCGATCTGGCTGCTGCGGCACTTCATCACCGACCACAAGACCGCCTCCAAAGCGGCGCTCTGGTACCGCCGGCACGTGTCCCGGCGGGTCTGGAAGCAGATCCGCAGCGCACGGCGTGCCGCGTCGCCGGTGGTGGGCACGCACACCTGGCAGGTCCATCCCGATCGCTTCACCCGCAAGCTCGTCAGCATCATCAAGCAGGCGCGCAAGGAGTTCCTGCCGCTCGTCCTGGTCCTTGACGTGGCACCGCCCGGGCCGCTGCTGACCCACTACCTGCCGGGCCAGGAAGAGCGTCACCGGATCTACCAGGACGTCATCGAGCGCGCCGTGGCGGGCTTCGTCGACCCGGAGATCCGGATGCTGCGCACCGAGCCGATGGTGCGCCGGCTGGGCTTTCCGGCCGCGCTGCCCGACGGCATGCACTTCTCCCCCCAGGGACACGAAGAGGTCGGTGAGATGCTGGCGTCCGAGGTCTTCAGCTGGCTGGACGCCCGGGAGGCGCCCCTCGAGGAATCACGCCATGTCAGCTGACCGCCGCAATCTGCCGTCCCTCACGGCACTTCGAGCGCCCGCTGCCTTCGCCGTCTTCGGCTTCCATGCCGTTGGGCTACTGGCGATGTTCGGACGCGGGCAGCTCGGCCGGGCCGCCGGAAAGTTCTTCGCGGCCGGCCCGACGGGGGTCTCGTTCTTCTTCCTGCTGAGCGGATTCGTGCTGACCTGGTCGCGACGAACCGGCGCCCCCGCCCCCACCTTCTGGCGCCAGCGCGCCTTCCGCATCCTGCCCGCCTACGTGGTCGCGTGGGCGTTCGGCTTCAGCGTGCTGACGGCTCTGGGGCACCGGCCGCCGGTCACCGGAAGCATCGCCTCGCTCTTCCTGGTCCAAGCCTGGAGCAGCAACCCGGACGTCATCTTCGCGGTCAACATCGTCGCCTGGTCGCTGGCCGTCGAAGCCGTCTTCTACTTCGTCTTCCCGTATCTGCTGCCGCGCCTCCTGCGGCTCGAAGCGCGGCTGCGGCCCATGCTCATGCTGAGCCTGGCGATCATCCCGGTCGGGCTTGCCGCGGCGCAGCAGCTCGGTCACGGCAGCACGGGCTACCTCTGGCTGGTCGCGTACTTCCCGCTCGCCCGCCTTCCCGAATTCCTGATCGGCGCGCTGCTGGCATTGGAGATCCGCGAGCAACGGTGGCGCCCGATTCCCCTTGCCCCAGCGCTGGTTTTCGCCTTCGCCGGCTTCCTGCTCGCCGGCCGGGTGCCCGCCGCATTCATGTGGGTCGTCGTGACGCTGGTGCCCTACACGCTCCTGCTCGCCGCCGCAGCGCAAGCTGACCTGGCCGGACGCAGCGGCTGGCTCCACCACCGCCTCGCCGAGCGGCTCGGCGTCTGGTCGTACTCGTTCTACCTGCTCCAGGTGCCCATCGGCCTCCTCTTCGCGCACTTCTGGCATCCCGCCGATCGGTCGACCCCGCTGCAAATCGCCGGATTCATCGGCTATCTCGCCCTGACCTGGATCGCGGCGGCGGCGCTCTACGGCGCGGTCGAACGGCCCCTGCATGCCAGGTTCACCGCCCGACGCACCGCTCCGGTAGCTGACGTCATCCCGGCCCTGGAGGTGGCGTCATGAGCATCGGCCGCTACGTGACGGGCTTGCTCATCATCCTCGCGATCATCGGTCCCGCCGCGCTCATGGGTTACGCGACGCGGCGCCGCTTCCTGCCGCAGTGGCGGGGAGCGCAGGCGCGCCTCGCCGAATCCGTCGTCGCGATCGCCACCGTCACGCTCGAGAGCCTGGCGCTCGGCCTGATACACGAGTTCAACCGCGGCGGGATCCTGATCGCCAGCGCCCTCCTGCTCGGCATCGGATTCACCTGGCTGCGCCGCCTTCCCGGCTACGACGGCGACCCGCTCCCCGCCCCCGCCCGGCTCGGGCCCTGGGGCGCCCTCATCGCCGGCGGCAGCGCCATCCTGGTGATCTGGCAGTGGGCGGTCCAGACGATTCCTGCGGTGCAGCAAGGGTTTTTCGAGTTCGACACCCTCGACTACCACCTGCCGATGGCGTTGCACTGGGTCCAGACCGGGGTCATCGGCCCCGTGCACCAGACCGTCCCCGGCCTGCCGGTCGGCTACTACCCCGCCAACGCCGAAATCCTGCATGCGCTCGGCATGGTGGCCTGGCACAGCGACGTCCTCAGCCTCGTCCTGAACCTCGCCTGGCTCCTGCTGGCGCTGCTCGCCGCCTGGGTGATCGGGCAGCGCTGGGGCTCCATCCCGATCGCGATGGCAGGCACGGCGCTGGTTTTCGCCGTTCCGCTCATGGCCCGCAACCAGCCTGGTAGCGCCATGACGGATACCCCCTCGATGGCGTTGCTGCTCGCGGCCGTCGCGTTGCTCGATCGAAGGAGTACCCGCACTCACGCACCCTTCGCCTTCGCCGGTCTGGCGGCGGGCCTGGCGATCGGCACCAAGCTGACCGTGCTGCCCATGCTGATCCTTTTCACCCTCGCCATCCCGCTGCTCGACCGCCGCGACCGCTGGCGCCCGCTCGCCGCGTGGACCGCGGCCATGGTGGTCGGCGGCGGCTTCTGGTACATCCGCAACGTCGTCGTCATCGCCAACCCGATGCCCGCGAGCAAGTTCCCGTTCGGCTACCTCGGCCTGCCGACGCCGCACTTCGGCCAGTTCGACCAGGCGCCGCAATCGGTCCTGCACTACGCGACGAACGGCCCGGTGCTCAGGCAATTCGCCCACGATCTCGGTCACGGACTCGGCCGCTTCTGGCTGCCACTCATCCTGCTCGCCGGAGTGGGACTTCTCGTCACGCTCCTGCCCGCCCGCGACCGACTGCAGCGGCTGTGGGGAGCGACCAGCCTGCTGGGGCTGCTGATCTACGCTGCGACTCCGACTACCGCAGGCGGACCCGAAGGCAAGCCGCTGCTCTTCGAGGTCGACGTCCGCTACGCGCTGCCCATGCTGTCGGTGGGTTTCGTGCTTCTGGGTGCCGCCCTCGCCGCTCACCGCCGCCTCGGCGTCGCGACGGAAGCTGTCCTCGGACTGATGCTCGCCGGCACCGTGGCATTGCGCTGGCACATCCCCGGCGCCGATACCCAGCGCCGCACGGTCACCGTCGTCGGAGCGATCGCCCTCGTGGCGGTCGCCGCGCTCGTCTGGTCGATCCGGCGCGGAGGCTTCCCGTCGTCGCGAGTCCGCCGCATCGGGCTCGTCGGGACCGCCGCCAGCGCCCTCCTGCTCATCCCAGCGGGCGCGGCCTTCGCCGGCTACAGCGAGGACCACCGCTACGCCGGCCCCGGCACCAATTCTGCGGAGAGCGTCTACTCCTGGTTTCAGCGCCTGCCAGGCGATCAGCGCATCGCCACCACCGGACTCGCCCTCGCCTATCCACTGAGCGGCCCGCGCCTGACGAGCCGGATCACCTACCTCGGCCCTGACGTCAAGGGCGCCCTTGACGACTACACCAGCTGCCAGGCCTGGACCACCGCCGTCGCCCGCAGCCACGCCAACTACCTCGTGACCGCCCCCCTGCTGGCCGGCAGCTCTGCCGAACCCGCCGCGAGCACCTGGGCGCGCCACGATCCCGCATTTGCGCAGGTGCTCGAGCGCGGGGCGATCCGGGTGTTTTCGGTGGTCGGCACGCCCTCGCCGAGCGACTGCCACTGATCTCCCAGGCCCCGGATGGACATATCGGACCAAGCGTCTTAGCTTTCTATGAGGGGATAGCTCGGAAAAGAGGCAGAGATGGACGCTGTCAATCCGGCTCCACGAGATGACCGGCCGCTTCGCGTCATCGAGGACGCGTATGAGTACGCGTTCGCCGCGCTCCACGATCCGCACGCGCCACCACTGGATGCGGTGGTCTGGCTCTGCGTTCATCTTTCGGCGGTCCAGCATGTGGTGCAGCGCGAGCTGACGCGTCTGCTCGCCGGGCCTGAGGTCGACGCGTTTCGCCGCGGCGGCGTTCAACTCGAACACACGCTGAGAACGCTGGAACAGCTCGACTGCGGCGACGGCCTCGTCTCCCATGTCGACGCCGGCCTGGTGCTCCGCTCCCTCATCGACCAGGTGCGCGCGCAGGCCGACCACGAGCATCGGCTCCTGCTCCGGCTCGCGGAGCGGCTTTCCGCGGATGAGCAACGGCGTCTCGTCGCCGACTACGAGCGTGCGATGGCTCATGCGCCGACCCGCCCGCACCCCCACGCTCCCCACGGACGCCTGCTCGGCTCGCTGGCCTTTCGCATCAACGGCTCCCGCGACCGGATCATGGACACCCTCGACTCGCGCCCGACGCCCACGCCCCACCCTCCCCGCAAGCCGGTCAAGTCGAGCCGCTGGGGCGATTACCTCATCGGCGCCAGCCATATCGACTCCCGACGCGACCGCAGCTAATCCGCTACCAGGCATAGGGATTCATCACGCGGCGCGTTCGTAGCGCCGACGACCCGGCGGTGGTATCTGCGCGAATGGATCGGGCGGCTCAAACCGGAAGTCCCCGTCCCCGAAAGGCCTGATCGTCCAGCCGCCTTCGTGCACCTTGTGGTGGTGAAAACGGCATAGCAGCAGGAGATTCCAGAGCGCCGTAGGACCGCCGTCACGCCAGTGGATGATGTGATGCGCATCGGTCCAGGACACCGGTCGCCCGCAGCCCGGGAAACGACAGCCTTTGTCTCGCAGCACCAAAGCTTTGTGTATCGCCGACGAGACGACCCGGCTACTGCGTCCGATATCCAGCGGGCAGGTCTTGGTCCCGTACAGCGCCGGAATGATGCGCGCGTCGCAGGCGAGCCTTCGCACAGCAGCAGACGGGATCGGCGTGCCATCGGCGAGCGTGCCATAGCCGATGCCGTCGCGGAGCACCTCGTCATCCACCGTCACGGTCAACGCCGGCTTCTCGCCTCCCGCACCGCGACCCTGACCATGCGCCAATGCCTGCCGGCAGATCTCGGTCAACGCCTCCGAACGCCGAAACGCCACCGGGTCAGGGAGCTCCCCATCGACGACCGGGCGCGGCAGCGGCGTGAAGCCATCGATCGCTGCCTTCACGATCGCGCCGGATTCGGCATCGAACGTCGCCGACAGCACGTATCGGCCCTCAAAGGTCTGCGAACAATGAAGCTTTTGCTCCCGGCGAGCCCGGCGCGCCTTCTCCTCGGCATCGCTGGGATCTATCTCATGCTTGAACCTGGACGCGAGCCGGAAGAGCTCGATCGGCGACACCGTGGCGGAGGCGATCGCCAACTCGCGATCCAGCACCGATGTCTTGTCGTCATCGAGCCCGCGCACCACACGCGAGATCACATCGGCATGTTCAGCGGTGCATTGCCCGGCCGCCCACGCCCGCGCCGTGCACGGCAGCCGATCCTTCACAGCCCGCCCGACGCGGACCCGACGACCGGCAAGAGCGTCGGAACAGTTCGCCTGACCGCGCACCCACGAAGCGATGGATGGCGACCCGTCGGCAGCAAACTCGCCGCTGCGATCCACCCGCTCGACGCGGCGCACCAGAGCCAGCTCGGCCTGCTCGATCACCCCGAGCAAAGCGACCACCTCATCCGCCGCTGCGACAGCGGAGCCGGTCTCGCTGAGCGTCATCAAAGTGGCGGCGGCGGCGCGCAAAAGCGCAGCCTCGTCACCACCGATTGATTCGCTCATGTGTTCGACAGTACCAGTCATTGCCGCAGGTGGCGAGCCCTGTGGACAACCAGATGAGCAGACAGTTGGCGCCCAACGCCGACCCTGACCGATGATTCTTCCGCGCCTCGCTGGTCTGTACTACGAACACTGACTCACGGGAGGCTGACGCCCATGCGGAAACTGACCTTCGGCATGAACCTGACCCTGGACGGCTACATCGCCGCGCCCGGCGACGACCTCGGCTGGGGCGTGCCGGACAGCGAGCTCTTCCAGTGGTGGTCGGACCGGGTGGGGGCGACCGACCTGGCGCTGTATGGGCGCAGGCTGTGGGAGGCGATGAGCTCCCACTGGCCGACCGCCGACCAGCAGCCCGGCGCCACACCGGCGCAGATCGAGTACGCCCGCCGCTGGCGGGACATGCCGAAGGTGCTGTTCTCCTCCACGATCAGCACGGTCGACTGGAACACCCGCCTGGTGACTGGCGATGCGGTCACCGAGATCACCCGGCTCAAGGCCGAGGATGGCGGCCCCATGGACATCGGCGGCGCCGCCCTCGCCGCGGCGGCCATGCAGGCCGGGCTCATCGACGAGTACGTGCTGGTCACCGCGCCCGTCTTGGTGGGCAGCGGCACGCCGTTCTTTACGGCCCTGGACAGCTGGGTGAACCTGACCCTGGTGGAGACCCGGACGTTTCCCAACGGCGTGCTTCTGACCAGATACGAGACCAGGCGCTGACCCGGCTAGCGCCCATCCGGCGCGGCGAGCTGGCTGTCGACGCCGGTGTCCGCGGCCCGCACCCCGATCATCTGGGCGAAGGTCGCGCAGGTCTCGCACAGCGTCGGCCCAGCGGCGGCGACAGCTTCACCGTGCTCGGTGCAGAAGAGCATGTGGCGGATGCCTTCCTTGCACTGGTAGCTGACCCAGGAAGCGCCTACCTCCGAGCACACGAGACACAACCTGCCGCCGACCGCCACCTCGCTGTCGTGCATGAACAGGTATTCCTCATGCAATAGCTCGCGCGCCATATCCCCCGCCCCTCACAAGCCAAGTTACGACAGCGAAACCCGCCCGCCGGCACGTTCCGCGGCAATGGACGCCACCGGATGAACAAACTTCCGGCAACCCGCAATTGCGTGGCAGAAAGTGATCACTTGGTGACGCTTTGGGGTGGCTGATTTCGGACGAAACATGCACGAACGTTCTACAGTCGCGATCCCGCGACGCCGATCCCTAGAGACATGTCCGCCAGACCTGCCCTAGCGAATTTGCTGCGCGTGATCGTCATCGCGGCGCTCGCGATCGCCGCCGTGGCGACGGCGTGGCCGAGCCGCACGGCCACCGCCTCCACCACCAACCTCTACGTGAGCCCCCAGGGCAACGACCACAGCAGCGGCGCCACCTCCGCCACCCCCTTCGCGACCATTCAGGCCGCGCTCAATATTGCCAAGCCCGGGACGACGATCCACCTGGCGCCAGGTACTTATCGCCAGGAGCCGACCACAAAGGTCAACGGAACGGCGTCGGCACCGATCTCCATCGTCGGCACCGAAACCGGATTCGCCTCCAGCGCGCGGAACCAGACCGTTCTCACCGGCGGCGGCCGAATCCTCAACATCAACAACAGCTATTACACGATCTCGGGATTCACGATCGACGGTCAGTCTGCCCTGCACGGCATCGTCTGGCCCAGTTCACTCGCTGCCGTCCGCTCGTTCAAGGACAGCATTCAATCCCGCGCCGCCGACAGCCGTCTCATCTACATCGGCTCCGCTGACAACGCGGTCGGCGTCAGCAATGTCCACATCGACAACATGTTCCTGCGCGGCGCCGGCGGCGAATGCGTCCGGATGCGCAACGACGCCAACCACAATGAGATCAGCAATTCGACGATCGAATACTGCGGTTTGCTCGGCAAGGGCGATGACGTCTCGTCGTACAAGTACCACAACGGCGAGGGCGTCTATCTCGGGACGAGCCCGGCCGACCCGAGCCAGCCCGCGTCAACCGTCGACACGACCTCATACAACGTCATCACCAACAATCACATCGAGACGTTCGGCTCCGAATGCGTTGATATCAAAGAGAATTCGCACAACAACGTGGTGTCCTCCAACCTCTGCGAGTTCAACGACGAGCCCACAGCGTTCGACGGAAGCAATCTGGAAATCCGGGGCTACAACAACACGATCAGCAACAACGTCGTGAGTGGCAGCCGAGGCTACGGCCTCAAGATCGGGACCGACAGCCCGGCCTACAACGGCCATGGCAACGTCATCACGGCCAACAGTTTCGGAAGCGACGCCGCCCCCGCTGTGTTCGACAAGGTCAGCGGCGCCCAGGGCCAGACCTGCGCCAACGGCTTCGACAAATCCCCGTATTTGCAGGGTTACGCGCTCGCCACCCTGAAATCACCGTGCCCGGTCGTGACGGTGACACCCCCCACGAACCCGCCCCCGGCACAGACCCTGAGCCCGACCACGGTCAGCCTCGAAGCGGAGTCGGGTAGCCGCACCGGGTCGATGGCGAGGGGTGCCCGCGCCGACGCGCAGGCCGGCTGGTATCTCACGCAGAGCACCCGGAGCGCCGCCACCGCGACCTACACCTTCACCATCACCAAGGCCGGTCGCTACTCCTTCGCCGCCCGCGTCATCGCGCCGAACCTGAGCTCCGACTCGATCTACTACCGCTTCGACGCCGGGCCGCAGAACGAGTGGGGCTTCAGCCAGCA
>DATAZK010000147.1:0-5228 GCA_036272075.1 Frankiaceae bacterium
CTGTCCAAGCTGGCGGAGTTCCTGGTGGCTGAGGGGGTGGTCGACGACATCAGCCACGAGGGCCTGCGCACGCTGCTCCGCGAGGAAGGCGTCACCTTTTCAGCCGACCTGGACAGGGCCGTCGCGGAAGGTGAACGCTCAGAAAGCCGCCAGCCGAGCGCCCGTATAACGCCGAATCGGCGTGCGGCTCCGCTCCTGCCGCACCCGCCACTCCGGCGCCGAGCACAGATCAGCCAACTCGGGCGGGCTACGAGCATTGGCTGCTTGCTTCTGCAATCGCCTCGTCGCTCGATCCATGCTGTCGGCTCAGGGCATGGACGTGGCCGCGATCGCGAAGGTTGCGTTCACCAGCGAAGACCGGGTCCGGGACGTGATCCGCAACTTCAACGCCGACGGGTTCGGGTCGCTGTACCCGAAATACAAGGGCGGCCGGCCGCCGAAGTTCACGCTGCCGCAGCGGCGGGAGATCAAGAAGGCCGCGAAGTCGAGGCCTGCCGAGCATGACCTGCCGTTTTCTGCCTGGAGCCTGGCCAAGCTGGCGGAGTTCCTGGTGGCGGAGGGGGTGGTCGACGACATCAGCCACGAGGGCCTGCGCACGCTGCTCCGCGAGGAAGGCGTCACCTTTCAGCCGACCTGGACAGGGCCGTCGCGGAAGGTGAACGCTCAGAAAGCCGCCAGCCGAGCGCCCGTATAACGCCGAATCGGCGTGCGGCTCCTGCCGCACCCGCCACTCCGGCGCCGAGCACAGATCAGCCAACTCGGGCGGGCTACGAGCATTGGCTGCTTGCTTCTGCAATCGCCTCGTCGCTCGATCCACGCTGTCGGCTGCTCCACGGCAGGCCAGTCGTGGTCCTCTCTTGTTGGTTTGAGGATCCTCAAACGGGCGACTCCAAGAGGGCCAGCGGCGCAGATCCACGGCGTGATGGCGGATCAGCATGCGGAGCGAGCGTCGCGAATGTGCCGGGATTGCCGGATCGCTGCCCTCGTTCGTCGTCTCGCGACAGTCTGGGTGCCACGTGTCGTCCTGCCCTTGCTGTGCTAGGAAGCGGCGAGAGGACAACCGGGGCGCAGCTCAGTGCACGTCCTGCCGCTCGAACGCTTTGGCGGCCGCACCGAGCGTGACGGCGGCGAACCCGACGAGCACTACTGTGGAGGTGACGCTCAGCCCGGTGCGCAGCTGAGCGTTGCCGACGGCCCAGTAGAACAATGACCCGAACCGCAGCGGGCGCACCCAGAGCGTGACCGGCGCTAGCGAGCTGACAAGGTACGATGCCGCGGCGAGGGACGAGGTCACGCCGAGGGCAATTGCCCGGCTGCCGCTGATCGCTCCGGCGAGCAGGGCGAGCGCGCCGAAGTCGATGCCGAGTAGCACCGCGCCGATCGTTGCTCCGACCAGGTGACCGGTCCCTAGCGAGAGGCCGAAGCCCCGTCCGGCGAGCACGACGAGGACCGTGGCCAATCCGGCGGGTACCGCAACGGCGACTAGCGTCATCGCCTTCTGCGCGAGAATCCGCCGTCGCGACAAGGGAAGCGTGACGATGAGGCCCAGCGTCCCGTCCTCGTCCTGGCCGGCGATCGCCGACGCGCCGTAACCGATCGTCAGCAGCAGCACGACCAGCGGGAGGAAGTTGGAATAAATGTTCGCGTTGAGCCAGCCGGTGGGGGAGGTGAGGCTGCCAGTCGCGCCGAATAGTGCGGCGACGGCCGAGTTGCCCTCGGTGAACTGATTCAGGCTGGCGTCATCCTTGAACGTTGGGTACAGCGCGACGATCACGAACACGTATACCGCCATGCCCAGCGCATATCCGATCGTGCCGCGCCGGCGCAGCACCAGGTCGAGGCGGGCGATGCCGGTTCTCATCAGCGAGCCTCCTGCCGGTCGTCGCGGTAGTAGCGCAGGAACAGCTCGTCGAGATCAGCCGGCCGAGCGGTCACGTCGACGGCATCGAGGTCGGCCGCGACCCTCAGCACCGGCGCGAGCGGCCCGGACACGGACAGCGCCACGCTGTGAGCCTGCGTGCCGGTGACCTCGATCCCGTCGATGCCGGTGAACCTCGCCGCGTCCACATCGCCGTCGAAGCGGAACACGATCGTGCGCGGGGCGGCGCGGCGCAGCCCTTCGATCGTGTCGGTCACGACGATGCGGCCGTCACGGATGATCGCGACCTGGTCGACCAGGCGCTGCACCTCGTCCAGCTCGTGCGAGGAGAGAAAGACCGTGCGCCCGTCGGCCGTCGTCTCGCGGACGAGGCGGGCGAACTCGTCCTGCAGCAGCGGATCAAGCCCGGAGGTCGGCTCGTCAAGGACCAGCAATTCGGGCCGGTGCATGAACGCGAGGACGAGGCCGATTTTCTGCCGGTTGCCCTTTGACAATGTGCGTACCGGCCGGTCGAGCTCGACCTCGAAACGTTCGACGAGCTCGTCTCGCAGCGCGTGGTCGACCGTCCCGCGAGCGCGGGCGAACGCGGCCAGGTGCTGAGCGCCGGTCAGGCGCTGGTGCAGCGCCAGCTCGCCAGGCAGGTAACCCACGCGGCGGTGCAGCGCGACAGCGTCGCACCCCGGGTCGTGGCCGAGAACGGACATGGTGCCGGAATCGGCGCGGTACATGCCGAGCAGCAGGCGGATGGTCGTCGACTTGCCCGCGCCGTTGGGCCCGAGGAACCCGAAGACCTCCCCCGGCAGCACTTCGAAGCTCACGTCCGTCACGCCGCGCCGTGACCCGAACTGGCGGGTGAGGCCGTCGACGGTGACGACAGCGCTCGTCATGATTCCTCCTTCCCGGGCACGATCAGCACCCCGTTCGTGTAGACGTCCAGGACGGCATCGCTCCAGCGGGTCATGCCGTCGGCGGTCACCGGGTCGACCCCGAGAATCCCGGCGATCTGCTCGCGCAGGATGAGCATGGCCATGTCATTGGCCAGCAGGAAGACCAGGCGGGCCGTCTCATCCGCGGCCGGGCGCACGATCCCGGCACGGTCGAAGACCGTCATCGCGCCGGCCGACGCGTCGTAGAGGCGGCGGAACAGTGCGTTGGCCGGCTCGCCGCCGTCGACGAGCAGGCGCCGCAGGTACGCCAGCAACGCCGGCTCGCTGGCACACCGCGCCGCGATGACCGTCGCCATGGACGCGGAGGTCGGCGCGCCCCCGGGCGGGTCCAGGACCTCGGTGAGCAGTTCCGCGACGGCCGTCGAGACGCGCTCGTCGACTGCGGCCTTCAGCCCGTCCTTCGTGCGGTAGTGATGGATGACCAGCGACGGGGACACGCCGGCTTCCGCAGCGATGTCGCGCACGGTCACGCCCGCCACGCCCCGATCGGCGAACAACCGCATCGCCGCCTCGCGGATCTGGGCGGCCGCAGTGAGATCCCGGCCTGAACGCATGTGCTGATAATTGCACAAATGTGCAGCGAGCGATCGGTACCTTTCGGGGGTTGGCCGCTTTTCGCCGCATAGCGATGTTCGCCCGCGTGGCCGTCGTCATGTGCCTGGCGCTTGCCGCGGCTAGCATCCGAGCAACAGAAAGCCCCGATCTGGACGACAAACGCGTGAGCACAAGCTAACCCAGAGCAGCGCAGATCGGCGGGCAGGGCGTGCAGTTGGCGGTCTGGTTGATGGCTGACGATCACGGGCAGCTCAATCGATGCCCCGCGGCCATATCTGATGGTCCAGGAAGTCTTCCACAGCCGTTATCACCTCGCCGAGAACCGCTGCGGATTCCAGCAACCGCCCGGGGACGAACATGCCGTGATCGGCGCCGCCGATCTCCAGAACGTGCGGCGTGAGCGACCGCGCGAGCCGCCCATCCCACACCTGGTCAGCCGTCCCGCCGATCAGCAGGTACGGCGCCGCGGCCCGCCGCAGCGCCGCGACGGTCGGCTCATCGGTGAGCACCGGCGTCAGCCACACAGCTGGCAGCCTCCGGTCGGCGGCCACCGGCGCGGCCAGCGATCCCAGCGACTTGCCGATTACCACCGGGGCCGCCACGCCAGTGCTCGCCACCACCGTGTCGACCGCCTCGCTCGCCTGGGACGCCACCCAGGCACGCTCATTATCGGCGTCGCCGAACTCCGGCACCGTCCAGCTGATCCGGCGAACCGATCCGCCACGACGCTCCACAGCGAGACCGGCGAACATCAGCAGCGGCCCGTCCGCGCTGTACTGCAGCCCCGGCACTACCACCGCCGCGCACCCACCAGCCATGCCCATCACGGACCTCACCGTACTGCGGGCCGCACGCCCCCGAACAGCTTCGCATCGGCCGGCTCCACACCATCGGAACGGGCCGCCAAGCCCACACCGTACCGCCGCCAGACCATCCTGCTCTGGATCGTAAGACAGCGACCCGAGGCCGATCGGCGGTTCAGGAGCACGTGAGCCACCGGGGCTAAGTCGCGTTCGATGATCAGCGGCGAACTCCGCTATGCCGCCCCAGAGCAGCAGTTCTGGCGCTCCGCAGGCAGCTCGTGGACAGCAAGCCATGCGCGCATAAGGCGGTTTAGGCGTTCGATAGGTGGATCGGACTTAACGATTCGTGACCGGCAGCTGTCTCACGGGAAGGTGCCGTGCCGACCTCGGCCGCGTCCAGGAGGCCCGATGTGGAGGCACCGGGCCACGTGCCGGTAGCCGGCCGCGGTGCCGGACGGCGGGAGCCCAGCAGCGGCGGCGGCCGGTGCGTAAGATCACGTCCATGATCTGCCGCCTGTGGCGAGGCTGGACCACCGTGGCCAGCGCTGACGCCTATGAGCGCGTCGTGCGGGGTCAGGTGATTCCGGGCATCGAAGCGCAGCGCATTCCCGGGTTCCGCTCGATCGACCTGGTCCGGCGCGAGCGGGACCACGACGTGGAGTTCATGACCTTGATGTGGTTCGACACCTTGGACTCGGTGACGGCGTTCATGGGCGAGGACTATGAGGTGGCGCATGTGCCGGCAGAGGCACGGGCGGTGCTCGCGGACTTCGACGAGCGCTCGGCGCACTATGAGGTGCTCGACCGCCGCGACCAGCCGGGGTGATGATTCCGGCCGGGCGGGTACCCGTCTTGGTGATCGGGCCCGGTGTGCCATCCGCCTGACGCAGCAAGGAGCGGATCCGGCCTGGGAGCCTTGGCCACCCCGTGCCACAACGCGTTCCGGGGCTGGCGTCTCACACCGCACGGACGGAACATCCGGATCGGCGGCTCTGGATCGTCAAGCCACCCCCGGCGTTGACTGCAGAGCGTGATTCGGCGGCC
>DATAZK010000148.1:0-3787 GCA_036272075.1 Frankiaceae bacterium
CCGACGAACTCGATGAGCGCGCTGCCGTCTTCGTCGTGCGACGGCCGTTTCACTGGGCGACTTCCTTGAGCGAACGGCCCGTGACCGAGACGTGCACGTCGCCGACGGGAAGGAAGCTGAGGCGCAGGTGGGCGTCGCAGGTGACCTCCGCGATGCTGAGCCCGTCGGGGCCGGCGGTCTCCTGCGCGCGGCAGGTCATGCCGGGCGCGAGACCGGGGACGCTGCGCTTCGCGAGATCCGTGGCGACTGACGCGCCCGAGTCGATCGGGACCGCGAGCGAGGCCGCGTGGCGGGCGCCTTCCGCCGCGTCGGCGGCAAGCACGTTGCGGGCGTGCAAGACGAGGCCCACCTGAAGAACACCGAACGCGACGAACAGCAGCAGCGCGCCGACGAGCACGAACTCGACGATCGAGGCACCCGATTCGTCTCGGACTCGCGGCGTCATCACCCAGTGATGGAGGAGATCGCGTGCGTGAAGGCGTCGGTGAGTTTGGGTGCGGCGATGGCCAGCAGTGCGGCGACGAGAGCGGCGGTCATCACGGTGACCATCACCCAGCCGGGCACGTCGCCGGACTCATCCGAGCGGAAGAAGCGGCGTGCGCTGTCACGCAATTTGAGCAGGGCGAGCTTGAACATGAGCGGTCCTCCGGGCTGGGCTGGGGTCAGTGGGTGACGAAGGTGAGGGACGTGAAAGCGGGGTAGGCCGCGAAGGCCACGACCGTCGGCAGGACCAGGAAGACGACCGGGATCATCATCGCGATCTCCTTGCGGCCGCCGGACTCCATGAGTTGGCGCTTGGCGCTTTCCCGGACGTCGCTGGCTTGAGCGCGCAAGAGGTCGGCCAGCGGGGTGCCGCGTTCGACGGCGACGACGAGGCCGTCCAGGAATCGTGCGAGTGCGGTGACGCAGGTGCGGGCGGCGAAGGCATCGATGGCGGTGACCAGCGGCGTGCCGGCGCGGACGTCGGCGAGGACGCGTCGCAGTTCGTCGCGAAGCGGTCCGCCGCCGCCCCTGGCAATGCGTTGCAAGGCACCGAGCGGGCTCTCGCCGGCCGCGACCGCGAGGGCGAAAAGGTCAGCAACTGCAGGCAGTTGCGCGAGCATGGCTGCGTCGCGGTCTTTGATGGCCCGGCTGAGCCAGGCGTCACGGGCAGCCACTCCCCCGGCTAGTCCGGCGATCACGAGAGCGGCGCCGGCGAGGGAAACGCTGGGGCGGGCGCTGAGTGCGCCGAGGGCGAGCAACGCCGCACCGGGGAGGGCGCCGACTGCCGCCCAGAGGACTTGGGAGGCTCGGTACTGCTCGACGCTGAGCATCGCTCCGCACGCCTCGAGACGGCGCACGAGCGCCGCACGTCCGCCGACCAGACGGTCAAGGCGCGTCGCAGCAACGCTCAGGAAGGAGCGGCTCGGCGCCGCGCCGCGACCGGTTCCGATGACGACGGCCGGCAGCGCGACGCGATCGGCCAGCCGGACCCGCCGCACGATCGGCAGCCGGATCACGACCAGCACAACCCCGAGCCCGGCCAGCAGTCCGAGCAGTGCACCCGCTCCGATCACCTTGCGCTCACGACACTTCGTGGCTCCGCGGGCAGGCGACCGATGCGGCGCATGAGGACATACGCCAGCCCCGAGAGCACGCCGCCGATCGTGAGGACGACCAAGCCGGTGGGACGGTCGTAGACCTTGATGCCGTTGCTACGGCTGGCGAGCAGAAGCAGGACAGCCCAGGGCGCGCAGACGGCAAGCCGTGCGCCGTTCACCGTCCAGCTCTGCCGGGCTTCGATCTCGCCCCGGGCCCGCGCGTCTTCGCGGAGAGCCTGACCGAGACTGCGCAGCAGCCGTCCGACGTCAGTGCCGCCGACCTCGCGGGCGAGCAGCAGCGCTTCCACCACACGGTCGGCCACCGGGTCGGCGAGGCGCTCGGTGAGCGCTTCGATGCTGACCGAGAACGAGCCGCTCGCCCGGTAGTCGGCCGCGAACGTCGCGAAGGCCGGCCGCATGGGAAGCGGTCCGCGTTCGGCGACCGCAGCAACGGCCTCGGGAAGAGACAGCCCGGCGCGGATTCCGCTGGCGAGATCGTCGATGACGTAAGGCCACAGGTCGCGCCGTTCATGCCGGCCGCGCAGGACCCGGCGGCGTAGCAAGAGCCATGGAGTCGCGGCGCCGAAGACGGCGAAGACCGCCGCCACCGACCAGGTCGAAGAAATGGTCAGCACCAGTGCGCCGGCGACGAGAGCCCCCGCCGCGGAGGTCAGGAGTACGTGGGCCGAACGCACCGACGGCAGCTGCGATTCGGCGAGCCACGCGTCCAGCCGCGGACGCGTCCGCGGGCGAGCCGTTTGCTGGCCGCTGAGCAGGCAGAGGAAGAGTCCGATGCCCAGCAACAGGCCGGTGAAGACACCCATCAGGCGACGCGTCGCTCGGCAGCCAGCAGCGCTGCCAGGTCGAAGCCGGCCCAGCTGTAGCGCTCGGCGTGAGGTGGAAAACCATCGGCACGGTAAAGGTTTCCGGACGCATCCGTCGCGTAGATCTGCGACAGCTCGATGACGCCGGCGCCGGACACCGACTCCTCGACCCGTCCCGACAGCCCGACGACCTCACGGACCCGACGCTGACCGCGAGCGTCCTTGGAGATGTGCACGACGAGGTCGATAGCCGTCGCGACCGTCGGCACCACGAAATTGTGCGAGATGTTGGCCGACGCCAGCAGCGGCAGCGTGCAGAGCTTGGTGACGGTTTCGCGCGCCGAGTTGGCGTGGATGGTCGCCATCCCGGGAACGCCGGAGTTCAACGCGATGAGCATGTCGAGCGCTTCGCCCTGGCGCACCTCCCCGACGATGAGCCGGTCGGGCCTCATCCGGAGGGCCTCTTTCACCAAGCGGCGTAAGGGGATTTCGCCGGCGCCTTCGAGGTTGGGGAGCCGGGTCTGGAGGGCGACCCAGTCGGCGGCGGGCAGTCGTAGCTCGAAGACTTCCTCGCAGGTGATGATTCTTTCGCGGCCGGGGATGGCCGCCGCCAGGCAGTTCAGCAGGGTGGTCTTGCCGGCCTGCGTTCCGCCGGCGACGACGATGTTCAGGCCGGCGGCGACCGAGGCTTCCAGGAACGTGGCCACGGTCTGCGACAAGGCGCCGAGCGCGACGAGTTCGTCGAGACGGACCGCCGGCAGGACGAAGCGTCTGATGTTGATGGCCCAGTGGCGACGCGTGACGTCAGGAATCACGACGTGTAACCGGGAGCCGTCGGGTAGCGAGGCATCGACGAAAGGCTGGGAGAGATCGAGGCGGCGCCCGCTCGACATCAGCATCCGCTCGACGAGGTCGCGGACCTGCTCGTCGCCGAGGATCGTGGTGGTGAGTTCGCTGACGCCGCGGCGGGCGACGAAGACGCGGCCCGGCTCGTTGATCCAAATTTCTTCGATCGTGGGGTCGTCCAGGTAAGGCTGGAGGGGCCCGAATCCGGAGACGGACTCGACCAGCTTCCGTACGCTGCGTGACATCTCGTCGGGCCGGCTGGCAGCGCCGGCGAGATGGTCATCGGCCGATACGAGCTCGGCGGCGAGCGCTGCGACTCGGCCCCGGTCGGCGACCGGATCGATGCGTCCGTCTCGAATCAGGCTTCTGAGCTGCTCTTCCAGGCGCGCGGCAGCTATCGCGGCCGGATCCCCGCCATCAGTTGGGGCATATCCGGCCACGACAGGACGAACGGCTGGCACTGCCACGAAGGGTCCCCCGACCTCGAATTGTCGGTGACGCTATGTGACATGAGGCGAAGTGCCAAATCAGATGTGA
>DATAZK010000149.1:0-10514 GCA_036272075.1 Frankiaceae bacterium
GGCGAGGGCGGCGTGTTCGACTTTGCGGTCGGCGAAGGGTTCGCGTTGGGTGTGGCGTTCGTTGATGGCGGCGGCGAGGGCGACGTCGGCGGTGCTGGCGGGTGGGCCGACGGCCACCTGGACGGTGGCGATCGGGACAGCTTCGGCGCTCTGCGGGTCATCGGTGTCGGTGAGGTGGACGGTGCTGTCGTAGCCGGCGGCGCGTAACGCGACGGTGAGGTGGTGCAGCGCCGCGCCGCAGGAGACGTAGAGCTGGCGGCGGGTCGGGTCGAGCACCTCCAACTGGCGGGTGAAGTCGGCGAAGCACTCCACCTGACCGTCACCGATGCGAAACCGCCACGGCTGAGTGTTGTGCACCGACGGCGCCCGCGTCGCTGCCGCCACCGCCTGCTCGAGCGCCTCCGCCAGATCCGCCATGGGTCCAGTATCTCGGATCCGCGGTCCACTTCACAGCCCGTCGGGGTCCCGCTTTCCCCGGGACCTAGATGTCGCCACTGTGGGCCTTTGGTCCTGGCTTCGGAAACGTATTTTCCCCGAATGTAATAGCGAGGCTCACCGCAATGGGCGGATGGGCACGATAAAGGGATGGTCCGATGCGCCGCAAGACTTTTGACGCGCTGCTGACGGTCGGCGGAATCGCGATCGCCGTCGTTCTGCTCATCGCCGGTGGTCTCCTGACCTGGGCGAACACCTTCGTCAACCATGAGGTCCGAACCCAGCTCGCTCAGCAGCAGATCTATTTCCCGCCGGCCGGAAATGCTGCACTTGCTTCCAAGGAAATTGGCCCCTTCCTGAACCAGTACGCTGGCAAGCAGCTCCTGACCGGCCCCGAGGCCGCTGCCTACGCCAACCATTTCATCGCCGTTCACCTGAGCGAAATCGGTGGCGGAAAGACCTATTCGCAGCTGTCGACTGAGGCGATCGCCAAGCCGAATGACGCCGCGCTGCAAGCCAAGGTCGCCACGGTCTTCAAGGGCACCACGCTGCGTGGCCTGCTCCTGAACGCCTACGCCTTCTCGACGATGGGCATGATCGCCGGAATCGCGGCAATCGTCTCCTTCAGCGCCGCCGGCGTGCTGCTCATCCTGGCTGCTCTCGGGTTCTGGCACCTGCGCCGCACCCCGCGTGACGCCGAGGTTCTCCCGAAGCTCGGCGCGGCCACCCCGGCTCCGGCTGAGGCGATCTGACGTTCCACCGCTCCACCCCCGCAACAAGCGCATGGCCGTCGGCAGCACGCCGGCGGTCATGCGCTTTTGTGCGCGCTGCTAGCTCCCGCGGTGGGGGCCATGCGCGGCCCGAGTTGGCGGTGCACTACAAACACAGGTGGCGCCGCACCCACTCGGGAGACCACCATGATGCGTTTCAACCACATGGAACTGACCGTTCCGATCGGCTCGCTCACCACGGCAATGCGCAAAGAAGTCGACGACTTCTACGGCAGCGTCTTCGGCTGGAACGGCATCGACACCGTCGTCGTCAACCAGGACTGCCACCTGCTGCAGGTCGACCCGTACACCAACTCCTTCATCCTGCTGGCCGAGTACAAGAACCCGCTCTCTTCCCCCGGCTACGACCACCTCGGGCTGCTGCAGGACACCCGGGAAGAGGTCGACTCCCTGCTCGCCAAGTGCAAGGAGTACCAGAAGCACGACGATCGCGTGCGCATCAAGGAGTACGAGGATCTGGTCAACCCGACGCTGACCGTGCACGCCTTCTACGTGAAGTACCTGCTGCCGATCTGGTTCGACGTGCAGTGCCTGGAACGTGATCCGGGGGCGGCGAAGACCCCCGGCTGGACCTACGCCTGAGGCCCTCATGAAGTTCGCGATGTTCTATGAGATTCCGGTGCCGCGGCCCTGGGACGAGGAGTCCGAGCATCGGGCGTACAAGGCCGTCATCGAGGAGGCCGTCTTCGGCGAGGAGATGGGCTTTCACTCCTTCTGGACGGTCGAGCACCACTTCCTCGAGGAGTACTCCCACTGCTCGAATCCCGAGGTGCTGTACGGCGCGATCGCGGCGCGCACCTCGCGGATGCGGCTGGGCTACGGCGTGCGTCTGACCCCCAAGCCCTACAACCATCCGGTGCGCTCAGCCGAGTCGGCCGCCGTGCTCGACCTCATCTCCGACGGTCGCGTCGAGTTCGGCACCGGACGCTCCTCGACCCGGGCCGAGCTCGAGGGCTTCGGTATCCACCCGAGCGAGACCCGCGAGATGTGGCAGGAAGCCGTCGGCCACATCGTCGGCTGCTGGACGAACGACGAGTACGAGTTCAGCGGCAAGAACTGGTCGATGCCAAAGCGCCGGGTGCTGCCCAAGCCGCTGCAGAAGCCGCACCCTCCGATCTGGGGCGCCACCGGAAGCCTGGAGACGCACCGGCTGGTCGGCCAACTAGGCCTGGGACTGCTGTCTTTCGCCGTCGGCACCCCGCCGGAGGAGCTCAAGAAACGGATCGACGTCTACCGCGAGGGCATCGCCGAGTGCAAGGAGCCGCTGGGCAAGTTCATCAACAACCAGGCGGCCAGCTTCACGATGGTGAACGTCGCGCCGACCACCGAAGAATCCGTGAATCTTGCACGCGAATCCTTCGAGTGGTACCCGAAGCACGGCGCCCGCATCATCGCCTCGGTCGCGCAATGGCTGGAGGAGGAGCAGCAGGCGCTCGGCACCTACGAGTACCTGGAGAAGAGCGCACGCCGGGTCGAGGAGGGCCTGGTCGACCTGCTGACGATGGACTACCTGATGGACACGAACGCTTGCGTGGCAGGCAATCCCGAGCAGGCCATCGAGATGTTCAAGGCCTACGAAGCCACCGGGTGCGACGTCGTCTTCTGCTTGATGAACCCGTACAGCATCCCGCACGAGGCCGTCATGCAGACCATCGAGCTGATGGGTAAGCACGTCATCCCGGCGTTCTCCTGAGCGAAGGAAGTGGCGGCTGCCGGTCAGACCCGGGCTGATGGACGAGCGAGCTGCCCCGGCCGCACGTCCAGATCCTGAACGCCATCAACGCGAATCGGCGTCCCGTTGACGAGGACGTGACGTATCCCGGTGGGGGCGTCGGCGGTGAGCCGCTCGGATCCGGTCGGGAAGTCGGCGACCCGGCGCACCGGACCCGGGCCGACCGTCGCGGGGTCGAAGACCACCACGTCGGCGCAAGCGCCCGGCACGAGCCGGCCGCGGTCAGCGAGGCCGAGGATGTCAGCCTGCCGGGCGGTCAGCCGGTGCACGGCCGCTTCGAGACTGCTCAGGGAGCGATCGCGTACCCAATTGCCGAGGTAGTCGGTCGCCTGCGGGGCGTCGCAGAGCTGCCCGACGTGAGCGCCGGCATCCGACAATCCGAGCGTGCAGCCATCGGCGGTGAGCACCGCGTGGACCTCGTCGACATCGTCGTTCGCCAGGATGCAGCCGACGCGCAGGCTGAGGTCGGGCTCGTCCAGCGCGATGTCCAGCAGGAGGTCGAACGGCGAGGTCGCGCGCTCCTGCGCCAGCTCCAGCAAACGGCGGCCGGCGAGCTCAGGGTGGGCCGCCGACTCGGCAATGACGTAGGTGTCCCAGCGCGGGCGGGCGAACTGCGACCCGGTCTCCCAGGCCTCAAGCGTCTCCTTGCGCCAAGCCGGATCGCCATACGCCTCCCGACGCTCGTCCAGGCCCGATGACATGAGCTCGGCGAACTTCGGATTCACGTTGAGCGTGAAGGGTTCGGCGAGTGACATCGAGAACTGCAGCGGGCGCGGAGAGACCTGCGGCCACACCTGCGCTCCGTCCGACCACCCCTGCCGGTTCAGCTCGAGCATCGCCTTGTGCGCGCCGGACGGCATCGCCAGCAGTGCCGTATACGTGAACGGCACACCTATTTTCGGCTGCAGCTGGTAGAGGTCGGCGACGCCCATCTGCTCGCCCGGCGTGAAGGCGGCAATACCGAGCCCGACCTCGCCCAGCGCCTCGAGCAGCGCCTCGATCTCGACCCGCTCGGCGAACCTGCTCGGCACCGGCTTGCCGTCGACGCCGCGGTGCGTGGGGGCGAAACTGGTCGCGAAGCCGGCGGCTCCCGCTTCCATGGCCTCGCGCACGACTTCCTGCATGCGGGTGATCTCTTCGGGGGTCGCCGCGCGCTCGTACGCGTCATCGCCCATGACGAACAGGCGCAGCGCAGTGTGGCCGATGTAGGCGGCGAAGTTCAGCCCCATCCCGTGGCTCTGGACGGACGCCAGGTACTCCGGAAAAGTCGAGAAATCCCAGGGCACTCCGGCCTCGAGGGTCGCGACGTCCATGTCCTCGACGTTCTCGAGCGTGCGAGCAATCAGGCTGTGGTGCTCGGGCCGCGTCGGGGCGAGGGAGAACCCGCAGTTGCCGGCCACGATCGTCGTCACGCCGTGAAAGCACGACGGCGTCAGCGAAGGATCCCAGAACACCTGAGCGTCGTAATGCGTGTGGATGTCGATGAATCCGGGAGCGACGACGTGGCCGGTCGCGTCGAGCTCACGGTCGCCCGAGAGCCCGGTACCGATCGCGGTGATACGCCCGTTGTCGATGGCGACGTCGGCCACGACCCCGGGTGCGCCGGTGCCGTCGATGACCGTTCCGCCGCGGATCACCAATTCGCTCATGACAGGCTCCCGTCCCCGCTCATTCCATCCGGTCCAGACAATCCATACAGGGCAGCGCAATTGCGCCAGATGATGTCATCGCGCGTCTGCACCGAGAGGTGTGCGGTCTGCTCGGCGAGCACCTTCTGGGACTCGGGGAAGGTCGAGTCCGAATGCGGGTGGTCGCTCGCCCACAACAGGCGTTGCGGGTTCATCAGGTGGGCAGTCTGGAAGGCCACCCAATCGTCCTGAAAAGTCACGTACACGTGCTCGCGGAAGTACTCGCTCGGCTTGCGTTGCAGATCGGCCGAACCGAGCCAATTGCGGTGCCGCTCGATCGCATGGTCGGCGCGATACATCCAGTGCGGCACCCAGCCGGCGTCAGCCTCGGTGCAGACGACCTTCAGCTCGGGCACCCGGTCGAAGACGCCGCCGAAAATCATGGTGCCGATGATGTCCTGACAACCTCTGATGATGCCCAGGAAGCTGTTCATCTTCGGACCGCGGAACTGGCCCTCGGCGAGGTTGCCGCTGCCGGTCAGGATGTGGAACGAGAGCGGCAGGTTCAGCTCGCCTGCCGCGCGCCAGAGCGGATCCCAGATCGGATCGTCGTAGTCACCCTCGCGGCTGCTGCCGTCATAGCAACCGGCGAACCCGGGCAGCATCACGCCCCGCAAGCCCATCGCCGCAATGCGCTCGAGGTCGCTGATGCCTTCGTCGACGCTGCGCAGCGCCGTCTGCCCGAGGCCGATCAGCCGTCCGGGTGCAAGCGACACGAACTGGCTCAGCCACTGGTTGTAGGCGTCGAAGCAGGCCTTCTTGTAGTCGACGTCGGGGTGGTTGCACAGGAGCATCCCGACCGACGGGTAGAGCACCTCGGCACCGACCCCGTCGCGATCCTGCTCCGTCAACCGGGCCTTCGGGTCCCATCCGCCCGGATGCAGCTCGTCCCAGCCGACGTAGACCGTCGGGCCGATCTGATCCCAGGTACGCCCGGCCGCCGCCACCATGCCGTACGGGATCACCGAGCGCCCATTGTCGATCGACATCGCGGCGCCCATGACGTCGCTCGTCACGGCGACCGGAGCGCGGTCGCGGTAGGCGGGGTCGATGAAGGGGAGGTAGCAGTCGCCGGGCTCGGTGATGTGGGAGTCGGCAGAGAAGGCGGTAAGAGTCATGTCACTCCCTCGTGACGACCGCCCGCATGTGATGGGGCGCCATTTCGGACGATAGCCCGCCCGCGCCGACATCTGGCCGCCGGGACCGTGGGAGCAGCTAGCGCCGCCGAAACGTGATCAGCAGGATGACGAGCACGAGCACGCCGACCCCTAGCGCGATGATGCCGAACGGGTTGAAGCCGGTGTCGGAGCGGTCGACCGGCCCGGTGACGGCGCTGGTGAGGGCAAGCAGCACGCCTTCAGGTCTACACGCCGAACGTCAGGGATGTGTGTGCGTCAAACGCTGGCGCCCACGGGAGGCGCTGCCCGGTCAGCGGGGATCGGCTGAGGGATCGTCACCGAGACGCGGGCTCCGCCGCCGGGCACGTTGCAGGCCTCCGCGCGGCCGCCGTGGGCCTCCGCGATCTCGCGGACGACGGCCAGGCCCAGACCCGCACCGCGCTGGCCGTGGTTATGGGTACGCGCCGGATCCGCCCTCCGGAAGCGGTCGAACGCGTGCGGCAGGAACTCAGCCGGGAACCCCGGGCCGGTGTCCTCGACCGAAACGGTCAGCGTGTGCAGGTCGTTGCCGTACGCCGCCGACAGCCGTACCAGCGACCGGCCTGGAGCACCGGTCGCGTACTCGATGGCGTTGGCCAGCAGGTTGTCGACCGCCCGGCGGACGGCCGACGGGTCGATGACGGCGGTGAGTTCGGGAGCCACCTCGGCGCTCAACGTCACCCCGGCCACATCGGCCGACGCCCGCGCGGAACGGATCGCCGCCTGCAGCACGCCGGCGAGATCGGTCGGCTGCGGGCGCACGAGCGCGCCGGCGCTGTCAGCTCGGGCCAGGAAGAGCAGGTCCTCGGCCAGCTGGGAGAGCCGGTTCACCTCGAGGGCGGCATGCTCGACGGCATCAGCGAGCTCCTCGTGCGTGCGGCCGGGACGGCTCGCCAGCTCGAGTTCGGTACGCAACACCGCCAGCGGCGTCCGCAGCTCGTGCCCGGCGTCGGCCACGAGATCCTGCTGGCGCGCCAGGCTGGAGCCGAGCCGTCCGAGCAGCTCGTTGAGGGTGACCGCGAGCCGGGCGAGCTCGTCACCCGTGGGCGGCACCGCGAGCCGTTCATTTCCGGTTCCGCCGTGCGCGGCGGCGTCGCGACGCATCCGTTCGACGGGTCGCAGCGCCGCACCCGCCAGCACCCAGGCACCGAGGGCCACCATGAGCACCAGTACCGGGAGCGCGACGAAAAGCGCGTTGCTCAGGTCGTGCAACGCCTCGTCGTTGGAGCGCCGTGACGTCCCGGCCAGGGCGAGCCAGACGCCGTCGGACCGCTTGACCGCGAGCGCGGCGACCCGATACGGCTGATCATCCACGTCGATGGTGGTCCGCGCCAAGCCCCCGTCCTGCAGCCGTACCAGCTGAACAGGAAGGGACAGGTGCGGGGCCGGTGCGCCGCTTGCCGTCAGGATCGTCCCGTCAGGGCGGCGCACAACGGCAAAGGTCTCGACCGTGTCCTGAGCGACGGCCCGGGTGGAGGGGTCGATGAGCAGCGGGTCCGGCAACTTCGGCGGTGCCTTGCCGTCCAGCACTCCGGCGATCGTCTGGGCTCGCGCTTCGAGATTGTTATCGAGGTTGTTGGCCAGCCCGATGCGCACGACGTGCACGAACAGCAGGGCGCCCCCGAGCGCGACCACCGCAGCGGTCAGCGTGAACGCGAGGCAGAGCCGCGCTCTGACGCCGCGGGGAGCGAAGCGCTTCACGACCCGGCGCCGAGGGGTCGCGGGGTCAGGACATGGCGGCGGCGGACGCTCGCAGCCGGTAGCCGGTGCCGCGGACCGTTTCCAGGTCCTCGCGGCCGAAGGGCCGGTCGATCTTGCGTCGCAGGTACGCGACGTACTGGTCGACGACGTTGCTCACCGGGTCGAACGCGAAGTCCCATACGTGTTCCAGAATGCGCGTACGCGTCAAGACCTGGCCGGGGTGGCGCATCAGGAGCTCGAGCAGCGAGAACTCCTTGGCGGTCAGCTCGATCTCCATCCCGGCTCGGGTCACGGTGTGCATCGCGGGGTCGAGGCGCAGGTCACCGACCTCCAGCACGGTGGGACGCTCCCCGGCGCCGCGGCGCAGCAGCGCCCGCAGCCGGGCGGCGAGCTCGGCGAAGGCGAACGGCTTGACGAGATAGTCGTCGGCACCTGCATCGAGCCCGCGCACCCGGTCGCCCACGCCGTCGCGCGCCGTCAGCATCAGGACCGGCGACCACCGCTGACGCGAGCGCAGCTCACGGCACACCTCGAAGCCGTCGAGGAGGGGAAGCATCGCGTCCAGCACGATGGCGTCGTAGCCGACCTGGGTGCCCCGGAAGAGCGCGTCCTGCCCGTCACCGGCGACGTCGACGGCGTAGCCCTCTTCTTCCAGGCCCCGCTTCAAGAGCGCTGCCATCCGCATCTCGTCTTCGACCACAAGAACTCTCACGCAGGCAATCCTCAGCCGTCATCATGTGAAGTATGTGTGACAGCCGGCGGGCAGGTGAAATCAGGGCGAACGAGTGATGGCGAACGTCGCACTGCCGCGCACGCTGAGCTGGCCTTCCGCGTCGACAATCTGCGCGTCGGCCACGGCCAGCCGGCCGCCGATCCGCAGCACCTCACCAGTACAGATGTAATTCGCACCGATGACCAGCGGCCGCAGGTAGTCGATGTGCATCGAGACGGTGGAGGAGGTGGCGATCGTCGGATCGGACGAGCGCAGCGCGATCGCGGCGATGTCATCGATGATCGAGCCGACCAGACCCCCGTGGACGCGTCCCTGGGAGTTCGACATGAACGGGGCCGGGCACCAGTGGCCGGTGCTGCCGCCGTGATCGTTTTCCTCGACGCTGTAGCCCAGCAGTTCTGCGCGCTCACGATGGCGGGACTGACCCCAGTCACGGGTTGCGGTCATCGGGCCAGCTCCGGAGCAAGCTCAGCAAGGAAGTTCATGGTGCGTTGCATCGAGGCCTCTCGGTCAGGGTCGAGGCCAAGGACGGCCGCGGCCAGGTCGGTCGCGCCGGCATCGGCATACGCGCGCAGCCGGGCCTGCACGGTCTTCTCGTCGCCGATGATCGCGATGTCGGGCAGTTCGTCGCCTCCGCCCTCGCCGCGGATCCGCTGATACGCGGGGATCCCGTTGTAGCCGGCGAAGAGCGTCGCGGCGCGGTTCTTGGCCGCCTCGACGTCGCTCACCACGGCCACCGGGATACCCGCCACCACGCGAGGTGCCGGACGTCCGGCAGTGGCAGCCGCCCCGGCGATGGTCGGGACGACATGGTCGGCGATGGCCCGCTCGTTCGCCCAGTAGGTGATCGTGCCGTCGGCCTTGGTCCCGGCGACGCGCAGCATCAGCGGTGCCAGCGCCGACACCAGGACCGGCAGTTCCGACGCGCCAGGCACCTCGAGCATCGCCTGGACGTTGAAGAACTCCCCCTGATGGCTGACGTGACCGGTGCAGTGGAAGGCCAGCTTCAGCACGTCGACGTACTCCGCGGTGTGGCGGGCCGGCTTGTCGTACGCCAGGCCGTGCATCCCCTCGATGACGACCGGATGCGACGGCCCGATGCCCAGCACAGCCCGGCCGTTGCTGGCCGCCTGCGCCGAGAGCGCCTGCTGGGCCATCGTCACCGGATGCCGGGGGTACGTCGGGACGACGGCCGTGCCCAGCTCGATCCGCGACGTTGCCTGACCGGCCAGCGCGACGGCCGTCAGCGCGTCCAGGCTCCATGGGATGTGCGGCAGCCACCCCGTCGCGAAACCGAGCTGCTCAGCTTCCCGGGCGTTCGCGAGCAGGGTCGCCACGTCGGTACGCAGCCCGCTCGCGTCGCCGATGAAGACGCCCAGTCGCATGTCCGGAATCTAGCGCGGGAGCGCGAGTGAGCCTTCCGGCCAGCGAATCGGCCACCCTCGCCGCGAGTGGTCCGACGATGGCCAGCAGCAGGACGTAGCTCGCCGCGAGGGCACCGAGGCGGGCGGGCTGGCCGCTGGAGACGGCCAGCCCGGCGATGACGATCGAGAACTCACCGTGCGAGATCAGGGTCGCCCCGGCTCGCAGCCGACCCGCCGCGTCGATCCCCCGCCGGCGCGCGGCCCACCATCCGGTGGCAACCTTCCCGCCGGCCGAAAGGACGGCGAGAACGACCGCCGCCAGCAGCACCGGTGGAATCGCCGTCGGGTCGGTCTGCAGGCCGAAGAAGACGAAGAAGACGGCGGCGAACAGGTCCCGCAGCGGTGCCAGCACCTTTCGCGCCACCTCCGCGACGGGACCTACCAGGGCGATCCCGACCAGGAACGCGCCGACGGCCGCCGAGACCTGCAACTGCTCGGCGAGCCCCGCGACCAGCAGGGTGATGCCGAGTACCCGCAGCAGCAGGGTCTCCCGCTCGGCGGCGCTGTCGTGCGGACCTGGATGCGAGACCGCCCGGCTGACGTGATGGCTCCAGCGGGTGGCGACGAGCAGCACGACCGAGACGGTGCCGACCGCGATGGCGACCGTGACCACCCCGCGCACCACTCCCGCCTCGGCCAGCACCGCCGTCAGCACCGGGAGATAGATCGCCATCGCCAGGTCTTCCAGGACCAGGATCGACACGACGACCGGCGTCTCGGGATTGGCCCGGCGTCCGAGCTCGGCGATGACCTTGGAGATGATCCCGGAGGACGACACCGCCGTGATCCCCGCCATCGCGAGCGATCCGGGCAGCCCCCAGCCGAGCACCAGGCCGGCGACCGCGCCCGGTGC
>DATAZK010000150.1:0-41913 GCA_036272075.1 Frankiaceae bacterium
CGGCTCAGATCCGACGGGCACGATCTCCACCTACAACTGGACCTTCGGTGACGGTGCCACCGCCCAGACCGCGGGCCCGACCACCACGCACTCCTATGCCGCCAGCTACGCCCCGGGCTACACCGCTACCGTCACGGTCACCAACAGCCTCGGCACCATCTCGCAGGCCGCCTCGCGCAAGGTTGCCATCACCGGCACCCCGGTGGCCCAGATCGCGTACGTCGCGAACAGCACGGCGTGGACACTGTCGGCCGTCAACCTTGCCACCGGCGCCACGCTCGCGTCGATCCCGGTGGGGAGCACCCCCAATGCCGTGGCGCTCAGCCCCGACGGCGCGAAGGCCTACGTCACCAACACCGGGTCGGGCAACGTCAGCGTCGTGACGACCGCCACCAACGCCATCGCCGCCACCATCACGGTCGGAGCCTCGCCCACCGGTGTGGCCGTGAGCCCCGATGGGTCCACCGTCTACGTCGCCAACGCGGGCGCCAACACGGTCAGCGTCATCGCGACGGCGAGCAACACCGTGACCGCCAGCCCGGCCGTTGCCGGCGGACCGCACTATCTGGCGATCACCCCGGACGGTGCGAAGGTCTACGTCACCCAGACGAGCAGCAACGCGGTCAGCATCATCACGACCGGCTCCAACGCGGTGGCCGCCGGCCCGTCGGTGGGCACAGCGCCGCTCGGTCTGGCGATCAGCCCGGACGGCGCCAAGGTCTACGTCGCCAACTCCGGCTCCGGCAACGCCAGCGTCATCACGACATCGAACAACCTGGTGGCCAACACACTGACGGCCGGCACCACCCCGAGCGCCGTAGCGCTCGCGCCAGACGGCAGCAAGGCGTACGTGAGCAACTTCGGCTCCAACACCGTCAGCATCATCCGCACCTCGGACAACAACGTGACGGCGACCAGCGTCGGCACCAGCCCCGCCGGCATCGCCTTCGCTCCCGACGCCAGCACCGCTTACGTCACCAACTCGGGTGCCTCCACCGTCACCCCGATCACGGTCTCCAACGGATCGGCCGGGACGGCCTTCGCGGAGGCCGGTGGACCGAGCGGTATTGCCATCACGCCGGCGCAGTCGCCGACCGCAGTGCTGGCCGCCGTGACAGCGAGCACGGTCGGCGCCGCGGTGAACTTCAACGCCTCCGGCTCGACCGCCGCCACCGGCACCATCGCCACCTACAACTGGGTCTTCGGTGACGGCTCCACGGCGCAGACAGCCATCCCGACGACCAGTCATGTGTATGCCTCGAGCTACCCGGCGGGCTACGCGGTCAGCGTCACGGTCATCGACACGACCGGGACCGGCAGCACCCAGGTCTTCACCGGGCAGACAGTCAGCCGTAACGGCGGCGCCGGAGCGAAGGCCACCCGCAGTGTCAGCATCACCGGCCTGCCCGTCGCCCAGACCGGCTACGTGCCGAACTACTCCGCCAACACGGTGTCGGTCGTGAACATCGCGACGGGGGCGACTATGGCTTCGCTCGCCGTCGGCGCCGGCCCCACGGCTGTGGCGCTCACTCCGGACGGCGCAAAGGCCTACGTCACCAACGGTGTTGCCAACACCGTCAGCGTCATCACGACGGCCACCGGGTCGGTGAGTGCACCGATCTCCGTCGGTAGCAGCCCGTCCGCGGTGGCGATCACTCCGGACGGCACGAAGGCCTACGTCACCAACTCCGGCTCCGCCTCAGTCAGTGTCATAGCCATCCCGGCCAACACGGTGACAGCGACCCCTGCCGTCGGGAGCAACCCGTCAGGTGTCGCGATCACTCCGGACGGCACCAAGGCCTACATCACGAACTACGCCTCCAACTCGGTCAGCGTCATCGCCACCTCCACGAACGTGGTGACCGCCGGGCCGGCTGTCGGAACCAACCCCTGGGGTATCGCGATCACCCCGGACGGCGCCAAGGCCTACATCGCGAACTACGGCTCCGGAACCGTCAGCGTCATGACCATCCCGGGCAACACGGTGACAGCAAGCCCCGCCGTCGGCTCCAACCCGACAGCTGTCGCGATCACCCCGGACGGCGCCAAGGCGTATGTCTCGAACCAGGGGAGTGGCACGGTCAGCGTCATCACGACTGCCAGCAACGGCGTTGCTGCGACGCCGATCGTCGGCACAAACCCGCGCGGGATCGCCGTCGCCCCGGACGGTGCCACCGCGTACGTCACGAACTACGGCTCCGCCACGATCAGCCCGATCACGACGTCCACCAACGCGGTCGGCACCGCCTTCTCCGCCGTGACTGCAGTGGGGATCGCCATCGTCCCCGATCAGTCACCGATCGCTGCTTTGGCGCCAGTCACCGCGGGAGGGGCGTGGACGCCGGTCTCGTTCGATGCCTCCGGCTCGACCGACGCCACCGGAGCGATCGCCAGCTACACCTGGAACTTCGGCGACGGCACCGGGCCCTCCACCACCAGCGTCGCGACGACGACCCACAGGTACGCGTCCGACGGCGCCTACAGCGCCACCGTCACCGTCACCGACACCATGGGCACTGCCAACGTTCAGGTTTTCACCGGCCAGACGGTGAGCCGCAACGGCAGTGCGCAGGCGCAGGCGAGCAGGTCGGTGACGATCAACACCTCGTTCGGTTTCGTTTCGACACCATTGGCGGTCACGTTCTCCGGGACGCTCAACGGCAGTGCCCAGATCCTCAGCGCACTGCTGCCACTGGACATCACGAACGGCGCCTCGTCGGGATGGAGCGTCTCGGCGACATCGACACAGTGGACGACGGGTGGAGCCACGCCGCACACCCTGCCCCTCACGGCGATGGCGGTGACCTCGACTCCTACCGTCACCTGTGACACTGCCCTCGCGTGCACGACTGCGGTCAACAACGTGGGCTACCCGTACGTCCTGCCGGCCGGAGTCACGGCGCCAACCGCCACCAAGCTCTTCAACGCCGCCGCCGCCAGCGGAACCGGAAAGCAGACCGTTACGCCCACCCTGAAGCTGAACCTGCCGGCCAACACCTACGCCGGTACGTACCACTCCACCGTGACGGTGACCCTGAGCAGCGGGCCGTGAGCCTTGTGGACAATTCAGGGCGGGGTTAGTCCCATGAAATTCGACTGGGACTTTCGACCCTCCATGCCCCTGCCACAAGGCACCCCAGGAATTCTTGGGGTTGCCGATAAAACATTCAGCGGCGCCTCGTCCGGCACGCCGACAGTTGACGTTGAAAGGAAACACACCGATGGATCTCGTATCGGGCACGCGCGCCGGTTCCGGCGTCAGGCGGCTGGCTGCAGCGACCATTGCCGTCGGCTTGGTCGTGACGGTCGCGGGCTGCGGCAGCAGCGCCAAGACCAAGGCCGGCGGCTCCTCGTCGTCCAAGGCACCGGTCACCGCTGCGCAGCCGACCAAGGCCGCTGCGATTCCGCATGTCAACCGGGTCATCGTCACCGAGACGGACAGCAAACTCACGCTCAGCGTGTCCTCGTACAAGGTGGCCAGCTACACGTTTTCCCTGCAGAACAGCGGCAAAGCGAAGCACGCGCTGACCATCAACGGCCCCGGTCTCGTCAAGCAGACCTCGGCGACGGTGGGACCAGGCCAGACCACCGACCTCATCGTCCCTCTGGTCAAGGGCACCTACGAGGTCTACAGCCCGCTTCCCGGACAGCGGGCGCTGGGCTTGGCAACGAGCATCACCGTCCGCTGACCTGCAGGCATCAAAGCCGCCGGCCAGGGACCCCGGAACACCCCCGAAGTAACGCACTTCGGGGGAGCGTTCCGTCATGCGAGGAACCCAACCTCCACAATCGGATGCCGGCCGAAGTGCGCTTTCATTCTGCCGTCGCCAAAAGGGGCAGAGAACACATTCCCAGAATGTGCCCGGTCGCCGAATGGCCCTTTGGATCGGGTCGCACAATGCCGAAGACTCCGTTGTCTGAAGGCAATCCCCGAGGAGTTCTCCGGTGACGAATCGCAGGGCACGGTCGCGTTGGCCGGCACTTCGCGTCATGACGGCGTTGCTTGCCATGGCGGTAGCGATTCTCGGGCTGCCGGCGGCGAGCGCTTCGGCCGACTCCGGGACCACGCTCGGGACGGCAGTGCTGAAGATCGGCAGTCAGATCGCCGTGACGTCGTCCGCCAACCCGGTCTCACCGAGTGCGAGCGTGACCCTCACCGCCACCTTCGCTCTCATCGCAGGCAACACTGATATCTCCCCGACGGGCGACGTGACCTTCCTGGACAACGGTGTCGCGCTGGGAACGGGAGCGCTCAGCGGCCAAACCGCGTCGTGGACCGGGAAGTTGCCGTCCGGAGCGCAATCCGTCACGGTCGACTATGCCGGCGATACCGACTACACCGCAGGCGTTTCCGATCCGCTGCCGGTGACTGTTGGGATGGTTCCCGTCCTTGCGATCACCCTTGGCGGCGGCTCCGCAGCGCTGCCGAGCGATGGCACCTGGTCGAGCACCATCGGGGTGCGGGCGACGAGCGACCCGGGGGACAACGACTTCCCGCACACGAGGTTTTCCGTAGCGTTTGCAGGCACCTCCAGCCTATCCACGGGCGCGTTGGCGTTGCAGGAAAACACCGGGGGAGGCTGGTCCGACGTCACCCTCACAACGGCGGTGCCGGGTCAGTTGACCGCTGCTGTCGGACTGGACAACGACCTCTCGCCGGGCGGCTCGATCGATGTGAATCTGCGCTTGCGCGCCCCTGCTGGAGCCCCCAGGGGCACGGTCACCATGACCACCTCACTGCTCGGTTCGCCGGACGGTGCGGACTGGCCCGACGTCCTCGCGACCGCCGGTCAGGATTTCACGGTGAGTGCCGCTCCGATCGCGACCACGACGACCGTAACGGCCAGCAGCGTGCTGACCGATGGGAAGAACGCCGCCGTCAGGATGACCGCCAAGGTCAGCCCGAGCTCGGCCGGTGGGACGATCACCTTCCTGGAAAACGGCAACGTGGTGTCCACCTCAGCGCTGCACGGCGGGACCGCCACCGCCTCGCCCTCCTTGCTGCTGGGTAGTCACGCCATCTCCGCCACGTACTCAGGCGACGGCACGTATGCCACCTCGACCGGATCCCAACCGCAGCAGGTGACAGTCAGCCCGCCGGGTGGAAGCCTGCACGCGATCAACCCCGCCCGATTGCTCGATACCCGAGTCGGCAACGGCGCGCCCCAGCTACCGATTGCCCCCGGCAAGTTCCTGGTCCTTCAGGTGGCGGGCCGCGGCGGCGTTCCTGCGGGCGGAGTGGCCGCGGTCGCCGTGATGGTGACGGTGGTCTCGCCGCCGTTGGCAGGATCAGTCACGCTCTATCCCACGGGCGGCACGGTTCCCGCGACGGCCGATGTCGATTTCCCGGTGATTCCCACGACCGCCGGGTTGGCGATCACACAACTGAGCGCGGCCGGGCAAGTGTCCATCCTGAACAGGTCAGCCGCCCCGATCAACGTGATCGCCGATGTCTCCGCCTGGTTCGGCCAACCGACCAACTCCATGGACCTGCAAGGCCGTTACAACGCCATCGCTCCGTTCCGACTGCTCGATACGCGCAAAGCGCCTGCCAAACGCATGGTCGCCGGCAGCACTGTCGCGATCCAGGTTGCAGGAGTCTCCGGCCTGCCTGCCACTGGAATCACCGCGGTAATGCTCAACGTGACCTCCATCAAGCCCTCGGACATCGGCTACCTGGTGACCTACCCCGGTGCGACACCCAAGCCGAAGACGTCGACTTCCCAGTTCCAGAAGAATGAGACGCGCGCCTCGCGCGTGATCGTCGGGGTCGGCACAGACGGCAAGGTCGACATCTTCAACAGCACCCTCGCCGACACCGACATTGCCGTCGACATCGTTGGCTGGTTCACCACCGGGCAATCAACGGCCGGCGGAATGTCCTACGTTCCCCTCCCCGTCTCGCAACGCCTCAGCACCACCGAGACCGGCGGCCCCGCATGGGGATCGAACAGTTCACGGGAAGTGCCGATCGCCGGGGTCCGCGGAGTGCCCAGTCTCACCAGCCTCATCAAGGCGTCCGCGGTCGTCGCCAACGTGCACACGGTCAATTCCACCGGGGCCAGCTACCTGACCGCCTACCCCACGGCAAACAGGCCCGTCACCAGCGACCTGGACTTCGGCGTCCACCAGAATCTTCAGAACCTCACCGTGGCGGGTCTTGGCCCCACGGGCACCTTCCGGCTCTACAACCTGGTCGGCAACGTCACGATCCCCATCGACGTCGCTGGTTGGTTCGGGTAGCCACCGCCAAAGTGCGCCCGCTCTGCCTGGCGCCAGGGAATCCGGGCGCTCTGGCGCGCTGTGGTGGTGGCGCCAGGTTGAGTACGGGTGGGCGACACCAAATCCGAGCGCTCTGGCGCGCTGTGGTGGTGGCGCCGCTCAGTCAGCTAGCGAGCGTCGGGTCTGATCCGCAACGACCAGCTCCTCGAAGCGCATGGCATACGTCGAGAAACGCAGCGGAAAGCTGCCGGCGATCAGGAGTTCGTTCTGGCGCTCCAGATCTTTCCAATAGTTCTGCGCAATCATGTGCACCGCACCGTCGATCTCGAAGGCCCGGCGCTTGCCGGTCGGACCGACGATCTCTCCGTCGATGAACCGCCGGCGACCCTGGCCGTCGCATCGAACGACCTGGCGGACCACAGTTCCCAGCTGATACTTGCGGCACAGACGTCCGAAGTCGATCTCCGACAACGCGTCGGCACCTCCTTCGATATCGGCGATTGTCAGGCGCATCGCACGTCGGTGACGGATGGGGCCGGCGGCGTCGAGTGCCGCCATGAGGCGCGTGGCGCTCGTCAAGCGCTGCTGGACAACCGCCGCCAGCAGCCCACAGCAGGACCGCGTATCGCATCGCCAGGAAGCCGCATCGACGGCGGCGCGTTCGACGGTGGCGCGCAGCGGGAAGCCGGTCGAGGAGCGCCAGTCGCGCGGTTGGCGCCGCGTCTCGTGCACGACCCGGTTCACCCTCGTCAGCTCAGCGACCGCGCCCGCTCGGGGAATGAGCACGTGCACTTTGGGATCCGCCCAGTTACGAAGGCCCGATGCCTCCAACGCGCTCAGACCGGCAAGGCCCGATCCTTTCCCGGATGCCAGGACCGCGGCCCACATCTCCTGCGCACGATCGAGCGGACCGTTGTGAAGCGCCAGGACGACGGGTCCGAGCGGCGTCCAGCGGCCTCCGTTAACGAACGCGCGAATCTCGTCTCGCGTGAGGCCGACGGTTCGCAACTGGTCTCGCCGCGCGATGTTGCTCTGACGGTTGGCGAGGTGGCTCAGGGTTTGTGGCATGAGCGAAGGGTGCCGACTGATTTGCCACCCAAGACGTTTTCCACAGACGGACGTCGAACTGGCGCCACCAAATGTGGGGCCCGCGCTTCGCCAAAGCTGGCGCCACCAAATCCGGGCGCTCTGACGCGCTGTGGTGGTGGCGCCAGCAACCGGGGCGCCGAGCGACACCAAATCCGGGCGCTCTGGCGCGCTGTGGTGGTGGCGCCAGGCGCGACGCGGGCCCGAAGCGCTGCGGACGCGCCGCGAAGAGCCGCAGCCGAGCAGCCGCCACCGTGGCGTGCGCACCAGGGCATGCGTGGCATACGGTCCGGGCGGGAAACACACCGGACCACGGCGGTAGGAGTGACGCGATGAGTTTCAACCTGGCGACCATCCTGCGTGAATCGGCCCTCGCCGCTCCGCAGGCTCCGGTCGCGAAGTTCATGGGCGCCGCCATGAGCTACGCCGAACTTGACGCGCAGTCCGGGCAGTTCGCCGCCGGACTGACCGAGGCCGGGCTCGTTCCGGGCGATGTCGTCGCGATCCACCTGCCCAACGTGCCGCATTTCCTGGTCGCCTACTTCGGGGTGCTCAAGGCCGGAATGACCCTGCTGCCGCTGAATCCTCTGCTGAAGGCGCCGGAGATCAGCTACCACCTGAGCGACGCCAAAGCCAAGCTCCTCGTGACGTTCGAACTGTTCATCACCGACGCCGAGAAAGCCGCCAGCGAGCGCGGGGTTCCGCTCTATGTCCTGGGCTTCGGCCAGACGCCGTTGCCGGAGGGCGCGCAGGCGTTCGACGCGCTTCTCGGCGAGGCGCCCGACACCGATCCCGCCGGCGGCATCCATCCCACGAATGCGGACGACACCGCCGTCCTCATCTACACCAGCGGTACCACGGGCAAGCCCAAGGGCGCCGAACTCACCCACTTCCAGCTCTACATGAATTGCTCGGTCTCGGGGCGCCTGTTCGGCGGCAACAGCAGCGATGTGACGCTCGCGGTGCTGCCCTTCTTCCACGTCTTCGGGCTGTCCTCGATCATCGACGTCACGGTGCTGTTCGGCGGCTGCCTGTCGATCGTTCCGCGGTTCGAGCCCAAGGCCGTTCTCGACGCGATCGTGGCCGACCAGGTCACGGTCATCGGGGGAGTGCCCACCATGCTTCAGGCACTGACCGCGCTCGACACCCAGGATCGTGACCTGTCGCATCTGCGTATCGCCGTCTCCGGCGGGGCGTCGCTGCCGGCCGAGGTCATGCGGGCGTTCGAGGACAAGTTCGGCATCGTGGTTCTCGAGGGCTACGGCCTGTCCGAAACCGCGAGCACGGCGTCGTTCAACATCAGCGCCGAGGAGCGCCGCGCCTTCTCCGTCGGCAAGCCGATCTGGGGCGTGCAGATGCGTATCCACGACCTCGATGACCACCCGTTGCCGCCGGGCCAGGACAATGTCGGCGAGATCGTCATCCGCGGCCACAACGTCATGAAGGGCTATCTCGGACGCGAAGAGGCGACCGCGGAAGCCTTCCGCAATGGCTGGTTTCACACCGGCGACCTTGGCTACGTGGACGACGACGGCTTCTTCTTCATCGTTGACCGCAGCAAGGATCTCGTCCTCCGCGGGGGCTACAACGTCTACCCGCGCGAGATCGAGGAAGTGCTCTTCGAGCATCCCGACATCGTCGAGGCTGCTGTGATCGGCAAGCCCGACGATCGTCTTGGCGAGGAGGTCGTCGCCGTCATCGTGACGAGGGAAGGCGCGAGTCTCACCGAGGATGACGTGATCGCGTACACCAAAGAACGGCTCGCGGCTTACAAGTACCCGCGGGAAGTGCGGTTCATCGAGACGCTTCCCAAGACGCCTACCGGCAAGATCCTGAAGTCCGACCTGCGTCAGACCTGAGCCGGTCCGGCGTCAGTTCTCCGCGATCCGGTAGATCGCCTCGCGGATGCTCCGGATGCTCTCATCGAGTGCGGCGACGTACCCCTCGACGCGGCCGCGTAGTTCGGCGTCGTCGAGGGCCTCGGTGATGCCCTCAAGTCCCATCCCGACGGCGAAGAGCTGACGCACGACCCGATCGTGCAATTCCGCCGCGATCCGGGCGCGGTCGTCATGCAGCCGGAGTTGCTCGCGATCACTCAGGGCACGATCCAGTTCCAGGGCGATTCCCGCGTGGCTCGCGAAGTGCACCAGCGCTGCGACATCCGAGCTTCCGAAGGGGGACCGGTCGACGAAGCGGCTGACCACAAGCGCCCCGAGGACGGCGCGGCCCGCGATCAGCGGAACCACGGCAATCGGTCCCATCGGTTGGTCGCTGACTTCGTGGACTCGCGGCGTCGGATGCCCGAGCAGGAGTGGCTTGCCGCTGCTCATCACGTCTGCGGCCGGACTTTCCTCGCGCGAAAACAGCATGCCTGCCAGCAGACCCTGCCTTCCTCCGACGATGGAATGCAGCCGGATGGAAAGCTCATCCTCGGGAACCAGCACGGCTGCGAGGTCGGCGTCCGCGGCGCGGGCCGCGTAGCGAAGGACGACCTCCAGCGGCACCGTCGACGTGTGGGATCCCAGTTCCTCGGTGAGCTCCGCCGCCGCCTGGGCCCAACGGTGGCTCTGGCGGGTGAGTTGATAGAGCCGGGCGTTGTCGATGGCTGTGGCGGCAGCCTCGGCGAATCCCGCCGCCAGGCGCTCAACATGCGGAGTGGACCGGGCGCCGGAACTGCCGGCGACGTACAACGTGACGAGCTGCCGCCCCCTGAGGGTGACAGCGCTTTGCATGAAGGCCGATTGCTCGCTCAGCCAGCCGAGGACGGCGGATCCCGATCCCAGGCCTTTGACGGTCCCCGCGTCGATGCCGGCATGGGCAATCTCCTCGAGGGCACCATCCGGACCGCTCAGGCCGATCGCGGCGTACGCGACCCCCAGGAAATCCCTTGCTGTATCGACGATCCGGCGCAAGGTCTGACCGAGATTGACCTCGGCGGCGACCACTTCGGTCACCCGCAGCAGTGCCGGAAGCGGATCCGGAGCCCACGTGCGGCGCGCGTGGGTCGCCAACGTCGGATGGAATCCATTGGCCGAGGGCTCGTCGACGCTCGCCCTGGAGAGCGTCACGGTAGCGCCGATGCACGCCCCGAATTCGTCGAGCCGGGAAGAGATCAAGGTGTTGAACACCCGGGCTTCCTGGGGAGAGTCGCAGGGGACCAGGATCGACAGCGGATCGGGCAGATCACCGCGCAGCGCCATGCGGATCGCGTCAGCAACGGCGACGGCCGAAGCATCCTCACCGGCGGCGGCGCACGCGTCCAGGTAGGAGACTCCTACCCCCACGCCCGCGAGCGTGCCGCCGTTCTCCAGGCAGAACGTGTCCCAGCCGACGTTGGTTCGGACGATGACGCCGTCGGGGTCGAGCAGGGCGACCTCTACACCTTCGGGTCCCTCAGCGCCGGATGATTCGAGAATGCTGACATTCGATCGGTCACCGGCACCGGTCATCGGCTAGTCCCTCGGACGCCCGGTCACCGCTCGCTATGGCCTAACTACGGTGAGAACCATTGTTTGGTTCATACCGGACGGTAACCCCGTTCGACGTAACTGACTACTTCTTCAGTTTTCTGCTTCCTCCGTGCCAGTCTTCCTGGACTCCTACCTGGTCTTCGGTGACCCCGAGTGCACGCAGCTGGGGCAGCTCGCGAAGGCTGCGCTTCATCTCCGCGAAGCCCGGGAAGCGGGCCAGAGCAATCACGTGTTCCCACAGCTCAAGCCCCTGTTCAGGGGTCGGGAGCCGGCTGATCACAGGTCCGAAGAAGGCCACCCCGGCCGGTGGCTGGAAGTGCAGAATGGGGGTGCCGACATCCTTGCCGGTGAGTGCCAGCGCCTCGTGGGTTTCCTGGCGTAGTTGTTCGTCAAAAGCCTCGTCTTCGAGCGCGTCGGCCAGTTCGACGGGCAGTCCGGCGTCGGCGAGCACCTTCTCCACCACTTCCGGGCGGTCGGGAGTGCCCGAGAAACGCTCCGAGTCCCACATGACGGCACCCAGAGCGGCGTAGTAGGCGCCGACAGCGGGCCGGCCGTGCTCGGCCCTCATTCGGGCAGCGACCCGCAGCAGGCGCAGTCCTGCGGTGTGCAAGCCCACGTACTCCGGCGGAAACTGCGCGTCGTAGTCGACGTTCTCGTTGACCAGGCGAAGGGCGATGAAGCGCCAGTCGACGGTGTAGTCGCGCTGCGCCGCCACCTGACGCACCCACTTGCTCGTCATCCAGGCGAACGGGCACACCGGATCGAAATAGAAATGAAGGTCGGCGTCAGTCACATTGTGGACACTAACCGCGGAGTGAAATCGCCAACGCAGGCTCGGCATCGCGGGAGCGCACGACGCGGGGCGGCGGCTGGCCCGATTTCTGCCAGCGGGCGAGGGCCCTGCGGTCCTTCGTGGGGCGCGCCAGCAGGTAACCCTGCGCGGCATCGACACCCAGATCCTTGATGGCTTCCAGATCCTCGCTGCGCTCGACGCCCTCGGCGATGACGTACGCGCCAATGTCCAACGCCAGCAGCACGAAAGCGCTCACAGCGCTGCGCCGGGCCCGGTCGCTGGCGACGCCCTCCACGATGGACCGGTCGATCTTGATGATGTCGGGCTCGAGTTCCACGACATGCTTCAGTGACGCGTATCCGGCGCCGGCGTCGTCGATCGCCAGTCGCAGCCCCTGATCCCGGCTCGGACGAAGCGCCCGACGCAGGTCGGCATAGCTGGCGATCGCCGCATGCTCGGTGATCTCCAGGACCATCCGCCCCATCAGTTCGGGGTGGGACTCGCCGGTGGCCGCGAGTTCGAAAGCAACCTGCGGGGTGAGGTTGACGGCCAGGAACTGCCCGTCCTGCAAGGCATCGAGGACGGGGATGGCGCAGCCGATCGCGAGGCGCTCCAGCGGCAGGCTCAGCCCGACGGCGCCGGCCGACTCGAACACCGCCTCGGTCGTCCCGAAGGAGGCCGGGAAACGGGCGAGGGCCTCCGCGCCGAGGAATCGGCCGTCGTGGACGTCGAAGACCGGTTGCAACGCGATCTCCAGAGTCGCCGACTCGATCAGTTTGGTGATGCGCAGGCTCTCCTGGTCGCGTTCACGCATCGCTTCGAGCTCTGCCGTGATCAGCTCGGCCAGCATGCGCAGGAAGCGCACGTCACGCTCGCCGAGCTCATGCGGCTCATGGTGAAAGCACGCGAGGCTTCCGAACAGGCTGCCGTCGGTCAGCTGAACCGGAACTCCGACGTACGCGCCCACCTTTGCTGTCGCCGTCAGCGGCACCCCGGCGGCCACCGGATCCGCTGCGGTGTCAGGGATTTCGTGGGGGAGCAGCCCCTGCGACATGCGCAGGCAGAAGGCGTCCTCGAGCAGTGGTCCCTGACCGACGTGCATCCCGAAGGACTGCGGATCACCCAGCAACGCTCGGTAGACCTGGCGCTCCGGAGCAAATTCGGAGATCGCGACGACATCCATCTCCAGCTGGTGTCGCGCGACTTCCATGATGCGGCTCAGCTGGCCGTCGAGCGGCCCTGAATGCACTTCGCTCACTGGACTCCAGACTTGCATCCGCCCCGCGCCAGGCCTGCCGACAACCTGGCCATGCCGTGTCCCGTACCGAGCGCGGCCCGTATCGATCCGGTCAGGCGCGCTCGGCTTCAGAGCTGGGTGAGCCTCCCGTTATCGCTGAAAGTAACTGCTATCTCACTCTGCATAACACACAAGATCGAGCCCCAGGTCAATCCCTCACATGAAGTACATTTCGCCGGTCCGGGCTTGACCCTCGCGCGGCAGTGCCCCGCAAGCGGTCTCCCAGCGGCCTCATCTCTCCATCTTCATCCCGTGTCCCATATCTCGCAAAAGGGACGATCGTTAAGCCCTCAGACCCCTGGCCGATGGGTGAACGGCGCCTGCTAGGCAGCTCACCCGTCTACCCCAGCCCCTCTGAAAGGAGTCCCGCGTTGGTGACTCTCGCTCCGACCTCTCCGGCCATGCTGATCGACGACGCGATCGCACCCTCGATCCCTCGCACCCCACGGGCTGCGCGGGCCGGTCGGGCGGTGCGCGCTGTGCGGCGCTCGTGGTGGCGCTGGCTCGACTTCGACTCCGAGTTGCTGGCCCAGGTCTGGGTCATCTGCTGCACCCAGATCCTCATCCTGGCGGTCGCCGGCCTGGTCATTCATGCCAGCGCGGCGAGCCCGTACTGATCGGGCGCACGTCCTCTTGACGTTTGTCCAAAATTTTGCTGGGCAGGGCGTTACCGGGCTGACCACCAGCCGTTAACGCAGGTGTCAGCGAGGCGCATCGACGCACCTCTCCCCAGCTGCCGACCGGAGTGACCGCCATGACCACCCCCCAGCTCGTCACCTACCTGCAGGCACACAGCTACCCCGCCTGGTCCGACGACGACAAGACCATCCAGGTCGTGGTGCCGTGGGTGCACCGCGACGGCGACGGCTCGGTCGTTACTGGTCACGACGTCACGCGAGTTCCCGCCACCCTGCCTGACGTGCGGACCCTCATCGGCTGCTAGTGCTAGCCAATCTCCGCCGGGTGCTCCGCGGCGGAATTCGCACAGCACTTTCCCAGCTTGCGGCCGATTGATTGACACAAACCGAGGGGACTGTGTTCGCATGAACCTGCTTCGCAGGGCCGCCGAGACGGTCATCAGCCTGGCTGTCGTCGTCATGTTCGCCGGGCTCCTCGGGCAGCCTGACGCGGACGAGATCGTCTTGGCGGAGCAGACCGCCTAGGGCAGAGCGGCGAGCTCGTTCTAGGGTCACCGACATGACCAGCGATGAGGGGCAGCCGCCAGTCCGCACCCATCTGCGCACCTGCCCGCTCTGCGAGGCGATGTGCGGCCTGGTCATTCAGACCCGGGGCGATCAGGTGGTCGACGTTCGCGGCGACCGGGACGACGTCTGGAGCAAGGGCTACCTGTGCCCCAAAGGCGCCTCGCTCGGCCGGCTGCACCACGACGAGGACCGCCTCCGCGTGCCCATGGTCCGTGACGGCGACCAATGGCGTGAAGTCACCTGGGAGCAGGCGTTCGCCCGCTGCGAGGAACTGCTGCATCCGATCGTGAAGCAGTACGGCATCGCGGCTGTCACCGCGTACATCGGCAATCCCGCCGTGCACAACTACTCCCTCAGCCGGTACACCGGCGCGGTGGCCGGAATCCCGCGCATGCCCGTCATCTGGTCAGCCGGAACCGTCGACCAGTGGCCGAAAAACCTTGCGTGCGCGCAACTGTTCGGCAATCCGTGGAGCATCCCGATCCCCGACGTGCACCGCACGGATCTCTTCCTGGTGATGGGTGCCAACCCGCAGGCGTCGCAGGGTTCGCTGTTCTCCTGCCCCGACATCATGGGGGAGATCAAGCGCATCCGGGCGCGGGGCGGGCGCACCATCGTCGTCGATCCTCGCCGGACGGGCACCGCGGAGAAGGCCGACGAGTGGATTCCGATCGTCCCGGGAATGGACGCGGCCTTCCTGCTCGCGGTGATTCACGTGCTCGATGAAGAAAGGCTCATCAATCTCGCCACGCTGGACGGCCGGGTGCAGGGCATCGAGCAGGTCTTGAGCGCGGCGCGCGACTTCAGTCCCGAGTCGGTGGCCGGCGCCTGTGGGGTACCGGCGGATCGGATCCGACTCCTGGCTCGTGAGCTCGCCGGGACCGAGCGGGCCGTGGTCTACGGACGTATCGGCCTGTGCAATCAGGAGTTCGGCACCCTCGCCTCCTGGGCGGTCGATGTCGTCAACGTGCTGACCGGCCACCTCGACGTCGCCGGCGGCGCCATGTTCCCGACGCCTGCCATCGCGACCATCGCACAGACGGCCCGCCGCCGCGGCCCGGTGCGCACCGGCCGCTGGCACACCCGCGTCCGCAAGGCGCCCGAGGTGCTCGGTCAGGCACCGCTGTCCTGCCTCGCCGAGGAGATCGATACGCCCGGCGAGGGCCGGGTACGCGGGCTGGTCATGATGGCCGGCAATCCGGTGCTCTCGGCGCCAGACGCGGGCCGGCTCGAAGCGGCACTACCGATGCTCGACGCCATGATCAGCGTCGACAACTGGCTGAACGAGACCTCACGCCACGCCCACGTCATCCTGCCGGGACTGTCGGCGCTCGAGCAGCCGCACTGCGACGAGGCGCTCTGGGGCTTTGCGGTGCGCAGTGCCGCGCGGTGGTCACCCGCCATCTTCCCGCGCGATGACCGTCCGCAGGAGTGGGAGATCCTCATCCGGCTCGGGGCGATCCTGTCGGGCGTTCCCGCCGCCGAGGTGGATGTCGCCGCCTATGACGACGTGCTCTTCGCCGAGCGCGCTGCCCGGCACGGCGTGGTGGCGGGCGAGGTCATGGACCAGATCCCGCTGCGTGGGCCTGACCGCATCGCCGATCTGACGGTCCGGGTGTCACCCTGGGGTGACGGCTACGGAGCCCGCCCAGGCGGATTGACGCTGGAATCGTTGAAGAACGACCATCCCCACGGGGTCGACTTCGGTCCGATGGTGCCGCGCATCGACACCATCCTGCGGACCGCCAGCGGAGACGTCGAGCTGGCTCACGACAACATCCTCGACGACATTCCCCGCCTGCAGGCACGGCTGGACAGCCCGCCCGACGGCCTGGTCCTCATCGGCCGCCGGCACCTGCGGTCCAACAACTCGTGGATGCACAACGTCGACACGCTCATGAAGGGCCGGAGCCGCTGCACGCTCATCGTGCATCCGAAAGATGCTGCGGCACTGGGACTTTCCGACGGAGAGCCGGTCAGCGTCACCTCGGAAGCCGGCTCGGTCGAGGCGGTGGCCGAGGTGAGCGACGAGATCATCCAGGGGGTCGTGAGCCTGCCCCACGGATGGGGACACGACCGGCCCGGGACCCGGCTTGGGGTGGCGAGCGGAAACGCCGGTGTCAACAGCAATCTGTTAGCGCCCGGGCATCTGGTCGACGTGCCTTCGGGTAACGCAGCAGTCAACGGCATTCCGGTGGAGGTGCGCCGTGTCCTCGGGTGAGCTCTTTGACGTTGTGATCCGCGGCGGGACGGTCATCGACGGCACCGGGATGGCGCCCTACCCCGCCGACGTCGGGGTGTTGGACGGCCGTATCGCGCGGATCGGGCGCATCGCCGGTGGGGGCCGCGAAGAGATCGACGCCGCGGGCCACGTCGTCACGCCCGGGTTCATCGACGGCCACACCCATATGGACGCGCAGGTCTTCTGGGACCCGCTCGGCACGTCGTCGTGCTGGCACGGCGTCACCACTGTCGTCATGGGCCACTGCGGTTTCACTCTGGCGCCCGCCCCGTTCGAACAACGCCACCTGGTGATCCGCAATCTCGAGCGGGCCGAGGACATCTCCGGCGCTGCCATGGCCGCCGGCATCGACTGGAGCTGGACCACCTTCGCCGAGTATCTGGACGCCGTCGACCGGCTCCCGAAGGCCCTGAATTACGCGGCCAACGTTGGACATTCGGCTCTACGCACGTACGTGATGGGGGAGCGGGCGTTCACCCAGAGGGCGACACCGGACGACCTGACGGCAATGCAGGCCGAGCTCGCTGACGCCTTGCGGGCCGGTGCGTACGGGCTCAGCACGTCCCGCACGCACCACCACGAAACGTCCGACAACCGCCCGGTGGCCTCCCGGCTCGCCGAGTGGGATGAGGTGTGCGCCCTCGTGGGCGTGCTTGCCGAAGCAGGCACCGGGGTCTTCCAGCTCGTGGAGGATCCGCCGTCGATCGAGGAGCGTCCGGCGCGTGAAGGGCGGCTGATCGACCTCGCGGTCCGCAGCCAGGTCCCGATCGCCATCGGCGCGACGTCAGGCGGACGGTCGCTCGAGGTGCTGGACGCCGCGGCCGCGGCCGGCGGCCGGATGTTCGGGCTCACCCATCCGCGGGGGATCGGCTCGATGTCGTCGTTCCGCAGCCGGCTGCCGTTCGATTCGCTCGCGGAATGGGCACCGATCCGGGCGCTGCCGCTGGAGGAACAGCGCCGCGCGCTCGCCGATCCGGCGGTACGCGAGCGGCTCGTCCGGGCGGCCCACGACGGCCCGTACGGAAGGGCGATCGGCGCCGAAGCCCGCAAGCCCGACTTCGAGCGCATGCGCGTGCTGGACGGCCCGCTGCCGCCGAATCCGATCGTCGCCGACCTGGCACGCGAGCGCGGGGTCGACCCGGTGGAGCTGATGATCGACCTCGCGCTCGAGACCGATCTCAAGCAGTTCTTCGTGCAGACGTTCGCGCCGTTCGACACCGAAGCGGTGAAGGCGGCCATGAAGCATCCGCGAACCGTGCCGACGTTCTCCGACTCCGGTGCCCATGTCAGCCAGATCTCCGACTGCTCCATCCACACCCATCTGCTCGGTCATTGGGTACGCGACCGCGGCGACTTCACCCTCGAGGAGGCCGTGCGCATGCTGACGCTGGCTCCGGCGCGCGCCTGGGGCTTTCACGATCGGGGACTCCTGCTGGAAGGGATGGTGGCCGACCTGAACGTCTTCGATCCCGACCGGGTCGGGCCCGCGATGCCGGAACTGGTTCACGACCTGCCGGCGGGAGAGCCGCGCATCGAGCAGCGCGCGGTGGGCTTCCGGGCGACCGTCGTCGGTGGGCAGATCGTGCACCGGGACGGCTGCCACACCGGCGCGCTGCCCGGGCGGCTCCTGCGCGGATCGGCCGCGCGTCAGCCGGTGGCCGAGAGTTCGGCCCGATGAGCGAGCTGCCCTGGATCGTGTCGGTCGATGACCACGTGGTCGAACCTCCCACCGTCTGGACCGACCGGCTGCCCGCAGCCGACCGGGAACGTGGCCCGCACGTGGTGCAGGACACCTGCCTGACGAGCGGTGACCCGCAGACCTTGCGGGTCAGCTACACCAGAGGCGGCGACGGACCGGTCGTGGACTGGTGGATCTATGAAGACCTGGCGAAAGTCGTACCGAAGGTGGTCGCCTGCGCCGGCTATCCGGTGGATCAGCACACCATCGATCCCATCGCGTACCGCGACATGCGAGCCGGCTGCTATGACCCCGCCGCGCGGCTGGCGGACATGGACCTGAACCGCACCGAGCGCTCACTGTGCTTTCCGTTCATTACCCGCTTCTGCGGCCAGATGTTCCTGGAAGCAAAGGACAAGTCGCTCGCCGGGCGATGCGTGACCGCCTACAACGACTGGATGATCGAGGAGTGGTGCGGCGACTCGGCAGGTCGGCTGCTGCCGGTGTGCCTGATCCCGCTGTGGGACCCGCAGACCGCCGCCGCAGAGATCCGGCGCAACGCCGCGCGGGGTTGCCGGGCAGTCACGTTTCCGGAGATGCCCCACCACCTCGGCCTGCCCTCGATCCACGATCCCGACGGCTACTGGGATCCGGTCTTTGCGGCGTGCGATGAGACCGCGACCGTGGTCTGTATGCACATCGGCTCAGGCTCGAAGATGGCCGAGACGAGTCCGTTCGCACCACGCGGCGCCAACACGGCACTCACCTTCAGCATGGCGCAGCTCTCGCTCGTCGAGTGGCTGCTCTCCGGACTGCTGGTGCGTTTCCCGAAGCTGAAGATCGCCTACTCCGAGAGCCAGATCGGATGGATCCCTTTCATCCTGGAACGCCTGGACAACGTCTTTGCGCACAAGACGTACGCCGAATTGCCGGCGGTCATCACCCAGCCGCCGAGCACGTACGTCCCCGGCCGGGTCTACGGCTGCTTCTTCGACGACGAGACCGGGCTTCGCAACCGCGACTCGATCGGCGTCGGCCAGCTCGTCTTCGAGATCGACTATCCCCATCAGGACACGACGTGGCCCAACACGCATCTTGTGGTCGAGCGGATGGCGGAGCAGGTCACCGCCCAGGAGTTGGAGCGCATCGTGCGTACGAACGCGCTGGAGATGCTCGGGCTGAGCTGAGTTAGGCTCCCGGTGATCGCCGGTGGGATCCCCGCCCCGCGGGCGCAGAGGGAGGGCGGTTCCTATGTTCCGTCGCGCAGTTCTTCGCCTGCTCGTGCTGACGTTGATCCTCGCGATCGTGGTCAAGATTGTCCCCGGGATGCACGTCTACGGCGGCTTCTTCACCTACGTCTGGCTGGCGTTCCTGTTCTCGATCGTCAACCTCTTCGTGGGATCGATCCTGCGGCTGTTCACCCTGCCGCTCATCATCCTCACGCTCGGATTGTTCCTACTCGTCATCAACGCTGTCGTGCTCGCGATCACCGCCGGACTGTCGAGCAAGCTCAACATCGACAGCTTCGGTTCCGCCATGCTGGGCGGCCTGTTGATCGCGTTCTTCAGCTGGCTGGGGGAGATGATCCTTCCGCTCCGGCAGCGCGATCAGCGTCAGCAGCCCGTGCGCTGATCAGCGCGGCGGGCCGATGTCGCGGGCCGTCTCGCTGAACGGCCGAGGAGGCGGGGTCAGTGACGCGCGTGGGCAGTCGCGCAGCGTCAGCCCGGCGTGCTTGAAAGCCTCGTTGCACAGTGATTCCGTGGTCCAGCCCGAGCGCAGACCGTAGGAGGTCATCGAGACCCGGAAGACCGTGACGCAGAAGCGCGCGGGGCTGTCGTAGACGCAGCTGATCGTGCCGATGTGCACCGCCTCGCCCGGGTCGTCGGCGCCCGGCTTCCACGGTTGGGCGTAGCGCCGCCACGTGCCGACCTTCGTCCACCAGTACCCACCGGCGTGCACATCGTCTCCGGCCAAGCCGGCCAGGATCAGCCGGGCGTTGGCCTCCGACAGCACCGCGGCCGGCCTGATGACCTCCTGAGAGGCGAATTCGTCCTGAACGAGCGAGGTTTTCATCGGCTTCTCCGCGCGAGGATCTTGTTTTCCGGCCCTGGGTCAGGGGTCGGCTGGTGGGGCTTCTGGCGGGGAATGACGATGCGGGCCCGAAGCGGGATGGGCCGGCCAAAGAGGTAGCCCTGACCGTGCGAGCAGCCCAGCTCGCGCAGCAGTTCCAACTGGTCCTGGTCCTCGATGCCCTCGGCCACCGTCGGCAGGCCCATGTCATCGCACATGCTGAGAACGGCCTTGACGATCGCGCGGGCACTGCGGTCCTCGAGCACGGGCTGCACGAAGCTGCGGTCGATCTTGACCATGTGCACCGGGAACTTCTGCAGCAGGCTGAGTGAGGAATAGCCGGTGCCGAAGTCGTCGAGCCCGATCCGGACCCCAAGTCTCGAGAGCTGCTCGAGCTCGTCGGACAAGGTGGCACTCGCGGCGATCAGAGCGGTCTCGGTCACCTCGAGATGTAGCCGTGACGGGCTGAGGCCGGTCTTGTCCAGCATGCTGATCACGTTGTCGGCAAAGCCCGATCGGGCCAGCTGGCTGGGGGAGACGTTGACCGCCACCCAACCTCCGGGTGCCAGACCTGCTGCATCGCGCGCCGCATCCTGGCACGCCTGCGCCAGCATCCAGCCGCCGAGCGGGCGGATCAGCCCACTGCTTTCGGCAAGCTCGAGGAACCGGTCCGGTGGCAGCAGCCCGTGCGACGGGTGTTCCCATCGCACCAGGGCTTCGTGGCCTACGACGACCAGGTCACCCAGGCTGACGATGGGCTGGTAGAAGGCCCGTAGCTGTTCTGAGCCGAACGAGGTCCGCAGGTCGTCCTCGAGTTGCAGGTCCTCGCGCGTCGTCACCCGATCGTGCGCGACGTCGAAGGCGACGTATCGGGCGCGGCCGAGCCGCTTCGCCCGGAGCAGGGCCATGTCGGCGCGCATGAGTACTTCGTCGGCAGTGTCGGGATGGGCTCCGACGCTGCCTCCGAGGCTGAGCGTCACCGCGTGACGGTGACCGCCGAGTTCAAAGGGTTCATCGAGCGCCTCGGCCATCCGGGAGGCGACGTCAGCGAGTTCGGCGGTGGTGCGCACACCCTCGACGATGACGACGAATTCGTCGCCGCCGACCCGGCCCAGCAGGTCTTCGGGACGCAGCACCGCGCGCAGCCGGTCGGCGACCTGGGTCAGCAGGCTGTCACCCGCGGCGTGGCCCAAGCTGTCATTGACGATTTTGAAGCGGTCCAGGTCGCAGTAGAGCACGCCGACCCGGCTGCCCGGCGAGTCGTCGAGGGCGCTGCCGAGCCACTGATGGGTGAGGAAACGGTTCGGCGCCCCGGTCAGCCCGTCATGCAGGGCCCGGTTCGCGAGTTCGAGTTCGGCCTGGCGGCGGCTGGTGACGTCCTCGAATTGGAGGATGACGCCGTTGTCGCCTTCGGTGGAGACGACGACCGCGCCGGTCAACCGGCTCCACAGCCGCTCGCCGTCGGCGGTGACCAGGGTGCGGTCTGTCGAATGCGACTCCGAATTACCGGACAGCAGCCCTTCCCACCACTCCTGCCACGGAAGTCCGCCTTGCGACTCGACGATCTCCGTGACGTCCATGTGAGTCAGCTCGTGAACCCGCCACCCGACCATGCGGGCGAGGGCCTTGTTGGCGACGAGAATGGCGCCGGAGGTGCTCAGCATGGCGCCGCCGATGGGGGAGTGCTCGAACGCCACACGCCATTGCTGTTCGGACGCGGCCAGTTCGCGGGCAGCGGCAAGGTCGTCGGAGACGTCACGCGCGCTGATGTGGATGGGCGAACCAGGCTGATCGGTGAGTTGCTTGGCGGCGACGTCCACCCAGAGCCGTCCGCGTGCCGCGCTCAATTGCAAAGTCGAACGTGCGCCGCCAAACGTGACGACCTGCTTCAGGACGTGACGCATCGCCGCCTGCTGGCCCTCGTCGACAATGGCCGTGAGGATTCCCCCCACCGCGCATTCGGCGAGGTCCCATCCCAGCACGGTCTGGACGCTCTCGCTGGCCGCCAGCAGCCGTCCTTCGGGCGTGACCGTCAGGACGAAGTCGCCGTCGGTCGCCACGAGCCGCCGCAGCGCGGGAGCCCCGGGCGTTGTCGGCCCCGAGGCGTCGTGGGACTCCATGAGAATTCTCTCGACACCCCTTTGGAACCTCTTGAGCGGCATTGGGGCGTGTGGCGGTTGCTGTGCTTCACCCATTTGGCCCAGCCGGCGATGGCGGCCGCGTTCGGCAGACAGCCGCATCCCGCCGGGGAGGTGGAGCGGCCCCGGCGGGATGCGGCTGTTACCAGCGGTGTGACTAGGGGATGTCGATGCTGATCAGCGGGCAGTTGACGACGAAGCCCGAGGGTCCGAACTTCGCGCCGCCAGGACCGGTCACCATCTTCATGCCGACCCACAGGTCCACCTCATCGGTGCTCTGCAGCTCGACCCGCACGCCTCCGGCCACCGCCGCCTTCGTCCACTCGGCGAAGTGCACATCCCAGCCCGGGGTGTAGGCCGGGTCTCCGACACTTTCGTGCAGCGGGAGGACGGGCACCTCCTTGAGGATGTTGTGCGGATCGGCGTCGTCCAGGATCGTGCTGTTCTCACCCTGACGTCCGGGGTTGGTGATGCCGGTCGCGCCGTTCACGAAGGCGACGAGCTCCTCACGTGAGGAGTCCTTCAGGCCGTCCTTGCCTTCCGTCGGAAGCGAGTTCAAGGCCGGCGCGTAGGTGACGTCTTCGATGGTGGCGGCGATCGGGCTGCCGGATTCGAACGAGGCGTAGTGCACGTGCTTGTCCTCGTAGCGTCCTTCGGTCTCCTGGTAGAGGACCGTGTGGTTCTTCGTATCGATCTTCAGCGCCTTTTCCGCGTGGCCGGTCGAGTTCTGGATCTGGGGGGCGTTGAGGACGATGCCGCTGGGCAGCTTGACGAACGGCGAGTACCCGCTATTGCCCACCGCTGACGGAACTGCCGTGGACGGCGGGAAGCCCGTCGGGCCGGCAATGAGGCTGCGGGTGTGTCCGAAGCTCACCGTCGCCGGGAAATCGATCACGCCGTTGTTCAGCGCTACGGTCTGCACCGCGGGGCTGCCGATGGCGTTGGCCAGCTTGGGCGAGTAGTTCACGTGTCGCGCTGCTGCGTCAGCCTTGTCCGAGCTTTCCGTCACGACGTAGTAGACGGTCTGCCCACCACTCGTCCCCTGCTGCAGCGGGATCTGCGCGATCAGGCTCTTGGCGTTCTCGCAGGCACTGGTGAGGAAGCGGAAGTGACCCGGACCGGGGTTGCCGTTCGCGGCCGCGACGCACTGGAAGCCTGCCGTGCTCGGGTGGCCTGCCGAGTCGAGAACCCCTACAGTCTGGGCGGTTTTCGAGCTCTTGCTGCTGTGGACCGCATACCCGATGCCGAATCCGCCGCCGATGAGCACCAGGGTGGCGAGCAAGATGGCGAGGGTGCGCCCGCCCGAGCCCTTGCGACCCCCGCCTCCGGTGGTGGCCGGGTCGAACCCGTACGAGCTCACCGGGGGAAGTGGCGCCCGACCGGACGTGGACGGCGTCGAGCCGTACCCAGCAGCCGCGCCGGCAGCGGGCGCCGCGCCGGCAGCGGGCGCCGCTGCGGCAGCCGCCAACGGACGGCCGACGGCAACCGTCTGTGAGCCGGGCGCTTCCACGCCTCGCTCGAACTGAAGGACCGTCTTGCCGAGGGTGACCCGGTCGCCGGGCTGCAGCACGTACGGAGCCGTGATGCGCGTCCCGTTGACGAGCGTGCCGTTGGTCGATCCCAGGTCTTCGACGAGGAAGTCCCCGTTGTCGATCGGATAGAAGCGAGCGTGCCTGCGGGAGATCTCGGCGTCCTTGCCGAGCGAACCCAGGCCGGCCTCGTCTCTACCGACGATGAAGGCGTTGTCCAGCGTGATGCGTCCGCCGCCGGCGTTGCCGTCGACAATGTTGAGAAATCCGGTAGCCATTGGCTGAACGTAGGCTGTGCGCGTTTTTTCGGCAAGAACATCTACCTCTATTGTCGGACACCTGACAATCGGCAGAGAAACGTTGCCGAACGCTGCGTCACGTACCCGAGGTCAACGCATCTCACGCGCGAGTCCCTCGAAACCTCAATAGCTGCAGCGGTTTTGGGGGGCAGCCAATGCGCAGCAGCCGAACCGTAGCCTGATCCTGATCGGTTGTGCGGGCGCGTACCTGAAGCGCCGGGCATTATCGCCTGGGCGACAGGAATGCCCGGCGGTTAATAGGCTAAACCGTGCTAAATGCCCCTCACATTCTTCGCTAGAGGCCCGTTTTCGTTAGAGCGCCACCCAGTCGGCCCGAAGCTGAAGCCCCTGCAGCGCGAACTCCTGGTTCGGAGGCGGTTCGCCGGCGACCGCCTCTTCGCCCGCCACCTTCGCGATGGCCGGCCTCATCACCTCGTCGCCGTAGCGGTCGACCGCCTCGTGTGAGTCCCAGATCTCCGTGATGCGAAATCCGCCGTCGGTCGCCGCGCAGATATGCAGCACCCGCTCCGGCGGTGCCGCCTTCCCCGATGCTCTCAGGTCATCGAGAACCTGCTCGTACATCGACAGCGGCATCGGGACGTCAAGGCTGAACGCGTACATGACTCATCCTTCCGGGCGGGGGCACCGATCCCACACCGCGCCTGCGCGGCCGTCAAGAGCCCGAAGTCCCGCGGTGATCGACAATTGAGGCTTTCCGGAGCCAATCGACAGCGGTTCTGAAATCCCCTTTCATTTTCGGCCGGATCGCCCTCCAGGAATGCGGTCTTAGGTGCGCGAAGATGCGCTACGAACCGCTTTTCAGGCGCATACTGCAGCCACTGCACCAAGGCCAGCCACCACTCGAAACCGTAGGGGAGAGGCTGATGGTCGCTACGGAAACGATGCTGTCGCTCGGCAGGTTGCTGCGACTGACGGAAGCCATTCACAGCGGACGCGGCCTGGCCGAACTACTCGAAGAACTCATCCAGCAAGCCGGTGAATTGCCGGAAGTCGATACCGTTCGCATCCTGCTCACTGATCCAACGGGTGAAGTGCTGGTGGCTCAGGCGGGAATCTTTCCTTACGGCGAGGATTCCGAGGGCGCCCAGGACACCGAGACGCGCGTGCCTATCGGCGCCGGATTCGCGGGCAGGATCGCCGCGCAGCGCAGGCCACTGCTGGTTCCGGATCTCGACGACTTTCCCGTCTACAGCCCGGCACTTCATCGTGCCGGCGTGCGCTGCGCGGTGGGGGTCCCCTTGCTGGCCGGCAACGAACTGATCGGCGTCATGCACATCGGCTCGCGCAAGTCTGGCGCGTTTGCGCCCGAGGCCATCCCGCTCCTGGAAGCCATCGCGGAGCGGGTTGCCCTGACCGTTCAGTCCATCCAGTCCGAATCGCAAATGGCCTTCAGCGAAAGCAGATTTCGCGCCCTGTTCGAGCAGGCGCCGGTCGGGATCTGCCTGGTCGATCTGCAGCCGGACCATGCCGGCAGGGTCTTGCGCTCCAACGCCAGCATGTCCGCGATCACCGGCCTGGGCCCGCAGGCGCTGTCCCGGCTTCTGCTCAGCGAAGTCTTGAGTCCCGGTGATCCGGACAGGATCGTCAAGGCGACACAGGCGATGGCAGCCGGGGAGATCTCCGACTACATGGCTGAGGGCAGAGTTCAGCGGCCCGACGGCACGAGCATGTGGTTGTGCGGCAGCGCCACAGCCGTGCGCGAGGAGGCACGCCCGAGCTACGCGATCGTCTACGTCGAGGACATCACCTCGCGCAAGATCACCGAGCGCGAGCTGGCTCGGCGCGCCCTCAGCGACCCGCTCACCGGCCTCGCGAATCGCAGCCGGGTCATGGATCATCTGACGCTCGCGCTCCGTCAGCAGCCGCGCAGCGGCGGCGTCGTCGGCCTGCTCTACCTCGACATCGATCACTTCAAGGATGTCAACGACGTCTACGGCCACGATGCAGGCGACCGGGTGCTGCAGGAAGTGGCGCGCCGGCTGGAGGTGGTGGTGCGGGCGGGCGATACAGCCGGGCGCATTGGCGGCGACGAGTTCATCGTGGTCTGTCCCAACCTCACCGGGAGCAGCGAGCTCGCGAGCATCGCGACGCGCCTGCACAGCGTGCAGACCGACGCGATCGGTCTGCACGGCGGCTCGGTCGAAGTTGGCATCAGCATCGGCGTGGCCATCGGCGACCGCGACACGGTGCCGGAGGAGCTGCTCCGCCGGGCTGATGTCGCCATGTATGAGGCCAAGCGGCAGGGTCGGCGGCGCTGGGAGGCCTACACGCCACAGCTGGACCGGGCTTCACAGGAGCACGATGCCGTCGAGGCCTTGCTCCGTGGAGCGCTCGACAATGGCTGGTTCCGCCTGTATTACCAGCCGATCGTGGATGTCTCGACGGGCTCCGCCGTGGGAGCCGAGGCCCTCTTGCGGATCGCTCATCCCGAGCGTGGCCTGCTCACTCCGGATACCTTCATCGAGCATTTGGAAACCGCCGAAGTGGGAGCCTCCGTCGAACGATGGGTGCTGGCCGAGGCCTGCCGGCAGATGAAGCAATGGAACGACACCGGACTCCAGGAGGTGTCGGTCAACGTCTCGGGTCGGCTGGCCGCCAGCGGGCAGCTGTCCAGCACCGTGCTGGCGGCCTTGGAAGAGGCCGGCCTCGAGCCACACAGGCTCTGCGTCGAAATGACCGAACGGATCGTCGTGGAAGGTGGACCCGCCGTCCTCGCAGATCTCGAAAGGCTCCGAAACCAAGGTGTCTCTATCGCTATCGACGACTTCGGTACCGGATTCGCGTCGCTGACCTATCTGCAGCGTTTCCCCGTCTCGGTAATGAAGATCGACCACTCGTTCACCGCCGGTATAGGCGCCAGTCCGCGTGACGACGCGATTGTCGAAGCCATCACCACTCTTGGAAACGCCCTGGGAATTGCCGTCATCGCCGAAGGCGTCGAGCAGCAGGATCAGGCTGACGCGCTCAGACGTTTTGGTTGTGATCGTGTACAGGGCTTCCTGTTCGGGGCCCCCTGCCCGCCGGAGTTGCTAGACCTCAACACCTCGGCGAGGGGGAACGAAGGAAAGGTCACGCAACTGCGGAGGGCTGAGCGGGCGTAGCCGTACGAGCCGGGTCGACCCCCGATCCAGTGGCAGCAGGAAGCGCTCCTGCGGCCAGCGCGACTGGTCAGAGCCGAGGTATTTGCTCAGCTTGCGGACCGCGATTTCCCTTTGCCAGGCAACGATTTCCGCCTGCCCGCGCACGGTCACCTGAAGAACGTCGCCCGTCGTCAGGTCGCAGCTGTCTATCACCAGGGCGACCGAAGGATCGCGCGCCAGTGACTGCTCCAGGCGGCTCCACTCGCCGGTGAGCCACCAGAACGCGTCGCCCTCCCACAGGAACCAGATGGGTCGTACGACCGGGCCCGTGCTCGCCAGATGCGCCACGAGCGGGCGAGCCAGGAACTCCTCGACCGTCACCATCGGGTGACCGTAACGCTTAGCCGCGTTCGCCGACCATGAGCGCGAATCCGCGCCACCGCCAGAGGCAATCAACGTTGGAAAGACCCGCGTCTTCCATCCAATGCAGTTGTTCCTCAACTGACGCGAGCCGGTCTTCGGGATCGTCAGCGGTGCGACCGATGGCGGTGAGGAACTCGGCGTGGCGCCGGGGACTTCGCGAACTGACCACTTCAAGATTCGCGAACAGGCCACCGGGCCGGAGCTGGCGAGCAACTTCGGCGAACAGTCCGCGTTTGCGATCGTCCTCGAGATGATGGATCGCGAAGCCCGACACGATCAGGTCGAAGTCACCCATGGCGTCGATCGGGTCGCCCAGATCCCATTCCTGCACCCTCACGCGGGCATCTCCCGCAAAGCGTTCCGCCGCCCGCCGCAGCATCGGCGCAGAGCGGTCCACGAGTACCGCTTGCGCGACGGATGCGCGATGCGCCAGCACGAGTGCGGTCAGCCGGCCGTCTCCGGCGCCGAGGTCGAGCATCCGTTCCGGTGCCGTCGGGAGCACCTCGACGAGCACGGCTTCGCCCGGGTCACGCGGATGATCCCCGCTGATCCGATCGACGTACCACGCCGCTTGAGACTCGGTCGTCCAGCCGCCAGTGGGGGTGGCGGGAACCGTCGTCACAACTTTCCGGCAGCCAACTCCGCTTCGAGCCTGAGCAGGTCGGCACCTGAGGTATCGAGGCGGATGCTGTTGTCCTGAATCGCGGGCCCATCCCAGCCGGGGAGCAGGCCCTTCTCGTGGCAGAAGTACTGCGCCTCGATGTTGAGCCCGTTGTACTGGTCGGCCTCGGGCTCCGTGCAGAGCCAGCGCACGACCTTCCCCATGACCTCCATCGGCGCACCCTTGTTGGTGATGCCGAACTTCGCCATGTCCTGGCCGATGCGCTCAGTGGCGATCAGCCCCGGCTGCACGTTGAAGCAGCGGATTCCCTTGTCGCCCAGCTCGACCGCGAGGAAGCCGGCGACCCGGTGAAAGGCGCCCTTGGACGTGCCGTATCCCATGCCCCAACCGCCGCCGCCTGCCGGCTTCGTCGGGTCGCCGTAGCCCGAGCCCGAGGTGATGTTGACGATGGTTCCCTCGCCGCGGGCGACCATCGACGGCAGCACCAGCTTGTTGATGATCAACGGGGCGAAGAAGTTCCCCTCCAACTGCTTGCGCAGGAGTTCGATAGGGGTGTCGAGGAAGAGGTCCATGTGGCCCGGACCGATGTAGCGGCCGTTGTGCACGACGATGTCGATGCGTCCCCAGCGCTCCAGCACCGTCGCCACCGCAGCCCCGAGGGACGCGGAGTCGAGCAGGTCGGCGGGGATCGCCATCGCGGTACCGCCGCGTTCCTCGATCATGCCTACGGTGCCTTGGAGGCTGCCCGGCAGCGGGGTGAGGTCGCTGCCCTTGAGCGTTGAGGAATGCTCGCGCTGCTCGCCTTCCTGGACCGTGCGTGCCGTGATGGCGATGCGATAGCCGGCCTCCGCCAGTTCCAGCGCGCAGGCCTTGCCGATGCCGCGGCTGGCTCCGGTGATGAACGCCACCTTGGCCGTCGCTTCGCTCATGACTCACTCCTTGGATAGGGGCCACGAATCCATTGGGGGACCGACGTGCGCGCCGTGATGAGCCAGCCGCCCTCGAAGCGGCGGCAGCGGTCGCGATATTGGGTGGCGACAATGAGGTCGTCCCGTCCGCTGCCCGGCTCCTCGAGGTGGTAGCAGACGGCGTAGCTCCATACCAGCGCCTGGCCGGAGTCGATCGGGTCGATCCAGACGTGCTGGTTGGTGATGTTGTGCTGGGTGGCGCTGTAGACCGACGCGCCGGCGAAGATGTTGGGCAGGTACTCCGACGCGGGCATGCTGCCGGCCATGCCTTCGACCATCGCGTCAGGAGTGAAGACGCTCAGCACTGTCTCGAGGTCGCGCATGTCGACGCCCAGCGCGTAGACCTTCACCAGTTGGCTCGCGGCGTACCGATCAGCCAGCTCCGCCGGACTGGGAGACGGGATCGGCCCGCGCCACCGATTCCATTCCTGCTCAGCCCTTTCCTGCACGGGGCAGGACTCTATGTGACCGCCTGTTATGCGGCGGAACTGGGGCGCAGATCGCTGCCGGTGATGAGCCGCAGGATGAGTTCGCGGACGCGCCGCTGGCGCTTACGCGAGAGTCGCGCGCCGGCTACGTACTCGCGGTACTCCTGGCGGGTGCCCGCGCCGATGGCGTCCCAGTTCTCGATGATCGTCAGGCGGGTCGCCTTGTCGTAGCGAAAGACCGTGGCGGCGAGCGGCTCCGGCATCTCGACGGCCCAAGGATTAGCCGACTGGTCGACGGCTTCGATGGTCATGAACTTCCCCCCGGAAGGATTGGACGTTTTGAACATTTTCCAACACGCAGATGTCAGCCGTGCAACGTGTACCGGAACGATCGGTTTCGTCACACCGATTTGACCGCTTTGCGAATGAATCGGCGCAGGGTGGGGGAGCAACGGGGGGTGCGACTCAACGGACCGGCCGCCTCGGCGCGCATCGCGATAGTGCTGCTGCTGATCATGATCACGCTCGTGACACCCGAGTCGGCGCAGCTACTGCTGGCGTGCGGTCTGGCAGCGCTGGCCGCCGGCGATATTTGGTGGGAGCGCCGGGCGGTACGGCGCCTGGCGCTGGCCGTGACGGGTTTCCCGGCCGGCCGCCATCGCGAGATCAAGCAGCGCACCCGCGCGTTGCTGCGCTAGCCGAGAAGGAGGCGACCGTGCCCAAGGTCGATGTGCTCTTCGCCGGGGTGCCGGTGACAGACCTGGAGGCCGCGATCGCCTGGTACAGCAGCGTCCTCGGGCGCGGGCCGGATGTTCCGGTGAACGACGACGAGGTCATGTGGCAGTGCTCGCAGGCCGGCTGGCTCTACCTGCTTCGCGACGCGCCTCGCGCCGGCCGGGCGATCGTCACCCTTGCGGTCGCGGACCTCGAGGCGGTCGTGGCGGAGATCGGCGCCCGGGGCCTGACCGGATCCCCGATCGAGAAGGTCGGCGACGCGGGCCGGAAGGCGAATTTCGCTGACCCGGACGGCAACGCCGTCAGCTTCATCGAGGTGAACGCGACCTAGCGACGCGGCTCCCGGAGAGCGAGCCCCAGCAGGACCCCGGCCTGCTGAGCGATCAACGTATGCGGCGTCCAAAAGAAGCGGCGTGCAGACTCCATAGCGTCGACCCCCAGTCCGCGCGGTCGGCGGTGACCGGCAAGCAAAACCCTAGGAGAAAGTGAGCACCCTGTGACTGTTTGTCACGCAAGTTCACTCGAACGTGTGAGCCTGCCGAGCAGGTGACCTACCGGATGCGGCTGAAGGCACCCGCCAGCGCCGTCAGGTCGGGCGTCCCGAGACCCGACGCGGGGTTCCAGATCGCCCCGGGCTTTCCCGCGTAGTACAGGTTGTTGTTGCTGAACTCGCCGGCGAGCGCGGTCGTCACACCCTTGGCGCTGGTCTGGCGCCGCCGAACGTGGCGAACCCACCGAGGACCGCCGGGTCGAAGACGGCGTAGCCGGTGGCCGGTATAGCTTTCGCTGGTGACGGCGATCTGCATGTTCAACGCTTTGTGGTTTCAGCCCGATGGCGGCGCCGAAAGGTACGGCGAGTACGGCGCAGCCGTGCTGCCGATCCTGGCGGACGTCGGAGCCGAACTCCTCTTTCCGTTCATGCCGGTAGGGCAATCGCTGGAAGGCGGGCTGGATCCCGATCTGGTCGGCTTCGTGCGCTACCCGTCGATGGAGGCGTTCGACGCGATGTGGCGCAGCGATGCCTACCAGTCGATCGCGCACCTGCGCGAAGAAGCGCTCACGAAGGCGATCCTGACCAGATGCACGATTGATCCAGCCGACGCGCCGACGATGTCGACTCTTCCTCCGGGCGTCGCTGTCCTTTCTGCATTGTGGTTTCGCGAGGGCGGCGAAGCGAGCTACGACCGCTACCTCGCGGCAGCGCAGCCCATCCTGGAAAAGCGCGGCGGGCGCGTACTTTCTCCGCGCTTTCGGCCTGAACGCTCTCTCGCCGACGAGTTCCTTCCCGATCTGATGTTCCTCGGGCACTACCCCTCGACCGAGGCGCTGTTCGAGATCGTGCAGAGCGCCGAGTACCAGCCGGTGAGCGAGATCCGGCGCGATGCCCTGCTCCGGTCAGCGACGACCGTCCTGGTCATCGGGTAGGTGGCGGCACCCGTTCGGTGAGAGGGTGACGTCATGTCAGAGGAATCGCCGGCGCCGAGCCTGAAGCTCTGGGACTTGCAGGTCGGGGTGTCCCGCCAAGACCTGCACATGGAAGACCGAACCCTGGTCAGCTGCGGGATGCGCCTGTTCGGCGTCTTCGATGGAGTGAGCGGCGGGGGCGGCGGCGCCCAGGTGGCCACCCTGGCAGTCGACGCGGTGCAGCGTTGGGTGGAGCAACGGGTCACGCCGCCCACCACCGTTCGCGAAGCCCAAAGTCTGCTGGCGGGTGCACTCGGCAAAGCCGGCGAAGCGATCGCCGAATTCAATCGCCAAGTCGGCGGCGGACGGCGGACCAGCGCCACGACCGCTGCGGTGCTCCTGATCTTTCAGCCCCTTCGCCTCGTGCAGCCGGCCTTGGTCGCCGTCGTCGCGACGGTGGGAGACAGCCGGGTGCAGCTTTGGCGCGATGGCACGTTCTACACGTTGACGCTCGATCACGCCTACCTCGCCAGCAGCGACCCGCTGGAGGCCAAGGCCCAGCAGGACCGGCTCGATGACGCCCTGTCCCTGGTCGACCTGGCAGATCCGCTGGACAAGGCGGCCTTCACCCATCGCAATCTGATCGCCAGCGCACTCGACGGTTCAGGCCCTCCCGATGCCCGTTATTACGCGTTCAGGCTGCTGCCAGGAGACCGGCTGCTGGTCGACAGCGATGGGATCCACGACAATCTCAACCGCAGCGACCTGGCCGGTTTGGTGGCCGAATCGACGGACCCGCAGCAGACCGCAGATGCCTTGATCGACGCGGCCTGGGAAATCAGCAAGCGCGATCCGGCGCGCGATCCCCGCGCCAAACCCGATGACATGAGCGTCATCGTTGTCGACGTCCCTGGATCCACAACCAAGGACCCGTGACCGGGCTACTCGGCCGCGACGTTCCCCGCAGGCGTGCGGGTGACAGTGCCACAGGTCGCCATAGCCCCCCATCCGGTGGCGCCCGGCAGCACATGCCCCGCGGGGCTGGAGCCCGCCGACGCGCCCGCGGTTCGGGTTGTCAGGCGCACCGTCACGGCGCGTGTTGAATGCTGCTGTGACTGCAGACCGTCCCGCCGACCTGCGGGAGATCGTCTCCTCCCGCACCTGGTTTCACACGATCGACCTCGGCGAGGGCGTGCTGACGCCGGGACAGAAGGACACCCCGAGCGAGGTCCATCACCTGCATCTACCGACGCTGACCGGAAAGAGCGTGCTCGACATCGGCGCGTACGACGGCTTCTACTCCTTCGAGGCCGAGCGGCGCGGCGCAGCGAGGGTGGTAGCGGCCGATCACTGGGCGTGGAACTGGCCCGGCAGCGATGCGCGCGGCAATTTCGACCTGGCCCATCGCGTCCTCGGCAGTCGCGTCGAGATGAAGGACATCGCCGTCGAAGACATCAGTCCTGACGCGCTTGGCGAGAAGTTCGACGTCGTCCTGTTCCTTGGCGTGCTCTACCACGCTGCCGATCCGATGGGGTATCTGAAGAACGTCCGGTCAGTGACCGCAGGCGTCGCCGTCATCGAGACGGTCGTGGACCTGCTCGACATTCCGATCCCCGCCGCGGCCTACTACCAAGGGGCCTCGATGAACGAGGACGCCAGCAATCATTTCGGCCCCAACCGGCTGGCGGTCGAGGGCATGCTGCGCGATGTCGGGTTCGCCAGGGTCGAGGCGTTCGAGCCCTGGACGTCCAGCAAGGACTGGGGGATCCAAACCCCCTCTACCGAATCGATGACGGCACGAATCAAGCGCCGGCTGCGCCGACCGCGCAGCGGACGCATGGTCTTCCACGCGTACGCCTGAACACGGCCGGGCAACCGGCGCCCGATGGCTGGCCTAGAAGAACTCAGGCCCCACCAGGAATCCGTCGATGTCGACCCGCGGGTGGCCCGCAGTGCCCACCACAACGATCTTGATCGTGTGATGCCCGCCGGGGGAGAACCAGTTGGCCCACATCACCTTCGCGCCGGAATTGGTCGCCGAATAGGTGCTGATCGTCGTCTTCAGAACGCCGTCCTGATAGATCTTCGCGCTGCCGCGCGCCGGGCCGGTCTCGGTGACAAAACCGAATACGTAACCGGAATAGGAGAACGTCGCCGACGCACCGGCGGTGGACGAGTGAGACGTCGTGCCATCGACGAAGCAGGTGCAATTCGCCCCTGTCCACGAACCCGTGTAGTGGGCCGCGGTCTGGTCGGACGTGATCACGTTGTTGGAGATGTTGTGCTGGTTGATGTAGCGGTCATGCGGCCACGACTCGGGGTCGTTGCTCGACCAGTTGCCCGCACAGTCCTTCACGCGCAGGCCGAAGTAGAGGGTGTTGTAGCCGCCGTCCGCCTCGTCGGGATCGCCGATCTTGAAGGTGTAGGACGTCTTCAGACCCTGATACAGCAGGACGGGCGCGCTGCGGCCGTTGTCCTGGTAGAGCTGGTACTGGCAGATCCCCGACGGATCGGACGCCGACCACTTCTGGACACCCGTGGTCTGGTACAGATCCTGGGAGAACGGGCCGACGCCCGTGAGGCCGGTGACGGCCGACGGATAGGCCAAGTGCGCCGCTCGCTGCAACGTGAAATTGGGCCCGGTGTGATCGCCGCTCGCAGCGGCCGGGGTCGCCGTCACCACCCCCACGAGCAGGAGGCCAGCGGCCCCCGCTGCTGCGCAGACTCTCCTGAACATGGTTCCTCCCCATTCATCCCCGGGCCTGTTGCCCGCAAGCTAGCAGCGTGCCTGCGCGCCGGAGTCGAATTCCCCGAATTGTCGCTTAGCCGACGGAATACGCTTTCCAGAATCGGGAAGTGCCCGTCACCGCGGCTTTGTTGACCTCGGCCGTGGCCGCTGCGAGCATCCGGAACGTGCCACGCTTCGCCGTGATAGTGGCTGCCCTGCTGCTGGCCGGATGTACGAGTTCCAGGCCGACGCCCTCACCGACCCGAGGGGCGGTCGCGACTCCTGCCTTCACCACGTGCGGCAGTTTCCTGCTGCGGGCGACCACCGCCGAGGGAACGTGGCCGCTACTGAGCTGTGCGGCTCTGGCGAATGTCAATCCGCTGCCGTGGGTGCGCATTCGCGTCGGCGAGAAGCTGCAGATCCACATCGGCGAAGCCGACGCCCGAGTGGCGCTGCGCGCCGGTGACGACGTGGCCATCCACGGGCTCAGCGTGACGGGGCTTCGCGCCGGCAACACCCTTGTCACCATCGGCGGCTGGAGCTGCGCGGAGTTGGCGGGTCCGCCGCCGGCGCTGTGCCCGCTCCTTCGACTCACCGTCGGATGAGCACCGAACGTGCGGTCAGGAAAGGTGTTCGGCGAACCGGGTGCGGTAGGCCCCGAACCGCTCGTCGAGCTGCTCGCGGTTGAGCCCGAGGTCGTCCCAGCCGTACTCGTGCCTGCCGAAGCGATGCTGCACGGCGGTGCCGACATGGGCCCGCATCGCGGCAGCGGCCTGATCTGACAATGGCTCGCCGAGAGCGTCGTAGATGCGCTCCACCGTCTCGACGGGTGCCGACGTCAGGCTGCGGTACGCCACATCGACGAAACGATCGTCCCCGTGCTGGCTGCGGAAGTCGACCAGCGAATTGCCCATGGCGACGAGCAGGTCCGCCCACAGCGGGCCGTAGTCCGATCCGGGACGCTCATGCGCGAACGTGTTGCCGAACGCCCGGGCCATGTCGGCGGTCGAGGCCACGCACGTCGACGGATCGCGATGGGTGACGATGAATCGCGCGTCGGGATAGTGAGCCGCCAACGCTTCGATCCCGATGGCGTGCTGCGGGCTCTTGAGCTGCCAGCGTCCCCGGACGCCACCGGATTGCAACAAGCGCAGCACTTTTTCGTGCCAGCGATACACCGGCGCGTGATCGGTATCGATGACCCAGCGCGTGTAACTGGGCACCGGAAAGACCAACGACAGGCTCAACGTCAGGAACTGCGGGGTCATCGGCACCAGGCACTCGACCGGCATGTCGGGCGGGTCGTGGTGCATCTTGACGAGCTCCGGATTCAGCTGATGCAGCAGGCCGAATTCGTCGGCCTTCGCCGCTTCGAAGCGCGGGTCGCTCGCGTAGGTCGCCGGCTGCGGCGGCGGCACCGGGGCGGCGGCCTCCCAGCCCAGCAACGAACGATTCGCCGGATCGCGGGTGAGCAGATGGCTCAAGGCGGTCGTCCCGGAGCGCGACATCCCGACGATGAAGATCGGCTTCTCGATGCGCTCTTCATCGACCGCCGGATGCTTGGCGATCCAGTCCTCGACGAGGAGCCGATTGGTCAGCGCATTGCGGATCTGCCCGACGGCGGCTGCCTGGCCAATCTCGTTCAGCCCGGCTTCCTCGCTCAATGAGGCGACGAAAACCTCAAGTCCGTCACGGAAACTCGGGTCGCCGTACTCGTCGAGACCGGCCTCCCTGGCCACGTCATCGATGACCTCGTCGACGTCGATCAGCACGCTCACTGCGCCGCCCCCCGGCCACGCCCGAGCGCTTCGTCGACGGCCGCGTCTCCGTACATGCGACGTGAGAGATCGCTGAGGTCGGCCATCGGCTGCACCGTCATGCCGCCGTCGACGCCGATCACCTGTCCGGTGATCCAGCCGCCCGGGCGGGACAGATGCACGACCGTCGCGCCGATGTCCTCCGGCGTCCCGTTGCGCTTGAGGGCGCTGCGTTGCAGGAGATCTTCGGCCAATCGCGGTGTGAATGCGCCTTCCGTCGAGCCGGTCGGCACGTAGCCGGGCAGGATCGAGTTGACCCGGATCCCGTACACGCCAAGCTCCCACGCGGCAGCGCGCACCATCATGTCGACCGCCGCCTTGGTGCTGGTGTACGCCGCCATCCCGACCTCGGGGGCTGACGACGCCGCCGTCGAGATGGCGACCAGCGAGCCGCCGTGCTCGCGCATCGCCAGGGCGGCGTAGCGGAAGGTCGACGCCGTCCCGATGATGTTCAGGTCGCAGCACAAACGCCAGGCATTGTCATCGAGCAGGAGGAACGGGCCGGGTATCCCCGTGCCGGCGTTGGCGACGGCGATATCAAGGCGGCCATCCGGTCCCGCGGCGATCGACACGGCCGCTTCGACCTGTTCGGAAACGGTCACGTCGCACGCCGCGATGCGGACCTCGGCACCGGGAATCTCAGCCTGCAACTGCTCGGCCGTCGTTTCCAGAACGTCGGTGCGCCGTGCCGCGAGGGTCACGACCGCGCCCTCCAGGGCGAGTGAGGTGGCGATGCCGCGTCCGATGCCCGTACCGCCGCCGGTGACGAGCGCGTAAGCACCTTCGAGCGATCTCGCTGCTGTTCTCGTCGTCATCGTGGGCCTCCACGCTGACCCTAGCGGGACGCCGATGCGGCCCTGCGTCGTGTGGTGAACGAGACGGCGCGGAAGGCGATTTCGATGACGAAAGCGCCGCCGGCTCCGAAGGCCGCAGCGACCGCCAGCCGCAGGGGCGTCGGCCGGAGCAGGAAGAGATGCGCAAGCCCCGGCACGAGAACGACCAGCGCGACGATGCCGGCCATCGTCACCACTAGAGCGAGCTTCCAACTTGCCAGCGGACGGGCCAGCACCAGCAGCGTCCACAGTGAGGTGATCAGGACGATGACGGCAGCCGTAGTGCGTCCGCCGTCGACCCCTGCGGTCGAGTCCAGCGCTCGCGTCACCCGGTAGCCGCTGTAGGCCAGCGCGCCGATCAGGACGCCGATGGGCACCGCGAAACGCAGCACCCGGTGCAGGAATCCCGGTAGGTAGCGACGGGCATTGGGCGCGAGCGCCAGGACCGCGCCAGGGAATCCGATGGTGACGGTCGAGATCAACGTGAGCTGAATCGGAGCGAGTGGATACGCGCGCACGGTGACCGCAGCGATGAGCGCCAGCACGAGCGAGTAGACGTTCTTCGTCAGGAAGAGGTTGGCCGCCCGCTCGATGTTGGCGATGACCCGCCGTCCCTCACCGAGCACGTCGGGAAGGTGGGCGAACTTGCCGTCCAGCAGGACCAGTTGAGCGACGGCCCGGGTGGCGGGGGAGCCGTTGCCCATCGCGATGCCGATGTCGGCGTCCTTGAGCGCCAGCGCGTCGTTCACGCCGTCGCCGGTCATCGCGACCACGTGTCCTCGCGACTGCAGCGCGGCGACGACGGCGCGCTTCTGGTGAGGCGAGATGCGGCCGAAAACAGTATGAGTTTCAACGATTTCGGCCAGTTGCTCGAGATCGTCCGGCAACCCGCGGGCATCGACGGCGTCAGAGGGAGAGGTGATTCCCGGGATGCCGACCCGGACCGCGACCGCGCCGACCGTGCGCGGGTTGTCCCCGGAGATGACCCGAAGCTGGACGCCTTGCTCGACGAAGTACTTGAGGGTTTCAGCGGCGTCTTCGCGTACGCGTTCGGCCAGGATCGCCAGCGCCGTCGGTACCAGGTCTGACGGTAGCTGCGGGCTCGTCCCCTCGGCGCTCTCTGCCGTCAACTCCTCGGGCGAACAGGCCAGCAGAAGCACCCGATTGCCTTGCGCTGCAGCGGTATCGGCACTCTCGCGGGCGCGTCGCTGCAGCTGGTTGGCAGGCTCGGGCAACACCATCTCGGGGGCACCGAAGATCCAGCTGCCATGGCCTTCGGCCGTGACCGCCGACCACTTGCGGGCGGAGGAGAACGGCACGCCGCCGGTGCGGGTCCAGGTCGTGCTCGAGAACTCACCGGACAGGGCCTGCGAGGTCGCGTTGGTTTCCGGGCCTGACGCGCTCAAGGCGAGGGCCTCGCGCACGTCGGCCTCGGAGGCGCCCGGCAGCAGCTCCAGCCGATCGAAAACGATGTCGCCGTAGGTCAGCGTTCCGGTCTTGTCCAGGCAGATCACGTCGACCCTGGCGAGTCCTTCGACTGCGGGCAGCTGCTGCACGAGGGTCTGCTTGCGGGCGAGCGTGACCGTCGCCAGCGTGAACGCGAGACTCGTGAGCAGGACCAGCCCCTCAGGCACCATGCCGACCAGCGCGGCGACCGTGCCGGTGACCGAGTCCTGCCACCCGTGGTTGTCCTTGCTGCGGAACTGGCTCCACAGCAGCACCGGCGCCACGATCACCATCAGCAACGAGATCCAACGCAGCAGCCGGTTCGTCCCCGCGACCAGCTCCGAGTGCGGCATCTGCGACTGCTTCGCCTCGGCCGCGATCCGGGTGGCGTACGCGTCGGCGCCCACAGCGGTCGCCTGGAAGCGTCCGGTACCGGCGACGACGAGCGAGCCCGAACGCGCGTCGGCGCCGATCTGCTTGGCGACCGGGTCGGACTCCCCGGTCAGCAGGGATTCGTCGATCTCCAGCCCGTCGGCGGAGGTGATCAAACCGTCCGCCGGTACCTGGTCGCCTGTATGCAGTTCGATGAGGTCGTCGGCCACGATGTCGCCAAGGTCGACGTCCTGAACATCGCCGTCCCGCAGCACGCGGGCGTCCGTCGCGTTCAGCACCGTGAGCCGGTCGAGGGTGCGCTTGGCCCGCACCTCCTGAACGATGCCGATGGCCGAGTTCGCGATGATGACCAGTCCGAAGAGTCCGTTCTGCCAGCGCCCGGTCGCCAGGATGATCACGAAGAGCGTCAGCAGCAGCGCGTTGAACGTCGTGAGGATGTTGGCCCGGAGGATCTCGGGGATCGTGCGGCTGGTCTTCGTGCGGACGTCGTTGGTGCGCCCGTCGCGTACCCGCTCGGCGACCTGGGCGGCACTCAGCCCGGTGGGCGGGGTCGAGAAAGGCAACACGTTGCCCATAGAAGGCCGGCGCGGGGGCTCTAGTCGAGCCCGTTGAGCCGGTCGACCTCTTCTTGAAGGACCCGATGCTCTTCGGCGAGCCAGACGGTGTGAAGGATCAGCTGCCTGAGGACATCCATCAGTACATGATCGCCCTCGTCTTGCAGGCGATGACCGGGCTCGAGTTCGCGCATGAGCTTGACCAGTTGGGTGCGGATTGCCGCGTCCGGCTCGTCATGCTCCTGCACGCGAGCGACGGTCGTCACGGCGGCAGATTCGATCTCGCGCTGTGAGGACAGTCAATAACCAGGGGTCAGCGCCGCTTGCGGGACCCACTCCGCCGGAGCCGCTTCGCCGCCGAACAGCGAGAGCATCTCGACGGCACCGATACCGACGAGCACCGCTGCCGCATCCTCGTGTTTGCTGTCCCGAACAAGATCAACAGCCAGCCTGCGCAGCCGGCCCGAAACGTTCTCGACTGTGTCCCCCATAGAGCCGGAGCGTAGCGCCTGCGAGTGGGTCATATCCGACGAACCTGCCCGGCACAACAGGCTGTGACGCGGCCGGTCCAGCGAGTGATTTCCCAGCCTTCGTGAGCCGACGAGAGCAGACTGCGACGACGGGATCCGGTGAGGGAGTGCGATGGCGTCGAGCGAGTCGGAAGAGCCCGGCGGCGAGTATCGGTTCGCGCGGCCGGACATCCCAGCCGGGCCCTCTTTTCCCCGCGTCCTCCCGGAGGATCCGGATGAGCGCGCCGAGGTGCTGCGCCAGTTCGAGGAACACTATGGCAAGCCTAGAAAGATCCTCCCGGACCATCTCTCGCCGGCGGTGCTCCCCTCCGACCCTGCCGAGATGGCAGAGCTCCTGCGTCAATTCGCGGTATGGGAGAACATCCCGCAGGAAGCTCGCGCCTTGGTGATCAGCACGCTCTGGTCGGGCGTCATCGACCAGTACCTTCCTGAACGCGGCGGCATGGCTGGGGTGCCGGCGGCCGAGCGCCTGCTCGCTGCCGGCGCAGATCCGCAGGAGCTGTCCACGGCGATGCGGGCGGCCGCCTACGCGGCTGTGTTCAGCGTCCTGTACCGGATCGATTCGATGACAGACGAGACCTCGCCCATGGACGCGCCGGGCTGGATGCTCGTCGAGGTCATGGCGAACGACGACGGCGAGTACGAATCCACCGGCCGGCACGTCGCCGGGCTGCACGAGTCGATTCTCGGCGCTGACCCGAGCGGGCGGGACGGCTCCGACCTCTTCAGCTAACAGCGGTTCGCCCAGCAACGGTTCAGCTAGCAACGGTGCGAGACGGCTGTCACAGACAATCCGATGTACGAGCGGCGTCGAGGGATTTTTTCGTGCGTACAGACGATCCGATGTAGCGCCCGCCCTTACAACGGATTGTCTGTACATGCCGAAAATAGTTCCGCCACCTCCCGTGAATCGGATTGTGTGCAGGCCGCCAAATACCATCGCTGCATGGCGAAGATCGCGGTCGTGACCCTGGACGGGTTCAACGAGATCGACTCGTTCGTGGCGTCCTACATGCTCGGGCGGGTAGATCGGCCGGACTGGTCGGTGGCGATCGCTTCGCCGACGCCGCAGGTGACATCGATGAACGGGGTCACGGTCAGCGCTCAGATGTCGCTGCAAGAGCTTCCCGAAGCTGACGCGGTGATCGTCGGCAGCGGGATGCGGACGCGCGAGTTCGCCGCCGACCCGGCGTTTCTCGCGAGGCTGCGGCTCGACCCCGGCCGGCAGCTGATCGGCTCCCAGTGCTCCGGAGCGCTGCTGCTCGCCAAGCTCGGCCTCCTCGAAGGGGTGCCCGTCTGCACCGACCTCCTGACCAAGCCGTGGGTTGTCGAGGCCGGCGCGAATGTGGTCGACCGGCCGTTCTTCGCGTCCGGCAACGTGGCGACTGCCGGCGGCTGCCTGTCGAGCCAGTACCTCGCGGCGTGGGTGATTGCGCGGCTCGTCGACCTCGGGGCCGCACGAGCAGCGCTCTTCTACGTCGCGCCGGTGGGGGAGAAGGACGAGTACGTCGACCGCGCCCTCGGCCATGTCCGAGCCTTCATGCCGGCTACCGCGGCATCCGGCTGACGGTCACCTCCCCGGCACGAATCTGCAGCCGCAAAATTGTCGTACCCCCAGCGGATAGTGACCATTGGAGGAAGTGGTCACATGGGTCAGGAAATGAAGTGGCTGCGGGCACACGTTCGTGAATGCTTGCAGGAAGTGTGGGAAGTCTGCCGGGTCGAGGTCGATGCCGACGGCGATGTGCCCTTCCGCACCGGCAGCACCGCCGGCTGGGTTTCGGCGGTCGAGGGCAATCCACCGCTGGTCAGAGTTTGGGCGCACGTGGCCTTCGGAGTGAAGGCGACGGCAGCGGTGTTGCGCGAGCTCAACGACATCAATCGGCGCAGCAGATCGGCACA
>DATAZK010000151.1:0-10646 GCA_036272075.1 Frankiaceae bacterium
GTGCTCCATCTCGCCGATGCCGCGACGCTCGATCTTCGGGCCGCGGTCACGAAACTTCGCCGGCAGCCAGGTGGTCCAGACGTGCGGGGGCTCCACCACATGGTCATCGACACTGATGATCTTCGGCAGCTCACCGAAAGACCGAGCGGCCTTCGACGCAGAGTTGCTCACGCGGAACCGCCTCTCGACCCCGGCGAATCGGCTGCGCCCCGGATCCCCCTGGTTGATTCTGTCTGAGAAGAGCAAGGTAGCAGGTACTTGCTTGCCTCTGGATCACTCGTCACTTCGATGCGGCCCCGTGCCTCATTCGACATCCGGTCGCCAAGAGCGGCAGACCCATTCGGCTCCAGGACATCTGTGCCTTGCTCGAACCGCAGAGCGAGCTTCCAGACCACAGGACACATGGCATCGCGCTTGGGCGCCTTATGCGGGGCCAGCCTCTTCTCGTCCGCCGTCCACCGGGTACGGAATCGACGGTGGCAGACCGGACAGACGCCGCTTGGACGCCTAGGCACTGCCCGCAACACGAAGGAGAGCACCATGCACCCGTGCATAGTGACGCAAGTGAGCGGATACTGTCTACAGATTGGCGAGAGCCGCTCGTGAATTCTGTTGAGGCGGCGCGGTCGGCGCAGTTCAGGTCGGCGTCTGGTCCCCGCACGACTGAGCGCCGTAGCGTCGGAAATAGCGCTAATCGGACAAGCCCGCATTGCATACGCGGTCCCAGCAGCGGCGGCCTGACTGGCGACAGAACAGACAACCCAACTTATAGACAGTGGGTGCTTGCTTGCCGGGCCAGGGCGCCCCTATAGTGACCTGCGTCTCAGCTGACGACGGTCAAGGGAGTGATGGTGCGTCGCTACTCGCGAACCTGGAATACCGCGGTTGCGCCGTCTCTCGCGAGTTGGAGTTTGTGAGCGCTCACCGACCTCCTTTGGATCGTTGGCAACGGACGACAGGCTGACGCGCTGACGCAAGAAAGCGCCGCAGATCAACCAAACAGAGAGATGGGACCAGATGAAACGCGTGTCGCTCTTCGCCGTACTGGCCGTTGGCGTGCTCGTGGGGGGTGCGTGCAGCAGCAGCAGTAAGGGGTCCTCGACGGCGCCTTCCTCCGGACCCAGCTCGAGCACGGCGAGCACAGCCACCACCAAGGCGTCCGGACCCGGGATCGTCGATGGTCAGGTCGTCATCGGCTCGACGGCCGGCCCCGAGGCGCCCGGATTCGAGGACGGCATCAAGGCCCGAATCGACAGCTTCAACAAGGCTGGTGGAGCAGGCGGCGTCAAAGTCAAGTACGTCGGAAACCGCAACAACAATGACGATCCGAACCAAGACCTCACCCTCATGAAGCAGTTGGCGCTGCAAGATCACGCCTACTCTGTTCTCACGTACCCGACGCTCACCCAACCGGCCGCCGCACAGTTCCTCCAGAAGCAGAACGTCCCGCTCATCGGCGACGGGTTCAACCCCGTGATGTGCAACAACAACAACTCATTCGGATACGCGGGCTGTGTCGTCGCCGGCATTGCCAAGCAGCCGGCCGGCACCCTACCGGTCGATGCCTACTTCAAGGTTCTCGTTCCCAAGATCCTGAAGACGCTCAAGGGCGCCAAGATCGCCCTGGTCGGCCAGGCCGTCGGTGGCGGGCAGCAGTTCACGGATCTCTACACCTCAACGGCTAAAGCACTCGGTGTCGACGTGGTCTACAGCCGAGCGGTCATACCTCTGACGGCCAGCCAGGACTTCCAACCGTTCGCCAGCGCCGTGATCGCCACGCACCCGGATGCCGTCATCACGATCGTCGGTTCCGTTCCGGCCATTGCGTTCAAGGCCAAGATGATCCAGGACGGCTACAAGGGACCCATCTTCGACAACACCTACTCCCCCGCGCTCCTGCAGGATCCGACCACGGCGGCTGCGCTCGAGGGAACCTATGAGACGGCTCAAACGCCGACGCTGCAGGACACCGGCGAGTACGTCACGCAGATGAAGGCGGACTTCGCGGCGGACGGTATCACCGACTCCAAGGTGGCTGTGGGGACGCTAATCGGCTACAACTCGGCCGATTTCTTCGTAGCAGCCTTGAAGAAGGTGGCCCCGAACTTCAGCAAGTTCGACGACACCATCAACGCCGGCTTCACGTATGCGCCGGCCGGAGGCAATTCATCGACCTGGCCGCAGGATCACGCCGGCTTCACCTCATCGTGTATCGCGGTGACGAAGGTGACCAACGCCAAATTCGATCTTGTGAGCCCATTCACCTGCTACGACAAGGCGTCGTAGCCAGATCGCAAGCACGTTGGGGGCGGCCGGATGGTCGCCCCCAACTTTTTGCCGTAGCAGGTACCTGAACGGACGACGCCGTCGACTCAGAACAGTGCCAATGGATTTACCGGTGAGCCGGTGCCTCGGACAATCACCAAGGGAGCAACGATCAGTTGGAACGTCCATCGTCCAGCGGCCGAGCAATATTCCGACAGTCCCTCCAGATCGGCATTGTCGACGAGGGGTAGGCCCATGTACGGGAGCACGATGTCGTGTACGTGAAGCTGCACATCGGGGCCGCCCGCGCCTATACGCGGCAGACCTTGATCTGCGGCCGGTGCATCAAGCCAATCCCAGACGACCAGGGCGGCTTCGTGTTTGTAGAGGAATTCCGCGACTCCGCCGTGGACTCCCGCCGGTAGACCAAACCCCGGCATCCCGTGGGGATGTAGGGCCTCGAACCGACCACGCCCGCAACGGATGACCACCGCGTCTCCGGACATCGGCTCCACGCCTTGCGCCGCGGCCGCGTCGAGCAACTCCCACGCCATAACGGGTTTGCCGGGCTCGACGTACTCCGCGCCGCGCAGGCGAGGGATGTCGTACAGGACGCCCCTCGTGGTGACGCCTGACCGCCAATAGTCGATCGTGCCGCTGTGGTCGGCCGGCATCCCGTGCGGACCGGCCACGTGGTCATTCCAGAAGCGACCACTGGCCGTGGGTAGATGGCAGAGCGCATCGATGTGCGTCTGGCGGAAGCCATGAATGAACATGCCTAGGTAATCGAGCATCCCGCCGGAGCCCTCGACCGCCACGAAATGGTGGGCCGGGAACGGATTGGAGGGACTGGGACGGGTGTCGATCGGACGGCCCAGTCCTACGCAGCGACCGTCTTGAACCAAGGACGCCGCTCGCCGCCGGACATCGTCGGTGACGAAGTTCAAGGTGCCCATCTCATCGTCGGCGCCCCAGCGACCCCAATTGGAGAATTGCTCAGCCCATTGGAGATACTGCTCCGGCGTCGGCGGCGTTCTGTCGCGCATCACGGACGCGCACGCTAGCACCAGAGATCGATGACCGCCTACACGCCCGGCATTCATGCGCGGGCGAAGACCTGCCTCGCAGCGCTCCCGTCAAGACGCGCCGAAGACCGTCAGTGCGAAAGGCTCGCAATCGACGCTTGAGCCTCCGCCCGGTACCGACCCTGCAGCTGGACAAGGACCGGTTCCAGCGGCGCAACATGTCCTGCGTTTTCACGCTGTGCGAACTCGAACAAGGCGACCTCGTGTGCAACGACGGCATTCGCCACCGCAACATCGGCCCCAGGCGCTAGATCCCGCATACGTTCAAATCTGGCGATGATGTCCGTCGTTCCCTGCTCGAGACCGCCAACGACCTGCGCCCAACGCGCGTCCTCGTCCGCACCCTTCAACGCATAGGACCATCCGTCGCGGCGCGACTTCACCACACGCTCCTCGGTCATGCCAAGGCGTTCAGCCAACGGGCGCAACAGCTCTTCGGTCTGGGCCTCCAAAAGCCGAAGTACTTCAAGCGTGGCCCGGCGAGCCGGGTCTTCGAGCAACATCGCGATCCCGCCGAACACCGCCTCGCCGACGATCTCACCCGAATAGGCAGAGAGCACGAGGTCCGTGTATTCGTCAGTCGGCATCGATCTCCACATTTCGCAAGTAGCGGCGCGGCGTCCTGTCGCTTGTCGACCGTAGCGGTCGGGGGCGATGCTGTGAAGTAACGACTCACTGCTGCATTGCCGCGGTGTTCTGCATTGTGACCTCCCCTGGAGCAGCCACCTGACCCGGAGATGTACCGAACCCACTACCGGCGAAAGCGTCTGCCCAGACTTTCGTTGACGCCTCCGGATAAGCGGTGACCACCGGCGACACCGGTCCAGTCGGTAGCGGCGACGCAATCGCTTAAGGCTTCCGAAACTAGGAGTGAGGAGCAGGCGTTGCCAGGCGTCGGTCAGCCAGCCGGCGAACCGCGAGGGGTCCCAGCCGCGTTGGTGCACCAACTGCACGCAGTACTCGGAGGAGTTGAAACTCCATATGGCGTCACCGATGTCGTTGTCGGTCGTCCCGTGGCAGGGTGCGTCATCGACTTACCACATACTGCATTAAGTAACAGTTGGCCGGGCGATTACCAGGACGGGGCCGCGGAAGCAGTCGTCCGTCAGGTTGGCGTCGCCACACCGTTACGGACGCGGCGGCTCGCCCGCCTTCCGGCTGGCCACACTCGACATGATCTACCCGGCCCTGGCACTGATTGCCTGACCGCTGCGCCACGAGCGCTCAGCGAATGCGGGGCTTGATCCGCGGCTGACTGGCGAATGCTTGGTTGCCGGCGGCCATGACGTCCTTGTTGATCGAGGTCGACAGGATCGACGGTGCCATCGTGGTCGCGCCGAGGCGGCCAAGGTCGTTGGCCGCCCAGGCGGCCCGGAGGGTGCCGGCGATCACGTCAGGGTCGGCGCTGGCAATCGCCTCTGCGAGCCACGCCGCCTGTGTCGGGAGCTCGTCGGCCGTGACGACCTCGGTAATGAGGCCGATCTCGAGGGCTGTCGTTGCGCTGACTCTCTCCCGGGCGCCGAGCAGGGCGATGCGCAAGACGTTGCCGAGTGAGATGTGCTGGCGCAGCAGCATCGGCTCGTAGACCGCAGCCTGGCCATAGGTCACGTGCGGGTCGAAAAAGGTCGCGTGCTCGGCGGCGATGACAATGTCCGACTCGGCGATCATGTAGAACGCGCCGCCGCAGGCCATACCGTTGACGGCGCAGATGACTGGCTTCCAGAGGTCGTTCGACTTCGGGCCGAGGAACCGTCCGGGGTCGTCATACATGTAGTTGTTCGACGTTCCGTACAGCGTGCGCTTGTCGAACACGACATAGGTGTCGTCGGCGTTGCGGTCGATGCCCACGCAGAAGGCCCGCGCACCCGAACCGGTCAGCACCACGCAGCGCACGTCGTCATTCGTCCGTAGCGAGCGCCACAGGTCCTGGACCTCGCGCATCATCGTCGAGTCAAAGGCGTTGAGCGCCTCGGGGCGGTTCAGGGTGACGTACGCGATCCCGTCCCGTTCCGCGTAAAGCAGGGTCTCGTAGCTGCCGGCATTGGTGCTCATGCGGTGAACCTCGTATCTGTCTTTGCCTCGCCAAGCGTGCGACCTTGGAGAGGGTAACTGGCTGGCTGAGCGTTAGAGCTCTTTGGGAAAGCCTGCAACAAACGCGGCCAGCTCCGCTCGCTCTCGGTCAAAAGCTGCTGCGAGTTCGGCCCGCTCGGGCGCATTGAGCAAGCGCTTTACGCGGGTCAGCGCCTCTACCGGCCGTGCTGCGAGCCGTCGCGCGTACTCGTTCGTGACGTCAAGCAATTCGCTCGGCTCGCAAAGCTTCCATGCCAACCCTATGGCCTCAGCTTGGGCCGCGTCGATCCACTCCGAGGACAGCAAGATCCACGCCGCCTGTTGTCGGCCAAGCAGCTGCCGAAACAGGTAACTCGAGCCTGCCTCAGTGGGCGCGCCCAACTCGGTGAAGGGACAACGCAGACGCGCCTCGGTGGACATGAAGACCAGGTCGGCGAAGGCGAGCATCGTCATGCCGAAGCCCACCGCATAGCCATTGACGGCCATCAGCAACGGCTTGGGGAAATCGGCCAGCGTGTCGAGCAGCCTGTCGAACCCGGAACCACCGCCGCCGTCGGCGACCGTCCCTCTTGGAAGAGCCAAGGCTTTGAGGTCTGCCCCGGTGCTGAAAGCCCGTCCGCTCCCGGACAAGACGACCACCGCGACGGCCGGAGACGCGGCTGCTTCCGTCAGGGCATCAGCGAGGTCATTGACAAGGCCGCCGTCAAACGCGTTCAAGCGCTCGGGACGGTGCATCAAAACCGTCCGCACCAGGTCGTCATCGCTGATCTGAACTGTCACAGGGGCCTTCATAGCCAGATGCTATTTCTCAGGTCGGTACGTCATCCCACCCCTACTGGCACGGAGCCCTCACATCTGCAGCTGCGACCCGCAGAACCTCGTTTACCGTGAGCGCGTTCGCAAGCTGACCAACGTGCACGCGCGGGAAGCACATTGCCTTTCACAGGATTCCATCACCGGCGCCGCGTGCCCCATCTTGCACCCCCCAAATGCCGGAAACGCCTGCAGCCAAAGGGAACCCGGCTACTGGCTACGCTGGGCTAGGTTCGTGTGGAAGCGGGCGTTCAGCTGGCACCCGGCTCTTCAGCCGGCGGCGTTGCCGCGCCTTCAACTGATGTCTGATTTGCCTGCGTTAGCCGCTCGGCGGTCTCCCGGCGCCGGCTGAGTTCCTGCTGGTATCGCTTGCGCTGGTTACTACCGAGATACCCCCGCCCGGGGTCCTTGCGATGCGTCAGGAAGTTTCCGAACTTGGCGATCAGCACAAACAGCGCCGTCAGGGCGATGACCGCAATGATGATCAACTCGATGACCAGCCGCCCCAAATTGGCGTCTGCCGCCGCCAAGACCCTCGCCGACTCAACCATGGAGGTCAGTAAAGCACCAGTGACAAACCGCAGTCCGTGCTTCACCAATAGCCACTTGCACCACCACTCGACTGGCACAGCAGACGAATGGCGTTGGGACCTGAGTATCTGCAGTCGAACGCTGTCTCGGGAGTAGGCCATACTGCTCGCCGCGCCCATAAACGGGCCTTCCGGAGGGAGTCCCATGGCCATCGAGAGCTTTCGCACCGGGCTGCTGGAGCCGCTGGCGACCGCGATCACGTCGCCGCGCTTCTCTATCAGCAGCGTGCACAACGTGGGTGTACACCTGAAGGACGAGTCGGGCGCCGAGGGCTTCAGTTATGCCTACGTCTTTGATCCGCACTCCTCGAATGCGGTGCAAGAGTTGATAACACTGTTTGCCGATGCCTACGTCGGTGCCGAGGCGGCAGACATGCGAGCGGTGCGCACCAAACTGCTCACCGCAAAAGCAAATTTCTTGGGTGTGCGAGGTCTTGTCCGGCTGGCCACCTCCGCGCTCGACATGGCCGCGTGGGATTTGCTGTGCAAGATGCGCGGTACCAACCTGCCCGGGCTCGTCGGTGCCGAGCGCTATGAGCAGCCGGGGTTCACGGTCGCGGGACTCTGGTCGGGCCTGCCGCCTGAGGATTGCGCCAAAGTTGCGCCTGAGGTCACGGCCGAGTTCAACACCCCCCACGTCAAGATGTTTCTGGGGAGTACGGATGTCGGCTTCGAGCGAGAGCGAGTGGCGGCCGTGCGCGGCGCCATCGAGCCCGGCGCTGCCCTCATCGTCGACGCGGCGCAGGCCTACGACTGGCGCACCGCGCTGAAGCTCGCTAACGCCATGGCCGATCTGGACGTCACCTGGTTCGAGGACCCGGTGGAATATGAGGATCTCGAAGGCCTATCCCGCTTCGGCGCCGAAGCCCCGATGCCCATGGGCACCGGCGAACACGTCTACGGCCTCGACCAACTCAAACAGCTGCTGGACCTCGGTGTCACCAAATACATCGTGCTCGACCTCGAAAGGATCGGCGGGATCACCGATTTCCTTGCTGCCGCAGCGCTCTGCGAGGCCTATCGCGTCGAGTTGGTGACCCATTGCTATCCGCATGTCTCCGTGCAAGCGCTGGCGGCCTCCCGGGCCGGCACGTGGTGCGAGCTGGCCCCGCTTTGGGACGGCTACTTCGGAAAGCCCGAGGTTCGCGACGGTGGCTTCGTCCAGGTCCCTGACACGGTGGGCATCGGCCTGGATCTGACGGCAGGGTCATGACCGATCGGCTGAGTGGCAAGATCGCGCTCATCTCGGGAGGCGCCCGCGGCCAGGGCGCAGCGGAGGCCCGGGCCTTCGTCGCCGAGGGTGCCCGCGTCGTCATCGGTGATGTGCTCGACAAGGAAGGCGAGGAGCTCGCCAAGGAGCTCGGTGATGCCGCTCGCTTCGTCCGCCTCGATGTCACCGACGAAAGCAGTTGGGCAGGCGCTGTTCGCCTGACCGTAGAGACGTTTGGGGCACTGAACGTTCTCGTCAACAACGCCGGCATCATGCGGCTGGGTCCGCTCGAGAGCCAATCGAGCGATGACTACCGGGCCGTTATAGAGGTCAACCAGTTCGGCTGCTACTTCGGCATGCGGGCGGCCATTCCTGCGCTGCGCGCGGCCGGCGGTGGAAGCATCATCAATACGTCGTCGATCAACGGGTTCATCGGACTGGCGGGGACCACCGCCTACGGCGCGAGCAAATTCGCGGTGCGCGGAATGACGCGCACAGCGGCCCTCGAGCTCGGCCACGAACACATCCGCGTCAACGCGGTCTGCCCCGGCACGATCGACACCGCGATGGTCTCCTCGCCCGAGTTCGAAAACGTCGACAAGGACGCATATTTCGTCAACCAGCCGGTGCCGCGGATCGGGCGCCCTGAGGAGGTCGCGAGCATGATGGTCTTCCTCGCTTCGGATGAGAGTTCGTTCTGCACCGGAGCCGAATTCGTCGTCGACGGCGGCGCTCTGGCAGGCCACGTGATCGCTGGGACCGAAGGATGAGCATCAGCCCGGACGACCTGACCGACTCCGGCTTCACCGTCGGCGGGCGAAGCACTGGCTCGGTGACGTTCCTGCCCGAGCCCGAGCGTCAGCCTCGCAAATACACCTTCATCTCGGTCGACGACCACATCGTCGAACCCCCGGACATCTTCCAGGACCGTCTCCCCCGGGCGCTACAAGACCGGGCGCCGCGCGTGATCGAGGACGCGGACGGCCGTCAGCACTGGAGCTTCGAAGGCAAGCAATATCCGAACATCGGATTCAACGCCGTCGTCGGACGACCCGTCATGGAAGCCAGCTTCGAACCCACCCGGTTCGACGAAATGCGCCGCGGAGCATGGGATATCGACGCCCGGATCGCAGACATGGACCTCGATGGCGTCTACGCGTCAGTCAACTTCCCGTCGGCCTTGCTCGGCTTCGCGGGGCAGCGCCTGCAACGTGAGACAACCGACTCCGAACTCGCGTTAGCGCTGGTCCGCGCGAACAATGACTGGCATAAAGAGGTGTGGGCGGACGCCTATCCGGATCGCATCATCGGGTGCCAGGTGCCGTATCTGCTCGACCCTGAGGTCGCTGCTGCCGAGATACATCACAACGCTGCTCGCGGTTTCAAAGCCGTGACGTTCCCGGAGGCACCGGAGAAGTTGGGGCTGCCGTCGCTGCACACTGGCTACTGGGACCCGATCATGCAGGCCTGTGAGGACACCGAAACGGTCATCTGCCTGCACATCGGTTCCTCATCGAGCCTGCCGTCAACCTCCTCCGACGCTCCCGCCGATGCGATCGGCGTGCTGGCGTTCGCCTTCGCCATGTTCTCGGCGGTCGACTGGCTTTATTCGATGATCCCGGTGCGTTTCCCCGGCATCAAAATCGCGATGTCTGAGGGCGGAATCGGCTGGGTCCCGGGGCTGCTCGACCGACTCGACCACATCCGCAGCTATCACGACATCTATGGCACCTGGCACAACCAGCCCTTGACACCCGCCGAGGTCTTCCAGCGCAACTTCTGGCACTGCGCGCTCGACGACCCTTCGGTGTTCCAGCTACGCCACCGGATCGGCATCGACAGGATTCTCATGGAAGCGGACTACCCGCACCTGGATTCCAGCTGGCCACATTCGCAGGAGAAGCTGCACGAGCAGGTAGGCGACTTTCCGGCGGAAGAGGCACGTCTGTTCACGTGGGAGAACGCGTCCAAGCTCTTCCGTCACCCGGTCCCAGCGCCCGTGGCCCGCTCCCCAGACGCCTTCTAAAGCCGGCGTCTCTCGGCCGGCGTCGATGCGAACAACGCCGACACATCGCCGACGAACCACGGGTCAGTCAACGTCTGCACGCCGGGGCGGGTGGGTCCCACCTCCCGGCGTGCTCTACGGTTGTCCGCGTCCCATCGGTGGGATAGGTACAGGCCCAGTAACACGGCCGATCGTGCGGGCCACGGCGGTCGCTTCCGAGATGCCTGGGGGACGCATGACCGAAGCCGTATCCGCCTCCTTGGACGAGAAGCTGCAGCGGATCACCGAGTTCGAGCAGGCCGGCAGGACAACCGTCCTCACGCGCCTGCTCAAACGCGTTGGGCCGACCCGAGCATTCGCCGCTGTCTACAAGCGCCTCGGGCCCGCTGTGGACCCGTGGCTGATGCGCAAGACACACGGCCAGATCATCTCCCGCTGGTACGGCCTTCCGGCGCTGCTGCTGGCGACGACCGGCGCGAAGTCGGGGCAGCGTCGCGTCCAGCCGCTGGTATACGTCCGCGATGGCCGGGACTTCGCCATCGTGGGCACGAACTTCGGTCAGACGCACCACCCGGCCTGGACAGCGAACCTGCTCGCGCACCCCGCGG
>DATAZK010000152.1:0-23669 GCA_036272075.1 Frankiaceae bacterium
CGACTGAAGCTGACCAGCACCGTCACGACCGAGTTCTCGCTGTCGCTCTATGATGCCTTCGTTCGTCGGCCGATGTCGCCGTACCAGTGGCTCTATTTCGACGAGGTCATCCCGAGTGCACTGCGTCTCGACGACATCGCGATGGCGCTCAGGAACCGCGGGTTCACGGTCCCCTCGGTACGCAACCAAGATCCGGTCGACTGTTGTATCGAGGCGCACCGGGTGCAAGGGCCGGATCTGCTCCGTCTTCAGGTGCACGTCCGTGGGGACCTGCACCGGGCCAAGCGCGAACGCAGCGTCGACGGGGTGATGACCTACCGCACCGCAGTTCGCAGCGGGGACCTTCGGCTCTACGTCTACGGCTCGCTCCGGGGGGACAGCAAACCGGTCGTCCAGGAGATCAACGCTTTGAGACGAGCGCTGCGGGAGCGTTTCGACCGCTTGCCAGCCGGACGCTGAGGAGGCGGCCATGTGGGATGTGGCAATTGAGCCGCGGGCAACGGTGGCCCGCTGTTACGAGTGCGGGTCGGCACCAGTGTCGGCGCTCTGTCACCACTGCTGGCGGCCGGGCTGCAAAAAGCATGTCCGGCCCTCGTCGGCCCTGGCGCGGAAAATGCTCGGCCGAGAAGGCACCGGCCCCGGCCTCGGCAAGGCATCCGCCTATTACTGCGGCGACTGCGCCTACGGCCGGGCCACGACCTCGGGAGCCACTGGCCGGTGGCTGGCGGTCGGCCTTGGCGGCGTCGCGCTGGCGATGGTGGGCGTCGTCACGGTCTGGCTCAACCTGATCGTCGGGGGGACCTTCCTGGTCGCTGGCGGGCTATCCGGAGTCGGCGCTTACCTGCGGGTCCGCCGAGTAGTCTCCAGGCGGCGGGCGGAACTGCCGGTGCGACTGCTTCCCAAAGCGGTCGACGTGGAGCTGACGGAGGTGCTCCGCGGGCAGATCACCCTCACGGGACCCGACGCCAATCTCAATGGATCAGACGATAACTACCGGACGGTGCTTGAGCCGGTGCGGGGCACGCTCAGCATGCTCCTCACGTTCGGCGGCCCGGACCGCGACCGAGTGCAGCGCCGCCGGAAGCGGTCCGGCCGCCCGGACGCGGTGGTGCCCTGGTGCGCAGGACGCATCCTGCTTCCGGGCCCGTTCGGTATCCGCCCAGGCGCTGAGATCGCCGACGCGATCCTGCCGCTCGATGGCGACTCGGACGATCACGCGGTCTTCCGTTCCCTGGATCCGCCGTCGTCGAGCACATGGAGGTACCGCCGCCGTTACAAGCTTCGCGTCGAGCCGGAGATCGCCAGCGGGCCGATCTGGATCACTCCGTCCATCGTCCCTGACTCCGGCCGTCACGGGCTCGAGTTGGATGTCCAGTGGGTCGAGTTCGGTCCGGACGAGGACAAGCCGCTCAGCTTGCGGATAATCGAGTTGCTGCGGCTGGAATTCCCGGTGAGCTGGGGTGAGATACGCACCTGGGCAGTCCGCGGCGACGTGAGCGCCCAGCCTCGGGCGACGCTCGGGCTAGGGACAGGCCGTCGGTTTATCGAGCTGAAACGACTTACCCCGGCCGGCCAGAGAAAAAATAAGGTCAGGGCAAATCATCTGACGTTGTCCATCTACTTCTCCGAGCAGGTCAAACGGGAAGACGAGATATCGGGACGAGTCACTGCCGAAATGAGCGGAACGCTCTCCGGAGTCACCGGGGTAACGCTTTTCGACTCGCTCGGCGGACGGCGCGCGTTGGGGAAGTCGGCCACCGTCAAGACCCGGGTCGACCTCGGCTTCCGTATCAGCCTGGCGAAGATCCGCTACCAGGCGCTGCACGTCGCCCCCGACCGCGCGGCCGAGGACAGCAACCGCGACAGCTATGCGGACCCATTTCCCTTGGTCCCAGATGACGAGGTGGTCATCGCGCTGACCAACGCGATGAGCGAGGAACGCTACTACGTCAAGCACGTCATCGAGCACCCGCCGCGTAGCGGCAGGCGAGCAAACGAGCTGCAGCGCTACTGGGATATCAGGGGCCGGCGTTATACCGGCGTCTACCCGGTCGAGTTCCACATCATCCTGACCGGGGAGGAAGTCCATGGTGGGGGCATCCGCCCCGACCGGGGGACCACGCAGGTTCGGATCGTGGTGAAGGGCGCCTACACCGATGACGATATGGAGCAGAAAGTCCGCGACGAGTACAAGCGGCTCCGCGACCTGACGGTGGAAACCCTGGGCCGCCTGAACTCCACGACGAGCGAAACGGACTGACGCGACGATGGGCTGGGAATGCGCCGAGTGCAACGATCAGAGCCAAAAACCTGTCGCGGTGTGTCATCACTGCGGTAAGCCCCTGTGCACCAAAGACATGGTGGTCGTCTTTGACGATGCCTTCACCGCGATACCGCGAAAGACACCGCTGGACGCGGTGCACTGCCGGAAATGCCGTCGGAAACACCATCTCGGTTCCCTACCGCTCGGCCGGGGAAGTCGATGATCGAGGTCGCGATCTCGCCGGTTCACGTCGGCGACACTGCCCTCACGATCTGCCTGACCAACACCGGACCGCACGAGTACCTGAACGTTATCTTCGTAATCAGGCTGCCGGTTGGCATCATGTGGCTGCGCGGGCAGGAAAGGATAGGCGCCATTCGGATGCTTCCCGGGGACAGGGTCTGCGCGCAGCTCCGAGTGCGCGCGGAACAGCCCGGGCGTTATCCGCTGACGAGTCCGAACTTCTCTTACCAGGATCACACCGGCCGATCTCATCGCGAACCAAGCTTCACCGCCGAGATCGTCGTCGGCCCGGCCCCCGGCCCGGCGCCGGAACCGAGGATAGCCGCCGAGCTGCCGACCCCCGAGTTGCCACTCGACCGGTGGACCATCCTGAGCTGCCGTCTACGCAACGACAGCGACGCAGACGCGACGGACGTGAAACTGGACCTGGACGGCCGGGTCACTGTGGACGAACACAGCCGCAGGTTCGCGCTCGACCGGCTGGCGGCGGGAGCCGCAGCAACCGCCTCCTTCCACGTGCGCGCCCAGGAGTCGGGCACGCACGTGCCGGTCTATCTTGATCTTCGTTATGACGGGCCACGGGGACGTCACCGCGATCCGACGGTGGCCACCGTCAGCGTCAGCAGCGGCCCGGCGCCGGAGCCCCCTGGGTCGCTCCAGGAGCCCGTCACGGTGCTCCACCTGGCCGCCAACCCCATCGACTACCCCGATACGGGAAGGTGGCGGCTGCGCCTCGACGAAGAGGTCCGTGCGATTCGGCAAGCCGTCCGCCAGGGCCGGGCGCGCGACAACATCCGTCTGGAAACCCGGTGGGCGGTGCAGCCGCCGGATATCACGCAGGCGCTGTATGAGGTCAAGCCGCAGTTCGTGCACTTCGCCGGGCACGGCGATAGCGAAGAGGGAAGCATCGTCGTCGCCGATGAATACGGCTACGGCCACATCGTCCCGGTCGCCGGCGTGGTCGAGGCGTTCAAGGTGGCCGGCCCGAGCGTGCGCTGCGTTATCGTCAACGCCTGCAGCACCGAGCGGCTCGCGCAGGCGCTGGCGGCGACCGGGCGGTGCGTCATCGGCATGCGCCAGCCAGTCGGAGACCGGTCCGCCATCCGCTTCAGCGTCGGTTTCTACCAGGCCCTGGCCGACGGCCAGCCGATCGAGAGGGCATTCGGGTCCGGGGTCGCGCAGCTGATGATGATGCCGCTCGGCGATGACGCCCGGGCCCCGTTCCTGCTCTGCGGCGGTCGTGCTTAGCGCAGGCCGAACATCAGCCACGTCTGGTTGCTGGCCCAGTCGGGATAGAGCTTGGTCATCTCGTCGTAGAGCTCGCGCTCGCCGGCGCCGGACTCCTTCAGCCGCCCGAAGTCGGTCAGGTAGCGCTTGGTGCCCTCGATCGCGTCCGGGGTGTCAGGCACGCCCACCTTCTTATGACCGGCCACCGCCATCTTCGGGTTCAGCGCGGTGAGCCGGTCGAGGTCGGCGATCCAGTTCGCGCGGCTCTCCGGCGTGGAGGTGGCGACCATCATGTGGCACTGGTTATAGAACACGTCGCCGCCGACCACGAGATCGATCGACGGCACGTAGATCGAGGTGCTGGCGTCAGCGTCGGTCGTCCCCTGCTCGATGACATGCAGCTCCTGGCCCTCGAGGGTGAAGACGTCCTTGTCGTACGGCTCAGGGACCGTGATCGCGGTCGGCAGCCCGGGCAGGAGCTTGCGGTAGACCGCCAGCTTCTCCGGCGTCTTCGGCATCAGCTCGACCGACTTCGGGGTGGCGATCGCCCGGGCGTCGGGGAAGTGCCGCAGCAGGACGCTGAGGCCGCCGTAGTGATCGATGTGCATGTGGGTGACCCAGATCGCGGCGAGATTGCGATGGTGCAGCTCGATCCAGCGGGCCAGCGCCTCGGCCTCGTCGGCGGTGGTGAGCGTGTCGACCAGGACGGCGTCGTTCTCGCCGAAGATCAGGGTCGACGTCGTCGCGTCCCACGCCATCGGCGGCCCCCACGGCCGGGGCCGCTCGCCGACGATGGCCTTCTCCGGCGCGGTGAAGACGTTGACGTTCAGTGCGGATGTCATGACATTCGGGTTCCCTTCCAGGGCAGGGCGCAGCCAGCGCCCGCAAGCTCGGGGCTACCCGTTCTCGCCCACCCCGCCCCGCGGGCAATCGTTGTCTACGCCAACAGGAAAACCCGCCCACCCACCCAACAAACCGACGGAGCTTCTTTCGCGAATGCGGCATAACGCCTCACAATGAGGCTGTGTGGCCACCGCCCTGGAGTCGTCGCAAGCACATCTTGATCTGGACCCCTGCCCTCGGCGCGGCGCTCCTTGGGGCAGTCGGCTGGCTGCTCGGACCGCTCTGGGCGGTAGCGGGCATCCTCGTCGGTGCGATCGCGGCGCTCGCCGTTCTGCTGATCATGCTCGAGCACAGCAAGCCCGATCCGGCCCTCCTGCTACGGTCCGGGCGTCCGCAGGAGGCGTACCGGCACCTGCAGCCTGAGCTCGCGTTCGTCAGAACGCTGGTCGTCAGACGGCCGATGTTCCGCGAGATCCTCGCCAACCGCCTGGAGACGATGGCGCAAGTGCTGCAGGCGCTCGACAACGAGCCGAAGGCACTGGAGACCGTGACCGAGGCGGTGACGATTTACGGCGACCTGAACGTCAAGGACCCCGACCGGTACAACAGCCGCCTGGCCGACGCCCTCGTGCGCCAGGCGGCCATGCTGGCGAACCTGGGCCGCCACGGCGAAGCGCTCGCCGCCGTAGAACCCGCCGTCCGGATCTACCGGCGTCTGGCCGTCATGGACCGCAGCGCCCACCTCCCGTCCCTCGCCGCCGCGTTGACCCGCCAAGCCGACGAACTGGGCTATCTCGATCGGTTCACCGAGGCGCGCGCCGCCACCGCCGAGGCGGACCTGATCAGCACCGACATGCTCCCGTCAACCCGCTCCTAGCCTCTGGAAAGCGCTTGCCAAGATCAGCCCTTGCGTCGCGGTGCCGACGACGCACCCCGGCCGGCTGTCGCTGTGCGAACGGGTGCCGGTCGGCCTGGTCGGCGTGATCACGCCGTGGAACTTCCCGCTCGTGCTCGGCATGCGGGTGATCGCGCCCGCGCTCGCGCTCGGCAACGCGGTGCTGATCAAGCCGTCGCCCGGGACCCCGCTGTCGGGCGGCCTCGCCATCGCCGAGCTGTTCGCCGAGGCCGGCCACCGCCACCGTGGAAGACGAGGCCAGTCCCCGCCTCGGATGACGAGAGCTCGCCCGCGACTCGCCTCGGGGCGCCGCGCCCGGAGCCACAGCTGGACGCTCGCGCCGAATGCGAAAACAACGCTGGGGCCACCCGGATCCCTCCGGGTGACCCCAGCGCTTGGTGCTAATGCGAGCTTAGAGCTGGCTGCCCTAGATCCCGCGTAGTGCCTTGAAGTCCCGGATGTAGTTGTCCGGCGACCCCACGCCGGACGAGTCGCTGTAGCCTCCATTCGCCTGCAGCCTGCTCTCCAGGTTCACGGTGACGCTCGGAAGGGCCGGCGATCCGGCGCCAAGCGCGCCCGCCGGGACCCCCGGGAAGGTGACGTTGCGGCCGGTGAAGCCGTTCGCGCCCAGCGTGCGCAGGTAAGTCACCAGCGGGAGGGTCTCGTTGGACGGGTCGGTGTAGTTCGACCGGACCTCGTAGAACGTGGCGCCGCCCGGGTTGTCGACCACGTTGTGGAACGCGCTCGAGCTCCGGGAGTCCAACCAGTAGATCGCCGGGTTGGCGAAGCCGAGCGGGAACCCGGCCGCCTGCTGGGCGTCCGCCTCGATGCCCGCGAAGATGGGCGAGGCAACGCTGGTGCCGCCGATCCGGCTCAGGTAGAACTTCTCAGGACCGGGCACGCCCTTCTTGTCGTCCGGGCCGAAGAGGGTCTCGCCCACCGCGACACCGGTCGAAGGATCGGCCAGGGCCGACACGTCCGGGGTCACCCGCATCGGGCTGCTGGCCCTGGTCAGGCTCTCGTTGTAGGCCAGCGTGAGGGTGCCGTAGGCGGTGGTCCCGGTGTTGAAGGTGATCGGCGTGCTGGTGACCTCGGTCTCGGCCAGCCTCGTCGGCACCACGTTCTTCTGGTACCACGGCTGGGCGTAGGAGGTGGACACGCCGCCGCCGCTGGAGCCGTCGTAGAGGCCGTTCACGACCTCGTCACGGGTGTCGCTGGCGGCGAAGGTCCAGCTGCTCTTCCCGGTGGAGCTGACCGTCAGCGGGTTGATGAAGGTGCCCCAGGAGGTCTCGCCCTCGTAGTTCTGGCTCTTGCCGACCGCGAGGCTGGTGCCGCCGACCGAGGTTACCCACGGGCTCGAGTCCGGGTAATCGACCTCGACCTGGTCGGTCGGGTCCTCGTAGTTCGGGTCCTCGTAGCCGTTGTCGCCGGCCGAGAAGAAGAACCCGATGCCCTCGGCCGCGCCGGCCTTGAACAGCTGGTCATAGACCGAGACCATCGACGAGGTGTCGAACGGCTCGCCCCACGAGTCGGTCACGATGGACGCCGCGTGGGTGTTCACCACGTACGCGACCGCGTTGCCGAGGCCCTGGTCGGTGCAGTCGGACGCGCCGACGTAGGTGACGTTCGCGTTCGGCGCCATGCCGTGCACGGACTCGACGTCCAGGGTCGACTCTCCATACCAGCCGGAGGCGTCGCACTCGGCCGCCGACGTCTGGTCATAGGTGGTCGCCCCGGGATGCTGGACCACCTTGAACTGGCCCTTGGCGAACGCCTTGTCCAGCGTCTTGTTGCCGCCGGGCTGGCGGGCCGCCCACTGCGCGTACTCGCTGGCGTCCGACCCCAGGGTCGATGGGGTGTAGGCGTCGATGATCGCGACCGTCACGCCCTTGCCGGTCTCGCCGGACTTGCCGACGTTGTACGCGCCGCGGACCTGGGCCGGGGTGTAGCCGGTGTTGGTCCAGGGCTGGGCCTGGCCGTTCACGGTCGGGATCTTCGTCTTGGTGCCCGCGACCGTGCCGTAAGGACCGGCCGCGACCTTCTGGCCGTAGTAGGCCGACGACCACGGCGCGACGAAGTAGTTCTGCGGCGGCGGCGGCAGGGCCTCGCCTGGCGTCGCCTGGTGCTTGGCGCTGTCGAGGCCGGTCACCGTGAGCACGTCGCCCCGGATGGAGGTGGGCACGGAGGCGGCCTGCTCCGGCGCCCAGAACTTCTGCGCGTGCTTCTTGGCCCCGACCTGGTAACTGCCGAACTTCACCCCGAACGCGTGCGCGATCGCGCTGGCCGTGCCGGTCACCTGCACGTAGGCGCCAAAGCCGGAGGTCACCGCGCCAACCCGCAGCGCGTTGGTGGCGGCCCAGCCCTCGACCGACTGCGCCTCCGCTGCCGTCGGCGCGTACAGCGCCTTCGCCTGAGCGGCCGTCAAGTAGTGGTGGTACTGCGCGTTGCCGGGGGTGGAGACTGCCTGCGCGAACGCGGTCAAGGCGGTTGCGTTCTGGTCGGCCAGGTAGACGTTGGCGGTGATGCTGGCCGGCAGGGCCGGCGCGGCCTTCTGCAGGGCCTTCGCGGTTGCGAGCCCAGTCTGGGTCCCGGCCAGCGCCACCCGCACGCTGTTCGGGCTGACCGAGGCCGAAGCGGTGGCCGACGCCACGATGCCACCGCCGACCGCGAGCAAGGAGGCAACCCCCGCCGCGCCGTAGACGCGCAATCTCCTCAAATTCTTTTTCACAAGCAAATGCCTCTCACGTCGATGGTGATTCCGGAGCTGAGAGCAACTTTCTCGTGCAGTCGTTAGCGAAGGCAATAGCTTGCCGTTAAAGACGAAGTAAAAAGAACAGCCAGAACCGCCCAGGGACGCCGTCTAGTCACATCAGTCACAGCAGTAACTTTGATCGCTTTTGTCGTCGACCACCCCACGGATCTCGGCCGAGTGCCAGAAAATCCGGAAATACGGGAACCTTTTCGGAGTTTCGGCCACCGGCCGGAACTTCTGTCATCCGCCGACCCGCGCTCCCCGGCCCCGGCGCCACCGCCCCGACACGCCACAAACACCGGCGCGGGGCCAGCGGACCCCCGCCGTGTTACGTTCTGGCGGTATCAGCAATGCCGTTGACCTGGGGGGATGTCATGAAATTCATCGTACAAGCCGATTTTCCGCTTGAGCCGTTCAGCACCTATATCCGACAGGGCACCGCCGGCGAGAAGATCGCTGCCGTGCTCGGCGCCATCAAGCCCGAGGCCGTCTACTTCACCGACGCCGGCGTCGGCCGCGGCACCCTGATGATCGTGGACCTGGACAGCGCGAGCCAGATTCCGAACGTGACCGAGCCGTTGATGCTCGGCTTCAACGCGTCGGTGCACTACCGAGTGACCATGTCGCCAGACGAACTGCAGTCGGCGGGCCTCGACAAGTACGCCACGCACTGACGCTCGCCGGGGCGGTCGTGCGTGGTCTCGGCGGCCGCCCAGCCAGCCCTAACGCGCGATCTCGCGCTCGAAGTAGGATTCCAGCTCCTCGCCCGACCAGAAAAGCTCACTCGCGAGCCCTTCGTAGCCGGCGATAACCTCGCGGTCGGTGAAGCGCCGAGCGCCAGCCGGCTTGCCGCCATCGTCGTACTCGGTGACGTAAAGGGTCTCGCCGCACAGCGAGACCAGGTCGGGAACGAGCCGGCCCAGTGGCTCCAGAGCGGCCAGCCGCTCAGCCGGGATGACCCGGATGCGCTCGCCGCACCGAACCCGGACTCGCAGGCAGTGCACTTCCCAGCGCAGGTAGGCGGTCAGCGGCGTCTCGACGACCCGAATTCGGCAAAACCGGGAGCCCCGCTCCCGTAACCGCCAGAAAAATGCCTGCAACTCCGACCGCATTTCCGCGTACAGCTCCATCGAGCGCTCCCAGTCGCCGACGGCGAACGCGTCCCAGCTAGGGAAGCCGGTCTCGTCGTAGAACTGCCTGCGTTCCAGTTTCCACGTATCCCTGTTGTCAGCCAGCCAGAGCCTGTCCGCGAAGTCGCGCCCATACTCATCCTGCGATAGCCGCGCCCCGGACGACGGATCCCGCAGCAATTCCATCAACGGACCGATGTCGTCCACGACCGCCATGATAAAGGCCAGACGGTTCCCCGTCCCCTGCCGTCGGATACCGTTTAAACAAAGCGTTGAAAATGTTCAGTTGACAACGAGTTGGACAGATGTCAGGCTAGAGTGATGAGCGATACCTGGACCCCGCCAGACGCGCCCAAGGCGCGGGCGGAACGCGAAAACGCCGCCTTGTTCCGCATCCACCAGCGGCACGCCGACACGACGGCCCGCCGCGACCGTGCCCGGCTGCCCGTCCTGGTCGGCTCCGAGGAGGCGGTACGCCTGCTGGTGGGCCTGGCGGCAGGCTCGCACATCGCCGAAGAGGACGAGGAATCGGTGGACGCCGCCGACCTGACCGCCGCGCTGACCCTCATACCCCGGGTCCGCGCAGAAGTCGATCAGCTCGAGGCGTCACTGCTGCTGATCGCCCGCGGTCAGGGCATGACCTGGCAGGAACTGGCCTTCGGGCTCGGCCTAGGCAGCGCCCAGGCCGCCCGCCAGCGCTACGAGCGCCTCACCCGCCGGTCATCACCCACCCCCTGACCGTCATTAACCCAATCCCGCGCCCGCCGTCAGACATCCCAAGCCTTAGCTCGTCCAGCCACGTCCGCTGGCGGCTCCAGGCGGTGTTCGCCTGGTGGCGGGTGAGGGTTGTGATGCGGCCGTGGTGAATGCCAACAAACCGCCTTAAGCAATCCCCATTATCGTGTGCAGTTTGGGCCGCAATTTCCGGCTAAAGGCGTCAGCGTGTGCAGATTGGGGCAGCCCGCGACCCGAAATACCCACGATAACCCAGAAATCCATTTGGCCGACTGCACGTGGTGACGGTGAGGACGATGTGACGATGCCGGCCGCCGACCCGATGGTCTGGCGAATTGCGGATACCGCCGCCACCACCACCGAGCCCGAACGCCGCCCGCCGCCCGTCGCCGACGCCGCCGACCCGGAAGCCCACCCGTCGCCTACGCGGCCGACCGGGAAGCCCACCCGTCGCCTACGCCGCCGACCCCAAACGTCCCCTGTCGGCTACACCACCGACCCCGATAGACGATGCCGATGGCGTAGCCGACAGGCCCCCCCGCGTCCCGCCGCAGCCAAGCCACGAAGCGGCGGAGCCACGCGCCGCAGCCGAGCCGCCGCTAGACGGCGTCCAGGATCTCGGCGTCGGTGCCGCCTTCCTCGCCCAGGATCGAGCCGATCTGCGCGACCGCCTCCGGGCGTCGCGCCCGCAGCCAGAACAGGATCCCGACGCCGACCGCCAGCCACACCAGCGACAGCCACGGGGTCCAGGCGAGGATGCCGGTCGGGGTCGGGTGGACCGACCCGTACAGGGCCGCGGCGAACACGACCGCGCCGATCAGCGGCACCAGGACGTGCACCAGCGGGTTCCACCGGCGCGAGTCGCGGGTGCGGTAGAAGAACACGATGCCGCCGATGCACAGCATGATGTAGACGACGATGATCACCAGCGTGCCGGTCGTGGCCCAGAAGTAGTAGTTGCTGAACGGCTGGCCGAACGCGCTGTCGGAGAACGGGTACCCGACCAGCAGCGCCATCACCGTCGCGAGGACGGCCACGCAGATCGTCGCGTTGACCGGCGTCTTGAACCGGGGCGAGGTGTGGCCGAGGGCGGCGGGCAGCACGCCCTCGCGGCCCATCGCGAACAGCGTCCGCGACGCGGCGGTCGCGCAGGCCACGCACACGATGAAGGCCGACAGCATGCCGCCGATCTCGACCAGCGTCCCCAGCCAGGAGCCGACGAAGGTGATCGCGGTCGTCTTCAGCGCGATCGGGTCGGCCGCGAACTTCGCCCCGTTGTTGACGCCGTACCCGATCGTGATCGAGTAGGTCGTCCACAGGTAGAAGACGACGGCGAACAGCGTGGCCGCGATCACCGCGATCGGGATGTAGCGCCGCGGGTTGGAGGTCTCCTCGCCGAAGTCGGCCGCCGTCTCGAAGCCGATGTAGGAGGTGACGCCCAGGATGATGCCGTAGAAGACGCCGCTGAAGCCGCCCCGCAGCGAGTGCCCGAAGCTGAACGCCGACAGCGCCTGCCCGTGGCTGCCGCCCTTGGCCGTCGTCACCAGGTCGACGATCAGGATGATCACGACCGTGGCGATGCCGACGTACAGCTGCACCCGGGTAGTGACCCTGATCTTGATGACCGACAAGAACAGGAACAGCGCCATCCCGATGAAGAAGAACAAGATCCACAACTTGGGGTTGAGGCCGAGCAGGTCGGCCGCCAGGTACCCGACCCCGGACATCGTCATCGGGACGAAGCAGATCATGCCGAAGAAGTACAGCCAGCCGGCCATGAAGCCGGCCCCCTTGCCGAGGCTTCGGCTGGCGTAGGTGTAGGCGTAGCCGGCCGACGCCATCCGTCGGGTGAACCCGATGACCACAAACGCGAGCGCCAGGCAGGCGATGCCGCCGAGCAGGAACGCCAACGGCGTCGAGCCGCCGCTGGTGGCGGCCACCCCGGACACGTTGAGCAGCATCGCCATGCCCGGGGCGAGCACGGAAACGGAAATCGCAATCGCGTCGGGGAGTCGCAAGGTGCCGCGCGCGAGCGCGTCATCGCGCGCGACGCTCGGGCCGGAACTGACCTGGGCCATGGGGGGTTCCTTATCGTGCAGGTGTTACTCGGGCATGAGGACGGTCTGGTCGTCCAGGACGTAGTCGAAGGCAAGCGGGACGCAGTCGCGCTCGTTCAGCCACGCCAGGAAGGCCTGGTGCACGGGATGGTCGCGGTAGGCGGTCATCGTGTCGAAATCGGCGAATTCGGTGTAGAGGAGGTGCGAGTACCCGCGGGTGCGGGCCCCGGTGATGTCGGTGCCCAGCCGGCACTTGGTCATCAGGCCGATCTCCCGCGGCCACGACGCCACCATCGCGCGGAGCTGGTCCTCGTCCGAGGGGCTGAGCGCGGTGGGAAAGCTGAACAGGACAATGTGCTGCAGCGTCATCAGGAATCCTCAGTAGAACTCGAAGTACTCGCGCATCTCCCAGTCGCTGACGTCCTGCCCCTCCGGCGGCGGGTTGTCGGCGATGGCGGCCTCGTAGCGGGCGAGCTCGGCCCGCTTCATCTGGATGAGGTAGTCGACGACGCCGTCGCCGAACGCCTTGCGGTAGAAGGTGTCTTCCACCAGCGCGCCGACCGCCTCCCGGAGCGACGTCGGCAGCATGGTCGCCTCCGCCGCGTACGGGTCTGCCTCGACCGGCGCGGGCGGCTCCAGCTTTCGCCGGATGCCGTCGAGGCCGGCCGCGATGTTGGCCGCCATGTAGAGGTACGGGTTGGCGGCCGGCTCGCCGATGCGGTTCTCGACGTGGCTGTTGGAGTCGCCCGCCGCGCCCTGGACCCGGACCAGCGCGCCGCGGTTCTCCACCGCCCAGCAGACCCGGTCGGGGGCGAACGAGTACGGCCGGTAGCGCTTGTAGCCGTTGACGGTCGGCGTGGCGAACAGCGTCATCGGCAGCGCGTGCTCCAGCAGCCCGGCCACGAACTGCCGCCCGACCGGCGACAGCGTCGAGTCCGCGTCAGCGAACGCGTTGCGCCCGTCGGCCCGGGAGATCAGCGACTCGTGCAGGTGCCAGCCGGAGGAGAAGAAGTTCGGCAGCGCCGGCCGGCACATGAACGTCGCCAGCAGCCCGCGGCGCTGGCACATCTGCTTGACCGCGGACCGGAACAGCACCACCGCGTCGGCCGCCGCCAGCCCGCCGATCGGGCTGAAGCTGAACTCCATCTGGCCCGGGCCCCACTCGTCCTCCATCGACCTCGGCGGCAGCCCGACCGCGTTGAGGCCGTCGCGGATCGCCTCCAGCGTCCCAGAGACGCTGTCCAGCCGCACCTCGGACAGGTACTGGTAGCCGCGCTGGAAGACGCTGACGGCCGGCGGGGCGGGGGTGAAACCGGCGTTCTCTGGCTCGATCCGGTCGGAGTCGACCTTGACGATGTAGTACTCGATCTCGATCCCGGCGAGGTAGTCGTACCCGGCCTCGCCCAGCGCGGACAGCGCCCGCCGCATCAGGCCGCGGCCGTCAAGCGGCATCGGCGCCCCGCTCGAGAAGTAGACGTCGCACAGCATCCAGCCGGTCCGGTCGACCCACGGGAGCACCCGGAACGTGCTCGGGTCCGGCACCAGGACCACGTCGGGGAAGCCGGTCAGCTCGTCGATCCCGAAGCCGCCGCCGGCCGCGAAGGCGGGCACGAACACCTGGTTGCCGCTGTCGAGGCTGTAGATCGCGCCCGAGAAGTCCAGGCCGTTCGACATGGCGGCGATCGCCACCTCGGCCGAGAGCGACTTGCTGCGGGGCACGCCGTGCTGGTCGACGACGACCAGCCGGACGGTGCTCAGGCCGAGCTCGCGGATGCGCGCGGCGACCTCGTCCGCCGCCGCCTGCTGCTCGGCGCTGTACAGGCCGTGCCGGGCGACGAAGCCGTGCTGGCCGACGCCGCTGATGCCGTGCGAGGGGTTGGTGGTGCTCACGGGGTTGAGCCTCCGGTCAAGTACGGGACGAGTCGCGCTGCTGGATCATGTCCTCGAGCAGCGCGGCGGTGAAGTTGTCAGGGTCGATGTCGGCGATGGACAGGAACGTCTCGGTCCGCTGCACGCCGGTGATCTGGAAGATCTTCGCCAGCAGGAGCTGGCGCAGATGGGTGTGGTCGCGGACCCGCAGCCGCACCAGCAGGTCGAGGCTGCCGGTCACGACGCTCATCGTCTCGGCCTCCGGCAGGTCCTGGATCTGGCGGATGATCTCGGTCAGGTCCATCCCCGCGGCGGCCGTCACCGCCAGGTACACCACCACCGGCAGGCCGAGCGCCGCCCAGTCGATGTCTGCCCGGTAGCCGCGGATCACCCCGCTGCGCTCGAGCCGGGCGAGCCGGTCCGCCACCGCCGGCGGCGACATCTCGATCTGCCGGGCCAGGGCCCGTTGCGACTGCCGCGAGTCGGTCGCCAGCGCGCGCAGTAGCGCCAGGTCGAAGTCGTCCACCTCCACCTCGGTCCTCGGCGGCGGTGACACCTCGGCCAGCTTGGCCAGCGGCGCGGGGTTGATTGTCATTTGGAAGGTGGCCTATCGTCGAGACGATTTGGATGAGCTATGCTGAGTCGTGTGTGATTGTTGATTGTAAGATGTGTTAGTGAGGATTCTTACAATTGCAAGATCCACATGTCAAGGGTCAACTTCCGCCTAGGAAGGAGTCGGGTCGATGACCGCAGTGACGCAGCAGGACCTTGATCGGGGCGACGAGAATCAGAGCGCTGGACGCCGGGACTGGGACGAGCGGCTCGCGCGCCGTACGCACGCGCTCGGCGGCTCGGAGATCACCGCGATCCTCTCGCTGGCCGGCGCGACCGACGTCATCACGTTCTCCGGCGGGTTCCCCGAGCCGGCCACGTTCCAGACACCCGCCCTGGCCGACATCGCCGCCCGGCTGATCGCCGACGAGCCGGGGGTGGCGCTGCAGTACTCGGCCACCGAGGGCCTGGCCAGCGTCCGGGACTACGTCTCCGGGCGGCTGGCGGCGGCCGACAGCCGGGCCCCCGGCTCGGGCGAGCTGATGATCACCAGCGGCGGCATCGACTGCATGGAACTGCTGGCCAAGAGCTACATCGACCCGGGCGACGTCGTCGTCGTCGAGGCGCCGACCTACCTCGGCGGGCTGATGGCGTTCCGCGGCTACGAGGCCGACGTGCGCGGCGTGCCGCTCGACGACGCCGGGATGCGCGTCGACGTACTCGAAGACCTGCTGGCCGGCGGCCTCCGACCGAAGATCGTCTACACGATCCCCGACTTCCAGAACCCGACCGGCCTGTCGATGAGCGCGGAGCGCCGGCAGGGGCTGGTCGACCTGGCCCGCCGCTACGGCTTCCTGATCCTGGAGGACGTGGCCTACCGCGAGCTAGGCTTCGACGCCCCCACAAACGACGCCGCCGCGCGCGACGCCGCCGCCGCGCGCGACGCCGCCGCCGTGCCGCCGAGCATGTGGTCGCTCGCGCCCGACGTCGTGCTCCAGGCGGGCACGTTCTCCAAGATCTTCTCGCCCGGATTCCGGATGGGCTGGGCGGCCGGGCCGGCCGACGTCGTCGGCCGGCTGGTCATCGCCAAGCAGAACTCCGACCAGTGCGCGGGCGCGCTCGGCCAGCGGATGCTCGAGGAGTACGGCCGGGGCGGTCACATGGACCGTCAGATCGCCGAGTCGCGGGTGCTGTACGGGCGGCGAGCGCGCCTGACGACCGAGGCGCTGGCGGCTCACATGCCCGACGGCGCGACCTGGACGACCCCGGCGGGCGGATTCTACGTGTGGCTCACCTGCCCAGACGGCGTCGACACGGTCGCGCTGGCGGCCGCCGCCCGGGCCGAGAAGGTCGCCTACGTGCCCGGACGGCCGTTCTACCTGGCCGACGCGGGAGTCGGCGCCAACCAGATCCGGCTCGCCTACAGCCGGGTGGCCGACGACCTCATCGACGAAGGCATCCGAAGGATCGCCGACGTAGTGAAGAGCGTCCTGTAATTCCCACAGCAACTTCCGCAGCACATCAAACGTTAAGCAGCACGGAGGACACATGAGTGATGTCGCGCACCAGCGATCGGCCGACGAGGATGGCCAGGACGGCTCGCTGGGCGATGCCGCCAGCCACTTCACGACCGAGGGCGGCACCCCGGCCGGCCCCGGCCGGTACGTCAACGTGGACGCGCTGACCCCGGTCGAGTTCCTGCCCGGGCTCGGCTTCCGGCCGGTCCTCGGCCACAACGCCATGACCAACTTCGTCAGCTTCGAGCCCGGCGCGATCGCCCCCCGCCACGTCCACGAGGAGGAGCAGATCGTCGTCGTCATCGAGGGCGAGTTCACCTTCGACCTGGACGGCGACGTGCGCGTCATGCGCAAGGGCGACGTCGCCGTCGTCCCGTCCTGGGTGCCGCACGGCGCCTGGACGACCGACACCCACTGCCTCGAGATCGACGTGTTCGCGCCGCCCCGCAGCAGCCTCCTCAAGCTGGCAGAAGCGCAGGCAGCCGACACAGAGCAAGCCGAAGACGCCAACGCAGGTGAGGACTAGGTGGACCTCGGGCTGACCGGCCGCCGGGCGGTCGTCACCGGCGGCTCCAAGGGCCTGGGCAAGGCCATCGCGGCCGAGCTGCTGGCCGAAGGCGCCGCCGTCGCGATCTGCTCCCGCCACAAAGACGAACTCGACCAGACCGCCGCCGAACTGCGCAAAACCGCCGTCGCAGGCCAGCACCTGCTCGCACTGCCGTGCGACGTGACCGACCCGGCTCAGGTGACCGACTTCATCACCGCCGCGACCGCCGAACTGGGCGGCCTCGACATCCTCGTCAACAACGCGGGCCGGGCCCGGCCGGGCCGGTTCGCGACGCTGACCGACGACGACTGGCACGACGACATCGAGGTGAAGCTGTTCTCGCAGATCCGCTGCATCCGCGCCGCGCTGCCGCACCTGCGGTCAAGCGCGGCGCCTCGAGTCATCAACATCAACGCCCTGTACGCCCGCTACCCGGACCCGGCCTTCCTGGCCTCGTCGGTCAACCGGGCCTCCTGCCTGAGCCTGTCCAAGGCGCTGTCGATCGAGCTCGGGGCCGAGGGGATCCTCGTCAACAGCGTCAACATCGGCTTCGTCGAGACCCCGCAATGGCAGAACATCCATCACAAGCGCGCCCCCGAGATGCCCGCCGACGAGTTCTTCGGCCAGCTCGCGAAGGCGGAGGTCCCGCTCGGCCGGTTCGGGCGCTCCGACGAGGTCGCCGGGCTGGTCGCGTTCCTGGCCAGCGACCGGGCCAGCTACATCGCCGGCGCGTCGATTGACGTCGGCGGCGGCATGGGCAAGTCACTTTAGGAGAGCTAATCCTTCATGTGCCGTCTGCTTGGCTATTGCTCGCGTGATGCCGCGTCCGTCGCCGAACTCCTGGGCACGGAGAGCTTCCGCGCCTTCACCAGCCTGTCCGATCTGCACGGGGACGGCTGGGGCATGGCCTGGTACGCGGGATCGCGGCCGGCCGTGTGGAAGTCGCCCGCCCGGGCCGGCAGCGAGCCGGAGTACGACAAGGTCGCCTGGCAGCCGCTGGGCGACCTCGGCCTGCTGCACCTGCGCTGGGCGACCCCCGGCCTGCCCGTCATCGACGTCAACACCCACCCGTTCCAGTACGGCGACTACACGTTCGCCCACAACGGCGCCATCCATCCCCAGGAACGGCTGGGCGAGCTGCTGCCGCCCGAGTGGGAGCGGCAGCTGGGCGGGACCACCGACAGCGAGCGGTACTTCCTGCACCTGATGTGGCGGCTGGCGGAGCGCGACGGCGACATGGTCGCGGCGATCGCCGACACCACCGCCGCGATCTCCCAGCGCTTCATCACCGGCAGCCTCAACGCGATCCTGCTGTCGCCGGACACGCTGTACGCGATCTCGTTCTACGACCGGTCGATGGTCCCGGCCGACCGGCTCAAGGAGCGCGGGCACGGCGAGGACCCGGACGAGGTCGCCGCCTACTTCGACCTGGCCTACCAGGTCACCGACGACGCCGTGCTGGTCGCAAGCTCGGGCTGGCCGATGCCGGGCTGGACCCCGCTGCCGTCGTCGCACGTGCTCGTCACCGACCGGCGCACGCTGGCCACGTCCGTCCTCCCGATCGGCTAGGCCTGCCGATCGGCTGGGCCTCCCGATCGGCTAGGCCTGCCGCGCTCGGCCGACCGCCGCGTCGACCCGGTCGGACACCGAGTCGAGGAACTCGGCCGCGCGCGACCGCGACTTGCCCTCCTCGGGAATCAGCGCCCACGCCGCGGCGTAGGCCGGGATCGCCACGTGACCGAGCACGGCGACGGCGACCAGGCCGACCCGGGTGGCGGTCACATCGGTGCCGAGGTAGTCGGCCACGCCGGCCCCGACCCCGCCCAGCAGCCGGTCGCCCGAGGAACGCCGCAGCGGCCGCGGCCGCGACTGGTTGTCGTCGTCGTGCGGGGGAGTGTCATTGGTTTCCATGACCCCATGATCGGCCGCCCGCCCGCCCGCGCGCCTCGGGAAGATCCCCCATTCCGTCCCCGATCCGCCGCCGCCGGCCAGGCCGACCGTAGGGGTCGCCCCATGACACTCACCCTCGACGCGGAGCCCCGCGTCCGTTCGGGCTGATGTTTTGAATTTTCCCGAACGGTCCGCTGCTCCGCCTGGCACCCGCCGCCGAGATCTCAGTCGAGGCGGGGATCGCGACTAGCTGTCCGCGCCCTCCGCGATGAGCAGCACACCGTCACGCAGGGCGGCGCGCTGCTGCGCGGCGTTGGCCGCGGTCTGCTGGGCGACGGTCTTCCCGAGCCCGGCGAACGTGGCGCTGAGCTCCCGCAGCCGCCGGTCGAGCCTCTCGATGTGCAGCCCGTTGTCGTCAACATGCTGAGCGGTCATGATCTGTTCCCCCTGAACGGTCAGAGAAGGGTAGCTGTTACCCCTTCGGAGGCCCGCACATCGCTCCAGATACATCGAACCCGCATCGAATGCCTCGCCCTGACCGGTTCCAGCTCTCCCGCAGCCACCGTTACGTCGTCTGCCGCCGCGATCACCATCATCGTGTGCCATTTGGGCGTCTTTCCAATGCGATGATCGCCATTGTGTGCAGATGGGGGCACCCCGCGACCCGAACTGCACACGCTCACGTCCGCACGCCAAAGACCCACAACCAAAGGTTCGCAAGTGACTGGCGTGTTACCAACCTGATCCCCCCGGCAAAGTGCGTACGACCGGTCTATTCGAGGCTACCGAGAAGTCCTCCGATCGCCGGGTTGCAAGTCAGCGATCGACCTCGCGTATCGGTACAATCCGTGCATGACACCTGAAGAAGAAGCCCAACCAGCTCAGATGGCAAGCGGCCCAGTCGAACTTCTGATGGAGCACACGGCACCGGAGTTGGTGATCTCGGGCAACTCGCGGCTAGAGACCGAAACTACGCTCGAGATCAGGTCAATTGGCCGATGAGACCTTGGGTGCGTTCCTCGACGACATTGAAGGCTGCCTCCTGGACGCCGGGGTACCGGCTGTGATCAAGAGTCGTTAGCGCAGCCGAAAGATTATAGAGAGTCTTGGAGACGGTTAGCGAAGCGCGTCGTTTCGGCATCGGCCAATGCTCAGCTTCTGCAATCAGGTCGTCAACAGTGATGCTATCAATCCTCGATTTGCCGTTCACGTTCATCGCAAACGTTCGGTTAGCCGAAGTATGATGAAGATGCATGGCGATGTCGTAGGCGGGAGCGAGTGACACATCCCCGTCTGAATCTCGGATAAACGAGATATTCTTCGCATGCGCATCCGTATTGCCGATCGCGAGGTTGAACGTGGTGAGGGCGAGCAACTTGTCGGGCTCTGAGCTACCTCCGCGTAGGACTTCCGCAAGTTTCTTAAGTGATGGCAAGTCGCGAGAATACTGAAACTTACGATTTGGGTCGTCAGTATTGATTCCGAGCGCCTGTGCACCATCCTCCTGGTGGATGCGCCGGATGCGTCCTTCCTCATCAACCGTCCTGTCATAGCGCGAGACGACGATGGCAACATGCCCGTCAAAATCGACGACTTGTGCTTCCATTGTCGTTAGCCCCAGTTCGCGCGCCAGGTCAAGGCTGGCAACCTCCGTATGGACAACGTCCCGAGCATTCGAGTCTGGGGGGTGCGAGAGCTTGGCTACATGAGTCGACGGGTGGCCATCCAAGCAGCGCGCCCACCCGTCCGAAGCCCGCGCCAGGACGATCTTCGGCTGTATCCCAGCCAGCGATGTCGACTGGAGGTGATTGCCGTCGTGCCCTGCGAAGGCTGGGCCGTCGCCTGCGGCCTCGGCTAGCATTGCGCCGATCTGATCGTTATTTACAGGCTCTAGCGAGCCTATGCGGTCAGGTTCAGGGGAACCTTGCTCAACAAAGATGAGTGCGCCCGCAGTTTCCTTTCCATAAGCCCGAATCATGCCGAAGATATCGTCCGAAGTAACTCCAGCGGCTTGCGCGTGGCGTTCACGAGCGTTACCCTCTGGCAGCAATCCGGCTAGAAACGCCTGAACTCTCCGATGATGAGGTTGCACTGATGGTCGATCGATGGGCAGCAGGTGCGAGACAACTCTTCCGCCTTGCCCCCATCGTTCATACGCGTCTTGTGACCATTGCAGCCGGATCTCACGACCATGATCAGTAATCGTTGCAACCTGAGTTCCGTAGAGCCATACGTCAAGAGGCTTCCTCGCGGTCATCAGACCTGCTCCGCCCGCAGTCGCACTCCAAGCAGGCGCAACATCTGAAACAGGCGCTCCGTGTAGAGCCCGGGTTTGCCGTTCTCGATTTCGCTGACGTACCGCCGGCTCACGCCGAGGTCCTCGGCGAGTTCCTCCTGCGTGAGACCACGATCCTGTCTGACACGCGCCAAGAAACGGCCAAGGTCTTCGGGCGTGCGGACAGCCGCCCATGGATCCGCCATGACATCCTCCGTCTCCCGGTTGAGGGCCAGTCATCTACTCCTGTGATGATATCGTAACGCCCGAGCTCTGTTACGATATCGTGGCGGACCAAACATGTGAGGATATCGTGGCAAGGCGGGGGCGCGGAGCCCAACGCGTGAACGCCGCATTCCCGGGTAATCAGGCAAAGCTCGACCACGGTTACGCCGAAGGGATGCACGATGAGGATCAAGCCTGGCCGGTCGTACCCGCTAGGAGCCACCTACGACGGATCCGGCACCAACTTCTCCCTGTTCTCCGAAGCAGCCGAGCGCGTCGAGCTAGCGCTGATCGCGGACAACGGCGAGCAGCAGTGCGTCGACCTAACCGAGATGGACGGCTTCGTCTGGCACGGCTATGTGCCCGGAGTCCAGCCAGGCCAGCGCTACGGCTTCCGCGTCCACGGCCCCTACGACCCCGACCAGGGCCAGCGCTGCAATCCGTCCAAGCTCCTGCTCGACCCGTACGCCAAGGCGATCGACGGCCAGATCGACGGCGACGAGTCCCTGTTCGGCTACCGCTTCGACGACCACGACGAGCCGAACGACACCATGGACAGCCTCGGCCACACGATGGTGTCGGTGGTAACCGACACGACCTTCGACTGGGGCGACGACCGAGCCCCCGATCTCGCCTACCACCACACCGTCATCTACGAGGCGCACGTCAAGGGCCTCACCAAGACGCACCCGGGCGTGCCGGAAGAAATCCGCGGCACCTACGCCGCCATCGGCCACCCCGCGATCGTCGACTACCTCAAGTGGCTCGGGGTCACCGCGATCGAGCTCATGCCGGTGCACCAGTTCGTCCAGGACCCGCACCTGATCGAGCGCGGCCTGTCCAACTACTGGGGATACAACACCATCGGCTTCTTCGCCCCGCACAACGCCTACTCATCCTCCGGCAGCCGCGGCCAGCAGGTGACCGAGTTCAAGGCGATGGTCAAGTCCCTGCACGCGGCCGGCATCGAGGTCATCCTCGACGTGGTCTACAACCACACCGCCGAGGGCAACGAACTCGGCCCGACGCTCTCGTTCAAGGGCATCGACAACGCCTCCTACTACCGCCTCGTCGACGACGATCCCGCGCACTACTTCGACACCACCGGCACCGGCAACAGCCTGCTGATGCGCCACCCGCACGTGCTCCAGCTGATCATGGACTCGCTGCGCTACTGGGTCGAGGACATGCACGTCGACGGGTTCCGGTTCGACCTCGCCGCCACCCTCGCCCGCCAGTTCCACGAGGTCGACAAGCTGTCGGTGTTCTTCGACCTGGTCCAGCAGGACCCGGTCGTCAGCCAGGTCAAGCTCATCGCCGAGCCCTGGGACATCGGCGAGGGCGGCTACCAGGTCGGCAACTTCCCGCCCCTGTGGACCGAATGGAACGGCCGCTACCGCGACACCATCCGCGACTTCTGGCGCGGCGCCGAAGCCACCCTGCCCGAATTCGCCTCCCGGCTGGCCGGCTCCGCCGACCTCTACCAGAGCGACCGCCGCCGCCCGCTCGCCAGCATCAACTTCATCACCGCCCACGACGGCTTCACCCTGCGCGACCTCGTCTCCTACAACGACAAGGACAACGACGCCAACGGCGAGGACGGCCAGGACGGCTCCGACGACAACCAGTCCTGGAACTGCGGCGCGGAAGGCGAGAGCGACGATCCGGAGATCCTCGCGCTCCGCGCCCGCCAGCAGCGCAACCTGCTCACCACCCTGCTGATCTCCCAGGGCGTGCCGATGATCGCGCACGGCGACGAACTCGGCCGCACCCAGCACGGCAACAACAACGTCTCCTGCCAGGACAACGAGCTGTCCTGGGTCGACTGGCACCTCGACCAGCCCCGGCAGGACCTGCTCGACTTCACTCGCCAGCTGGTGCACCTGCGCCGCGACCACCCGGTGCTCCGCCGCCGCCGCTTCTTCCACGGCGACAATCGCGACGGCTCCGTCGGCGACATCGCCTGGTTCCTGCCCGACGGCAACCGGATGCAGGACAGCGACTGGCACTGGGACGAGGCCCGCACCGTCGCCGTGTTCCTCAACGGCCACGCCATCACCGAGCCCGATCAGGAAGGCGACCCGGTCACCGACGACTCCTTCCTGATCCTGTTCAACGGCCACCACGAGCCGGTCGAGTTCCGCCTCCCCGGCACCGCCATCGGCGAGAAGTGGCACGTCGCCGTCGACACCTTCCAAGACGCGGCGACCCACCCCGACCTGCACGCAGAAGACACCGTGCACATCGAGCCCCGCAGCACCCTCGTCCTCATCCGCCAGTGAGAGAAAACAAGATCAACACCGTCATTTCGAACGGTCCCTGGCTCCACCCAGCCGGCACCATGACCCTCATCCCGCGGTCGGCTCCGTTAGCACAGTGGCAACCTGTTGCCACGGTGATATCACTGTCACTTTCGAGTGCTACTTTTAATTCTTCGTGCATAGGAACCTATGAGGCTACTTACTGTGGTGGCATGCCCTCCCTAGAACATGAAGCGCCCCTCGAGGTCATCAAGGCCAACAAAGTGCCCCGAGCGATCCTGGTGGTGATCTGCTGGGACCCGCGCGAGGCGGCCCTATGCCGCCGGGTTATCCCTACTGGACACCCCGGCTTCGACCTCTACCCGATCGTTGTCGATCCCCGGACGTT
>DATAZK010000153.1:0-4267 GCA_036272075.1 Frankiaceae bacterium
CGCGGCACCCTCGAGCCAGGGCGACCGCCGCCACGCGGCGACCGCGACCCCAACGAGCAGCAACGCAAGAGCGATGTCGAGCCCGCCCCAGGCGACGTCCCAATGAGCGGAACGGTGGTGGCTCGGCAGCGCTCGGACGAGGAGGACGACCCACGGCACGAGTACGAGCGCCGCCGCGGCGAACAGCACGCCGACCCAGTCGAGCGCCCTCGCCTTCGCCACCCGGACAACAGCGTGCCCTTCCATCGGCAATGTCAACGGCCGCCGCCGGCTACCCATTCCGCCATGGCGACGATTGGTCGTACGGCCGCATCCGCGGCGAGTCAGTCCGCAGGCCGGTCGGTCGATTGTTCTGCCCGACTTCGATCAGGTGGCCGTCGGGGTCGCGGAGGTAGCAGCGGGTTTCTTGCCCGCGGTCGATGAGGGGGTCGACGGGTCGAGTCCGTCAGAGGGCTTGACGGACCGGCAAACAACCATCAGTGCCGTGGCGGCCCCGCCAGGGCGTGCGCAGCCCGGCGGCGAAGGGTGTCGAGTTCGAAAAGCACGATCACGACGACGACCAAGATGTCCAGGATAAAGCGGAGAACCATCCCCGCCGTGCGCCGCAGCACGGCGAACGATCCGTTTTCGGCCCATTGCAGGCCGCTGCGGGTGTCTTCGAGGGTGCCGCACGCGGCGCCAAGGGCACCACCGTGCTGTCGAACGCGGGCGGCTCTTGCCCGAATGGGTCGGAGAATCCTCACCGTTAGCCGCCATTGTGATCGTAGATCGGGGATGGAAGCGGCGCTGTCCGCCGTTTTCGGCCAATCGCCTGCATTCCTCAGTCCAGACATCTCCTACTTGCTTGTCCAGAAAGGTTGGCGTCGCGCCGCCGCCTCTCCACCCGACGGTCCTAGGGAGGATGCCCTGGGGCCTAGAACCGTCGGACGAAGCCGAGTGCCGTGTCGGCGACCTCGCGCCAACCGCTATCGATCGTCAGAGCGTGTCCGCGTCCCTTGATCTCGATGATCTCAGTCACAGCCGGGTTGCTCTGCTGGCGTTTGTATGACGAGTTGGCGACCGCCCAGGGGACGGTGTGGTCCTTCTCCCCGGAGATGATCAACAGAGGTCCACGGTCAGGGTTCTTCGTATCGACCTTCGCTTCGCTCCACGGGTTCAGGTTCGCCGCTGCCGCCTGGAAGACCGGCTCGCCGGACCCCGGGACTGCATAAGTCTCGTAGAGCTCCTTCGCCTCGTCCTCGCTTACGGCGTTCGCGAAGCTATAACGGAACTGCTCGAAGGTGAGAGGAACGGCGCGGTTTCGGTTCGCCGGGTTCGTGAGCACGGGTGAGGCAGCCCGAAGCGCCGAGATCGGAAGCGGGAGCACGCCGCGGAACGGCGCCGGGTCGACCGCCACCGTGACCGCTGCGAGCCCGCGCCCCGCAATGATCTGCGCGAGGAGGCCTCCGAAGGAGTGGCCGATAACCGCCGGCTTCTTGTCGAGTCGGCGGATGACCTCATCTATGTGGTCCGCGACGTCGCCGATGCTCTTTCGCGCGAAGACGTCTGGATCGGCCTTCGCTTCCTGCACGGTCTCCGGGTCATCCGGCCAGCCCGGACTCAATGCGCTATAGCCAGCCTCTTCGAACACTGCCGCCCAGCGGTCCCAGCTGCTCGCAAGCAGCCAGAGTCCGTGGACGAAGACCACCGGCGTGCGCCCGGATTCGTTTGCACGTTCGACCTGCTCCGCCTCGGGCGCTTCGATGGTGCTCGTACCAGTGGCTGTCGAAGTCATGACCTCTCCCTCCCGGCTGCTTGCGGTTCTTGGTTGTGTTGGGTAGCGCCGTCTCTCGTTTTGCCGTCATGGCCTTTGACTGTGGCCGGGATGATGCGAACGTCTCCGCCAAGTTGGAAGACGAGGTTGTGGACATCTGCCGCTGCGATCGCACGAAGGGTGGGTAGCTCTTCGGCCGCCTGCTCCTCGTCGAAGACATTGAGCGGCCAATCGCCGACGGTGGCACCCTGCAGATGCGGGTGTGCGAATCCGGCGCCGAAGTAGGCGCGAATGACGATCGGTTCGATGCCGGCGGCCCGCTGCCCGGGCCATGTCAACGCCCAAACTGCCTCGGGGCCGCCGTCTGCTGACTCACGCACTCCGGTGGCGGTCACTTCGCCGGCGCCGAGTAGCAGATACCTGTTGATCTCCTCCAGTGCCTGCCGAGCGTGCGGATCGAGCAGCGGGACGGCTGCAACGAATAGGCGCTCCTTGTCCCGTCGCGATCTGGCATCGCCGTGAGTGCCGTCGCGCAGATCCGCGAAATGACGCAAGAGCGCCGACGCCGACGCCGGGCGAGGGGCTTGAATGATCCCTTCAATCGGGCTTCGTGAGGTGGATTGTGCCGAGGCGCTCACTCGCTTCTCCTTTGGTCAACATCGTCCGGCATCTGCCAAGACGTCGCTTTCGTAAGGACTGATTCTGCGAACCAAGGTAGCTCTTTACGGATATAGGCGCAAAGACCGATCCTCTCATTCACAGATAGACAATGTCTATGGTTATCCTTTGCACGCAGATCGCTGCGATGCCGATACTCAGAGCGTGAATCTCCGTCAACTCGAGTACTTCGTAGTCATCGCCGAGGAGGGCTCCTTCAGCCGCGCATCGGAACGTCTGCGCGTAGCCCAGCCGTCGCTGTCGCAGCAGATCGGTGTGTTGGAGGCAGAGCTCGGCGGGCCGCTTCTGGAGCGGCTTCCACGAGGCGTACGTCTCACAATGGCCGGACGGAACTTCCTTCCCGAGGCGCGCGCGACAATCAACCACGCAAACCGTGCCCGGCGATCGGTACGCACGGCACTCAGCCTCGAGTCGGGCCAACTCGAGATCGCGACGGTCACCTCTGCAGCCGCCGGAATCCTGCCGTCGGCGTTGAGACGCTGGCAGGAACTCCATCCCAGCATCGAGGTGAGTCTCAGCGAATATCTGCATCGCCGCCTCCTCGACGAGGCTGTCCGCAACGGCGACGGCGATATTGCGGTAGGTCCCCCTCCAGCAAGCTGGGACGGACCGATCACAACGCTGGGATGGGAGGAGTTCGTGCTCGTGCTGCCCCCCGGCGACCCGCTGCTCCGCGAGCGAGCGGTTGACCTCGCCGAGTTAGCCAATCGCAGGTGGGTCCATTTCGCGCGCAACCACGGGCTCGGCGACGTAGTGGACATGCAATGCGCCGTCGCCGGCTTCACGCCGCGCGTCGCGGTGCGCACCAGCCAGGTCGTCGCCGCGCCCCTCTTCGCAGCAGCCGGCCTCGGCCCCGCCCTGGTTCCCGATCACATCGTCCCGGAGAGCGCCGATGAACTCACGCGACCCGCCAAACCGCGCCTGGTCCGTCCAGTCGTCGCCTTCACACGGCGCGACTGGACTCCCGTCACACGCGCTTTTCTGGACACCCTCCACGAGTACCCGTGGCGTCGGAAACCGCCGCGAGCCACGAATCTAGGCTGACCAGCCAAAACATGCCGTCGGCGTCGGTCAGCGAACCGAGGAGTACCTCCCTCGCCGACCAGCAGAACAAATCGTCCCTCGCCGCGCGGGCTCGCGCCGGCCGCCTCGACCGAGATGTCGGCTGTAGCCTCAATAGCTGAGCAGCACGACGCGTCAGCGTCGGGCAGCGGAACACGAACTGAGGCGTCTTAACCGGAAACGCAAGCGGGACGTCGCTGTGTGAGCCACGTACCAAGCACACCCAACGGAAGGAGGCAGCATGCGCGCGGTCACGGTCACTGAATATGGAGCCACTCCTGCCATGGCGGAGGTCGCGACGCCGGAGCCGGGACCGAGACAGGTCCTGATCAAGCTGCGGGCCGCCGGCATGAACCCCATGGATCGCACGCTTGCCTCCGGTGCCTGGAAGCCGATGCCAGCGACGTTCCCGATGGTGCTCGGTGCCGACGGCGCCGGGGTGGTCGAGCAGCTGGGCGAAGGCGCGTCGAGGTTTGCCCTCGGCGACGATCTGTTCGGCCAGTTGCTGATCCCCCCGCTTGGCTCGGCGGGAACGTACGCCGAGTATGTGGCCATTACCGAGGACGCGCCGCTGGCACGAGTTCCCAGTGGACTCGATGACGTTGTCGCGGCCGCGCTCCCGACAGTGGGTGGCACCGGGCTCGAGTTGGTGGAGTTGCTCGAGCCGCTCGCCGGCAAGACGGTGCTGATCGTGGGTGCGGGCGGCGGCGTTGGCTCGTTCGCTACCCAGTTCGCCGCGAAAGCCGGCGGGAACGTGATCGCAAACGTCCGCGC
>DATAZK010000154.1:0-7899 GCA_036272075.1 Frankiaceae bacterium
CGCCGACATCGTCTTCGAGCACCCCGGACGGGAGACGTTCGGCGCCTCCGTCTACGTCGCCCGGCGCGGCGGCACGATCGTCACGTGCGCCTCGACGAGTGGCTTCCTGCACGAGTACGACAACCGCTACCTCTGGATGAATCTCAAGCGCATCGTCGGCTCGCATTTCGCCAACTACCGCGAGGCGTCCGAGGCGAACCGGCTGATCGCCCGCGGATTGGTCCATCCGACGCTCTCGCGGGTCTACCCGATGGAGCAGACCGGGCAGGCCGCCTACGACGTCCACCGCAATCTCCACCAAGGCAAGGTCGGCGTGCTGTGCCTGGCTCCCGAGGAGGGGCTCGGCGTTAGCGATGCACAGTTGCGCGAGCGTCACTTGACGGAAATCAACCGATTCCGGGGCATCTGACCGGTCGATCCCGGGCAGCTCAGCCCGCGTGTTACGGCAGGAATAACCCTCGCTGTCGCGCGCGCCGAACTCGGCCAGCGGGCCGAAGCGTGGCACAGTATTCCGCATGAGCGAGCACAGTCTGAGCGAGCACACTGACCTGCTGCCTCTTCGCTCTCCCGAGGAAGGCGGCCCGGCTTTCGAGCTGGTGCGCCGTGGTTACGACCGTGACCAGGTCGAAAACCACCTCGGCTGGCTGGAGGATCAGCTACGCAACGCTGAAATCGCCCGTGACGCCGCCGAGCAGGCCGCTGCCAGCGCCGCTTCCGAGGCGGAGACTGCCCGCGAGGAACTCGAGAGCGGACGCCCGCAGTGGCACGAGCTCGGCGATCGCGTCACCCAGATCCTGACTCTCGCGGAAGAGCAGGGCGCCCAGATCCGCGCCCAGCGCTCCCAGGAAGCCGACGAGCTTCTCGCCGAGGCCCGGCAGATCTCGGCGGATGCGGACCGGATCCACGGCTCGCGCATTCGTGAGGGGGAGGCCCAGGCGCAGGAGATCATCGCCAATGCCCAGGCCGAGGCCGACCGCATGCTGATGCGCGCCCAGCAGGAGACCGCTGAAGAGGAGCGGGCCGCCTCACGCCGGCTGGCCGACCTCGAGCGCCAGCACGACGCCGTCAACGCGCAGCTTTCGCGCCTGCACGAGGCGTTGGCCGCCGCCCTGGCGCCGTCGATCTCGATCCAGGAGCCCGCGCAGGCTGCGCCGAGCCGGCCCGAGGTGTCGCTCCCCGATGATGGCGATTACGCCGCCGACACCAGCGACAGTCTGGAATTCGCCGACAGCGAGTACGAGGACGACGAGTACGTGGCCAGCGCCCCCGCGGCGCCCGCCTCGGCAGACGTCCGCCGCCGTTCCTGACCGGTACCGCTCAGTCGGCCGTCTGGCCGCCGTCCACCACCAAAGCCTGACCCGTCAGGTACGACGCGGCCTCTGACGCGAGGAACACGGCGGGGCCGACCATCTCTTCGCTGGCTGCCCAACGCCCGAGCGGTACGCGCTCCATCATCGCGGTGCTGATCTGCTCATCGCCCCACAGGTCGGCGTTCAGAGCGGTCCGCGTCCAACCCGGGCAGAGCGCGTTGACCCGGACCCCCGAGCCTCCCCACTCGATGGCCAGCGTGCGGGTCAGCGAGAGGACGGCCGCCTTGCTGGCCCCGTAGGGGGCCAACTCGGGCGTGCCGACGAGCGACGCGACGGAGGCCACGTTGATGATGCTGCCGCTGCCGCGCTCGAGCATGTGCGGACCGATCGCCTGGCACGCGTGCACGATCGAATCGACGTTCAGGCGCATGGTCTTTTCCCAGCCCGAGAACCGCAGGGTCGTGAAAGGCCCCATGTAGGAACTGCCGCCCGCGTTGTTGACCAGGATGTCGACGCTCCCGAGCTGATCGATCGCCCCCTGCGCCATCGCCGCGATCGATCCGGCATCCATGACATCCGTCGCGATGACGTACGCCCGACGACCCAGCGCTTCGATCTGACGGCGTAGCTCCTCGAGCGACTCGGTGTCGCGTGACGCGATCGCGACGTCGGCACCCTCCTGCGCGAAGCCGAGCGCGATCGCCCGCCCGATCCCGCGGCTGGCACCGGTCACCAGAGCGTTCTTGCCGGACAGGTCGAAGCGGGCGCTCATCGGATCTCCTGATACTCGCGGGGCAAAGGGGAGGCCTCGGGGTGGGTGTCGCCGAGGACGGTAGCGACGACGGCATCGAGCGCTTCCTCGGCGCGTCCGACCAGCAGGTGGTGGCCACCCGGGATGACGACGACGCGCGCCTGGGGTACCCGCGCGAAGCGTTCCGTCGCCTCGGCCGGCTGCAGGTAATCGTCGAACTCGGGGACGACGGCTGTCAGCGGCCGTCCGAAGCCGGCCCAGGTGTCCAGGTCGGCCTCGGTCGAGAAGCGCAGCGGCGGGCTCAGCAGCACCGCACCGCAGATCGCCGGCTCGGCGCCGTAACGAAGGATGAGGTCGGTGCCGAACGACCAGCCGACGAGCCAGGGCGCCGGAAGCTCATGGAACTCGGCATACTCGACGGCCGCAGCCAGATCGAAGCGCTCGCTCTCGCCGCCGTCGAACGATCCCTGCGACCGGCCTTCTTCGCTAGCCGTGCCGCGGGTGTTGAAGCGCAGCACCGCGAGTCCGGCGAGTGCGGGCAGCCGCCAGGCCATCTTGCGGAGCAGGTGGCTGTCCATCGAGCCGCCGTGAGTCGGTAGCGGATGCACGCAGATCACAGTGGCGACCGGCGGACGGTCCGTCGGCAATGCCAGCTCGGCGACCAGCTGCAGACCGTCTGCCGTGGTGAGGGTCAGCGGGTGCCGATCGGCCGGCAGGACCGTATTGGCGCGGATGAGCGGCACCTCCTGACCATATTGGTCAGCCCCACCGCCGCGGCCTCGCCGGCCCGGGCCGCGGGCCTCGGTGCCGGGCGCGCCAGCAGGCCGTGTGCCAGTGCCGGCGATCGCTCTGGTCCGTCTCGAAGCTGCCGCCGGCGGCCGGCCAGGCGACGACGTGAGGCTGCCCGATACGTATCTCGTGATCGCAGCCGGGGCAGCGGTAGAGCTTTCTCGCGTCCTGACCGCGTACCGCTCGCACTTCCCACTCGTCATCCGACGCGAGCGGCGCCGGAGTGCTCATCTGCGGTACTCGCGCCGGGCGAGCACCTCGCCCTCGACGACTCGTCCTGATCCGGGCCGCCGGCGCAACCCGCCCGGTGTCGTTACTTGCTCGCGCACGGCAGAGGCGGCTGCACCGGCGACAGCCAGCGCGCGCAACCGCCCGCCCGGGGTCGCGAGCGCCGCTGAAAGGGCGAGCAGATTCTGTAGCCCGCGACTGCTCCCGTTCCAGTGCGAGCGCAGCACGGGCTCGCCCGCTGCGCCGAGCAAGCGGCGCAAGGCGAATGCTGCGACGGCGAGGTCGTCGATGCGGCCGACGACCGGGATGAAGCGGGGGATCCGCGCCTTACCGGAAGCGAGGTAGGCGAGCGCCGCCGTCGCCTCCACTTTGGCGGCGTGCGAAACCCGCGGGTCGGTAGAGATTCCACGCAACATCGCCAGCACGTCGGCGGCGCCGCCCGCCAGTCCGCGTGCGGCGTCAGCGGCCCAGGCTGCGGCAGAGGCGGGAGTGACGGAACCAGGCACCCGCCGATTGTCGCACCGCGCACGTCGGGGAGGTCGCGCCTCTACTGGTTAACGCACGATTTCCGAGACCCGGTAACTTCGGGGGCGGTGCACTACCCAGGAATGCGCGATTCAGGCAGCGGCAATCTATTGGGCGGACACCGTCGCCAACCGGTCGCTCAGCGCAATCTTTATCCGATCCGCCCGGCCTAACAGGGCCGACGGGCTCGTCCGTCGCCGCTAAACCTTTACTTGCCGCAAATGAACGACTCGCCCGGCGAACCAGCCGGACGACTCAACCCATAGCAGCCTTGAACGCCTCTTGGACGGCGCGGCTGATTCGCCCGCGCGGGCTTACCTCGTGACCATTTGACGCTGCCCACGCACGGACCGCTGCGGGATCTACTTCCGTGGCAACGTGACGCAATGGCGCGCCCCGGCGGGCCGCAGGAACGTTGAGCCGTCCGGCCCTGCGGGCCGAACCAACATAAGGGGCTAGCGCCTCGCGCAATGCGGTCGCATTAGCCTCGGTGAGGTCGATCTCGTAAGCCTTGCCGTCCAGCGCAAAGCTGACGGTTTCATCGGCTTCCTCGCCGGTCAGGTCGTCCTCGAGGGTCACAACAGTGCGCTGGGTCATAGGACCAAGAATGCATGAGTTAACGCGACAATGCAACTAGCTCTTTGCGCTTTCTTATTACTTTGCCTACCCGCTGCACACCTGGTTCAGGTGATTTTCAAAGGCAGAACCCAGCGTCGACTCAGCGACGGGAGTAGTCCCGGAAGCCCCGCTTTGTCTTGCGACCGAGATAGCCCGCCTTCACCAGATGCTCAAGGAGCGGGGCAGGCGCGTCTCCTGGCTCGCGGAACTCGAGGTAAAGGGTCTGCTGAATAGCGAGGGTCACGTCGAGGCCGACGACATCCATGAGCTCAAATGGGCCCATCGGATGTCCGCAACCCACCTTCATGGCGGCGTCGATGTCATCCGCGGTGGCGTAGTGCTGTTCCAGCATCCGGGCCGCGCCATTCAGATACGGAAAGAGCAACGCATTCACAATAAATCCCGCCCGGTCGCCACAACTCACCGGCGCCTTTTTCGCCTTCAGGGCGACATCGCGCACCGTGGCGACGGCGTCGGGTGCCGATACGACCGTGGGGACGACCTCCACAAGCTTCATCGCCGGTGCCGGATTGAACCAATGCATGCCGACGACATCGGCCGGCCGCGAGGTCGCTGTGGCGCACTCGATCACCGGCAGGCTCGACGTGGTGGTCGCCAGGACCGCACCGGGCTTCATGACGTCATCCAGCGCGGCGAACAGCGCCCGCTTCACCCCGAGCTCCTCGACGACGGCCTCGATGACCAGATCGCACTGAGCGAGATCGTCGAGTTCGGTCGTGGTGACGAGTCGAGCAAGCGCCGCGTCACGATCGGCCTCGGCCAGCTTGCCGCGTGCGACGGCCTTGTCCATCGAGGCGGTGACCTTGGAGAGGGTGGACGCGGCCTTGTCCGCGCTCCGTGCCCGCAGCACCACGTCATAGCCCGACTTGGTCAGCACCTCGGCGATGCCGGTCGCCATCGTGCCGGTGCCGATGACGCCGATCCGGCTCACCGGACGTGGCTCGGCAACAGTCCCGGTCTGCGGAGCGGCATCGGGAACGATCTGCGAGGAGTCCGGTGAGGCGTAGGTGTAGAACCCGCGCCCGGTCTTTCGCCCATGCATCCCCGCCGTCACCAGTTGCTTGAGCAGGGGTGCCGGCGCGTGCAGGTGGTCGCGCGACTGGTGGTAGATGGTGTCGAGAATCTCGTAGGCACTGTCGAGGCCGATGAGGTCGAGCACGGCCAGCGGACCCATGGGATGCCCGCAGCCGAAACGCATCGCGGCGTCGATGTCCTCGCGGGTCGCGTAACGGCCCTCGAGCATGCGGACCGCGTTGTTCAGATAGGGGAAAAGCAGTGCGTTTGCAATGAATCCGGCCCGATCGCCCACGGTCACGGCGGCCTTGCCGACCGTCCCGATCAGTGCCTCGACGTCATCGGTCACCTGGGCGTCGGTCATGACGGTGCTGACGACCTCGACCAATCCCATGACGGGCGTGGGGTTGAACCAGTGCAGACCGATCACCGCAGAGGGCCGGCGAGTCACCGCAGCCAGCTCCGTCACCGAGAGGGCCGAAGTATTCGTCGCCAGCACGGTGGCCGGGGTACAGATGTCGTCGAGCCGGCGAAACAGCTCCTGTTTCGCCTCCAATTGCTCAGGAATCGCCTCGATGACGATGTCGGCATCGGCGAGCGCGGAGAGATCGGTCCCGAGATTGATACGCCCCAGCAACGCCTCGCGCTCGGCCTCGGTCAGCTTGCCGCCGCGTACCGCACGCTCGGTCGAGTGCTCGATGTGCTCGCGGCCCCGCTTGACGCCGACGTCATCGATTTCGACGGCGACGACGTCGAGACCGGCCTTGGCGAGCACCTCGGCAATCCCGGCGCCCATCGTGCCAACGCCGACGATTCCCGCCTTCTGAAAAGCTCGCGTCATGGCTGCCTACCGTCCCTCCGGGTGGTGCCGGCGTCAGTGACGGCACGGCATGAAGTCTTTCAGACAACGCAGTTGGCAACCGGTGGTAACGGCCGCGAGTAGCCCGTGCGGCTCAGAACAGGGTGGGAATGGTGGGGGCGAAACCCCGAAGCGCGTCATAGTCGACCGTCACGCAGCCGATCCCGCGGTCCGCGGCCAGCAGGCGCGCCTGCGGGGTGATCGCCTGGGCGACAAAGAGTCCACGCACCGGCTGGTTCAGCTGGGGGTCGGCCGACATCCGCGCCAGGTAGCGAGTGAGCTGCTCAACACCGTCGATCTCGCCGCGACGCTTGATCTCCACGGCCACGCTGAGGCCGCCGGCGTCGCGGCAGAGCAGGTCGACCGGGCCGATTCCGGTGTCGTGCTCGCGGCGCACGAGCCGCAGCCCTTCCTCGATCGAGTCGCAATGTTCGGCGAGCAAGACCTGCAAGTGAGCTTCAACACCATCTTTGACCAGGCCTGGATCGATGCCCAAATGGTGGCTGGAATCGTGCATCACGTCTTCGATGGTGATGACCAGTTGCTCGCCGGCTTTGTTCTCCACCCGCCAGAGCGAGTCCTCCTCCGTGAGGGTGCACGGAGGGCTCATCCAGTTCAGCGGCTTGTAGGCGCGGTCGTCGGCATGAATGCTCACCGAGCCGTCGGCCTTCACCATGAGCAGCCGCACCGCACTGGGAAGGTGGGCGGTCAGCTTGCCCGCGTAATCGACGGTGCACCGGGCAATGACGAGCCGCACGTTCGCAGCCTAGCTTCAGTCGGGCTAGGTCTTGGGAAGGCCCGCACCCTCGCGGATGATCCCGACGATCTCCCGCATGATCTCGGTGATGCCGTAGTCCTTGGGCGTGAAGACGGCCGCGACGCCGAGCTCCTTGAGGCGCCGGGCATCCGCGTCAGGGACGATGCCGCCGACCACCACCGGGACGTCGTCGAGGCCCGCTTCCCTGAGCCCGTTCAGGATGTCGGGGACGAGCTCGAGGTGCGAGCCGGAAAGGATCGACAACCCGACCACGTGCACGTCCTCCTGCGCCGCCGCGCTGACGATCTGCGCCGGGGTCAGCCGGATTCCTTGGTAGATGACCTCGAAGCCGACGTCACGGGCGCGGACGGCGATCTGTTCCGCGCCGTTGCTGTGGCCGTCCAAGCCGGGCTTGCCGACGAGGATCTTCAGCCGCCGTCCGAGCTCCTCGCCCGTGCGCGCGACGAGCTGGCGCACCTGCGCGATCTCCTCGCCCGCCGCACCCCCCACACCGCTCGAGCCGATCGCAGCTGTGGCGGAAACCCCTGTAGGCGCACGGTATTCGCCGAACACCTCGCGCAGCGCGCCGGCCCACTCCCCCGTCGTGACGCCGGCGCGGGCACAGGCCAGCGTCGCGATCATCAGGTTGTCGTCGGTCTTGGCCGCGTCGCGGAGTGCCTGCAGCGCGGCATCGGCGCGCTCGGGGTCGCGGGTGGCACGCCAAGCGCGTACGGACTCGATCTGGGCCGCTTCGGTGGCGGGATCGACGGTCTGGATGCTCGTTTCGAGGTTCTCCGTGAGCGGGCTCGGCTCGGTGGTCGTGAACTTGTTGACACCCACCACGACGTCGTCGCCGGCTTCGATCCGCCGGCGGCGCTGCGAGTGCGCGTCGACGAGCTGAGCCTTCATGTAGCCCGATTCGACGGCCGCCACGGCGCCGCCCATCGCCTGGACCCGATCGATCTCCTCCTGCGCCGCGCTCACCAGCTCGCCCACCCGGCGCTCCACGACGACGGAACCCTCGAAA
>DATAZK010000155.1:0-81099 GCA_036272075.1 Frankiaceae bacterium
CCGTTGTCGACGACGGGGCGCCGCGAGAAGGGCGCGTAGTCGGGGACCAGCTTGTCGATCAGGTCCTGCCGGCCGTCGGTCTGGGCCTTGATGTAGAGCGTGAGGTCATCACGCATCTTGTCGTTGAGCGGGTTGACATGCCCGCCCTGGGCCTTCCACTCCTCATCGAGCGTGAGGAAGCGGTGGGTCTGGAAGAGCGCCGCGATGGCCATATAACGCCACCAGTTCCAGTAACCCGGGAAGTTGTCGAGCAGCCAGCGGATTTCGGGCTCGACGGGGTCGCCGTATTTGGGACGCGGGCTGATCCACTGCGGGGTGCGCTGGAAGACGAAGACCTGCTCGGCGTCGGCAGCGATCGGCGCGAGCAGCTGCACGCCGGTGGAACCGTTACCCACGACGGCGATGCGCTTTCCCGTGGCGTCGAAGTCGTGGGGCCAGCGGGCCGGGTGCAGCATCGGCCCCTCGAAGGCCTCTTCGCCATCGAAGTGCGGGTAGTTCGGGTTGGTGAAGGCGCCCACGGCGTTGACGAGGATGTTGGCCTCGTAGATCTCGATCCCGTCCGGGGACTCGGCCTCGATCACCCAGATGCTGCGGCTCTCGTCGAAGGTCGCCTTGGTGAGATTGCGCTGGTACTTGATCTTCTCGTGGGGCCCGTACTTCTGCGCGATGTGGTTGAGGTACTTGCGCACCTCGGCTCCGCGGCCGAAGTACTCGCTCCACGGGTAGTTCTTCTCGAAGGCGAACTCATACGTGATCGAGATGGTGTCGACCCGGACGTCGGGGTAGCGGTTGACGCTCCAGGTGCCGCCGGCCTCGGGCTGGCGATCCAGGATCGTGTACGGGATGCCCAGCTGCTCGAGCTGGATGCCCATCGCGAGGCCGCTCCAGCCGGCGCCGACGACGACGACGTTGAAGCCCTCGGGCAGCGTCGGCTTGGCGCCGGTCCAACCGGTGACCCACGGGAACTTCTTGAACGCCGCGAGATCGCGGCGCGCCTCGAACTCGAGGTCGCCCATCTCCTCGGCGGTCGCCAGGTTCATCAGCTGGCGCAGCTCGGCCTCGGCGGGCTCCGCCGGCATCCCGGGGGCGGCGTTCTCCTCCAGCCACGCCGCGGCCTTGGAGATGAGCAGCTCGCGCTGCGCATCATCGAGGTTGATGGCCATCGGGAGGGCCGCGATCTCCGGGTCGTGCGTGGCCGCGTAGAGCGCCACGCGTACCGCGTTGAGGTCGGCGAGCTCAACGCTCCGCCGGATGAAGGCCGTGTCAACCGCCGATTTCATGCAGTTCTTCCCTCGAATGGAGCGTGCGTGCCGCCGGCACAGAGCCGCGCCGACGGTGGGGATGGACACCCTGCTAGCAGTAAATACGAAAGGTCTGGCGCGTAGCTGAGTGGGGCTGACGGCGCGTCAGATCGTTCGCATATACGACCTTGCAATCCGCATTCTAGAACACGTTCTCGTGAGGCGGGGGATGCTCAGGAGAAAGTCACCGTGCTGCTGGTGGGGTCGGCCTTGTTGCTCATGCGTGATACAGAGAGTCGATGGAATCGGTCACCATGAGCGAGCTCCGTCACCACGGGGGAGAGGTGCTCGAACGGGTCGCCCGCGGAGAGTCGGTCATCGTCACGCGCGACGGGCGGAAGTCGCCGAGCTGAGGCCACGCCGAAGCCCCAGTCCCTCGCCGGCAGATCTGATCGCTCGGCGACGAGCGCTTCCGCGGGTCGATCCCGCGGCGCTCCGCCGTGATCTAGATGGCTGGATATCGAATCCCTGAGCGTCTGTCTCGGTCTACTGATTCGTCTGCACGTCGACCGGCGTGAATCCGTGCCCGTTCCAATCCCACCGGTAGACGTCGTATGCGGAAGGGCAGCAGTGGGCATCGCCTGGCAGCCAGCCCCAGGCGCCCGTGTAGAGAACGTCGCTGTGGACACCGACGTTGTTGAAGTTGAACTGAGTTCCGAACGGATTTCCGCTGCCGTAGCGGTCGGGCTGCACCAGGCGTGCAATCGGTTTGGCGTCGCGCGTGAACACCTGGATTTCGCTGCCAGTGCCGTTTCCGCCGGTCGGGGCCGCCGAGCAGTCGAGCATGACGACGGCGTCCTGGACGCCGTCATGGTTGAGGTCGCCGTAGTACACCTTGACCAGATCCACCTCGATCCCATTGGCACCGATGGCCTTGCCGTTGTGCAGGGTCACGGTCTGCAGTTGCAGGCAGGAACCGCTGAGCGTGAACGTGTGATTGGCCCAGCTGACCTGGCTGGCCTCGCATCCGCTCAGGGCAGCAGCGACCGCCGTCGCCAGCGCTGCGACCACCGCGGTCTTGGCGACGATTTTCAGCATGATCCGACCACCGGCTTGCCGGAAGCCGTATTCACCCACATGTCGGATACGTAGCCGTTGTAGGGATAATCGATGTGGTCCCATAGAGCTGTCGTGCCCCACGGGCCGGTCACCGCGTCGCCGTATTGGGTGCAGTCGATGCTCACGTACTCGTCTTGACTCACCTCGCCGACAATTGATGACGACGTACTCGGATTGACGCGCACATTGATCAATGAGCCCTCGGAATTGATCGGATAGCTGTTGCCGATCCCGGGCCCCGCGCCAAGGGCCTGAATGGTCGTTGTCTGCACAGGCTGCGGCACCACGTAGATGCGCCGCGGTGGCTCGACGTACACCGTCTTCGCTGGGGACGGAGTAGCTACCGGCGCTGCCGTCGCTGGAGCGGTGGCGACAGCTGCCGCGGGCGCCAGCGCCGTCGCCGCCGGCGGATTGCTGACCGCGCATCCGGTAGCCGAAATGGCGACGGCGAACGCTGGAATGACGACGCGCTTGTGCTTCATTGATGTCCCCCGACATGAAGTCACGCTCCGTCGGCGCAGGGCGCAGCGACGGCGACTTGTTGAATGATCCCCCGAGTGGTGCATGACTACTCTGATGGGATTCGCCCTGAATGCCCATGCCATTTCAGGATGATTTCGGCTAGTTCGGAAGGACTAACCCGTTTGGAACTCGGAGGGGTCCAGAAGTAGTGGGGATCGACCGTCCATCTGGGCCGGGTCCGGCCCGCGACCTCCCCGAGCTAGGAGAACGCGCGCTGCAGGACCCGTCCGAGCAATGAGAGCGCGGCCGGGTAGGCCTGCTCCGAGGGATGCGCGAACCCGATGATCAGGCCCTGTCGTTGCGGTTGGTCTTCGTGCCAGTGCTTGGTGGACCCCTCCAGCTTCAGTCCCTCGTCGGCGGCCAGCGCGATCAGCTCCGCCTCGTCAGGGCCGTCGGGTGGCAGCCCGATCAGCGCAGACAGCCCGGCTGAGACGCCGACGATCAACGGGGGACCGACCTGGTCGAGCACCGCGTGGAGCAGGTCGCGGCGACGCCGGTAGCGCAGCCGCATGGTGCGGATGTGGCGGTCGTACGCATGACTGTTGATGAACTCGGCGAAGGTCAGCTGGGCCAGCGCGTCGGTGCTCAGCGAGGAGTACATCTTGGCCTCGACGACCGGCTCGACCAGTCGCTCGGGCAAAACCATCCACCCGAGTCGCAGGCCGGGCCCGAGCGTCTTCGAGGCCGAACCGATGTAGACCACCTGATCGGCGGCGGTGCCTTGAAGGGCGCCGATCGGCTGGCGGTCGTAGCGGAATTCGCCGTCGTAATCGTCCTCGATCACGAGACCCCCGGTGCGCCGCGCCCACGAGGTCAAGGCGCGGCGGCGCGTGGCATGCATGGTGACGCCGGTCGGGTACTGGTGAGCGGGGGTGACGAGAGCCGTCCCGGCTTCTTCGAGATCTTCCGTACTCGGCCCGTACCGGTCGACGGGCAGCGCGACGATGCGCTGTCCGGCGTTGCGTAGCAGATCGCGATGGAAACGGAATCCCGGATTCTCCAACGCGCAGACCCCATGACCAAGGCCTGATTGCGCGGTCGCCAGCAGGAAGACTGCCTGGCTGGTGCCGGCGGTGATGACGATCTGCTCGGGGCGGGCCTGGACCCCACGGGTGCGACCGAGGTAGGCGGCGAGAGCGGTGCGCAGTTCGATACGGCCCTGTATGTCGCCGTAGCCGAACGCGCTGGCGGGCGCCCGGGTCAGTGCGACGCGAGAGGCCTTGAGCCAGGCCCCGACCGGGAAGGAGTTGACGTCGGGCGTGCCCGGCCGCAGGTCAAGGCGCGCGCGATGGGCCTGACGGCGGTCGTCCGCGGGAGCCGGAACGGGACCGAGGTCGGCGACCTGGGTGCCCGCGCCCTGCTGGGTCACCAGATAGCCCTCGGCCGCCAGCTGGTCGTAGGCCGCCGTCACCGTTCCGCGGGAAAGACCCAGGTCGGCAGCCAGCGCACGCGAGGACGGGAGGGCAGTGCCGGCCGTCAGCCGGCGCTGCTGGATCGCGCTGCGCAGGCTCTCTTCCAGCCTGGCGCGACGGCGCTGGCTGGTGCCCTCGACGAGTAGATCGAGGCTGCTACTGGTCCAAGAATCCGGCACGCGATTGGACCTTACTAGTGATCCACGATTGGTCCAGCGTATTTCTCATGCAGGAACCAACCCGACCGGACGCCCCCTTCGTCCCTGCCAAGCGGCTGGCGGTCGACTCGCTCGTTCCCGCCGCCACCAAGGCCTTGAACGCGCTCGACTCCGCCGTACGCCGATCCACGATCGATGCGGGTCTGCTGGATCTGGTGCGCCTGCGCGCGTCACAAATCAACGGCTGCGCGTACTGCGTAGATGTGCACAGTCGTGACGCGCTCGCTGCGGGTGAGACCGAGCGCCGCCTGCTGACGTTCGCCACCTGGCGCGAGACGCCGCTGTTCACCCCTCGGGAGCGGGCGGCGCTCGAGCTCACCGAAGCCGTCACCCGTCTCGCCGACCATCCCGTCTCCGATGAGGTGTTCGACGCGGCTGCCGCGCATTTCTCTGACGCCGAACTCGCCCAGCTGATCTGGGTGGTCGCCGTCATCAACACCTGGAACCGGTTGGGTGCCGTCGCCCGGCCGTGGTCACTCGTCTGACTCCGAAAACCGCAAACCCCCATTGCGCGAAAGAGGTTTTGAGATGTCACGGGACGCCGTCGTGCTGCTGCTGCAGCGCCCGCCCAAGGCTGTGGCGGCCGCACCGGTGGCCACATTCAACCCGGAGTCGCTTGCCCTGCCGTGCGAGCGCAACGACGGCGACATGTGGTTCGCCGAGGCGCCGTCCGAGCTCGAGCGGGCCAAGGCGCTGTGCCTGGACTGCCCGCTGCGGACGGCATGCCTCGCGGGTGCGCTCGAGCGCCGCGAACCCGCCGGGGTCTGGGGCGGAGAGATCTTCGACAACGGACGGATCCTGGCGCGCAAGCGCCCCCGCGGACGGCCCCGCAAGGACGCTGCTGCCTAGACATCCGGCTTCGACTCGAGGATGACGAGCTGCTGGGTGGCGCGCGTCATCGCGACGTAGCGGTCCACGGCGCCTTCGATGCCGGTCCCGAACGTCTCCGGGTCGATCAGGATCACGAGGTCGAACTCCAGGCCCTTGGACAGTTCCGGGGTCAGCGAACGGACGCGGGACGTGGCTGGGAAATTGGTCATACCTATGACGCAGGCAACTCCTTCGGCATGCGCGTTGAGCCACTTGTCGAGGATCGCGTCCAGATCTGACACCGGGCCGTGGACGACGGGCAGCCCGCCGTCGCGGATCGACGTCGGCACGTTGGCATCGGGGAGCGCCTTCCGGATGACCGGCTCGGCCTCCGCCATGACCTCCTGCGGGGTGCGGTAGTTGATGCGCAGGGACGCGATCCTGACGCGATCGAGTCCGATCCGCTCCAGCCGTTCCTGCCACGACTCGGTGAATCCGTGCCGGGCCTGGGCGCGATCACCGACGATGGTGAAGCTGCGCGACGGGCAGCGCAGCAGGAGCATCTGCCATTGCGCGTCGGTCAGTTCCTGCGCTTCGTCCACGACGATGTGCGCGAACGGGCCGGCCAGTAGGTCCGGGTCGGCCGCGGGGAGTGCGGACTCGTCGACCAGTGCTTCGTGGAAGTCCTCGCCGCCCAGCATCGACAGCAGGCCCATGCCGTACTCGTCGTCGGCGTAGGCGAGCAGATTCGCGATGACTTCCTTCTTGTCGGCGCGTTCGGCGGCCACTGCGGCTTCCTGCCGGCGCTGGCGTCGTGACGTCTCGGGGTCGCCGAGTCGCTGCCGCGCCGCATCCAGCAGCGGCAGGTCGGACCCGGTCCAGGCCTTGGCCTCCTCGCGTTGCAGCTGCTGGATTTCGGCTGAGGTGAGCCAAGGAGCGCACTTGCGCAGGTACGCCGGGACCGACCACAGATCGGCGACGAGGTCCGCGGCATCGACCAACGGCCACGCGCTGTTGAAGGCGGCGAGCAGCTGCCTGTTCTGCAGCACTGCTGCCCGGAAAAGATCGGGTGAGGTGTCGTCCGCGTCGCCGTCGACCTTGTCGGTCAGGATCGTGAGCAGCTCCTGCCAGATCTGATCTCGCGCCTCGTTGTGCGGGGTAGCAGGATCGGGTGCGTCGAAGGCCTCGGCCCAGTCGTCCGGGCTCAGCCAGAGATCCGACGATGGCGTCGAGATCGTCATGCCCTGGGTCGGCGGTTCCTCGTAGAACCTGACCGCCGTTTCGATGGCGCGCACCAGGCTCGCGGATGACTTGAGGTGCGCCACTTCCGGGTCGGTCTCCTCGGCCGCCGCCGCGCCCTCCGTGACGAGATCGCGCAAGGTGGCCGTCTTCACGTCCTCCTCGCCGAGGTTGGGCAGGACGTCGGCGACGTAGGCGAGATAGGGCTGGTGCGGCCCGATGAACAGCACGCCGCCCTGGCGGTGACCGAGGCGAGGTTCGGAGTAGAGCAGGTAGGCGGCGCGATGCAGGGCGACGACCGTCTTGCCGGTGCCCGGACCGCCGTCGACGACCAGCGCGCCTCGTGATCCGGCGCGGATGATGGCGTCCTGATCGGACTGGATGGTGGCGAGGACGTCGCGCATCCGGTTCGTACGGTTGCTGCCGAGACTGGCGATGAACGCGGACTGGTCGTCCAGTGCCGCGCGGCTCTCCAACCCTTCCTGCGTGAACACCTCGTCCCAGTAGTCACTGACCTTGCCTCGGGTCCAGCGATACCGGCGACGGCTGATCAGGCCCATCGGATTGGCGTGCGTCGCGCCGAAAAACGGTTCAGCGGCCGGGGATCGCCAGTCGAGCAGCAGGCGGCTACCCGTGCTGTCGGTGAGCCCGAAGCGTCCGACGTACACGGGTTGTTCAGGGTTGTCGGCAAAGACGATGTGTCCCAGGCACAGGTCCAACCCGAAGCGACGCAGCGCGCGCAACCGGGTGGTCAGCCGGTGGACCTCCATGTCGCGGTCCATCGCCGCCTGGCCCATGCCGCCCGGCGCCTGGCGTTCGGCGTCGAGGCGGGCTTGCAGGTCGGCGATGGACTGCGCAAGGCTCGTCGCGATGGCGGCGAAATGCTGCTCGTCGCCGGCGATGAGCTTCGGGTCGGCTTTGGGCGTGAGGTGCTCGGGAAGGTCAAAGGGGCTTGTCGTAGCGGTCGTTGGCATCAACGCAGGCATTTTTCGGCGACTCCCATTCCGCAGTTTCTGGCCTCGGCCAGCGATTCTGCGGCACGACCCGGGTCTTGCGGCAAGCCCCCAGGTGCGCTATATCTTGAGAGTGGAGGGAAGTGGTTTTGCCCCCCTCCAGCCTCAAGTCCCCTTGTAGTTCAGCACCTGGCGCAGGGTGTGCCGCACCTCGACGAGGTCCTGCTGGTCGGCCATCACCTGGTCGATGTCCTTGTACGCCGAGGGAATCTCATCGAGCAAGGCCTCCGCGCGTCCGGAAAGCCAGGTCTTGCCGGCCATCTGTGACGCGAGATCGTCGGTGCTGAACAGCTTCTTGGCCTTGGTGCGGCTGAAGCGGCGTCCGGCGCCGTGCGAGCACGAGTTGTAGCTCAGCGCGCTGCCCTTTCCGCGCACGATGTAGGAACGCGTCCCCATCGAACCCGGGATGACCCCAAGGTCGTCAGGGCCGGCCTTGATCGCGCCCTTACGCGTGATCCAGAGGTCGCGCTCTCCGTGGCGCTCCTGCTGCGTGAAGTTGTGGTGGCAGTTGATCCGCGCCTGCTCGGTGCCCGTGCCGACGAACTCGAAAAAGCTGGCGAGCGCGTCGTCCATCATGGCCGAGCGGTTGGCCATCGCGTAGTCCTGCGCCCAGAGCATGTCGCGGATGTAGGCCGCGAACTCTTCGGTGCCCTGCAGGAAGTACGCGAGGTCGGGGTCCTCGAGATTGAGGGCCTCCTCGTTCGCCTTCGTACGGGCGAGGCGGATGTGGCTCTGCGCCAGCTCGTTGCCGATGCCGCGGCTCCCTGAATGCAGGACGATCCAGACGACGTCACGCTCGTCGAGGCAGACCTCGAAGAAGTGGTTGCCGGAGCCCAGCGAGCCGAACTGCACGAGCGACTTGCTTTCCTGGCGCGCGGTCAGCGTGACCCGGCGGGCGTTGGCCGCCATCCACTTCTCGGACTTCTTTGACGCCCGGTCGTGACCGCGTCCGACCCCCGCCGGGACGACCGACTCGACGCGAATGAGGAATGGTTCCAGGTCATCCGGGAGTCGTGACGCGGGTAGATCGGTCTCGACCGCGACCATGCCGCAGCCGATGTCGACGCCGACAGCCGCCGGGATGACAGCGCCATCGGTCGGGATGACCGAACCGACCGTCGCTCCCATGCCGACATGGGCGTCGGGCATCAGCGCGACGTGGCCGGCGATGATGGGCAGCCGGCTCGTCTTCAGGGCCTGCTGCAGCGTGCCGTCGTCGATGTCGGTGGCCCAGTTCCAGAGCTTGTCGCTCACGTGGGTAGGCATGGTGGGGAACGCTAACCTGCGTTTGCCGAAACGGCAGCAGGTTTTCCTAGCGGTAGGTGATGAGTGAGCGATCGTCCTCGAAGTGGGCGTGGTCGTTGAAGGTCAGCAGGACCGTGCCGCTGCGCCCGATCGTCACCTTGGTCAGGCTGGCGTTGACGACGATGCGGGCGAACTCGGGCCAACGCTCGAGCGGAAGACCGAGCAAATGTGCTGTCATCACGGCGATCGGACCGCCTGAGGTCACCGCGAGCGTCGCGCCGGGGAGGGCGACCATCGCCTCGAGCGCGGCGAGGCAGCGCCCGACGAAACCGTCGTGACTCTCCCCGCCCGCGGGCGGTCCGTCGCTCTGCGCCCAGCGGGCTATGGCTTCATCGAGCGTCGATTGGAACTGGCGCGCACCTTCGGGCGTCTTGGCGGCTTCGGTGGCGGCACCGGGTTGGCCCATGAGGAGGCCGACGCTGTCGTATTCGTCGAGCCGCTCGTCGGTCTGGAGCGTGGTGACGTCGAAGCCGAGGCCACCCATGGCTGCGAGCGCGGTGTCACGCTGGCGTTCCAACTTCCCGCAGATGACGCGGTCGATCGAGAGGTCGGCATGGCTGAGGCGCTCGCCCGCGACGCGCGCCTGGCGGTGGCCGAGCGGCGAGAGCTGGTCGTAATTGCTCGACCCGAGGGACGCCTGCCCGTGCCGCAACAGAAGGAGGACGCCCATGGGGTCAACCTAGCGCGTGAGCCTCCCCCGAGCGTGTGTCAAAAACCCAGTAATGCGCACCAAACGGCCCGTTTGCCGTCGATTACTGAGTTTTGCGCGCCTCCGGAGGCGGTGGAAACAGGGGGCGGGGCGGCGGGGTCGAGATGACGGCTGCCATCATGTGGCATGCCCGAAACCCAGCCGGCGGATGCCGTGACGGAAGGCCCCCTCACCGGCGTTCGCGTTGTCGAACTCGGGATGTGGGTGGCGGGCCCCGGGGCGGGCGGAATCCTTGCGGACTGGGGCGCTGACGTCGTCAAGATCGAGTCGCCGAGCGGGGATCCGGCGCGCTCGTTCGGCGCGATGATGGGCATCGACAACGGGAGCAACCCGCCTTTCGATCTGGACAATCGTTCCAAGCGCAGCATCGTGGTCGACCTCGCGACGGCCGACGGTCAGGCATTGGTGGCCGAGCTCATCGCCGGCGCCGACGTGTTCCTCACCAACATCCGGGTCGAGGCGCTCGCGAAGGTCGGTCTCGGCCACGAGGAGCTCACCGCACGCCATCCCGAACTCGTCTACGCGCTCGTCACCGGCTACGGCATGGACGGCGATGACGTCAACCGGCGCGCATACGACATCGCCGCCTTCTGGGCTCGCTCAGGAATCGCCGACGCGCTCGCGCCCGCCGGAGGGGACCTACCGTTTCAGCGCGGAGGGATGGGTGACCACTCCGTCGCCATGACGGCCGCGGCGATGGTGAGCGCGGCTCTGGTGAGCAGAAACCGTACAGGCAAAGGACAATTCGTCACGACGTCGCTGCTGCGGCAGGGTGCGTACACCATCGGCTTCGACGTGAACATCGCCATCATGTTCGGCTATCGCGTCGCGCTCGGCAATCGCCGGTCGATGGGCAATCCGGCCATCAACAACTACACCGCGGGGGACGGCAAGCGCTTCTGGATCGTCGGCCTCGAAGCGGAGCGGCACTGGCCCCCGCTGGCCCGCGCGCTCGGGCGTCCGGAGTGGCTGACCGATCCGCGCTTCTCGACCGCGCTGGCCCGGCGCGACCACGCCGAGGAGATGATTGCCGAGATCGACGCCATCTTCGCCACGCGCTCGCTGGAGGAATGGACGCCCATCTTCGAGTCCGAGCCCGACTTCTTCTGGTCGCCGGTGAACTCCATCGGTGACCTCATCGTCGACCCGCAATTCCTCGCGGCCGGTGGCATCGTGACCGTGCCCGACGAGCAGGGCGGCAGCCTGATGCTGGCGACCCCCGTGGACTACTACGGCACGCCCGCCGGGCCCCGCTTCAGGGCGCCGATGCAGGGCGAGCACACGCGCGAGGTACTTGCCGAAACAGGCCGTAGCGAAAGGGACATCGACGCGATGATCGAGGCGGGAGTCGTGCACTAGCGTCGTGGCTGTGATCAAGAGTGTGGTGGCCGAACTCGGTATCGAGTCAGAGGTCCACGAAGGCCTCGTCATCGGACATTCCGAGGTTGTGCAGGAAGCGTGCGTGCCCGGAACGTCGATACTGCGCACATCGGTCATCGGCACCTGGGCCGACGTCATTGCCGGGATCATCGCCGGTCACGCCATCAACCCGCGCATCCCGCTGACGCTCGATCTGGAAGTGCACATCATCAATCCGGCTCGCGTGGGGATGCGCATCAGTTCCGAGGCGACGCCGGTGAAGGTCGGCCGCACCGTGACGGTCTGCGAGGCGACGTTTCGCGATGAGAAGACGGGTGAGCCGCTCGCGGTGTCGATCTGCTCGTTCATCGCCTCGCCCGATCCGTCGCACGTCTTCCCGGGCGGATTCCCCTTGCTGGAAGGGATGAATCAGCGCCTGACGCGACCCCTCGCCGAGCGCATCGGCAGCCGCACCATCGGACCCGGGATGGTCGAGGTGCCGCATCGTCCTGACGGGCTCAACGCCTCGGGCGCGATCCAGGGCGGGCTCGTCGCGTTCGCCGCGGAAGAGGCTGCGCTCTCGTTGAGCGACGAGCCGCAGATCGTCGAATCGTTGAATCTGCGCTATTTACGGCCTTTTTCGACGGGTCCGGCGCGCGCGGTCGCCAGCCGCGATGGCGTCACCTCGATCGTGCGGCTGACCGATGTCGGTGCCGGCAAGCTCGGCGCGATCGCGACCGTTCGGCTGGGCCCGATCAGCTAGCCAACCTGTCGAAAAAGAACCGCTGGGCATTGCCGTAGAGGTAGTTGTCGGCAATCTCCGCTGGCAGGTCCAGCTTGGAGGCCTCGGTGACGGTCCGCGTGATGGACAGCACCGGGGCATCGGAGGCGAAGATCACCTTCGTCTTGCCCCTCGTGCGCATGTAGTGCAGCAGGCTCTCGGGCAGGTACTTCGGGGCCCAGGCCGACGTCATCAGATGCAGGTTCGGATACTTGATCATCAGCCGGATCGCCGTGTCCCACCAGGGATCTGCGCCGTGAATCATGCAGAGCTTCAACTCCGGGAAGCGCACGCACACCCGGTCGTGGTAGATCGGGTTCTGCACCTCGCCGGGGATCGGCGGGCCGGGCAGGCCGGCGTTCATGCACAGCGGCAGTTCGAGTTCGCAGCACTTCGTGTAGAGCGGGAAGTAGACGGCATTGTCCGGCGCGTACATCCCGTCGCCCCAGAACGAGGGGCCGACCGACGTCGACACCACCGGATGGTCCGCCACGAAAGACGTCAGCATCCGCAAGGAAGGCATCGGGCGTAGCAGATCCAGGCCGCCGACGGTCAACGCGAAGCGGTCGGGACGTGCCTCGGCGAACTTGATCGCCGAACTGTTCGGCTCCTTGACGTTGGCGGTGAGCACGGCCCGCTCGACGCCGTTTGCGTCCATCTCCTCGAGCACCTGGGACATCTCCCACTTGCCGAAGATCGAGTCCCCCTGCTTGAAGTACTCGTTCTTCACCCGAAACATCCAGTCGGGCTGCTCCTGGTCGCCGAAGTGAACATTGACCAGGCAGTCGTGGGCCCGGGTGACAGTCGGCATGGGGGCTGGCTCCTTTGCTCAGGGACCGCACGCTAGGTGGTAACGAGATTCACTGTCAAACGAGAGCGACGCTCCACCGGACCGCGTTTGAGCACCCGAACGGCAGGTGTCAGACTGCCCGGTATGACGAGCCCGCTCGGTATCGATGCCTTCCTCTCCACGCTCGCTCTCGAGCAGACAGGCGAGGGTCGTTATCGCGCCGGCAACATCGCGACGGGCGGCGCGGTGGTCTTCGGCGGGCAACTGCTCGGGCAGAGCATCATCGCCGCGCTGCGCCATGAGCCCGACAAGTACGTCAAGACGATCCAGACCATCTTTGCCCGCGGCGGCTCGATGGACCACGACGTCGAGATCGCCGTCGACGTCATGCATTCCGGACGCGCGTTCGCCAGCAGCACGGTCACCATCTCCCAGGGCGATCGTCTGTGCTGCCGCTCGCTGGTGCTGCTGACGTCCGAAGAGCCCGACCTGATCCGCCACGGCGACCCGATGCCGAAGGTCGCCGGTCCCGAGGACGCGGTGCCGGGCGGGCATGCCGAGGGCATCTGGGAGGTCCGGGTCGTCGACGGGCTCGACGTGAGCGACCCCGACACGGTCGCGCCGCCTGAGCTCAACGTCTGGACCCGGTTCGTCGGGGCGCCCGCTGACCAGAACACCGGGCAGGCGCTGCTGGCCTTCGCGACCGACGGCTTCCTCATCGGCACCGCCATGCTGCCGCACGCGGGCGTCGGCCAGTCGCAGGCCCACGTGAGCCTGTCGACCGGCGTCGTCGGGCACACGCTCACGTTCCACGAGCCGGTCAATGCCGGCGACTGGATGTTGCTCGCCAACCGCAGTCCCTACGCCGGCCGCGGCCGGGCCTACGGCGCCGCGAACGTCTTCACCGAGGACGGCTCGTTCGTCGCGTCTTTCGTGCAGGACGACATGATCCGCGCCGCGCCGGCGGGTCGCCCACCCTCCGCGCTCTAAGGCGGCTAGCGCAGCCGCCACTTCGGGCGCTGGCCGGACTCGAAGCGGGCCTGGCCGGCCTTGAACGTCTCGGCGTCCGAGCCGATGCGGGTGAAGAGGTTGGCGAGCTCGATGCCCTGCTGGCGCGAAACTTCGAGCGCGGTCCAGAGGGCGCGCATCGTGCCCTGGATGGCAAGGGCCGGTGAATCGGCAATGACCCGTGCTGCCCAGCCGGCACGTTCCCGAAGTTCGTCGCGCGGGACCACCTCGGTCACCAGGCCGATCTCGCGGGCACGCTCGGCCGACATGCGCTCGTCGGAGCCGAGCAGCGACATGCGCATGATCTCCTGGAACGGCATCTTGCGAAGCATCTGGATCGGCTCGAAGGCGGCCGTCATGCCGTACGTGACGTGGGGGTCGAAGAAGGTCGCGTCGTCGGAGGCGATGATGAATTCGACCTCGCCGAGCATGTAGAAGGCGCCGCCGCAGGCGATGCCCTGCACGGCCGCGATGACGGGTTTCCAGCAGTCCATGCTCTTGGGTCCGATGTCACGGCCCGGGTCGTCATACATCCACGGGGTCGGGTAGCCCGGGTAGTTGCCCTCGGCCATGCCGTCCGTGTTCGATTCCGAATGCGACTCGACGCGATCAATGCCGGTACAGAAGGACTTGCCCTCACCGGTCAGGACGACACAACGCACCTCGTTGTCGTAGCGGAAGCCGTGCCACACCTCGCGCAGCTCGTCCTGCATCTGCTGGTTGACCGCATTCAGTACCTGCGGCCGGTTGAGAGATACCCACGCGACGCCGTCGCTCTTCTCGACCAGCAGGGTTTCGTAGGTTGCCATGCCCAGAACTCTAGGAGACACGTGCGATACAACTGCACGGTGACGGTCTGGGAGCTCGTTGAGCGCGCCGCATCCGAGCGACCGCACGAGGTGGTGGTCGCCGACGGGCATGGCCGCGCGCTGACGAGCGAGGCGTTTCGCGAGGAGGCGGAACGTGCCGCCGCGGGCCTGCAGTCGCTGGGAATCGCCCCGGGTGACGTGGTGTCGTGGCAGGTGCCGACCACCCTGGAAGCGGCCGTGCTGCTCGCTGCCTGCGCACGCCTGGGGGCGGTGCAGAACCCCATCATTCCCGTCCTGCGCGAACGCGAAGTCGCCCTCATCTGCGAGCAGGTCCGGCCGTCTCTCATCATCGTGCCGGAGGTGTGGCGCCACTTCCGTCACGGCGACATGGCACGCTCCCTCGGCCCGCAGGTCTTCGCGATGGACCTGGAGGCGCCGCCCGGTCCGGCGATGAGATTGCCCGCCGGCGACCCTGCCGACCTTCCCCCGCCGCCCACGTCGACCGACGAATGCCGCTGGATCTACTACTCGTCCGGGACGACGTCGAATCCCAAGGGCGCTCGGCACACGGACACGTCCGTCATCAATTCCTCTCACGGCAGCGTCGACGCCTTCGGCTTTCATTCTGGCGACGTCTATCCGATCGCCTGGCCGATCTCCCACATCGGCGGCATCGCCATGCTGATCTCAGTGCTGCGCGCAGGCGGCACGCTGGTCCTGTTCGAGGCCTTCGATCCGGTGACAACACCCGCCCGCATGGCGGAGCACAACCCGACGATCCTCGGTTCGGCGATCCCGTTCTTCCAGGCCTATCTCGCTGCCCAGCACAGGCACGGCGCGCAGCGGCTGTTTCCGTCCCTACGAGTGTGCGTCGGAGGCGGAGCGCCCATTCCCCGCGAGATCAGCCGCGAGGTGAGCGAGCAGCTCCGCGTGGCCGGCATCGCGAGTTCCTGGGGGCTCACCGAGTTCCCGGTCGCGACGTCCGAGACCGCGGACGACGAGGCGCTGGCGAGCACGGTCGGACGCCCGACCCGCGGCGTGCAGGTCCGGGTCGTCGACGGCGAGCTGCGCCTGAAAGGCCCACAATGCTTTCTGGGCTATGTGGATTCCGCGCTCGACGGCGCTGCGTTCGACGAGGACGGCTGGTTTCGCACCGGCGACCTCGGCTCGGTCGGTGAGGACGGCCGGATCCGCATCGAGGGCCGGCTGAAAGACGTCATCATCCGCAACGCCGAGAACATCTCCGCGTCCGAGATCGAAGAGCTGTTGCTGACCCATCCGGACATTGCCGACGTCGCCGTCGTAGGCGTGCCGGATCCGCGGACGGGGGAGCGGGTCTGCGCCGTCATCGTCGCTGAGACCGGTCGGAGCGTTGTCCTGACCGACATCCTCGAGTTCTGCGTTGCCGCCGGGCTGGCGCGCTACAAGTGCCCCGAGCGGGTCGAGATCGTCGATGCGCTGCCTCGCAACGCCATGGGCAAGATCCTCAAGAACCAGCTGCAGGCCTCGCTTCGCTGACCCCGCTGGCCCGCTCCCGGCGGTCGGCGTTGATGTCCAAACATTTAGATGATACAAGTACAGCGTGCTGCTCAGTGCGCCTCTCGTATCGCTACAACGTCACGGGTCAAGGGAGACAGCATGAGTTTCCGGATACGCCGAACCGGCCTTTCCGCGACGGCCGTGCTCGCGATCGCGGCGCTGGGGTTGACGGTGATCGGATGCGGGCGATCCGCCAGCAGTGACCAGGGTGGCAACGCTGCCCCCTCGTCTTCGGCGGCTTCGGCGAGCGCGTCGAGCAGTGCCCCCGCGGTGGGCGAGATCGGGTCGCTGAAAAACATCTGCGGGCCGGGTACCGCCAAGGGAGCGAGCGCGCGGGGTCTGACGGCCACCACCATCAAGATCGGCGTGATGTCCGACCCGGGGGCGGCTGCGGCCCCCGGCATCGAGCAGGAGTTCTTCGACGTCGCCGACTCCTTCTCCAAGTGGTGCAACGCTGCCGGCGGAATCAACGGCCGCAAGATCGTCGTCGACAAGAGAGACGCCAAACTGTTCAACGTGGCGCAGGAAATGATCGGTGCCTGCCAGAGCGACTTCATGCTCGTCGGCGGCGGCAATGCGCTTGATGATGCGGGGGTCAAGACGCGCCTTGGTTGCGGGCTGGGCCAGATCGCCGCCTACACGGTCTCGACGGCGGCTGCGACCGCCGGACTTCAGGTCAAGCCTTCGCCGTCGATCGCCTCGCAGATCCCGATCGGCCCGGTCCGGTTGCTCGCCGAGGCCTACCCCGACTCGAAGACGAAGGGCATCGCCCTCGGAAGTGCGACGCTCGCGTCGCTCACCGAGGCCAGCAAGAAGAACAAGCAGGCCGTCGAAGAACTCGGCATCAAGGTGAACACGCTGCAGATCAAGCCGGTGCTCGTCGACAACTTCCGGCCCTACATGGAGCAGCTGAAGTCCAACGGAACCGTCGGCCTGTATGAGGTTTCCGGCCAGGACATCACCCCTGAGGTCCAGGCCATCAAGAACATCGGGTGGAACCCCGACTGGCTGCTCTACAGCTACCAGTTCTACACAGCACAGTCGGTGCAGGCTGCCAAGGCGCTGGGGACGTTTCCGAACATCTACATCGGACTCAACCAGGTGCCGTTCGAGCTCAGCAGCGTGCCGGTCGTCAAGCAGATCAAAGCCCAGCTGCTCGACGCGGTGAAGAACCCCGGATTCACCCAGCTGACCGCCGAGTCCTACAGCGCCTGGATGCTCTGGGCGAAGGCGGCGACCGCCTGCGGCGACAACCTGACCCAGGCCTGCATTCTTGCGAAGGCGGGTTCGGAAACCGCGTGGACCGCTGGCGGTCTGACCCCGCCGACGTCGACCAGCCCTGACGCCAAGCAGATCAGCAATTGCACCTTGCTGGTGCGGCTGACCACCAACGGCTGGGTCTACGACAAGAAGGTCACCAACCCCAACAGTGGCCTGTTCAACTGCGACCCGGACAACACCCAGGTCGTCAACCCCAACCCGGGATGATGGCCGAATCGCCCGGATGATCGTAAACATGTATAGCTTTACGTCGCTAGCCACGAGCGCCCTGGTGCGGCGGGCGACCCAGCTCGGTTAAGCTCCCCCGGAATACCGCTTCCTAGCAAGAGGACTTCGGCGATGGCTGAGCAGGACAACGAGGGCTGGGCGGAGCGCCTGCGGACCGACGTGCGTAGCTGGCTGCAGGAGAACTGGGATCCCGCGGTCGACGTCCCGGCCTGGTGGCAGCGGGTGGCTGATGCCGGCTGGACCGCCGCGCACTTCCCCGCCGACAAGGGCGGAATGGGTCTGCCTTCGCAGGCGACCGGCATCGTCCGTGACGAGTTCACCACGTTCGGCGCGCTCGCCCCTCCCGGTGGTCTCGGGATGCTCATGGCGGCGCCCACCATCCTCACTCACGGCACGCCTGAGCAGATCGCCCGCTTCGTTCCGCCGATCCTGAACGGCAGCATCGCCTGGTGCCAGCTCTTCAGCGAGCCCGGCGCCGGATCCGATCTCGCCGGGCTGACGACGCGGGCCACGCGCGATGGCGACAAGTTCATCATCAACGGCCAGAAGGTCTGGAGCTCCGGGGCGCTGCAGTCGGACTACGGCATGCTGCTGGCCCGTACCGACTTCGACGTCCCCAAGCACGCCGGGATCTCCTGGTTCGCCTTCTCCCTCAACCAGCCGGGTGTCGACGTGCGTCCGCTGCGCGAGATGACCGGCCAGGCCCTGTTCAACGAGGTGTTCTTCGACGATGCGATCGTGCCCGCCGAGGACCTCATCGGCGGTGAGGGCAATGGATGGGCCGTCACCCAGACCACGCTGTTCTACGAGCGGGTCGGCATTGGCGCCGGCGGCTCCTTCGGCCGCGCGCCCAACGCGGGCGTGAAGAACGGGATCTACCCCCAGACCAGTGTGGGGGAGGCGGCGCAGGCTTTCGCCACCCCCTCCGGCCCGGCGACGGTGGCGCTCCCCGATCTGATCGCGCTTGCCCATTCGCAGGGTCGCGCGGGCGATCCGCTCATCCGCGAGAAGCTTGCGACCCTCGCCTGCTACACCGACACCGGACGATGGACGGCGCGGCGGTCGGTCGACACTGATGACCCGGCGACGGCAAACCGGCTTGCCCTGCTCGGCAAGGTCGCCCAGACCCGCATCGTGAAGCTCGCGGCGGAGATCGGCATGGACCTGCTCGGCCCGGAGGCCATGCTCTGGCCGCCCGACGGTCCCGATGCCGGCCGGTTTTCCGAATACTTCGCGTTTTCCAGCGCCTCCTCCATCTACGGAGGTACCGACCAGATCCAGCGCAATGTCATCTCCGAGCGAGTCCTCGGCCTGCCGCGAGAGGCCGGCCCGAGCAAGACCGCGCCCTATCGCGAAGTGCTCGAAAGCCAGCGTGCCAGCGCTGAAAGGTCGGCCCGATGAGCTTCGTGACCACGGACGAGCAGAAGGCGCTGCGCCAGAGCGTCAGGTCTTTCCTGGAGAGCAAGTCCGACGAGGCAGCCGTACGCACCGCCATGGTTTCCGAGCTCGGCTTCGACCGCGGGCTGTGGGAGCAGCTGAGCGGTCAGCTCGGTCTTGCGGGACTGGCGATCCCGGAGGAGTACGGCGGCAGCGGCTCGTCGGCCAGTGACCTCGCTGTGGTCATGTCAGAGCTCGGCCGGTATCTGGTCTGCACCCCGTACTTCGCGAGCGTGATCCTGGCGGCCAACGCGTTCCTCGAGTCCGGCGACAAGGAGGCCTGCCTGGCCTACCTTCCGCGGCTCGCGTCGGGGGAGCTCATCGGCGCGCTCGCGGTGAACGAGCACACAGCAGAGCTGGCGCCGGACGCTGACGCCACGACAGCCGAGTCGCTGAACGGTCAGTGGCACCTGCGCGGTGAGAAGAACTTCGTGCTGGCCGGCCTGGCCGCCGACGTCCTTGTCGTCTCGGCAGCCACGCCGAGCGGACCCAGCCTCTTCGTGGTCGACGCGACCGACGGCTCGGTCGAGCGCACCGCATTGTCGGTCATGGACCTGACCCGCCATCAGGCGCGCGTCACGTTGCGCCAGAGCCCGGCGACGCTGCTGGGCGAGGCGGGCGCTGCCGGAAAGGTCCTAGCCCGGGTGGGCGAACTCGCCGCCGTGGCGCTCGCGAGCGAGCAGGCCGGCGCGGCCGAGCGGTGCTTGGAGATGAGCGTCGACTACGCCAAGACGCGCTACCAGTTCGGCCGTCAGATCGGATCCTTTCAGGCCATCAAGCACATGTGCGCCGACATGCTGCTGGAGGTCGAGGCGGCCAAGTCCGCTGCGCTCTACGCGGCGCAGCAGGCCGATGAGCCAGGCGCGGAGGCAACCCGCTCGGCGCACCTGGCCAAGGCGTACTGCTCCGACGCGTTCATGAAGGTGGCGGCCGACAACGTGCAGATCCACGGCGGCATCGGCTTCACCTGGGAATTCGCCGCGCAGCTGTACTACAAGCGCGCCAAGTCCTCGCAGGTGCTGCTGGGCACGCCGGGCTACCACCGCGAGAAACTCGCGACCTGCTCGGGTCTTTAATGGCAGCACGTCCATCGGAGGTAGGGATGACTACAGGGGCAGCAAGGGTCGCGCCGGAGATCGCCGAGCGGGTTCGCCTGGCCGACGGTTTCTTCTACACCGGCCAGACGCATGACGCCTATGCGGCGCTGCGGCGCGCTGCCCCGGTGTATCGCGATCCGTCGAGTGGGCTGTGCGGGATCATGACGTACGACCTCGTCGAATACGTCAGCACCCATACCAAAACGTTCAGCAGTGCCAGCGGTTCCCGGCCCTATATCGGCAACATCAACCACATGATCGATATGGACAATCCCGCGCACCAGCAGCGGCGCGGGCTGGTCAGCAAGGGCTTCACGCCCCGCCGGATCGCCGAGCACGAGCCCCGCCTGCGCCAGCTCTGCGATGACATCTTCGACACCGTCTGCGAGCGTGGATCGGCCGATTTCGTCCGCGACGTCGCCGCCCAGCTGCCGCTCATCGTCATCGCCGACATGCTCGGAATCCTGCCGGAGGACCGCCACGACGTGCTGCAGTGGAGCGAGGACATGCTCCGCGGTGAGCCCGCCCCGGGGGAAGACCCGCTGGCCGCGTCCATGGGAGCGATGGAGGCCTACCACGAGTGGGCGGCTCGCGTCGTCACCCAGCGGCGCGCCAAGCCCGCTGACGACCTGATCAGCATCCTGGTCAACGCCGAGATCGACGGCGAGCGCCTGACCGATGAGGACGTCATCGGCGAGACGCTGCTGATCCTCATCGGCGGCGACGAGACGACCCGCCACGTCATCGCCGGCGGCATCGAGCAGCTGCTACTGAACCGCGAGCATTGGGACCGGTTGAAAGCCGATCGCAGCGGCATCCGGCTGGCCGTGGAGGAGATGCTGCGCTGGGTCTCACCCATCAAAAACATGAACCGCACCGTCACGAGCGATTGCGAGCTCGGCGGCGAGTCGCTCAAGACCGGCGATCAGCTGCTGCTCATGTATGAGTCGGCCAACTTCGACGAGCAGCACTTCGAGGATCCGGAGTCGTTCCGCCCTGACCGTGAGCCCAACGACCATTTCGCCTTCGGTGTCGGCTCACACTTCTGCCTCGGGTCCAACCTGGCCCGGATGGAGCTGCGTGTGCTGCTCGACCGGTTGCTCGACCGCATCCCCGACCTCACGCTCGCTCACGAAGGACCCCTCGAACTACGGCCGAACTTCTTCATCAGCGGCATCGAGCACATGCCGGTGACCTTCGCCCCTTCGGCCCCGCTCGGCGACGGGAAGCTCGTGACCGCCTAGCGGGCGGTGAGCACGTGCCGGCCGAGGATGGTCGGCAGGTCCAGGAACGTCCGGATCCCTGGTGCTGCAGCACAAACCGGCGCGATCGCATGCACCGCGTGCATGGCGGTACCGAGGCAGCCCTGGTCGTTCTCGTCCTCGTCGTGGATGGCGATGCTCGACTCCAGCACCATCGACGGCCGCCCCTCGACCGTCACCTTCCAGCCCCGCCCGCTCGGCCAGTCAGGCGCCTGGTCGCGGCCCAGGCGCGTGATGTGCTCCACCGTCAGCGCGGGCCGGCCCCCGATGATGGCCGTGGCCGAAAAACGCATGGCCGAGACGGTTCCGGCCTCGATGCGTCCGGCCTTCACGTCGAAGGGTTCGGACGCGACGGCCACTTGCCGGTCATAGGTGAAGTCGTCGATCGCCGCACCGAGGCCATCGGCGACGAGCATCAACGGCGCTTTGAAGACCATCCCAGCGATCGCGGGATCCGACATCGGGACCGGCGCGCCCGGCGGCCGTCCGAAGCCCATGATGTCGAAGAGCATGTCGGCGCTGTCGTAGCTGGAGTAGTCCAAAAGCTCCTGCACCAGAAGGGAATCGATCCGCTGGAAGAGCGAGGACATGGCCAGCGGCAGGACCTCCGACGCCCAGCCCGGCTCGATGCCGGTGCCATGAAACGACGTGCCTCCCTCGGCGCACGCCGCCTCCAACCGCTCGAGGACAACGCTCCCGGCGCTGCGCGGATAGATGAACGGGGTCACGGCGGTGGAGATGACGTTCTTGCCCGACGCGAGCAGCCGGCTGATGTCATCGAGGGCGCCCATCGGGTTCATCTCACCCTGCGCCATATAGAGAACGCAGTCGGCATCGAGGGCGAAGATCTGCTCAGGGTCATTCCTCGCCGTCACTCCGATGTCGCCGATCCCGCAGATCTCGCCCACATCGCGTCCGGTCTTCGCGTCGCTGTAGACGAGCGCGCCGACGAGTTCGAGATCGGGGTGGCCATGGATCGCGGCGACCGCGTGACGGCCCACATTTCCCGTGGCCCATTGGATCACTCGAAGCACTGGCTGCCTCCCGGTGTCGCGTCGAGAGTGCCAACACTGTCAGGACAAACATGTAGATGTAAAGGGCGCGACGGAACGCCCGAGACCACCAGGCCGATGGTGGCCGTCAGAGCCGCTCAGGCCTCAGTTCAGGTCGGGAGTACGCGAGTCGCGGCCCGAACGCAGCAGCGTCCCCGGCCGATCGTTGGTCAGCTTGCCGTCGCGCACGATGGCCTGGCCGTTGACGAAGACCTGCTCGATGCCGTCGGCCTCCGCGTACAACCGGCCCGCACCGCCAGGAACGTCGAAGCGCATGGCCACCTCATGGGAGGCGACCGTTTCAGGGTCCAGGACGACGAGATCGGCCCACGCGCCCTGCTCGATCCGGCCGCGGTCGACCAGCCCGTAGAGGTCGGCCTGCACGGCGGTCATGAGGTGTACCGCCTCTTCCAGGCTGATGAGCTGCCGGCGCCGCACGGCCTCGCTGAGCAGCACCGTGGCGTAGTTGAACGAGGCGAGCAGATCGAGGTGGGCACCGGCGTCGGACGCGCCGATGACGGCCCGCGAATCGCGCCAGATCTCGACGCGTGCGCGCCAGTCGTCGTCAGTCTCGGGTGCTGCCGGGCTGCCGAAGCTGGTCAGCATCTCGTCGGCGACGGCGATGTCGCACAGCACGTCCCAGCCGTCGCGACCCTGCTCGGCAGCGATCTCGCCGACGGTGCGGCCAACGTACTGGCGGTTCTCGTCGGCCACGACGTCGTAGATGGTCTTGTTCGACCAGTTCGCCAGGCCGCGCATGGGGTTGTTCTGCTGCTGCGCCAGCTCGTTCAGCTGCCGGCGGGCCGCTACATCCTTGAACAGTCGAAGCTTTTCATCGCGGGGGAGCAGCATCGGCTCTTCCCACCCCGGCATCGCGTCGAGGATGAAGCCGGACGCGAGCGACAGCCGGATCCCGAAGTTCATCGGGATCGTCAAGGCAACCACCTTGCCGCCGCGCGCGCGGGCGACGTCTCCGGCACGCAGCTTGTCGCGGCTCTGCTCGGCATTGCTCGCCATGACCGTCAGGATGTTCCAGTTCAACGCCCGGCCGGCGGTGGCCGACATGTCGGCCATGAGCTCGATCGCCCAGTCGTCAAAAGGTCCGACCATAGGTATGAATTCGAGCGAGGTGCCGGGATGCTCGCCGGTCACCTTGCAGAGGGCGAGGATCTCGTCCCTGGTGGCGTAACGCGACGGCACCATCTGGCGGTCCGCATCGTTGTGCGTGCGCGCCCACGAGGAGGAGAAACCGAAACCACCGGCCTCCAGACCTTCGTGCAGCAGCCGTTGCATTGCCCCGAGCTCATCGGGGGTCGAAGGCCGTCCGGTGGCCTCGTTGCCCATCACCACGCGGCGGATCGCGGAGTGACCCACCATGAAGCCGGCATTGACGCCCAGCGAGGCTCCCTCGACCGCGTCGAGGTACTCGGCGGTCGTGGTCCAGGACCAGGGGACGCCGTCGCGTAAGGACTCGAGCGGCATGCCTTCCACCCGGGCCAGCATCCGCATGAGGTAGTCGCCGTCACTCGGATCGGCCGACAGCGGGGCGATGGTGAATCCGCAGTTTCCGCCGATCACGGTGGTCACTCCGTGGAGGGGTGACGGGGTCAGCGCCGAATCCCAGAACACCTGAGCGTCGAAGTGGGTGTGGACGTCGATGAACCCGGGCGTGATGACCTTGCCCGACGCGTCGACCGTGGTGACGGCCGCATAGTCGCGATCGGTGAGCTCACCGATCGCGACGATGCGGCCGTCCTTGACGCCGACGTCGGCGCGCCGCCGCGGCGCTCCCGACCCGTCGACGACAGTGCCCCCGGCCAGCAGCAAATCGAGCATGACAACCTCCCGAGCACGCGGTTCTCGCGCCGCGGCCTGACGCCCGCGACTGGCTCAGGCTAGGCCACGGTCATTATGTGAAAGCCACGGTGTCGATTCGCGGGAGGGTTTCGCTTGAACCTGGTGCTGGTGCATGGAAGCGGATTCGACGCGTCGTGCTGGGATTTGCTGCTGCCTTACCTGCGGACTCCGGCGATCACGGTCGACCTCCCGGGCCGTGGATCGCGTCCGGCCGACCTGGCTGAGATCGGGTTGGACGACTTCGCTGCTGCCGTCGCTGAGGACATCGCGGCGACGGGATGGGACCGGGTCGTGCTCGTCGGCCACTCGCTGGCCGGGCTGACGATCCCGCGCGTCGCCGGCCTGCTCCCCGGCGTCATCGCGCGCCTGGTCTTCATCTCCAGCAACGTGCCCGCTCACGGGCAGGGCTGCCTGGACACGCTCGACGCCGCCCTCGCCGACGGCGTCCGCGCCAACATCGCCGCCAATGGCGGAGTATCACCGGTGCTCGAGCGCGAGATGTCGGCCGCGTTGTACGGCAACGACCTCGATGACGAGCAACTCCAATGGATGCTTTCCCACAGCCTTCCCGAGGCGGGCCGGGTCCTGCTCGACCCCTGCGACCTCAGCGGCCTTGCTCATCCCATCCCGCGCACCTGGATCCGGCTCATGCAGGATCACGCCGGGACGGTCGAGATGCAGGATCAGTTCATCGCCAATCTCGGCGGTGCCGAGGTCATCGACCTCGACTCCGGCCACATGGCGATGATCAGTCAACCGGCGGCTTTGGCGGCCATCCTCGAGGGCATCGCCGCCCGGGAACCTGGTTCTTGAGCTGCGTCGGATCGAGCGCGTCATTCTTGAGCAGTCCTAGTCCCCAGAATGCCGGGACCTTGTGCCCCGGTTCCGAGCCGCGGGACTTGGTTCGCTGACTTGTGTTCATCTCCGAGTCGGCGACGCTCGCGGTCCCTATGGCCGTCGCGCAGCACCGATTGCTGGAGTACCTGCACGTGGGCAACCTGGACGCCATCGCGTCGCAGGCCTACCGCGAGGGCGCCACGATCCTCGCCCGGGCGGGAATCGGCGGCCTTTCCAAGGGCGTCGAGATCCAGAGCATCCCGGCCTATCAGCGCGGAGCGACGACGGTGGTGCCGTTGCGCTGGGTGGCGACCGGTGGATTGGGCGGTGCCTTCCCGGTGCTCGACGCGAACCTCGAGCTGACCGCCGCTGACGGTGGGACCGACCTGCTGATCGTCGGTTCCTACCGGCCCCCGTTCGGCGTCCTCGGTGCCGCGGTCGACCGATTGGTCATGCACTCGGTGGCGCAAGCCACGATGCGCAGCTTCGCCGCGCAACTCTGCGACGTAGCTACCGGTCTGCGCCCGGCCACCGAGGCAAGGCAGCGGGAGTCGGCCTCGGATCCGGAGGGGGATCTAGGCGCTTAGACCCGGCGCTGCGGGACCCTGCCGAGGCGCGTGACAGTATCGCCATCCTCATGAATGCGTCCTGACGGTCGGCCGGCGAGGAGTTTCGGTGAAGTACTGGGTGACGTACCCGATCGTGGGCGGCAGCTACGACGCCGAACTGGTCAGCGGCGCGGCGATCGCGCGCTTCACCCGGGCCGCCGAAGCGGCGGGCTTTGACGGGATCGGCTTCACCGACCATCCGGCGCCCTCGGACAAGTGGTTGCGCTCGGGCGGTCACGACGCGCTCGATCCCTTCGCCGCCCTGGCATTTGCAGCGGCGAATTCCGAACGGCTGCAGCTGATTCCGAACATTGTGGTGCTGCCGTATCGCAATCCGTTCCTGGTGGCCAAGCTGTCGGCAACGCTCGATGCGCTGTCAGGCGGGCGTTTCGTCCTGTCCACCGCGCTGGGCTACCTGCGCTCGGAGTACCGCTCCCTCGGGGTCGACTTCCAGGCGCGCAACGAGCTGTTCGACGAGGCGCTGCAAGTGCTGCGCGGCGTCTGGTCCACCGACGCGTTCGCGTTTGAAGGCACCGGCTACACGGCCTCCGGCGTCTCCGCCAATCCCAAGCCCGGGCACGTCCCGATCTGGATCGGTGGCAACAGCCAGCGCACCCGGCGCAGGGTGGCAGAGTTCGGCGACGGCTGGAATCCGTTCCCGGCCTCGGAGGTCATGGCACAGACCACGGGAACGGTGCGGCTCGAGACGGTGGATGACCTGTCGAAGATGCTGGACTACCTGTGGCCCAAGGTGGAAGAAGCCGGACGTGACCGCGCGTCCATCGACGTGGCCTTCACGGCGGCTCACGGCGACGTCGCCGCTGCCGACTTCGACGCCGCGCACCACCTCGATCTGCTCGGTGAACTCAGCGCGCTGGGTGTGACGTGGAACGGCGTGAGCGTGCCCGGCGACTCGACCGCACATGCCCTGGAATCGCTGGCGAAATATGGGGAAACGGTGATCACGCCTTCGCGGAAGTAGTCGCCCGCGATCAGGGTGCGGCAAGGATGTAGCCGCCGTGCTCGGGATGGTGGTACCAGCCGCTGCCGGCCTGGGTGCCGCCGTCGACGTGCACGGTCTGGCCGGTGACGTACGAGGACAGCTGTGACGCCAGAAAGACGGCGGCGCCGGCCATCTCATCGACGTCGCCGGCGCGTCCGAGCGGCACCATGCCGTTGCCCAGCCGGGTCTGCTGATCCGGCGTGTTTGCCGAGAGCTGGGCGATGCCTTCGGTCATGGTGAAGTCGGGAGCCAGCGCATTGACCCGGATTCCGTACGGCGCCAGCTCGAGCGCGGCGGTCTTGGTGAAGTTGATGACGCCGGCCTTGGCGGCGGCGTAGGCCGCATATCCCGGTGCGGCGCGTACGCCTTCGATCGATGTGACGCTCATGATGCTGCCGGCGACTTTCGCCTCCACCATCCAGCGCGCCACCTGGCGCGTGCAGACCATGACGTGGCGCAGATTTGCCCGGTACAGCGCGTCGAACCCGTTGTTGCTGGTCTCCAGGAAGGGCTTGTTGAACGTGCCGCCGGCATTGTTGACCAAGATGTCGACGCGCCCGAAACGCTCGAGCGTGGCGGCCAGGGCGTCGTCCACCGCCTGATCGTCACGGACGTCGGTGGTGAGCCCGAGACCATCGACGGCAGCGGCGGCCGCAGCGGCGGTGCTTGGGTCCCGCTCCCAGATCGCCACCTGGGCGCCGAAGGCGTGGAAACCCTCGGCAATCGCGCGGCCGATCCCGGCGCCGCCACCGGTCACCACGGCGACCTTGCCGTCCAGGCGCGCTGCTTCAGGCGAGAGAGTCACGCTGCGATCATCTGCGGTGCGGCGAACGCGAGCAACGCCGGGCGGTCCTGGGGGAGTACGAAACCCGCCGTGACCGCCGCATCGGCATCCGCGTCGTAGCGCTTCACGTAGTCGGCGCGTGACGGGTAGAGCTTCGCGAGTTGCGCGGCGGTGAAAGGCTTGGTCGAACCCACGAGCAGGCAGATCGTCGACGGGTTGGGGCTGGGTGCGCCCGAGAGCGTCGCGACCGGGACGTCCACCGGTGGGGTACGGATGCCGCCGAGGGCGATGCCTTCGACGTTGCGCCGGATCTGCGGCGCGGCGCCCGGCGCAACGGTGATTCTTGGCGCGATGACAGGAGCCCTGCCGTTCGAGAGCCAGGTCTTCAGCGCGTGATATGCCGCCTTGGCGACGATGTGCATCGGCCCGTTGTTGATAGGAAATCCGCAGCCGAGCGCCGTCGCGTTGGCGCCGACGAGATGAACGTCGGCGTGTGCCGTGCCGGCGACCTCCCAGAGCCGGAAGCGGTCGGTGTCGGGCTGCCGCGCGACGTAGGAGTCGAGCACGCTCGCAACGTCGGTCTCGGTCTGGATGTCCATCACGGGCGCGGTCTGGTCGGTGCGCATGATGGTCGGCTTGCCGCTGAGTGCGGAGGCGATGTCGGCCGACTTCGCCGTCCCGACGATCGGTAATGCGACCCCGCCGCGGCTGTGCACGAAGAAACCGTCGAACGCCTCGGTGAGCGGCTGAATGCCGTTGTAGTAGCTGACCATGGCGAACGCCGACTGGGATTCACCCGCTGCGATGAGGCGCTGAGGCTGGTCGCCGCCGAGGGCCGTTCCGGCTCTGAGAGCACGAGCCACCTGGGTGAAGATGTCGTAGGAGTAGCTGTCGCCGGGGTGTTCGAGCGAGCCGTAGCGCGCGGGGTCGATCGCCTTCAGACCCTTGCCCGCCTGATCGGAGCCGGCGACGTCCACCTTGACGGCAACGGGCCCTCCTTCCACGCCGATGCTCTGCGCCGAGACCCCTACCCAGATGTCGCCGCTGCGCACGATTTCCTCTTGCAGGGTCGCCCATTCCGGGTCGCTGTCGACCCCGCCGCTGACGTTCAGCCACTCGACGATGACGTTGCCACTGAAGGCCGACGCTTTTGCGGGGCGTCGAACGAGAATGCGGGTGCGGTAGGCGGCGGTGGTGCTCGGTGTCAACGTCCAGCGGCCGTTGAAAGCAAGGGCGCCGCTGGCCTGGTATGCCGTGGCCGTTCCTGAGGCGGAGTACTCCTGCTGCACGTATCCCAACGGCGCCAGGACCGGCGGGTTGGCCGATCCGATGTAGGGGCCGCTGCCGCCGGACAGTTCGGCGACGGATGCTGCAGGCCCGGCCGGGCGTTGGACAGTCGGGGACGGCGAAAGTGACGGTGAGGGTGAGGGCGCTTTTGGCGAGGCGGCCGGCCGGCTTGCCGTCGAACTGCTCGAGCAGGCAGCAGCGAACAACGCGAGGCACATCAATGCAACCGCGGCACGAACGCGTTGAGCCGTCACGGTGACCTGCTCAGCTGATCGTGCTGGCGACCGAGCCGCCGTCGACCAGGACGTCCGTGCCGGTCAGGAACGACGCTTCCGGCGAGGCGAGGAAGCAGGCGACGGCGGCCACCTCGTCCGCCTGCCCCTGACGACGCAGCGGGGTGGTGTCGACCAGCGTCTTCATATAGGTCTGCGCGGCGAATTCCTGAGCACCCATCGGGGTATCGATGATCCCGGGCGAGAGCGAGACGATGCGCGCGTAGCGCGCGCCCCAGGCCTCGGCGGAGCGGATCACGTAGCGGCGAACCCCGAACTTCGACACCGAGTACGCCATCCCGGTGTCCTCGACTTTTGCGCCTTCAGCGACGAGCCGGTCATAGAGCTCGGGACTGCCCGGGTCGTCGAGGATCGCATTCAGATGTGAGCTGTCCAGGTAATGGCCCGCGGTGGACGCGAAGCAGACCAACGCGCCGCCGGGGCGCATGCGGGGCAGCAATGCCGCGCCCACCCGTGCGGTCCCGGTGAGATTGACCTCGACGATCGTGCGTCCCGACGCCATGGTCGGGGACAGCCCGGCAGTAAGGACCGCCGCATCCACCTCCCCGAGGCGCTCGGCCATGGCTGTCACGTCGTCGTCGCTGGTGATGTCGCAGCGGATGTACTCGGCCCCAAGCTCGTTCGCGAGCGGTTCGAGGCGGCCGGTTGACACGTCGGCCAGCAGCAGCCGGTCGCCGTTGGCGCTTTGCCGGGCGAACCTGCGCGCCACCGCCTCGCCCATTCCTGAAGCTGCTCCGACGACCAGGCGGTTCGTCATGTTCGGGTCCCTTCCTGCCGTGGCAACGCTAGGGGAGGATCGCAGCATGGCACGCGTTTCGGGATCCGGGGCACTGCCGAGGCTCGAGAGCGGCGGGTCGAGGCAACTGCGAGCAGGGACGCTCGAGGCGGCGCGCACGTTGCTGGATGAGGTCTTCTACCCGGAAATGACCGACGACGATTGGGATCACTGCCTCGGCGGGCAGCACGCCCTGCTCTGGGAGGGCGAGCTACTCGTCGCGCACGCCGCCGTCGTTCCGCGGCGGCTGATGCTGGGAACGCGACCACTTCGGGCGGGATATGTCGAAGGCGTCGCCGTGCACGCCGATCGCCGGCGCAGGGGCTACGGCGCCGCGGTGATGGCCGCCCTGGAAGCGACCATCGCTCGCGAGTACGACCTCGGCGCGCTCGGATCCACCGAGCTCGGCGTGGGGTTCTACCTCGCACGCGGCTGGCGGGTGTGGCAAGGACCGACGTGGACCCGTACGCCCAACGGGCTGCGGCGGACTGCGGACGAGGACGGGTGGATCTATGTCCTGGAGGGTGCCGAGTCGCTCGACTCCTCGGAAACGCTGACCTGCGAGTGGCGTCCGGGCGACGTCTGGTAGCCCGACCCGTCGCGGCTGAACCTGCCTCGAATCGCCTGCGCGGCAAGCACCATCCCGAGGAGCAGGATCGGTTCGGCCGGCAGCAGGAGGCGCTGATTGCCTACCGACACCGCCGCGGCGATGACGATGCTGACGAGCGGCGCGAGCAGGAGCGCGTTGCGCCGCCACAGCAGCACACAACCGGCGGCTGCGAGGGGAAGCGTCAGGATGGTGACCCACCAGCCCAAGCGCTGCCACGTCGCGTTGCGGCTCTCCTGAACCTCGTCGGAGTCCAGCGCCTTGGGCGACCAGGCTCCGAACGTCCTGAGCTCGCGGGCGACGACCACGACCGGCACCCGGCTCAGGTGGTCCTTTGCGTAGGACACCGCGGCATGGCGGGCGGCAAAGGTCTGACCTTTTTCATCGGTGCGGCCGCCGATCGCGCTCTGCACGCAACTGAACCGCCAGCCGCCGAGGTCAGGCCCGTAGTACGTCAGCGGGCAATTGCCGCCTGCCAGTGCTTTTGCGCCGTTGGTCGGAAGGATCGCTTCGCTGCCCAGCGCAGCGACCCTCGAGACGGACCAGGGGACCAAAAAGGCGGCGGTCACGCCGATCGTGAGGAGTCCTGACACGAGCCGCCGGCCCAGGACTGCAGACCCCGGGCCGCGGCTGAGCACCGCCATGGCCACAAGAACAACTGCAAGCAAAGGTAATTCACTGCGCGTCAGGGCGGCCAGCCCGAGCGGTACCCCGGCCAGCGCCCAGCGCCGGCCGCCCCCGTCCCGGCGCGCGCTGTCGACCGCGAGCACGGCCCAGAGCACCAGCGGGGTCGCGAGACTCTCCGCCATCACCGAACCGTCACCGGCGATCAGTGCCGGCCAGATCGCCACCAATCCCGCGACGAGCAGGCCGACCTTCGGCCCGGCCACGCGTCGGCCGAGGATCCCGGCGAGCACGACCGTGATGCCGCCCAGCAGCGCGCCGAGGATCTGCAAGGACAGCGGCGAGCCGAGGCCGAAGACGTGTGCCAAGGCGATCAGCACCGGATACGCCGGGGGGAAGTTTGCCGTCGGCACCCGCTGGCCGTGGGCTATCAGCGCGGACGGATCGACGTACCCGTAACCGCCGTAGATCCCGCTGCCGGTGAGCTGGTACCAGAGGCTGTCGGCTCCGAAGTGCAGCCGCCGGCCGATGGTCAGCGCGTAAACGATCCGCACCCCGACCCCACCGAGGGCCAGCGCGGGAAGGTACGTCCGCGTGAGGCGATCAGCCATGGGTCGCGACCGGTGTACTGGTGCGGTGCAGCCGGGATTCGACGGCCAGTGCGCGCAGCTGCGGCAGCAGCCGGGCAGCGACCGGACCTATGGGCGCGAGGGGGAAGTGGACGCCGTCGGTCGTGCGGATGCGCACGCCCGACAGGAACGCCGTGAACCGCCCGCCCGGACAGACGATGGCGTCCAGGTCCACGAGCCGGCTCTGCTCCGGATGGCGTTCTTGCGCGGCGGCCAGCAGCTGGTTGAAGACCGTGACGCGCGCCGGATCTGCCTCCGGGTAGGGCGCGCCGTTGGGCTGCTCCGGTTCTGACATGCACGGCACCGTCAGCAGGGCGACGAGCGCGCCGGTGGAGGTCAGGACGTCGATCGCGCGGTCGAGTTGCGACGCGAGATAGGCATCCAGCACCGGGTCGCCGAGGCTGCGCCACGCACCGTCGTAGTACTGGTCGGTCAGCTCCCACCGGCCGACAAGAAGGGCCACCAGGTCCGGGCGATCCTGGCGCACCTGCGCCGTCCGCAGCACCGGCCAGTTCAGGCACGTGCTGTCGGAGGGATTGAGCTGGCCGGCAAGCCGGCGCGGAAGCTGGGTGACCCCGCAGCCGAGCAGGCCCGCGTTGTCGACGTGAATGCGGTATGGCGCCTCGCTGACCGAGAGGGCGTTGGCGAGCGTCAGGGCCAGGCTGTCGCCGCTGAACAGGATCCGCGTCGTGCCCACGGCAGCCGCACGAGATTGCGGCGTTCCGATGCGCGCCGTCACCGGGATCCGGGTCTGCGACGCGACCGCGACGTCCCCGCCGGTCGATGCAGCGGGGGTAACAACGACCACCAACGCCACGACCGTGGTGAGGGCCACCGGAGCGAGCACGCGAGGCCGGGGGAGATGCCAACGTCCCTGCCGGATCGGCAGTTCGACCCAGTGATAGCTGGCCGCGGCGAAGGCCAGGCTCAGCATCAGCCGGACCGCTAGCAGTACCCCACCCGTCAGCCCGGTTCGCTGGTGATCGACCACGAGAAAGATCGGCCAGTGCCACAGGTACAACCCGTAGGAGATCCGCCCCAGATAGGTCAGCACCCGAGTGCTGAAAAGCTGTGCCAGCGCTCCGGAAGGGCCCGTCGCCACGGCCAGGATCACGACGGCGACGGCGGCGGCGAGCAGCAGAAAGCCCCCTCGGTACAGGCTGTCGGAGTTTCCGCTGACGCTGCACATCGCCCACACCACGGCGCCGGCGCAGGCCCATCCGGACAGTTGCAGGGCTGCATAGCCGGTGGCCGGCAGGCGTCCGCGGCGGGCGGTGAACCAGGCTCCGCAGGCCGCCCCGATCAGGAGCGGGGTGGCCCGGGTATCGGTGCCGTAGTAGAGCCGATCGGTCCACACCCCGGCCAGTGATTGCGCGAGGGTGGCCAGGCTCGCCGCGAGCGCGATCCCGAGCGCCCACCAGCCCACCCGCCGGGCAAAGTGGCCGCCTCGCCTGGTCAGGGCCACCACGGCTAGTGGCCAGAGCAGGTAGAACTGCTCCTCGACCGCCAGCGACCAGGTGTGCAGCAGCGGCGAGGGCGGGGCAAGCGAGGCGAAGTAGCCCTGGCCGGAGAAGGCGAACCACCAGTTGGCGCCGTAGCCGAGCGCGAAGAAGCTGTCCTTGCGCAGCCCTGGCTGGGAGGTGTGCAGGATCAAGCCCCACGTGAGGGCGACCGCGAGCACCACCAGGATCAGGGCGGGGGCGAGACGCCTGAGGCGGCGGACCCAGAAGTGTCGTAACGAGATGCGCCCGCTGCGCCGGCGCTCGTTCAGCAGCAGCGACGTGATGAGGAAACCGGAGAGGACGAAGAAGACGTCCACCCCGAAAAGTCCACCGGGCAGGCCTTTGACACCCGCGTGGTAGAGCAGGACGCCGATGACGGCGATGGCCCGGATCCCGTCCAGGCCCGCGATACGGTCGCCTCCGCGTTCCTGTCTCCGGAGTGGCAGGTCAGCGGGCAGCACGAGGGCCTTTGCGACCGGACGCTTTGTGGCCTATGCGGAGAATCCCCACAATCAAGACACGCATGGGAACGTCGAAAGGTTGCCCGGGCAAACCTTCAAATCGCGGGCAACCTTTCGGGGGGAGCTCGGCGTTACCTGAGGGGAGGTGGCATGCGCGCGGACAGCGGGTCGAAGGATCGTTGGGCTGACCTTTACGCCGTCGTCGCGCCAGCCGCCTTGGGATTCGCCTATGGCCTCTGCTCCGGTGACAGGCCCGCCGCGGAGGACCTCTTCCACGATGCGTTCCTGCGCTGCGTGAAGCGCCGCGGCTCGGCAGAGGACCTCGATGGCTTCGTCCGCTACCTGCGTCGCGCCATGGTGAACGCCTCGATCGACCGCAGCCGGCGGGAGTCGACCCGTCGCAAATGGCTCGCCCGGCAGGCCGCCCAGGGCCAGGTGGACGATTCGCAGGTCGTGTTCGCCGAACGCGACGTGTTGCTCCGCGCGCTGCGCCACCTGCCGGCCCGCCAGCGCGCGGCCGTCGTGGCGCGCACCTTCCTGGATCTGAGCGAGGGCGACGCCGCGCACGTTCTGGGCTGCTCGATCGGGACGGTCAAGTCCCTGACTTCCCGGGGCCTCGCGACCCTGCGCCTGCAGTTCGATCAACAGGAGGCACGTGATGGATGACGCGCGATTGCGGGCCTTGCTCCACGACCTCTATGCGGAAGGCTCGCGGCTGACTCCGCGCCGGCTCGACCCGGCGGCCACACGGGTTGCCAAGGGCAGCGTCGTGCGTCCGGTGCTCGCCACGTGCGCTGCGGTCGCGGCCATCGCCGGCCTGGTTGTCCTGCTGGTCCCTACGACGCCGGATGCGCCCGCCCGGTTGCTGCCGATCGAGGCCCGCCCTCACACCGGCCCCTCGTCGCTGCAGCCAACACAGGTCCAGCACTCACCCCAGCCTTCGTTGCGGATCGACACCTCTCCGACCCCGCCCGTTCCCGGCGCGCCGAACTGGGTACCCGAAGGGGCCGTACTCAAAGCCCGGTCGACGTTCTCCTCCGTCGGCAACGCCGTGCTCAGCTACCAGCTCGCCGGGGCGGCCAACGCGCATGCGGGCACGAGCGGGCTCCTGCAGGTCTGGATCACCCCTGACGCCGATGGGAAGGCCAAGTTCAGCAGCAGCAACCCTTCGCCCGATCACGGCTACGTCGTCAGGACGGTCAGCGGCCACCGGGCAATCCTCACGGTCCCGATGAAGGGCCTCGGAGGTTTCAGCGTCCAGTGGGTCGCGGGCAAGCAACTGCTGACGGTGAGCATGGCTCGCGACAAGACTCCTGCGGGCATCACCGGCATCAGCGTCGATGACCTCATGCGCGTCGCACAGAGCATCCCCAACCAGTAGCCGACCCGGCAGCCCTCACCCGGCGTCTATGCTCGTGCGAGCCCGCAGCCGGGCGTGAACGCACAGATGGGGAGCCTGCCCGTGACCTCGCTCGTACCCGAGCAGCTGCTCGAGCAGGCGGTAGCCGACACCGGCTTCGACGACTTCGGGCCCGACGGTTTCCGCGCCGGCCTCGAGGCGTATTGCCATTCGGCCGCCACCGAGGCGCAGCTCAACGAACTCGGCGAGATGGGCGTCGGCGCCTTCGTGACGGAGATGCTGCGGCGCCGGCTGAAGCTCATCAACTGGGCCAATACGCATCCCGAGGTACGCCAGCAGCGAATCGACGCGCCGATCATCGTGATCGGGCTCTTTCGCGCCGGCACCACGCTCTTGAGCTACCTGCTGGACCAGGACCCGGCGAATCGTTCGTTGCTGAACTGGGAAGCCGCCGACAACGTCCCGCCACCCACTCCGCAGAGCTGGCGCTCCGGCGCCCGCGTCGACGCGGCGCGGGCCATCGGTGAGATGACCGCGCAGATGAATCCCGACATCGACAAGGTTCATCACGAAGAGGCCGACGGGCCGACCGAGTGCATCACGGTGATGGCGCAGGACTGGAAGAGCCTGATGTGGGAGACGCTGGCCAACGTCCCCAGCTACGGCGAATGGCTGCTGTCGACCGATCAGCACTCCGCTTACGAGCACCACAAACTGGCCCTGCAGATCCTGCAGTCCGACGGGGTGAGCGGGCACTGGGCGCTGAAGTCGCCGCATCACGCCATCGCGCTCGACGAGCTCAGCGATACCTACCCCGATGCCACCTTCGTGATGCTGCATCGCGATCCGGTCGTGGTCGCCGCCTCGAGTTGCAGCCTGATCCGCACGCTGAGCAAGAGCTTCACCGACGCCGACCATCGCGAGTACATCGCCCGGCATTGGTCGAACATCCTCGAGGCCTGCATCGATCGGGTCGAGGATTTCCGCATCCGCCATCCCTCGCAGCGCTTCGTCGACGTGCCTTACGCGCAGCTGATGAGCGAGCCGCTCGCGTCGATGTCGGCGATCTATGAGGGCGCGGGGCGCGAGCTCACTCCCGAGGCCTCAGCGGCGATGGCGGGCTACGTGCAGGCGCATCCGAAGGGCAAGTTCGGACGGCATTCGTACGCGCTGGACGAGCTGGGACTCGACGGTGACGCGCTGGCCGAGCGTTTCGGTGACTACATCAAGCGTCACGACGTGGCCCGCGAATCCCTCTAGCCCGGCGGGTCCTGCGGGATCAGCAGCGTCAGGAATTTCGACACGGCGCGTAGCTCGGACGACGACAGCTGGTCGAGCACGCCCGCGAGCGCCTCGCCCTGGCCTTCGTAGTAGGGCCCGAGCTCGGTGGCCAGCCGGGCCTCGTCGACCGTGACGACAATCTTGCGGCGATCGCTGGGGTGACGTTCGCGGCGGGCAAAGCCGAGCTCCTCGAGGCGATCGAGTACGCCCGTCACCGTGCCGGACGTGAGCCCGCTCAAGCGTGACAGGTCAGAGGGCGAGAGCGGCCCGTGCAGCTGCAGCAGGTGTAGGAACTGCGACTCGCTGGCGCTCATCCCTGTGCTGCGCGCGGCCTGGTCGTTGAACAGGACCAGTGCCGCGATCATCTTGCGGAACTGGGTGAAGACCTGCTCCGCCGCCGCCACCTTCGCCACAAAGTCCTCCTGTGGAGTAATTTGGCTTGCCAAGAGTCTTGGTAATCCGAGAGACTTGTCGAGCCAAGTTAAGCCTACCGACCCCTGGAGCGCGTGGTGTCCACTCTGACCTCTCCTGTCCAGCAATCGAAGCATCCTGCATCCCGCCGATCCGCTCTCGTGATCGCGGTGATGATCGTCGCCGCGCTCATGGACATGCTCGACGTGACGGTCGTCAACGTCGCCCTGCCGACGCTTCGCGTGAAGTTGCACGCCAGCCCTACCGAGCTCGAATGGCTCATCGCGGGTTACCTGCTTGCCTTCGGGGCGACGCTCATCGTCTGGGGCAGGATCGGTGACCTCGTCGGCCGGCGGCGGGTTTTCCTTGGCGCCGTAGCGATTTTCGGCGCCGCGAGCCTCGGTGCCGGGCTGTCGCCGACGATCGCCTCGCTCATCGCCTTCCGGCTCATCCAGGGGGCAGCGGCCGGAGCGCTGGTGCCCCAGGTGCTCGCCACCTTCCGATCCAGCCTTGACCATTCGACGCGCGTCGTCGCGTTCGGCATCTACGGCGCTGTCGCCGGTCTGGCCGCCGCGGCCGGCGTGGTGCTCGGCGGCGTGCTCACCCAGTACGACGTGCTGGGGCTGGGATGGCGGACCATCTTCTTCGTCAACGTGCCGGTCGCCTTGGCGGTGCTGCTGTGTGCGCGCCTGATCCCAGAGAGCCGTCCTGGCGGACGCGGCTCGCTGGACCCGGCTCCGATGGTGCTGGTTCCGCTTGCGCTGACCGCAATCGTCTACCCGCTGCTCGAAGGGCAGGCAAACGGCTGGCCGGTATGGGGTTTCTGCATCCTTTCCGCCGGCGTCATCGGGCTGGGCGCGGCCGTGTTTCTCGAGCGGTCGCGGTCGGTTGATCGCGAACCGCTGCTGAACGTTCAGCAATTTCGTATTCGGGCCTTCAGCGCCGGGCTCGGCGTGCAGCTGCTGTTCAGCGGTGCGATGCAGGGCATGTCACTCGCGTTCGTGCTGTGGCTGCAGGTGGGTCATCACTACACGCCGCTGCACACCGGGTTGACGTTGCTGGCGTTCAGCGGCGGGGCCATCCTCACCGCACCGCAGTCCGGCAAGCTCGCCGAATCCCGCGGGGCGGGCGTCCTGATGGCCGGTGCGGCGCTGCTGGTGATCGGCACGGCGATGCTCGCAATACCCGCTTGGCAGCACAGCGCCAACGTGCCAGGGTGGGCGGCGTTCGGTGGTCTCGCCATTGCCGGAGCCGGTTTGGGCTTGCTGGTCGTGCCGTTGGTGAACGTGGTTCTGGCCGCAGTCCCGGTCGACACGGCGGGCGGTGCGTCCGGCACGTTCTCGACGGCTCAGCAGCTCGGCGGGGCGCTCGGGATCGCGGTGATCGGGTCCGTGTTCTTCGGCCATACGCCGGGGGCGCATCTGAACGCCGCGTTCGGTGCGGCACAGGTGGGCGTGCTTGCGGCGTATGCCGGTGCCGGGGTGCTCTGCCTGCTGCTGCCGCGCTCGGCGCTGAGTGAGGAGCGGACGATGCAGGTGCAGTGAGGCCGCAGTGCGAAAGCAGACAGTTCCGAGGAAGGAGTGAGAACCATGAAGGTCGCAGTAGCAGGAGCAACCGGCCGCCTCGGTCGGCCCACCGTAGAGGTGCTTCGTGAACGCGGACACGAGGTGGTCCCGATCTCACGCAGGAACGGCGTCGACGTGATCACCGGCGAGGGACTCGACGCCGCGCTGTCCGGCGTCGACGTCATCATCGACGCGACGAGCGGGCCATCCCCGGAGGAGCAGGAGGAGACCCAGTTCTTCACGACGGCCACCCGCAACCTGCAGCAGGCTGGCGCGAGGGCGGGCGTCCGCGAGGTGGTGGTCGTCTCGATCATCGGGATCGACCCGTTCCCCGGCGGCTACTACGCCGCCAAGATCGTCCATGAGCGGGTGGCCCTTGGCGGCCCCATCCCGGCCCGGATCGTGCGCGCCGCGCAGTTCCACGAATTCGTGGAGACGTTGACCGACTGGGCGACCCAGGGCGACGTCGCCTACCTGCCCAACATGCGTACCCAACTGGTCGCGGCCCGCACCGTCGCCGAGGTGCTGGCCGATGCTGTCGCTGAGGCGGGAGCACCGCCGGCAGGGGGGTGGGAGACCATCGAAATCGCCGGGCCTCGCGAGGAGAATCTCGTGGACGCAGCGATGATGCTGGCCTCCCGGCGGGGACGGGCACTGAAGATCGAGGCTGTCAGCGATCCCGCGAATCCCGAAGTGCGGTTGATGGAAGCCGGGGCCCTGCTGCCCGGCCCGGGTGCACGGCTGGAAGGGCCGACCTTCGAGCAGTGGCTCGAGACGGACGCTGCGCCATCCGGGTGAAAGTACGTCCTTGCCGCCCGTCGATATCTCGGGTGAGAGCAAGGAGGTGGGCCGCGACGCGTTGACCAGCGGCGCCCGATGCCGCTGGTAGCACCTTCGGTTCGACAAGAATGCCCTTCACTCCGGTCCCACTGCGGCTGCGCCGCCGGCCTCGTGTCGCTGCCCTGCTGATGCTGGTGATGCTGATTCCGGTGACCGCGCTGGCGGTCTTCACGGGGTCATCGGCGGTCTCGAGTTGGTCGGACCGGCAGGACGCCATCAGCGTTCAGCGCGACTCGGCCGCTCTCGGCGCCATGATGTCGGCACGCGTCGCGGCTACCAACGAGGGCGTCGCCACCTCGGCGATCGTGCAGGCCGCGTCCTTCAAGCTCACTCCCGCCAAGGTCAAAGCCCTCTTCGGGATCGACTACGAGGCGCAGTTGAAGCTGGCGCGGCCACGTGTCGACAGCAGCGCGGCGCTGCTCACCTCGGCGCCGCTCGAGACTGATCTGCGCCGGCTGCAGAGTCAGCGGCCCAAGATCGATGCCGGCAAGGTCAGTCCCACGGCGGTCCTGGACTTGTTCGCCCGCTTCCTTGCCGACATCGACGCGCAGTGGAGCCTGCAGTTCAAGCACCTCCGCGCTGACGTCCTGACGGCCTCCAGCGCCGATGGGTTGCTTTCCTCGCGCGTGACAGCCACGTCGACGGTCTTCGCGGCGCTGGATGCGGCCAAGCGCCGGTTCATCTCCTGCGGCGATGCCGTGAAGGGGGTTGGGGATGCGGTCGACGTCGAAACACTGATCGCGGCCGACGGGGCCTTCACGTCGCTGACCTCCGGGTTTCCTGCTGCCCTCGGACCGCACGCGGCAGCGGCATGGCACAGCTGGCAGCACGATCCGGCGGCGCTGGCGTGGGAAAGGACCGTGGCCCAGACCATTACCTACTCGTTGGCCGGCCGCCCGTCCCCCATGACGGCCAACGCCTTGGCGTGCGGTCACGCCTTCATCAACGAGCCGCTCTGGCTGAACGGGCTGACGGCGGTCGCGCAGGGGACCGCTGCCGACATGCGCGATGCGGCGCTGCGTCAGGAGGATGCCTCCACGGGTAGTTGCCTCCTCGAGGGCGCGATCTTCGTCCTCAGCCTCCTGCTGGGCGTCGGCGCGTCCGTCCTGCTCGCGCGTGCCGTGGTGCGGCCGCTGCGCCGCCTTGCCCTGACGGCGCACCAGGTTGCCGGAGGCAACTTCGCCCTTCCGGCCGTGCCACCCGCCGGACCTCGCGAGGTCGCCGACACGATCCAGGCCGTCGACGACATGACGGCCGTGCTGTCAGCGGTCGAGGCTTTCACCGTGACGCTCGCCGAGGACCCGGCAGCCGCCTCGCTGGACGTGCCGCTTCCCGGCCGCACCGGGCGCGCGTTGCAGTCGACGCTGAGCCGGCTGCGCGAAGCGGTGCTGGACACCGAGCAGCAGCGCACCATCCTGCAGGAGGTGGCGACCCACGACAGCCTCACCGGGCTGCTGAACCGGCGGGCTGCCCGTCTCGAGGTCGAAACGGAGCTGAGCCGGGCGCACCGGGAGGGCTGCGCGCTCATGGCGATGTTCGTCGATCTCGACGGTCTGAAGCGCATCAACGACAGGTACGGACACAATGTCGGTGATGAAGCGATTCGCCTTACCGCGCAGGCACTTCGCCGTGCCGCTCGCGAGTCGGATGTGGTCGCTCGCATCGGTGGAGACGAGTTCCTGATCGTCGGCTGCGCGCCGGGCGATGACGCTCTCCTGTTGGCACTCGCCGACCGTCTGCACCACGCCGTCACCAGCTCCCTGCTACAGACGGCCGGTGGGCTGATCCCCTTGCGTTGCAGTATCGGGATCAGCCTTTCTGAGTCGAGCGACGACGTTGATTCCCTGGTGGCGAAAGCAGATCGGGCCCTGTACCGGGAGAAGCAGCGCGGCGCCGGTTCGCGGATGGCCGATCAGACCAGCACGTCGGCAACCGGCCGCCGAGAAGACGGCTGGGCGGCTGGGCCGTATCCGACGCGCAGGACCATCTGAGGTTCACCGGTGAGGTGCAGCAGCCGGCGCAGCTGGCTGCGGGTCCCGGGGAGATCGATGACCTGTCCGAGCATCGACGCGCGCAGGCCGAGCATCGTGGCCTTCAGCAGCACCCGCGAGAGCGCCATGCCCGCGCTCATCCACTGCTGCGGGCTGTCGGACTCGGTGCCGAGGATCAGGAGTGCGGGTCGCTCGTCCGGGACGCGGCCCGCGTCTCCCGGCGCGGGATAGGGCGAGATGCGGCGCTGCTCCTGCCCGATGCCGTAGTCCCGGATGACCACCTCGGAATGTCTCCCGGTGCGGATCTTGCTGACGGCGTCGAGGGAGATGCCGTCGACAGCGGGCTGCGTGTGGCGCCATTTGGCGAGTTCGGCGCAGTACGCCGGACTTTGGATCTCGGCCTGGTCGGCTTGCGCCTGCAGAACGGCGAGCGTGATCTGATCTCCGCGGCGCCGCAGGATCGCCAGCCATCCACCTTCGGCCTCAGCCGCGGCGCGCAGGTCCGTGAGGCTCTCGTCGTGGACTCCGTGCTCGGCGAACGGTTCGCGTTGCGAGTGCCTGGCGAAAATGGCAGCGGCGAGGGCTTCTTGCTCGGGATCGGCTTCATCGGTCGCCGTCACCGAGATGGCAGCGAGATGCCTGCTGGAAGCGTCCGGGAAGAGCGTCACCTCGGTGAGCCAGCCTGTCGCCCGAAGGGACACCACCAAATGGTGCAGAGCGGCGCCGCAGCTCACATGGAGCTGACGTCCGGTGGGATCCGTGACATCCAACTGACGTGAGAAATCGGCGAAGAGATCGATCTGGTCGGTGCCGGCGTGAAAGAGCCAGGGTTGCGTGTTGTGCACCGAGGGTGCCCTCGTTGCTGCCTCAACCGCGGCCTCAAGCGACGCGGCAATCTCGTCGCGCACAATTTCAGGATCAGCCGCGGCGGGGGCCGCGTCCAGAGGTCTTAGGCCCCCACGCGCCGTTGCCTAAGACCAGCCGTCATCGTGCTACGCCGTCAGCGATTTCCAGCCCGATGTGGCGCGGGTGCCTCCGCCGGAGAAGACCAGCAGCGCCTCGTAGCCGGCGAGCGATTCGATCCAGGCAGCCGACTGCGCGCCCATGGCGAAGGCGGCGGTGGCGTAGGCGTCGACGAGGGTGAGTTGGCGACCGACGAGCGTGACACTGGCCAACTCTCCGGGCGGCAGTCCGGTGTGCGGGTCGAGGATGTGGGCGCCGCGTTCGGCGACTCCTGACGTCGCAACGGCGAGATCCCGACCGGCGACGACGGTGAGCACTCGTTGCCGGTCGTGGGGGTCGGTGATGCCGATACGCCACGGCTGACCAGGCGCTGATTCGCCTTCCATTTGAATGTCGCCGCCGCCGTTGACCGAGTGGTTACGCGACCCGTGGGCAGCGAGCAGATCGCTGGCGCGTTCGATCGCCCAGCCCTTGACCATGCCCGAGGGGTCGAGCGCGCCGTCCTGCCCGGCCCGGATCGAGAAATAGCCTTTGCTTTCCTGGGAAACCTGCTCGCACAGTGCGAAGACCTCCTGCACTTGCGGCGGGCATTCGGCCAGCGCGAGTTCACCGCGGGCCACCCGGCTGACGACGCTGTCCTCGCGGTAGGTGCTGAAGGTGGCATCCACCTCGTGCAGCCAGGCGACCGCTTCCGCGAGTGCCGGCGTCCACTCGCCCGGGTCGCGGAGGTCGAAGGAAAACACCGTCCCCATGCAAGGTTCGACGTGGACCGTGCGCGGTCTCTGAGTCACAGACGTCACCGGGTGCCTATGCCTTGAGCTTGTCGAGGGCGCTCTGCAGGGACTGGATGTAGCCGTCGGTGGTGTATGTGGCTCCCGAAACGACATCGATGTTGGCCGTTCCCGCGGCGAGAGCCTCCTGGTTCAGCTGCGGGATCGCGAAGCTGTTGATCTCCTGGTCACGCGGGTCGTTCTGGGGGTAGTCGATCGCGTCGACACTCGTGATCTTCCCGTTGACAGCGGTGATTTTCACCTGCACCGGTCCGTAGCGGGTGTCAGCGGCATCGCCGGTGACCGTCTTGGTGCCGGTGGTGGAACCGGTGCCCGCGCTGCCGGTCCCGGAACTGCCCGTCGAGGAACTGCTCGATGAACTGCCCGAGGTGCTGGAGGTGCCCGAACTGCTGGCGGCAGAGGGCTTGGTGACCGGGGGAGCCGACTGGGACTTGAAGCCCAGCAGGAGCACCAGGACGGCGACGGTGCTGGCGGCGGCGAGAACGATGCGGCGCATGGAAGTTTGCGAACTCTCCTCTGTCAGGAACTGACGATTCGGGTTGTCAGAACGTGAATGATTCGGTGTGGATCTGGCGACGCGGCACGCCCAGCGACCGCAGGGCACTGATGACGCTTTGCTCCATGGCATCGGGCCCGCACACGTAGATGTCGTTCTCGGCGAGGCCGGGGATGCGGGCCAGCGAATGCGCCGCCAGCGGGTCGAAGCCGAGCTGCCCGCGCGATCCGACGATGATGTCGAGCTTGGCCTGCCGGGTCGAAGCGATGGATTCCAGTTCGCGCCGGAAGAGCACCTCGCGGGCGTCGCTCTCGCGGTAGATCAGCGCGAGGTCGCCGGGCCACGCCCAGATCGACTCATAAAGCGCGCGCAGCGGGGTGATCCCCACGCCCGCAGCGATCAGCAGCACGCGACGCTGGGTGCGGCGCTGACCGGTGAACGTGCCATAAGGCCCTTCGGCGAAGACGCGGGTGCCCGGCTTCAGCCGGCGCAGGGCCCGGCTGTGGTCACCGAGGTACTTGACGGTGAAGCGCATCATGCGCGGGTCGGCGGGTGCCGAGAGCGAGTACGGGTTCGACGCCCACCACATGCCCTTGGTCAGAAAGCGCCAGCGGAAGAACTGGCCCGGCTGGGCGGCCAGCTCGTCCAGATGCTCGCCGGTCACCAGCACTGACAGCGCGTTGGGGGACTCGGCGACCACGGACACCACCCGCAGCTGATGGCGGGAGTTCTTCACGATCGGTAGCAGGATCCGGTACCAGAGGAGGGCGCCGAAGACGGCGATGTACAGCACCGCCCAGAAGATGCGGGCGGCCTGGTTGGTCATGAACTCGGCGCCGTTCGCGAACTGGTGGCTGAAGGCGAGCGCGATCGCGAGGTAGGTGTAGAAGTGCAGGTAATACCAGGTCTCGTAAGCGAGCTTGCGCCTCGCGGCGCGCATCGAACTCACCCCGACCCCGACGAAAAGCAGGCCGGCGACGCTGCCCGCGAGCACGTCCGGATAGCTGCGCAGGAGCGTCCATCCCTGGTGCACGACGTTGGTGTGCGCGGTGACCGCGTAGCCCCAGGTGATGAGCAAGCCGTGGGCGACGATCAGGCAGACGGTGTAGCGACCGCCCATCGAGTGCCAGCGGGCGAGGCGGTCGGCGCCGAGGCCGTTCTCCAGCGGCGGCAGCCGCGACATGAGCGCCACCAGGACGACGACGGAGTAGCCGGCGAGCAAACCGGTGATGCGGCCGGCGCTGGTGAGCCAGTCACCGAAGCCCGAAACGTAAGGCGTGTTCAACCACCAGAGGCCGATGGTCGCGACGGCGCCGGCGGCGATGAGGGCAAGGGCGACGCCCGGATCCGCCCTTACGGGCGCCGGAGCCGGCGGGAGCGCGGACGGCTGGTGCCCAGGTAGTAGGGCCCTTTGTGACGGCCTGCTGTCCACCGGGGCGGCAGGGGTGAGCACCGACTCCATAGCCAGACTGTCGGCCGGCCGGCTCTGCAATGGATGAGGGATTGCTATGCGTGAGCTGTGAATCATCCCGACGTCAGAGCCCAGGGGGCCGGTCTGTAGAAAGGGGCCATGAAGACGCCGGCGGAATTGTTCGATCTGACGGGCAAGGTTGCCCTGGTCACGGGGGGTAGCAGGGGCATCGGGCGGGCCGTGGCGGAAGGTTTCGCGGTCGCCGGGGCGGACGTCGTCATCGCCAGCCGCAAGCTCGCGAACTGCGAGGAGGCCGCCCGCGAGATCACGGCGGCGACCGGCCGGCGGGTGCTCGGGGTCGCCTGCCACGTCGGCAAGTGGGAGGACTGCGACAGCCTCGTCGAGACCGTCTACAGCGAGTTCGGCAAGTGCGACGTGCTCGTCAACAACGCCGGCATGTCACCGCTCTACGACGGCCTCCCCTCGGTCACCCGGGAGCTGTATGACAAGGTGCACGCCGTCAACGCCAGCGGGCCGTTCCGGCTCAGCGCCCTCATCGGGACCCGGATGGCGGAGGGCGACGGCGGCTCGATCATCAACGTCACCACCGCCGGGTCGTGGCGTCCCGAGCCGACCGATCTGCCGTACGCCATGGCGAAGGCGGGCCTGAACGCACTCACCCTCGGCCTGGCCGGCGCCTGGGCACCGAAGGTGCGGGCGAACCTCGTGCTGCCCGGCGCGTTCGACACCGACATCGCCGACGCCTGGTCGCCGGGTGCCAAGGAGCGCGCCGCCGAGGTGAACCCGATGAAGCGCATCGGGGTGCCCAACGACATGGCGTCGGTCTGCCTGTTCCTCGCGAGCGATGCCGCCGGCTACGTCAACGGCGCGCAGATCCTCGTCGATGGCGGCCTCTACAGGACGCTCTAGACGCCCTTTGTCAGCAGAGGCAGATGCGCGACCCCGCGCACGTTGCTGGAGACATGGCGTACCGACCGGGATTCGTCGACCGCGAAGTCCGGGAAACGCTTCACGAGTTCCTCGAAGGCGACGCGCATCTCGAGCCGGGCCAGGTGGGCGCCGATGCAGCGGTGGATCCCGAAACCGAAGTAGATGGTGGAGGGATCGCTCTCGCGGGTGATGTCGAAACGGTCGGGCTCGGGATAGGCCGCCGGGTCTCGCAGCGCTGACGCGGTCGCCAGCATGACGCGGGAATCCTTCGGGATGGTCACCCCGTGCAGCGTGATGTCCTCGGCAGAAAGGCGCCCCTGCAACTGTGACGGCGGGTCGTAGCGCAGCACCTCATCGGCAGCCGCACCCGAGCGCGACAGGTCCGACGCGAGCAGCCGCCGCTGGTCGGGAAACGTGGTGAAAGCGATGGTGCCGTTGGGGATTGCCTTGGCCACGGTCTCGTGGCCGGCGAAGGCGATCTCCTGGAACCGGATGGACACCTCGGCGGCGTCGAGCTTGCGGGTGACGGTGCCCTCGTCGTTGGCGTCGACCTCGGTGTTCATGATGACGCTGATGATGTCGTCGCGGGGATTGGTCTCCCGGTCGACGACCAGACCGTAGAAGATCTCGAAGATCCGGATCTGCGCCAGCATCTGCTTCTCGGCGAGGCCCGGGTCGTCGCTTCGGGCGAGCGTCTGGTCAGCGAGGCCGTGGATCTCATCGCGCAGGCTGTGGGGAATGTTCAGCAGTTCGCTGATGACATTGAGCGGCAGTTGCAGGGCGAACTGCTCGGCCACGTCGAACTCCGGCTCACCCTGGAAGGGGTCGAGAAGCTCGCGGCACCGCTCACGGATGTAGGGCTCGAGCTCGTTGATGCGCCGCGGCGTGAACACCTTGCCGATCACCTTGCGGTGCCAGCGGTGCTCGGGGGGATCCTTGGCGATGAGAAGTGCCGCGGTCTGCTCGAGGGGCATCTTCTCGATCGTCGGCCCGGCCGTGCTCGAGTAGCGCGCGAAGTCGTTGTGCGCGCCCATCACGTCGCCATGACGCGAGAGCAACCAGAAGTCCAGCTTCTCGTTGCGGTACACCGGCGCCTCGGCACGCAGCCGCGCGAAGGTCGGGTACGGATCGCAGAAGGTGTCGTAGTCGTACGGGTCGTACTCGAGCGGCGCTGAGACTGTAGGCGTCTCGGTCATCTGGCTATCGACCCTTCTGCGGAGACTGGGTGTTCTCGTCGAGTTGTCGACGGGAACGAAAACGCACCCGGCGTGTTGCTACGACACGCCGTGTTTGCAAGGTCCATGGCGCATTCCGGTAGCAAAGTTGACGGGACACGTCGCGCCTAGCTCGCCATGATCGCGTGCTCGGGGCAGCTGGCCGCCGCGCGTCGCACGGCGTCTTCGAGGCCGGCCGGGACATCGGGGGATCGCACGACGGAGTAGCCGTCGTCGGTCAGCGCGAAGACCTCGGGGCAGATCGTCGTGCAGACCCCGTGTCCTGCGCAGCCGCCGTCATCGACCGACACCTTCATCGGCTCACCCTCACAAGACGGGATCCGGCGCTGCCGAGAACTGCAGATGCAGCTCCCGTACCCCGCGCAGGATGAAGGTCGGGAGGTACTTGTAGCGGCGCGCGCCTTCGGGTCCATGGACCGACTCGGCGAGGCGGATGTCGGTGGTGCGGTCCAGCAGCCGTTCGATCGACGCCCGCGCTTCTGCTCGGGCCAGCGGTGCGCCGGGGCAGGTGTGGACGCCGCGTCCGAACGCGATGTGGTGACGCGCGTTGGTCCGCGCGACGTCGAAGGTTGCCGGGTCCTCGAAGTGGCGCGGGTCGCGGTTGGCCGCCCCGTTCAGCAGCATGAGGGTCGAGCCCGCCGGCACCTCGACACCGCCGACCGTGACGGGCACCCGCGAGATCCGGAAGTCACCCTTGATCGGGCTCTCGAGACGCAGCACCTCTTCGATGAAGTTCGGGATGCGGTCACGCTCGCGGCGCAGCAGCTGCTGCACCTCGGGCTGCTCGCCCAGAATCATCAGCGCCGAACTCAGCAGCCGGACGGTCGTCTCCTGCCCAGCCGAGAAGACGTTCGCCGCGACCCGCACGACATCGCCGACTTCGGGCAGCGAGCCATCCGGGAACGTCGCCGCGGCAAGCCCGCCGAGCACGTCAGGACGGGGCTCGCGCCGGCGATCTTCGATGTAGGTGGCGAACCGGTCGTAGAGAAACTGCAGCGGATTGTGCTCGAGCGTGTGCTCGCCGGTCATCCCGATCCCGGCCTGCGAGCGTGGCCGGCGCATGAGCCCGTCGACGAAATCCTGCTGATCCTGCTCCGGAACCCCGAGCAGGTCAGCGATGACCAGCAGGCTGAACGGCCCGGCGAACTCGGCGATGAAGTCACCCTCGCCACGGTCCAGGAGCGGATCGAGCAGCCGGTCGGCCAGCCGCCACATCACCGCCTCGTTCTCCTTGAGCCGCTTCGGTGTGATGAGCCGCATCAGCAGCGCCCGGTGCTGGGTGTGTACGGGTGGGTCCATCGACGGGAGCTGATCGCTCATCGGCAACTCGCGGCGATGCGCCTCGATCAGAGCGCTGACGTCATCACCCTCGAGCAGTACCGGAAATCCCGGAAAGGGACCTGTCGTCGCCGTACAGGACGAGAAGCGCTCGGAGTCGCTGAGCACCTCGATGACCTCGTCGTACCCGGTGACCATCACGACGCTGTGGTGCGGCTCCCGGGTGACCGGGCACTGCGCCCGCAGCGCCTCGTAGTACGGGTACGGATCGGCGACGAGTTCCTCACCGCGGAAGAAGTCGATCGTCTCGAAGTCGTCCATCGCTGCCAACCCTCCGGGATGTTGACGTCGGTGTCAATATCTATGCTCTCGGCACCCACGGCTCAGCCACCCGGCTCGACCACCACCCGGATCGCGCCCAGCGACTTGTCGCCGGCGACCCGAAAGGCCTCCGCCGCGTCCTCGATGGGAAAGCGATGAGTGATGAGCGCGCGCACGATGTCGGGGTCGGCGGCGAGCATCGCGGCAGCCTCCTGCATCTCGCGTCCATCCCCGTGGGCGCAGTAGCCCAGCGAAGGAATGATCCGTGCCTCGCGGTTGAAGAGGGTGAAGAAGTCGAGGTCCAGACGCCCGGTGCGGTGCACTCCCAGCACGGCGATCCTGCCGCCGGGCGCGACCAACTCCACCGCTCGCGCCATGCTGGCCGGGTTTCCCGCTGCCTCGATGACGACGTCGTAGAGCCCGTCGATCCCGACACCCGCGCCGAGCCTCTCGGCAACTTCCTGCTGATGCGGATAGCGGGCATCGATGGCGACGTCGGTAGCTCCCATGCAGCGTGCGCCGGCGACGGCGAGCAGCCCGAGCGCGCCGGCGCCAACGACCGCGACCCGGGTTTCGGCGCCCGTTCCGGCCAGGCGCAGCGCATGCCACGAGACGGAGGCCGGCTCCACGATGGAGGCGTCGCGGACGTCGAGGCCGGCCGGAAGCTCGATCAGCCGCTCGGCGGGAGCAAGGAACTGCTCGGCCATCCCGCCGTCGGCGCTGATGCCCAGCGCGCGCTGGCTGTGCGTGGGGCACAGGTTGTCGCGGCCGGCCAGGCACTGCGGGCAGGTCAGGCAGCCGTAAATGGCTTCGACGACGACCGCGGTGCCATCGGCGCGGTGCCCCGCCAGCTCGTGGCCCAACACCTTGCGGGTGCCGAAGTCCAGATACAGGAAGTCGGAACTGCAGATGCTGGCGGACTGGATACGGAGTAGCTCATCGCCGTTTCCGAGGCCGGGGGGTGCGTCCTGCTCCACCACCGACACGCCGCCCTCGGCGCCGCGAACGACCTTCACCGCGGCCCGCCGGGCACCGAAACGAGAATGTAATTCTCTCTGAAGTGCATTGGATTAACGTCCATGGGAACGCTATTCTGCGCCGGGATGATGGGAGACGCAATGGCATCGGACATCGCGAGCGCGGTAGGAAGTCCGTTACGGCCCGCTGCCATGAAACGGCACTCTCGACGGGTGTTGACGGCGTGTCCGGGGGCCAGATGTGCAGGGCCCGGCGAATGGACCGACCGTTCCGAATGAACCTTGACTTCGACGTCAAAAAAACTGTAACTTCACTCACACGCTCGACCCCGGGAGCCGCTCGTACCGGGCCCTGGTGCTGCTGGACTTACGGGAACAAACCGTTCGCAAGGGAGCGATGGTTGACGACACACGAAGCGGTGCTCGCCGCTGATGGCACGCGTGAAGTGACCGTTTTCCCCGCCGCCGCGTGCATCGGCCGCTAGGACCCGAAGAGCGTTGACCCAGGTGTCGTACGTACTGCGGGTGTCGCAGCGGCCGGGCCCTGCCGTCAGCGGATCCGGCGCAGAGGAGAAGGCATGCTGCAATACGTTCTAGCCGGATTGGCGCTCGGATCCATCTACGCGATCGCGGCCTCCGCGCTCGTGGTCACCTTCGTCTCTTCTGGCGTGCTCAACTTCGCGTTCGGCTCGATGGCGTTCGTCGTCGCCCGCGTCTACTACTGGCTGAACTCGCAGCACCACATGTCGACCATCGCCGCGGGCCTGCTCTCGGTCCTCGTGCTCGCTCCGCTGATGGGCGTCGTGCTCTATGCGGTGCTTTTCCGCTTTGTCCGGGGCAAGTCGACCCTGATCAAACTCGTGACCACCATCGGCCTGTCGGTGGCGCTGCCGCCGATCTGCGACCTGATCTTCGGCACCACGACCATCACCTCGGCCCCCGGCCTCGGCTCGCTGAACGACAAGCCGTACAAGTTCCTCGGTGCGGCGGTCACCACCGACCAGGTGCTCATCTACGGCTTCCTGCTGCTGATCCTGATCGTCGGCACCCTCGTGCTGCAGTTCACGGACATCGGTCTACGGGTGCGTGCGATGGTCGACTCGGAGGCGATGACCTCGCTTTCGGGGACGAGTCCCAACCGGGTGTCGGTCGGGGTCTGGGCTGTCAGCGCCACGCTGGCCGGGCTCGCCGGGGTCCTGGTCGCCCCGACGAACGGGCTCTCCCCGATAGGCATGACGACCCTGATGGCAGCGGCGTTCGCGGCCGTCGTCGTCGCCCGGCTGCGCTCCCTGCCGGGCGCCGTCGCCGCAGCTCTGGCGATGGGCATCGTCACCGACGTCATCCAGAAGTACCTGCCGCCCAACAGCTCCTTCACGGCGGCGATCATCCCGAGCATCCCGTTTGCCTTCATTGCGGTGGCGCTGATCATCCAGTCGATCGGCTCGCGCACCATCGACGAGTCCGCCGGCGTCGGTGGACCGCTGGACAAGGCGATCCGGCCGGCCAACGTCGATACCGAAGAATCGACCACGTCCAGCGAAGCGCAGACGCTGTGGGAGCGAGGCCTCAGCCTCCTGCCGCTGGCGGCGGTGGCCGTGTTGCCACTCATCTTCAGCGGGTCGGCCTTCTGGCTGGGCCTGACCGCGCTCGGGATGTGCTACGGCATCACCTTCCTCACCTTCACGATCGTGACGGGCGAGGGCGGGATGCTTTGGCTGTCTCAGATCATCTTTGCCGGGGTGGGTGCGCTCGGCGCGCCGCAGTTCGCGGCGAGCTGGCACATCCCCATATTGCTGGCGATCGTGGTCGCGGCGTTGGTCGCCGCGGTGGGCGGTGCCATCATCGGCCTGCTGACGATCCGGTTGGGTGATCTGTACGTCGCGCTGGCCACGCTGACGTTCGGCCTGCTGCTCGAGACGCTCGTCTTCACGCGCCAGCGCTTCCTGCAGGGCGGTCTCGGCGTGGTGGTCAACCGGCCCAGCTTTGCCCAGGGGGATCTGGCTTTCTCCTATCTGGCGCTCGCGGCGTTCCTTGTCCTGGCAGTTCTCACCTGGAACCTGCGGCGATCGACGAGTGGGCTGGCGTTACGCGCCGTGCGGGACAGCCCGTCCGCCTCGCGCACGCTCGGCATCAGCATCATCCAGGTGAAGATCCTCGTCGCCACCCTCGGCGCGTTCACCGCGGCGATCGGCGGGGGCTTCCTGGCGATGGAGACGCTCACCGCCCAGCCGGCCTCCTACGCCACCTTCCTCGGCCTGGTCTGGCTCGCGGTGGTGGTGACGCTCGGCGTGCGGTCTGTGACGGCTGCAGTTCTCGGCGGCATGGCGTTCACGCTGTTTCAGGGCGTCCTGACGACCTACGTGCCGGCGCGGTGGGGTGAGCTGCCGGCGATCTTCTTCGGCCTCGGTGCCATCGGCGTCGCGCGGAGCCCGGAAGGCGCCGTACTGCATACCGGTAGGCAGGTTCGCGGGCTGCTCGGCAAGATCCTGCCGCGCCCCGCCGGCGCTGACGGCCTGTCCCCGCTGGCGCTGGATGAGGTAGATCTCGGCGCTGCTGCCGGCCGGGCGGAAAGCACTGCCACAGCTGCAGTTCCTGCGGACCTCAATGCCGGCGCGCCGGCCTCGATGATCAAGGCGAAGCAATGAGCGGGCAAGCACGGCTGGAGTCTGTCGGCGTGACGGTGCGCTTCGGTGGGCTGGTGGCGGTGCGCGACGTGAGTCTCGCGCTTCCGCCGGCGGGCATCGTGGGTCTGGTAGGCCCGAACGGTGCCGGCAAGAGCACCCTGTTCGCCGTGCTTTCCGGTCTGCTGCGTCCGACCTCCGGCCGAGTGTTGCTCGACGGCGAGGACATCACCGACACGCGTCCTCAGGTGCGCGCCGCTCGCGGCCTCAGCCGCACGTTCCAGCACCCGGAACTGTTCGTCGGTATGACGATTCGTGACCATCTGGTCATCGCGCACCGGGCCAAGCACTCGAAAAGGCGCATCCTGTCGGACGCTTTCACCATGGGCAGCCTGCGGAAGGCACCCAAGGCCGAGACCGAGACGATCGACGAGCTGATCGAACTGCTCGGCCTGACGGGTATTGCCGGCCGCTCCGCGGTCGGGCTGCCGCTCGGTGTGGCCCGCTTGGTCGAGCTCGGACGGGCCCTTGCCGCGACCCCCCGGGTGCTGCTGCTGGACGAGCCCTCCTCGGGTCTCGACTCGGCAGAAACCCAACGTTTCGAGGCTGTTCTGCGCCGGGTGGCCCGGGAGCGCGACATCTCGGTGCTGCTCGTCGAGCACGACGTCGAGCTCGTCATGCGGCTGTGCAGCACCGTCAACGTGCTGGACTTCGGGGCACTGCTTGCCAGCGGGACGCCTGCCGACGTACGCAACAACCCGTCCGTCCGCGCGGCCTATCTCGGTCAGGAGCTTGCCGAGCAAGCGCAGGAAGCCGACCCTGCAGCGCTGGAGGAGCAACCCGTCCTGGCGCGAGTGGAGGACGTTGCTCCCGGGTCCACCGCGGCACTCGCCAAGGGCGGGCAGGGTCCCTTGCTGACAGTGGACAATCTCTGCGTCCGCTACGGCGACGCGGTGGCCTTGAACGGCGTGTCGTTCAGCATCACCGAGGGCAAGGCGCTCGCGGTGCTCGGAGCCAACGGCGCGGGTAAGAGCAGCCTGGCACGCGCGATTTCCGGGCTGGTGCCGCCCTCCGGCGGCCACGTTACCCTCGCCGGTCGCGAGATCACGAAGCGTTCGGCCCACCGCATCCGGCGCATGGGACTGGTGCATCTTCCCGAGGGCCGGGGGGTTTTCCGCGGCCTCTCGGTCATCGACAACCTGCGCATGGCAGCGGGGACGATGGAGAGCCGACGGGCGCGTCGCGACGCGGTGGAGCTGGCGCTCGAGATCTTCCCGGGGCTCGCGTCGCGTCGCGGTCAGACGGCCGGCCTGCTGTCGGGCGGTGAGCAGCAGATGCTCTCGCTGGCCCGGGCCTTGGCTACGTCACCCAAGCTGATCATCGCGGACGAGATGTCGCTGGGGCTCGCACCGCTCGTCGTCGACCTGGTTTTCGACGGCCTCGTGCGTGCTCGCAGCGCCGGCGTCACGGTCATCATGATCGAGCAGTACGTGCACCGGGCACTCGGTTTTGCCGACGACTGCCTCGTCCTGCAGCGCGGGGCAATTGCCTGGCAGGGCTCGGCCAAGGATGCGCACGGCGAGGTCGTACGCCACTACCTCGGCGACGCCATGACGGCGACGGCGTCATAGCGATCGAGAGTCCAAGAGTCGAGAGTTCGGCCAACAATCACACAGGCGGGGAGCCTCATGACCCACAAACGAAAGACAGCCGTAGCGCTCGCTGCGGCAGCGTCGCTTGCCCTCGCGGCTTGCGGCTCGTCGTCGAAGGGTGCCAGCAACCCGCCGGCCAGCAACTCCCCGAGTGCAGCAGGAGGGAGCGGCGCGAGCAGCAGCGCCCCTGCCGGCGGCGGCAACGGCACGACGATCACCGTCGGCGTGCTGGCCGACTTCACCGGCCCCGCAGCGTCGGGCAACAAGACCGTCACCGACGGGATCAAGGCGGGCGTGGTCTACGCGAACCGCAACGGCTACAAGGTGAAGTACGTCCTCGCTGACACGGCGACGAACCCGGCGACGGCTCTGTCGGCAGCGCAGAAGTTGGTGACCCAGGACCACGTTTCCGTCGTCATCGCGCACTCGGCCATCACGTTCGCCGCGTCGACCTACCTCACCTCCCACAAGGTCCCGGTGATCGGTGCCGGCGAGGATGGGCCGGAGTGGACCAAGGCCACGAACATGTTCGCGGTCTACGGGGCACTGCATACGACGAAAGTCACCGACACCCTTGGCCAGTTCTTCAAGCTGCAGGGGGTCACGACGGTCGGTGCTGTCGGATACAGCATCTCGCCGCTGTCGTCGGAGAGCGCCAAGGCCGCTGTCGCATCAGGCGTGGCGGTCGGTTTGAAGAAGGGTTATCTCAACGCGAGCTTCGCGTTCGGCAGCACCGACGTAGGGCCCGTGGTGCTGGGGATGAAGTCGGCCGGCGTCGACGGCTTCACCGCCTCGACCGACCCCAACACCGCCTTCGCTCTCGTCACGGGGCTGCGGCAGGCTGGTGCCAAGATCAAGGTCGCGACCTTCCCGACCGGCTACGGCGGCGACCTGGCCCAGGCGGGCCCCGGTGCGCTCAACGCTGCGCAGGGTGTCTACTTCTCGCTGGGCTACGAGCCGATCGAGATGCAGACCGCGGCCACCAAGCAGTTCGTCGCCGACCTGGCTTCCGCCGGGGTCAACGGCGCGCCGACGTACGCGATGTACAACGGCTACGTCTCGATCGGACTGCTGGTGCGGGCGCTGAAGGCTGACGGCAACAGCATCAAGCAGGCTGACATCACCACGGCGCTTTCGGGCATCCACGACTGGGACGCGCTCGGCCTCTTCGGCGGACGCAAGCTCGACATCAACGACCGCGACACCCTCGCGGGCGGCGTCGACAACTGCTCGTGGTTCACCAAGCTGGTGAACAACAAGTTCGAGTTGGTGCCGAACGCCGACCCGATCTGCGGCAAGACGCTCAGCGTGACGGTCTCCGCCTCATCCTGACTAGTCTCCGGGGGAACAAAGCCAGGGGGAATCGGCTAAGGCCGGTTCCCCCTGGCGCTTTGAGGTGAGGCGACCTGAATGAGTGACCCCCAGGACAGCGTCCTGCACAAGGTGGATGGCGACGGCGTCGCTCTCGTCACGCTGAACCGGCCCGAGCGCCGCAACGGGTGGACCCCGAGCCTGGAGGCGCGCTTCTTCGAGGTCATGGCGGCGTTGGACGCCGATCCCGCGGTGCGCGTCGTGGTCGTCACCGGCGCCGGGAAGACGTTCTGCCCGGGCATGGACACCGGACGGCTGGAGGAGATTGCCGGCAAGCCGCTGGACCTTCGTGGCCGGCGCCCGCCTGCCCATCTCTGGCGGTTCCGCAAGCCGATGATCGCGGCAGTCAACGGTGCCTGCGCCGGTATCGGACTGGTGCTCGCGCTCGTGTGCGACGTGCGGTTCGCGGCCGAAAAAGCCCGCTTCTCCACGGCTTTTGCGCGCCGCGGGCTGGCCGGCGAGTACGGCGTGACCTGGCTCCTGCCGCGGCTCATCGGGGTCGGACGCGCGACGGATCTGCTGCTGTCCTCACGCGTCATCGATGCGGACGAGGCGCTGGGCATGGGACTGGTCAACGGCGTGGTCGCCGGACCGGACGACGTCGTGAGCGCGGCGCGCGAGTACGCCCGGGAGATCGCTCGCCGCTGCGCGCCGACGTCGCTGGCGATGCTGCGTCATCAACTGCAGGCCGATTCCCAGTCCGATCTCCCGACCGCACTGACCGCGGCCTACCGCGCCATGACGGCCGCGGTCGAAGGGCCGGCCTTCCGGGAAGGGCTCGACAGCTTCGTGGAAGGCCGCCCGCCGGTCTTTCCCGGATTGCCCGCCGACTACCGTCCGGAGGCCATCACCGGCAGGCGGCTCCCGGAGGTCGATCACGAGCCAGGGGGCTAGCCGCGACGCCGAGCGGCGGACGCGGGGGACGGCGGGGTGGCGGGTGTCAGCGGGCGCGGCGTTGCTGCATCGCGTCGACGGCGGCCCAGTGGGCGTCGTCGACCCAGAGCCGGGCGAACGTGTCGGCGGCAGCAGCTTCCAGGTCGCGATGCGTCGTATCCACCGCTGCGGCGAGGACGGACTTGACCGCCCGCGTGGTACCGGGGGCCGTCGCGGCGAGCCGCCGGGCCAGGGCCTGCCACTCGTCCTCGAAGGTGGCTCGCGGGACGACGATGTCGACCAGCCCGATGTCATGGGCTGCCGCCGCGTCGTAGAGCTCGCCGGTCGCGATGGCCAGCAGGGCGCGTCCCCGGCCGATGCGTTGAGCGAGCCGCTCGGCACCGCCCCAGGCCGGCATGATCGCCAGCGAGACCTGGTTGAACCCGATCTTCACGTCATCGGCCGCGAGCCGGATGTCGGCCGCGATGGCGACTTCTGCGCCGCCGCCGAGGGCGTGCCCGTTCAGCGCTGCGATCACCGGGAGCGGGAAGGCGGCCACCTTGTCGAGCAGCCGTCGTACCAGCCGTGCCATGGCCACCGCATCGTCATGCGTGCGGACGGCGGCGAGCTCCTTGAGGTCGCCGCCCGAGACGAACGCGCGGTCACCGGCGCCGCGGATGACCAGCACTGCGGCGTCGGAGGCGGCTACCTGATCCAGTGCTGCATCCAGCTCGGTGACGCTCGTGAATCCGATGGCGTTGCGCACTGATGGCCGGTCGACGGTGATGACCGCAACCCCGGCGTCGATCTGGACTCTGACACCTTCGTCGCCTGCAGGACGCTCTGACTGGGTCACAGCTAGCAGAATAGCCCTCTCAGTCTGAGAGACGAACGTATCCATAATCGGTGGCTCACATTGCTTCCCAGCGAGAGGGTCTTTGCCGCATACTCGAAGGATGGACGAGGAGGTCTACAGCGAGGCGGGCCTGCCCCTCGCGGTCAGCTACGGTCCCGGCGATCTCCCACCGCAGGAGTCGCTGCCGCCGCCCGGCGAGTTCCCTTTCACCCGTGGCAATTTCCCGCGGGGCTATCGCGGTCGATCCTGGACGATCCGCCAGTATTCGGGCTTCGGCACCGCGGAGGAGTCCAACGAGCGCTACCGATACCTGCTCGCCCAAGGGGGCACCGGGCTTTCGGTCGCCCTTGATCTGCCGACCCAGTGCGGCTACGACTCCGATCATCCCGATGTGGAGGAGGAGGTCGGCCGGGTCGGCGTCGCGCTCGACACGCTGGCCGATGTCGAGATCCTCTTCGACCAGATCCCGCTCGATTCCGTCAGCACCAGCTTCACCATCAATGGGACGGCGGCGATCCTGCTCGCCTTCTACCTGGCAGCGGGGGAGAAGCAGGGTGTTCCGCGAGCCAAGCTGCGCGGCACAATCCAGAACGACATCCTCAAGGAGTACGTGAGTCGCGGCACGTGGATCTGGCCGCCGCGTCCGTCGCTGCGTCTCATCGCTGACACGATCGAGTTCTGCGCCCAGGAAGTCCCGCGTTTCAACGCGATTTCGGTGGCAGGCGCGCATTTCCGCGACGCCGGTGCCAACGCCGCGCAGGAGATGGCCTTCACGCTCATGGACGGCATCACCTACTGCGACGAGGTCATCTCGCGCGGGCGGATGAGCATCGACGAGTTCGCCCCGCAGGTCTCGTTCTTCTTCTACACCCACGGCGATTTCTTCGAGGAGATCGCGAAGTATCGGGCCGGGCGACGGCGCTGGGCGCGGATCGTTCGCGAGCGCTACGGAGCCAAGGACGACCGGTCCGCCATGTTCCGAGTCGGGTGCGTGGCGGGCGGGGCGTCGCTCTATGCACCGCAGGCACACAACAACATCGTGCGCATCGCGTATGAGGCGATGGCTTCCGTGCTCGGCGGTGTGCAGTCGATGTTCACCGCGGCCTGGGACGAGCCGTTCGCCTTGCCGAGTGAAGAGTCGGCGACCTTGGCGCTGCGTACCCAGCAAGTGCTCGCCAACGAGACCGGCGTGACCCGGGTGGCCGATCCGCTGGGAGGTTCCTACTACGTCGAGGCTTTGACCGACGCGATGGAAGCCAAGGTCATCTCCATCATGGACGATCTCGAGCGGCGCGGCGGCATGGTTGACGCGGTCGAGCAGGGCTACCTGCACCGCCTCATTGCCGACGAGGCCTATCGCGTGCAGCAGCTGGTGAGCTCGGGCGAGCGCCCGATCGTCGGTGTCAACACCTTCCGGACCGAGGAGCAGCCTCCCGAGGTCGAGGGCTACGAGATGGACGAGAAGGGCCGGGTGCGCCAGCTCGAGCGCCTCGCGCAGACCAAGCGCACGCGTTCGTCGGCGGAGGTTTCCCGAACGCTCGCCGAGCTCTCGGCGGCGGCCGGGCGAGAGGACGACAACCTCATGCCGCGGCTGATCGATTGCGCGAAGGCGTACTGCACGGTGGGGGAGATGGTCGACGTGCTCAAGGACCAGTGGGGCGAATTCCAGCAGCCGACGGTCTTCTGATGCCCACTCGCGTGCTGGTGGCCAAGCCCGGGCTCGATGGTCATGACCGCGGGGCCAAGCTCGTCGCGCGCGCCCTTCGCGACGCCGGATTCGAGGTGATCTACCTCGGAATCCGGCAACGTCCTGAGGTGATTGCGGCCGTCGCGGTGCAGGAGGATGTCGACATCGTCGGCCTCAGCATTCTCAGCGGCGCACACCTCGCCCTGACGAAGAAGACGGTCGACGCGCTTCGAGCCGCCGGGGCGCACGACGTCACGGTCGTGGTCGGCGGCACCATCCCCTCGCGTGACGTCCCGCTGCTGCAAGCCGTTGGCGCCGCTGGGGTTTTCCCTACCGGAACACCGCTGGAGAAGGTCGTGGAGAGCATGCAGCAGGTGAAGGGCAGCCCAGCCGCGTCATAGGGCCGTTCGCGCCGCGGGACGGTCGTGGCGCCGCTGCCGCCGTTCATACCGTTTCCTGGGAGCGACGAAGTTCCCGCTCAACGCGTCGGCGGCCGCTCGGCGCACAAGGTCGTCCGGGTCGTGCTCGCCTGCCCGGCGGATGGCCTCCCAGGCGCGCGCGTCACGGCTGGCCAGGTGGAGCAGCGTCGGGATCGCCTTCGTCCGCAGTTCGGGATTCGGATCGCGCTCGAGCACGCTGATGATGCTGGGCACGACATCTGCGACGCACAGTTCCTGCGTCCGGCACGACTCGCACGCGATCGAGTGCAAGGCGGCGTGGCGAACGAAGTCCACCGGGTCGTGCAGCGCCAGGGCGAACACCGCCGTCGACGCTTCGTTCGCATAGTGATCGAGGAAGAACAGGCATCCTCGACGGACAAACGCATCCGGGTGCCCCACGGCAGCGGCACCGATCTGCGCGAGTGGCGCCTTCTTCACCAGCCGCGATTTCTGGTGGTCCGTCGCCGAGAAGAACTGCTTCAGGTAGCGGTCGGCTGACCTCCAGGCTTCGGCCGCCTTATCGGCGCCGACATCTGAGCCGCTCATGCGCAACCACGCTAGTGTCGACGCCGCCGCCTCGCGAGTCGATTTCCCCGACGCAGCGTCAAGCGGCCGGCGTCACGGTGTCGTTGCGGTAGACCTGCCCGCCCTTCATGACGAACCGGACGTCTTCGGTGACGGTGATGTCGGTGAGCGGATCGCCCGGCACGGCGATGATGTCGGCCAGCAGGCCCGCTTCGAGGCGCCCGCGATCGTCAACGCTGATGAGTTCGGCGGCTGCGAGGGTCGCGGCCTGGATCGCCCCGAGCGGGGTCATGCCGCGGTCGACCATCGCCCACAGTTCCTTGGCGTTCTGGCCGTGCGGGACGGCCGGCGCATCAGTACCGCAGGCGATCTTCACGCCCGCCTCGATCGCTTTGCCCAGCATCCGCCGCGCTTTCGGGAAGACCTCCGCAGCTTTGGCCTTGAGCTCGGGGGCCGCCCGCGAGATGTCGAGCCCCTCCGACAGGTAACTCGTCGGCACCAGGAACGTGCCGTGTTCCACCATCAGTGCGATGGTCTCGTCCGTGGCGAGCGAGCCGTGCTCGATGCAGTCGACTCCCGCCCGGATGCAGGCCCGTATCCCCGCGTCGCCGTGGGCGTGCGCGGCGACCTTGATGCCGGCCCGGTGCGCCTCGTCGACGATGGCCACGAGCTCCTCATCCGAGTACTGCTGGGCACCCGCCTCGCCGCTGTGCGACATGACGCCGCCCGACGCTGAGATCTTGATGACGCGGGCGCCGTACTTCAGCTGATACCGCACGGCTTTTCGCACTTCGGGCACCCCGTTGGCGATGCCCTCCTCGACCGACAGCGGCATGATGCCGGGGCCGAGTCGCTGAAACATCGTGGGGTCCAGGTGGCCACCGGTCGGCGTGATCGCGTGGCCGGCGGGCACGATCCGCGGCCCGTCAACCCAGCCGAGGTCGCAGGCCCGCGAGAGTGCCACGTCGAGCAGCACCCCGCCCGTGCGCACGAAGAGCCCGAGGTTGCGCACCGTGGTGAAGCCCGCTTGCAATGTCGTCCGGCAATTGACGATGGCCCGCAGGGTGCGAAACGCCGGATCGTCCTGGACGTCGCTACGCGGGTTGCCGCCCGACGGGCCGCCCAGCAGCATGTTGATTTCCATGTCCATCAGGCCAGGCAGGAGCGTCAGATCGCCGAGGTCGATGACGATCGCATCGGGCGGTACCGATGCCGGGGACGCCTGCGTGATGCGCTCGCCTTCGATGAGCAGTGCGCCGGGCTCGACGTACTCGCCGGTGACCACGTCGAGCATCCGCCGGGCACGCAGCAAGACCGGTGGGCCCGGGTCCTTTGGCGGCTTCGCCATCAAGCGCTCCTTTGCGCGTAGGTGCCCCGGCTCAGGGCTTCAGGTCGAGCACGCAATCGACGGCAGCCGCTCCGCTGTCGGGCACCCGCGGCTGCCGCCACACCTCGACCGGGAACGAGACCGTCATCAGGGAGTAATACATCCAGATGAGCCGGCTCGCAGCCTCGGGTAGCGCGTACAGGTCGAACTGGTCGAGGTAGGCGACTGCGTCGTCCAGGCGTGGGAACGCGGCGTCGTAGAACTCTTGCAGCTCATCCATCGAGCTTGCCAGGCGCTTGGTGAAGCGCTCGTGCTCGGTCGCCAGTGACCACGGCGCGTAGAGCTCGAGGTCGGCGAAATCAGCCGGCAAGGTAGCCATGACGTTCTCCTCAGGTCAGGAAGCGACGGGGCTGCGCAGCGGGGTGGCACCCGGCCGGCTGCTCTGGTAGTCGTTGACGTAGCGCCGCGCGGTCGTGTGCAGGTGGCGCAGCAGAACTTCCTGATCGTTCAGGGGGAATTCGGTCACGGCCCGCGATTCCAGCATGGTCTGCGTCGCCTCGAGAGTGTTGCCGTCCTGCAGCGCGTACTCCTTGAACGTGACGGCGGCGAGCTCCTGCGCCAGCCGCTCGCGCGAGCTCTTCGGGGGCACGAAGTAGAGCCCCCCCTCGAAGATGTGCGTGTTGTAGGACGTCGGCCAGTAGTGGTACGTCAGGTACCAGTTGGGCGCCCAGAGCAGGATCATGAAGTTGGGAAAGAAGACGAAGGAATCGACGCCCCAGGCGGGGCTGCGCGCTGGGTTGACGCCCGGCGGCTGCTCGAACTCGATGGGTCGGTCCCACGGTCCGAAAAGGCCGCTGCGCGTCGCGCGTTCGATCGGCTTGACCATGCTCTCGTCCTTGGGCGGTGACATGCCGCCCCAGGAGGAGACCATCGAGTGTGGGCCGTCGATCTGGTAGCTCAGTGCCTCGTAGCCGTAGCCGGAAAGTTTGCGGGATTCCTCGGCCACGGCTTGCTTCGCGTGCAGCACCGGCGCGTGGTAGAACTCCGCGAACGCATCGATGAACAGCTTCCAGTTGGCACCGACCTCGGCGCGGAACTTGGTCACCTGCGTCATCTCGTGGAACGGGTAACCAACCAGACCCGCCCCGATGCCGCCCATGTACTCGGCCAGCGGCGTGCTGTCCGTGCTGTCGAGGTTGACGAAGATGAAGCCCTCCCACACCTCCGCGCGTACCGGTGCCAGGCCGAACTTGGACTTGTCGAGATCGAAGAACTCCGACTCCTGCTGGACGAAGGTGAGATCACCCTTCAGCCCGTAGCGCCAGCCGTGGTACTTGCAGGTGAACTGCCGGCACGTGCCGGACGTCTCCTCAGCGGGAAAGTCGTTCCACACCAGCTTGTTTCCGCGGTGGCGGCAGATGTTGTAGTACGCCCGCACCTCACCGTCGCTGTCGCGCACGATGACGACCGACGTGCGTGCCGCGTCGAGTTCCTTGGTGAAGTAGCTCCCCTTGCGCGGAAGCTGCTCGACGCGTCCGACATTCAGCCAGGTGCGCCGAAAGATCGCGTCGCGCTCGAGCTCGTAGTGCTCCGGCGAGATCGAGTCCTCATAGGAGACGGGGGTCGTGTCGAGCTTGAAGTGCTCGGTCCACGAACCTTCGGCGGGCTTGGCGAAGTGTGCCATCCGAACTTCCCTCCACTGGGTCTGCCGGAGTAGGGCTGTTGCCGGAAACGATAGCGCAGATCTCCCAATATGAGAATGGCTTTCTCATCCGCCGCGTTGGCGAAGCCCGAGGCGTAACGCCCGGTCAGGACGTGGTTGGGGAATTCGACGCGAGGGCGCTACCCATGTTTCCCAGGCCGACGAAGCCGGCGTGCGAAGGTGTCATGTGGGGTTCGAGCGGGCGGCGCGCACCATGAGCAGGTTGCGCCGAGCCGCGATACCCGCAGGGGCGCCGCAGTAGGCCGCGAGCTGGAAGAGCAGCTCGTCGATTTCCTCGTCCGTCACGCCGGTCTGCGGGGCGGCGCCCGCGTGCAGCCGGAACTCGTCCATGCGTCCGAGCGCGGCCGTCATCGCCATCACCAGCAGGCTGCGGTCGCGTGGTGAGAGCGGCCCGCCGCGCGCCCAGACGCCCCAGGCCATGGAGGTGACATAGTCCTGGAACTGCGCGGCGACGGGATCGGGGTCAGCGGTGACGCTGTCGACGTAGGCATCGCCGAGCATGGCCCGGCGCATCGCGCGGGCGGCAATCAATGTCTCGTTCTGGGGGCTCTCGTCCATGTCTTTCCCGACGTCGGAGGGCTTACGTGTTCCGGGCTGGGATTGCCGGTCCCGACGCGGGGTCGAGCTCTGGATCGAGCTGCACGCCCAGGCTGTTGAACGCCATTGCGAGCGTCGTGTACGTGCCGACGACGAACAGCAGCTCCAGCATTTGCTTGACGTCGAGGTGCTCGGCCAGCCGCTTCCAGGTCTCGTCGCTGACCCGGAAACCGTCGAGCAGTTCATCGGTCGCGGTGAGCAAATCGGCTTCCAGCGCTGACCATTCGGCCCCCGACGAGCCCCGGGTGATCGCCTCGATCTCCTCCGGGGTGATGCCGTAGCGCTTCGCGAGCCTGATGTGCTGAACCCACTCGTACTCAGCTTTGGCGCGCCACGCCACCCGCAGCACGACAAGCTCGCGATGGCGCGGATCGAGCGCCGGACGCTGCAGCAGTTGCGCGTTGTAGTTCAGCCACGGGCCGGTCAGCGCCGGGTGATGCATGAACGTCGTGATGGCGTTCGGCGGCCGCATCGCGTCGGCTCCGGTCGACAGGAACCGCGCCTTCACACCCTCCGGAAGGCCGGAGCCGATGGCGCCGCGGACGTCGTCGTCCCACAGTTCGCGGGGCAGGGGAGCGATCCGCGGATCGCTCACAGGTACCAGCCGCCGTTGACGTTGATGGCCTGGCCGGTGATGTAGCCGGCGTCCTCTGAGCACAGGAAGGCGACGGCCGCCGCGATGTCGTCGGGGGTGCCCGCGCGGCGCACCGGCGTGCGCGCGATCACCGCGTTGAGGTCGGGAAGGTTGCCGCTCGCCTCGGCGCGGCGGGCCATCGGGGTGTCGATGAATCCGGGCGGGACCGTGTTCACCGTGATGCCGTGCGGCGCCAGCTCCAGCGCGAGCGATTTGGTCAGCCCGATGACCCCGCCCTTGGACGCGACGTAATGCGCCATGCGTGCTGCGCCTGACTGCGCACTGGAGGAGGAGATGGTCACGATGCGCCCCCACTGGCTCGCCAGCATGTCGGGGACGACCGCCTGCAGGCAGTGGAACGTGCCGCTCAGGTTCACCGCGATCATCCGGTCCCAGGCCTCGGCGGTGATGTCGGTGAACTTGCTGAACTCGTCGATCCCGGCACTCGTCACGATGATCTCGACCGGGCCGTACTCGCCGCGTACCTGATCGAGCGCCGCATCGATCGCCGCCCGGTCCGCGACGTCGACCTCGGCTGCCATCACCTGCGCCCCGCCGGCGCGCAGCTTGGCTGCAGCCTCATGCGCAGCATCGCCCGCACGGTCGAGCAGCGCGACGCGATTCCCGGCTTCGGCCAGGCGCTGGCCGATCGCCAGTCCCATGCCTGAGGCGGCTCCCGTGACCACAGCCACTCGACTCATTGCTTCTCCTCCGGACGCCGGTGCTCAGCCGAGTATCGACCATGCGCCGAATTTTGCAACGCCGCCTCTCAAACACGAGAACGAGATTGCCGTCCGGGTCGGACGCGGTTAAAGTCGGCGCAGGCAACCGGCGGGAGAATGACACGTGAGGATCGGCCTGCAGACCGGCCCGGAGCGCGGGCGCTACCGCGAGAAGGTGGCGCGGCTCATCGCCGGAGCGCAGGCGGCGGAAGCCGCGGGCTTCGATTCGGTGTGGGTGCCGCAGATCCCCGACGAGTTCGACGCGCTCACGGCGCTGGCGCTCATGGGACATGCCACGTCGCGGATCGAACTGGGAACGGCCATCGTGCCCATCCAGAGCCGCCATCCCGTCGCCATGGCTCAGCAGGCGCTGTCCACGCAGGCGGTGTGTGAGGGCCGTTTGACGCTCGGGCTGGGGCCGTCCCATCACTGGATCGTCAATGACATGTTCGGCCTGCCCTATGAACGGCCCGCGGCGGTGATGCGCGACTATGTGGACGTGCTCGAAATCGCCCTCGCCGGCCCGGGACCGGTCGACGTCGAGAACGAGACGTACCGCGTCCACAACCCGCTCGACGTCACCGATCTCCCGACCCCGATCCTGATCGCCGCGCTGGGCCCGGTGATGCTGAAGCTCGCCGGCGAGCGCACCGCCGGAACCATCCTGTGGATGGCCGACGAGCGGGCGATCGGCGGGCACATCGTCCCGAAGATCACCAAGGCTGCGCAGGAGGCGGGACGGCCGGCACCCCGCGTCGTCGCTGGGGTACCGGTGACCCTCTGCCGCAACGACGAGGTCGATGCGGTGCGCTCCTGGGCCAACAAGGCACTCGGGCATGCCGAGTACTCGCCGAATTACCAGCGCCTTCTCGAGCACGGCGATTCCAGCGACGTCGGTGACATGTGCGCCGCCGGTGACGAAGCCGCCGTGCTCGAGCGGCTGCGCAGCTTCCGCGATGCGGGCACCACGGATCTGGCGGCGCGCGTGCTGCCCTTCGGTACGGATCGGGCGTCGCGCATCGCCTCGCGGGAGCGCACCGAGCAGTTCCTCGCGTCCGTGGCCGCCGAGCTCTGAGCGTCGTATGAGCCAAGAGGGACCGCTGAACGGTCTGCGGATCCTGGAGGTCGGCCACATCCTGGCCGGCCCGTTCGCGGGCATGCTGCTCGCCGATATGGGCGCTGACGTCATCAAGGTCGAGTCGGCGGAAGGCGACCTGTCGCGTCAGGTCGGGTCGCAGTACGTCGGTGACCACAACGTGTACTTCGCCAGCATCAACCGCAACAAGCGCAGCGTTCACATCGATCTGGCGAGCGCCGAAGGCCAGGCGCAGCTCGGTGAACTGGCAAGCACGGCGGACGCGCTGATCGTCAACATGCGGCCATCGACGATTCGCAAGCTGGGGTTGGACTACGCGTCACTGAAGCAGTTCAACCCGAAGATCGTCTGCGTGGCGGTGACGGGTTACGGCCTCGACGGCCCAGCAGCGGAGCGGCCCGCGTTCGACTACATCATCCAGGCCGACACCGGAATCGCCGCGATGTGCGGCGAGCCTGACGCAGCCCCGACCCTCGCCGGCTATTCGATCGTCGACAACTCCTCATCGATCATGGCGGCGCTCGCCCTGCTGGCCAAAGTTCACGAGGGCAAAGGCGGTCAGGTCGACGTCTCCCTTTTCGACGTGATGCTCGCCCAGCTCAATTACAAGGCCGCGGCGTATCTCAATGGCGGGGTCGTGCCGCCGCGCAGCCACCTCGGTGCGCACAGTTTCTACGTTCCGGCTCAGTTGTTCGAAACGGCGTCGGGGCATCTCGCGCTTTTCGTGACGCACGACGAATTCTGGCGCCGGTTGTGCGCCGAGATCGGCCTTCCGGAATGGGCGAACGACCCGCGTTTCGCGTCCATGCACGCCCGTTTCGACAATCGTGTAGAGCTCATCGCCGGGATTTCCGCCCGGTTGAAGGAGGCGACGGCAGTGGAGTGGGAGCAGCGCTTCCAGCCGCTGGGAATCCCCTCCGGGGCGGCGGTCACGCTGGAGGAAGTGCTCGACGGGGAGTTCCTGCGCACCCGCGATCTCGTCGTGTCGCTGGAGACCGAGGCGGGGCCCCTTCAGGTACTGGGCAGCCCGGTTCGCTTCGACGGCGTAAGGGGTCAGTACAACCCACCGCCGCGGCTGCACGAGCACACCGACTCCTTACTCCGGCCGTCTTCGAGCGGCCCGTCATGAACGGTTGTACGGTTCTCCCCAATGCTGAAGGTGTGTCTAGATCTTTCGCTCCACCTCAACGTCTGAAAGCCCGTTAGGGAAAGGTGCACGGTATGTCCACGGCCCAGTCCATTTGGCACGAAGACCGGCTGCTGATCGACGGCGAGCTCGTCGCGGCGGAGAACGGCAAGACGTACGAGACGATCTCGCCGTCCACCGAGCAGGTGCTGGGTACCGCCGCTGACGCGAGTGTCGCTGACACAAGGCGCGCCATCTCAGCAGCGCGCCGCGCGTTCGACACCACCGAATGGTCACGCGACACGGCATTTCGGGCCCGTTGCCTGCACCAGCTGCACCAGGCGCTGCTCGACAACGTCGAGAACCTGCGGCCGATCTTGGTGCACGAGGTCGGCGCGCCCGTTTCGAGCACGAGCGGCCCGCAGCTCGAGTTGCCGATCGGCATCGTCGGGTACTACGCCGACCTGCTCGACACCTACGAATTCACCGAGGATCTCGGCAATCGCGAGACCTTCGGGATGCTCAGCCATCGGTGGGTGGAGAAGGAAGCGGCGGGCGTCGTCGCCGCGATCATCGCCTACAACTACCCGGTTCAGCTCGCGCTCGCCAAGCTCGGCCCGGCGCTCGCGGCAGGCTGCACGGTCGTGCTGAAGGGTGCGCCGGATACGCCCTGGGCCTCGCTCGCGCTCGGCAAGCTGATCGCGGAGAACACCGACATCCCTGCCGGCGTGGTCAACGTTCTGACGTCCTCGGGCAACGAGTCCGGCGTCGAGCTCACGACCAACCCTGACATCGACGTCGTCACGTTCACCGGCTCCACGCCCGTGGGCCGCGCGATCATGGCTGCCGCGAGTCCCACGCTCAAGCGCGTCTTCCTCGAGCTCGGCGGCAAGTCGGCGCTCGTGATGCTCGACGACGGCGATCCCGGCGGGGCGGCCATGATGTGCGCGTTCGCGGCCACCTCGCACAGCGGTCAGGGCTGCGCCATCACGTCGCGGCTGGTCGTGCCTCGCGCGCAGTACGACGACGTCGTCGACCTGACCCGGCAAATGATGTCGGGCGTCGCCTACGGCGATCCGACCGACCCCGCAAACATGATGGGCCCGCTGATCAACGCCCGTCAGCGCGAGAAGGTCGCCGGCTACGTCGACCGCGCGCTTTCCGACGGGGCCAAGGCGGTCATCGGCGGACGCATCCCCGAGCACCTGCCGACGGGCTACTACTACGAGCCCACGATCATCGTGGGAGCCGACGAGAACTCGGCCATTGCTCAGGAAGAGCTCTTCGGGCCGGTCCTCGTAGTGCTGCCGCACGATGGTGACGACGACGCCATCCGCGTCGCCAACAACTCCATCTTCGGACTCTCGGGTGCGGTCATGTCGGCCGACAACGACCGGGCCCTGCGGGTGGCACGCCGGATTCGCAGCGGAACGGTGAGCGTCAACGGCGGCATGTACTACGGCCCCGATTCGCCGTTCGGTGGCTACAAGCAGTCGGGCATGGGACGCGAGATGGGCGCCGCGAGCATGGACGAGTTCCTCGAGCGCAAGACCTTGGCCGAGCTGGTGCAGTGACCCCCGCGGGGCGCTATCGCGTCGCGCAATGGGCCACCGGCAACATCGGCGGGCGCGCGCTCCGAGAAGTGATTCGCCACCCGAACCTCGAGCTGGTGGGGGTTCTGGTCTACGACCCTGACAAGGCCGGGGTGGATGCCGGAGTGCTGTGCGGCGAGAAGCCGGTGGGCGTCGTGGCGACCGTCGACAAGGCGGCCATCACGGCACTCGGTGCCGACTGCGTGCTCTACATGCCGCGCTCATTCGAGCTCGACGACGTGGTGGCGCTGCTGGAATCGGGGACCAACGTCGTCACCACACGCGGTGAGGTCTTCGGCGGCGGGCGCAGGCTTGCCGCCGAGGACCGCGGGCGTATTCAGGACGCGTGCCGGCGCGGTCACACGTCGATCTTCGCGACCGGCAGCAGCCCCGGATTCATCAGTGATTCCTTACCTTTGGCGCTGATCTCGCTCGCCCGGCGGGTCGATTCGGTGACCATCGACGAGTACGCCAACCTCTCCCGGCGCAACTCGCCGCACCTGCTCTTCGAGCAGATGGGATTCGGGCGTTCGCCGGACTCCTACGACGGGAGACGGGCGGCGTTTCTGGTGGGGGAGTTCGGGCCGGCGCTCGAGCCGCTGGCCGAGGCCGCCGGCTACGTGATCGACCGGTGGGAGAGCATCGGGGAGGCGGCTTCAGCGCGCGTGACCACGATGCTGGCGGCGGGGGAGTTGGCCGCCGGAACCGTCGGGGCGCAGCGCAACATCCTGATCGGCTACGCCGGCGATGTGGAACGGGTCCGCTTCACCGCCAACTGGTACTGCACCGAAGACGTCGACGCCGACTGGGACCTGCGCCCGACCGGCTGGCGGGTCCGGGTGCGCAGTGACGCGCCGCTCGATGTCGAGCTGCCCTTCCCGGTCAGCCTGGAGGAGATGGGCGCGACCACGCCCGGCTACACCGCCAACCGTCCGGTGAACGCGGTCCCGTTCGTCTGCCAGGCGCGGCCGGGAATTCTGTCGGTGCACGACCTTCCACCCATCACGCCGGCGGGGCCGATCGCCGCCGGGGGACTCGGGTAGCTCGGCCCGTTTTTGACGAAAGCCCCACCGGTTGACTCCCTCGCGCCGCGTGGTCTTATGTGCGACGAAACAAAGGTAGGGGAAACGATGACCGAAGATGTCACCGAAGACGTCGACTCTGAAGCGCCGGGGAGTCCAATGGTGCTCGATTCGGAGTCGTCGCGCCATCCGCAGCCCATGTACAAGCTGATGCGTGATCTCGACCCCATCTTCCGGGTGCAGCCAGCCGGGGTGATCGTCACCAAGCACGTCGACATCGAGCAGATCTTCAAGCAGCCGGACGTGTTTTCCTCGGCAATGTCAGCGGCCGATCTGGGGAACATCCGCCCTCTGATCCCGCTGCAGATCGACCTGCCCGAGCACCGCATGTACCGCAAGATCCTGCAGCCGCTCTTCTCGCCGCAGCGGATGAACGCGCTTCACGATCCGGTGACCGCACTGGTGAACGAGCTCATCGACCGGTTCATCGACGACGACGAGATCGACTTCTCGGCGCAGTTCTCGGTCCCGTTTCCCTCCCAGGTCTTCCTGACGATGCTGGGCCTGCCCATGGAGGAGCTCCCGCGCTTTCTGGCCATGAAGGACGGGATCATCCGTCCGCAGGACGTGGTGGGTAAGCCGACCGGTGATCCAGCGGTGACGGCACACCAGCGCGCAACGGCGACGTCGATCTACGACTACTTCAACGAGATCCTCGACGAGCGTCGCCGCCAGCCCAAGGACGATCTCCTCAGCCAGTTCCTGGCGGCCGAGGTCGAAGGCGATCGCCTGAGCCACGACGCGATCGTCGACATCTGCTTCCTGTTCCTGATCGCCGGCCTCGACACCGTCTCCGCGTCACTCGACTGCTTCTTCCGTTACCTGGCCGAGGAGCCGGACCAGCGAAGGCGCCTGGTCGCGAGGCCCGAGATGGTGCCGAGGGCCGTCGAGGAACTGCTGCGATGGGAGACGCCCGTGATCGCCGTCCCCCGCATCGCCGCGCAGGACACCGAGCTCAGCGGCTGTCCCATCAGCAAGGGCGAGCACGTCATGGTGCTGATCGCCTCGGCCAACACCGATGAGACCGAACTGCCCGACTCCGATCAGGTGCAGCTCGATCGGGAGGTCAACCGCCATCTCGCGTTCGGCGGGGGCATTCATCGCTGCCTGGGGTCACACCTGGCCCGGCTCGAACTGCGGGTGGCGCTACGCGAGTGGCACGCCCGGATCCCGGACTATGCCATCCCGCCGGGAACCGACCTGCTCTTCACCACCGGGGTCCGCTCCACCACGAGCTTCCCCATGCAACTGCGCCAAAGTGCCTGAACGAAAGGGGATACGGCCGGCGCCGGCCTCAGAGGCCCAGTAGCCCGCGCTGCACGATCAGGGCCACCGCGTCGATCACCCGGCTCGATCGGACCTGGCTTCCGAAGGCGTCGAGCAAGGCGACCATGACCACCGCCTCGGCCTCGACGTCACCGAAATCGCGCGGGCGAAGAAAGCCCGCCACCCGGCGGCGGCCCCAGTCGATCGCGGGCGCGGCATCGGCGCCGATCGAAGCATCCTGAGCCTGGGCGTCGACCCACACCCGGATCAGCGCGGTCTCGTGCATGTGGCTGTCGTTGTAGACCCGCAGCCAGCGTCGCAGTGCCGTCGCATCGTTGGTGTCGACGGGCATGTCGAGAAATGCCGATGCCAGCGGCCGCATCGCCTCCAGAACGAGGACATGGGCAAGGTCGTTCTTGTTCTTGAAGTACTGGTAGAACGTCCCGTGCGAGACGCCTGCCGCCTCGACGATGTCATCGACCCGCGCTCCCGCGTAGCCCCGGCTGACGAACACGTCGCGCCCCGCAGCGAGCAGGGTCTCCAAGGTCGGGCGGGACAGCGTCGTTCCAGGCCCGTCCACCCGCTCGCGCACGATCCCGCCGCGCGTCAGGATCTGCGCTGTCGACGGCGGGAACGGCAGATGGGGAGGCGCGCCTGGAGGCGGTTCCTGGACGTTGACGCCGTCCAGGCGCCCGAAGAGGGTGCGGTGGAAAACGTCGGCCAGCGCCTCCTCGATCCGCGACCGGGGATAGGTGTCCGGCGCCGCCGCGCGGAGCACGCCCGCGAGTTGGAACGTGCGCGCCAGGCACCCGAGCAGCAGAGCGATGACGGCGTTCAGCTCACGCGCCGGGACGCTGACCGCGGCCAGCCGTGAACGGATGCGCACGATGTTCTGCTCGCCGGCCCGCGAGCCGAGCGCCGCGACGGCTTCGGTGCCCGCGGCCGCAGCGACGAAGGCGGTGAACACCGGCCCGTACTGGTGATGAACGGCGGCCTCCCGCGCCACCCAGGAACGCAGGCTCTCGCGGCCCTGGGCGTCGGGCGTCACCGGGTCGAGCGCCTCGACCGACGCGCGCACCTCCGCCACGACGACCCCGGCGAGGCGGTAGAACACGTCCTCCTTGCCGGAGAAGTACTGGTAGAACGACACCCGCGAGCAGCCCGCCAGGCGCGTGATGCGGTCGACGCTGCAGCGGTGGTATCCCTCGTCGCGCAGCACTTGAAGTGCCGCGTCGAGGATGCGCTGCTGCGTGCGCTGACCGCGCGGGCCGACCGTGGGGTTGTCGGAGAAGGGGGCCCGCCGCAGGACGGGCCCACTGTCCGCCGCTGTCGTCATGGCGCTGCAGTGAAGTGGCTCGATGAGCGCACTAGCCGTCGGCGCGGGCTTTGTCCTTGACCGCCGGCACGATCGGGGGCGCGGTGCGCCAGTTGGGGATGCCGGCGTCCTCCTTGGCCACGGGCCAGCCGTCGTCGTTCACCCAGGCCCAGTGCGCGTGGTTCAGCTCGTGGAGGGTGAAGCAGGCATTCAGCGAGTTGTAGAAGCCCATGTTGTCGACGGTCTGGTTGACCGACTCCTTGATGAGCAGCGAGGCCATGGTCGGGACGGCGGCGACCCGCTTGGCGAATTCGACAGTGCGGTCGTTCAGCGCGTCGTCAGGGAAGATCTTGCTCACCATGCCGAGGTCGTACGCCTCCTGCGCGCTCACCGAGTCACCGGTCAGCAGCAATTCCTTGGCCTTGCGCGGCCCGAACTCCCACGGGTGGCCGAAGTACTCGACGCCGCACATGCCCAGGCGCGTTCCGACGACGTCGGCGAAGTTTGCAGTGTCGGCAGCCACGATGAGGTCGCAGGCCCAGAGCAGCATCAAGCCGGCGGCATAGACGTCACCGTGGGCCATGCCGATAGTGATCTTGCGAAGGTTGCGCCAGCGGCGGGTGTTCTCGAAAAAGTAGTGCCATTCCTGCAGCATCAGGTTCTCGGCGCCGAGCCGGGTGCCGCCGTTGATCTTCATCGTCGGGTGCTGGTTGGGCCCGGGCATCCGCTCCTCGAGCGACTTCTTCGAGCCCAGGTCGTGGCCGGAGGAGAACATCGATCCGGTGCCGCCGAGGATGACGACGCGCACCTCATCGTCGGCCTCCGCGCGCAGGAACGCGTCGTTCAATTCCACGAGCAGCCCGCGGCTCTGGGCGTTGCGCTGATCGGGCCGGTTCAACATGATCCGAACAATTCGTCCCTCTTCGAGCGACTCATAGGTGACGAACTCGTAGTCGGGCGTTGACTCGGACATCGCGCTCCTTGTGACCGGGATTGTGACCGGGATTGTGACCGGAATTTTGATCGGGATTCTCGTTGCGGACTCAGACTAGCGTGCGTGGTAGCTTGCCCTGACACCAGTGTTAGTTCTGCACGGTGTCAGTTCTGCACGACTTCGGGCGCGAGCGGAGACACGGCATGAATCTCAATGACCGTATGAACGATTGGGTGCTGGTCAGCGTCGACGACCATGTCGTCGAGCCGCCCCACCTGTTCGAGGGCCGGCTGCCGGCGAAGTACGCGGATCTGGCGCCCCAGTTCGTGACCCGGGCTGACGGCACCAACGCCTGGGTCTACGAGGGCTCCGAGATCGCCAACGTCGCGCTGAACGCCGTCGCCGGTCGCCCGGCTGAGGAGTACGGCATGGAGCCGACCTCCTTCGCCGAGTTGCGGGCGGGCTGCTTCGACATCGACGAGCGCGTGAAGGACATGGACGCCAATGGCGTGCTCGGCTCGCTGTGCTTCCCGTCGTTCCCGCAGTTCTGCGGCCAGCTCTTCGCGCGCACCGAGGACAAGGACGTCGCACTGGCGATGGTGCGGGCCTACAACGACTGGCACATCGACGATTGGTGCGGCACCCATCCGGGCCGTTTCATCCCGTGCTCGCTGCCGGCGATCTGGGACCCGCAGGTGCTGGCCGACGAGGTGCGTCGCACGGCCCGCAAGGGTGCGCATGCCGTCACGTTCTCGGAGAACCCGTCCAAGCTCGGCTGGCCGAGCTTCCACACCGACCACTGGGACCCGTTCTTCCAGGCCTGCAGCGATGAGGGCGTCGTCGTCTGCCTGCACATCGGGTCGTCCTCGCAGCTGGTCATCACCAGTCCTGACGCGCCGATCGACTGCCTGATCACGCTGACCCCGATCAACATCGTGCAGGCGGCGACGGATCTGGTGTGGTCGCCGGTGCTGCGCAAGTTCCCGGACCTCAAGGTCGCTCTGTCCGAGGGTGGGATCGGCTGGATCCCGTACTTCCTCGAGCGGGTCGATTACAACTACGGCCGTCACCGCGCGTGGACCGGGCAGGACTTCGGGGACAAGCTGCCGAGCCAGGTCTTCAACGAGCACGTGCTCACGTGCTTCATCGATGACCGCTTCGGTGTGGCCTCCCGCGAATTCCTCAACATGGACAACGTGATGTGGGAGTGCGACTACCCGCACTCGGACTCGACGTGGCCGTTCGCGCCCGAGACGCTGAGCGAAAACCTCGTCGGTGTCTCGGATTTCGACATCGATCGCATGACGCATCTCAATGCCATGAAGCACTTCAGCTATGACCCGTTCGCGGTGCTCGGCGGCCGCGAGAACTGCACGGTCGGCGCGCTTCGGGCGCGGGCGAAGGGGCATGACGTCTCGATCCGCTCGACCAACGCCAAGGCGGTCGGGCAGCATGCGACACGCTCGGTCGACCTCGCCGTCCCGCGCTGAGCACACCACTGAGTACCCCACTGAATTCCGCTGGGCAGGGCTGGAAAAGCATTCCGGCGATGTGCGCCGCCACCGCCGAGCGCTTTGCCGACCAGCCGGCCATCATCGACGGCGATACCCGGCTCTCGCACGCCGAACTGTTCGACGCGGCACGCACTTTCGGCGGCGGACTGGTGGATTCCGGCGTGCGGGCGGGGGACAGGGTCGCGATCTGGACGTTCAACAGCGCCGCATGGGTGATCGCCGCCCTTGGCCTTTTTCAGGTCGGCGCGACGCTCGTGCCCATCAACACTCGCTTCAAAGGCCTTGAGGCGTCGGACATCCTGCGCCGAAGTCGCGCTCGCGTCTTGGTGACGACCACCGACTTCCTCGGTGCCGACTATGTCGAGATGCTGGCCAAGTCGGGCGTCGAACTACCCCACCTCGAGACGGTCGTGGTGGCCGCCGGGCCGGCCCGGGAGAGCACCACCTCTTGGGACGATTTTCTCGCCCGGGCCGGCGCGGATTCGCTGGCCGAAGTCGACCGGCGCCGCGAGGCGGTGGGTCCCGACGATCCGTCCGACATCCTTTTCACGTCGGGAACGACGGGCGTCCCCAAGGGCGTCGTGATGACCCACGCGCGCACCCTCTGCGTGGCCACCGACTGGGTGGCGATGACCGGCATCACTGCCGCCGACCGCTACCTGATGGTCAACCCCTACTTCCACATGTTCGGCCTGAAAGCCGGCATCCTGGCGTGCATCGCGAGCGGCGCCGCGATGCTGCCCGAGCCGGTGTTCGACGTGGATCGGGTGCTGACTCGCGTCGCCGCCGAAAGGGTCACCGTGCTTCCCGGCCCGCCGACGCTTTATCAGTCGATTCTCGATCACCCCGAGCGCGATCGTTTCGACCTGTCCAGCTTGTGGCTCGCCGTGACCGGAGCCGCCGACATTCCCGTGCAGCTGATACGCCGGGTGGACGAGGAACTGCCCTTCACGCGGATCATCACCGGCTACGGGCTCACGGAGGCGGGGACGGCCAGCGGGACCGACGCCGAGGACGACGTCGAGACGATCGCCACCACGATCGGACGGCTGCGGCCCACGTTCGAGATCCGGCTCGTGGACGGCGCGGGTCAGGATCTGCCGGCCGGGGAAGCGGGCGAGATCCTGCTGCGCGGCGGCAGTGTCATGTCGCACTACCTCGATGACGACGAGGCTTCGGCAGCGGTCCTCTCGCCCGAGGGTTGGCTGCGGACCGGCGACATCGGCACCCTCGACGAGCATGGATTGCTGCGCATCGTGGGCCGGGCGAAGGACATGTTCATCGTCGGCGGTTTCAACGCCTACCCGGCCGAGATCGAGAACGCCCTGCGTCGCCACCCGCAGATCCGCGACGCGGCCGTGATCGGCATTCCCGACGCTCGCCTGGGCGAGGTGGGCATGGCGTTCGTCGTCGCCGAGCCGGGTGCAGACGTGACGGCGCCTGACCTCATCGCGTGGGCCCGCGAGCAGATGGCGAACTACAAGGTTCCGCGGGCGATCGAGCTCATCGACGCGCTTCCGCTCAATGCCACCGGCAAGGTCGAGAAGCAGCAGTTGCGGACACGCGCGGCGCGGGGGTGACGCATGTTCTGACCGAGAGCTCAGCGCTGCTTCGCTCGTGCCAGCAGCCCGCGAGCGATGACCAGGCGCTGGATCTCGTTCGTCCCCTCGCCGATCACCATCAGCGGCGCGTCGCGGTAGTAGCGCTCGACGGGCAGTTCGGTGGTGTAGCCAACGCCCCCGTGGATACGCATCGCTTCGGTCGCCAGCTCGAGAGCCGTCTCGCTGGCGAAGAGTTTCGCCATCCCGGCTTCGACATCGCAGCGCAGCCCGGCGGCCTTGCGTTCGGCGGCGCTGCGGGTCAGCAGCCGTGCCGCCTCCAGCCGCGTCGCCATGTCGGCGAGCTTGAGCTGGATCGCCTGGTGCTCGGCGATCGGCTTGCCCATCGTGGTGCGCACCTGCGCGTACGCGAGGGCCGCCTCGAACGCGGCGCGGGCCACGCCGACGGCGCGGGCGGCAATGTTGATCCGGCCGATCTCCAGCACGCTCAGGATCTGGGGGAGCCCGCGGCCGGGTTCGCCGAGCAGGTTCGAGGCCGGGATCCGGTGGTCGGTGTAGGCCATCTCGACCGTCTCGACGCCCTTGTACCCGAGCTTGCCGATGTGGCGGCTGACCGAGATGCCCTCGAACCGCGAGCCCGGCTCCTTCTCGACGATGAGGGCGCTGATGCCCTCGCTGGTACGGGCGGCCAGCGCGACGATGCTGGCCCGCTCGCCATTCGTCACCCAGGCCTTGGTCCCGTTGAGCAGGAACTCCTCGCCGTCACGCTCGGCCTTGCAGGAGATGTTTCGGGTGTCGCTGCCGGCGTCGGGCTCCGAGAGCGAGAGTGCTCCGCGCCGGTCGCCCGTCGCCATGCTCGGCAGCCAGCGCTGCTTCTGCTCCTCGGTGCCGTGCAGCATGATGAGGGTGGCGGCCATGGTGTGGGTGTTGACGATGCCGGTCAGGCTCATCCACCCCGCGGCGAGCTCCTCGATGACGCCGATGTAGGTCAGCAGATCGAGGCCGAGGCCGCCGTACTCCTCCGCGATCGTGACCCCGAAGAGCCCCAGATCGCGCATGCCCGCGACGATCTCGGTGGGGTACTCATCAGCGCGTTCGAGCTCAGCGACGTGAGGCTCCACCTCACGCGTGACGAAGCGCCGGACGTTGTCGATGATCTCCCGGCGGACCTCGGGATCGGTCTCTGTCGGGCTCGCATTCACCACGGCGGAAACATAACACGATCATTGTGTTGACCCCGATCTCAGATCGGAGAACTATGTTTCCGGTGGGCGCATGGATGCCGCACGGGCTCATGGAGGCGGCGCGCCGCTTCGGCGACCGTGATGCCCTGCGATTCGGTGCGCAGCGGCTGACCTTCAGCGAGATCGACCTGCTGAGCAATGCCTTCGCGAGTGAACTGCGTTCCCGCGGGGTGACGGCAGGACAGCGGGTCGCGGTGATGACCGCCAACCGTCCCGAGTTCGTCATCGCCGTCTACGGCATCAGCAAGCTGAACGCGGCGGCCGTGCTCATCAGCCCGGCGTGGAAGGCGCGCGAGGTGGGACACGCGTTGCAGATCACGGCTCCCTCGTATGCCATCGCCGATGGTGACGGCGCGCCGCTGCTGGCCGCGGGGCTCGGCAAGGACCGGGTCTACGACCTGGATGCCGAGCCGCTGCTGGGCGGAGCGCTCTCGGGTTCGCCGACCCCGCCTGATCCTGGTCCGGTGCGCGAGAGCGACGAAGCCGTCCTGGTCTTCAGTTCCGGGACGACCGGGCTGCCGAAGGCCGTACGCCATACGCACGCGTCCATCTGCGCGGGCACCACGCACTGGGTGTCCTGTCTCGGTCTCGGTCCGGACGACCGCTTCCAGGTGGCAACGCCGCCGTCGCACATCCTGGGCTTGCTGAACCTGCTGGCCGCCGCCGAGGCCGGCGCGACGGTACGGCTGCACCGCCGGTTCGACCTCGACGAGCTGCTGCGCCGCATCGGCGAGGACCGGATCACGCTGGAGATGGCGGTGGCCCCGATCGCGCTGGCGCTGGCCAACCATCCACGCCTGGAGGAGTACGACCTCTCCTCGCTGCGCTACATCATGTGGGGCGCGACCCCGGTGACCCAGAGCGTGGCCGAGACCGTGACGGCCCGAAGCGGCGTGCGCTGGCTGTGCGGCTACGGCGCCAGCGAGGTGCCGGTGATCGCGGTCAATCCGGTACGCGAGCCGGGCAGGTGGCGGCTGGATTCCGCGGGCCTGCCTCCGGAGGGCGTGCACCTGCGCGTCGCCGATCTCGATACCGGCCGGGTGCTCGCCCCGGGGGAGACGGGCGAGATCCAGATTCGCGGTGCCTCCGTGATGGCGGGATACTTGCCGGACGAGGCCAATGGCGACGCGTTCGCTGACGGGTGGTATCGCACCGGCGACGTCGGGTGGCTCGAGCCGGAGGGCTGGGTTCACCTGACCGACCGCTCCAAAGAGATGATCAAGGTGAAGGGATTCCAGGTGGCGCCGGCCGAGATCGAGGCAGTGCTGCACGGCCATCCCGGCGTGCTGGACTGCGCGGTGTTCGGGGTGCCGGACGAGAGCGCCGGTGAGATGCCGGTGGCGGCCGTGGCGCTCGACCCGAATTCGACTGTCACCCCTGAGGAATTGAAGCAACTGGTCGCCGATTCGCTCGCCGGCTACAAGCGGCTGCGCGAGGTCGTGGTGGTGCAGGAGATACCGCGGCTGCCGTCGGGCAAGGTGCTGCGCCGCACCCTTCGCGACGCCTGGATTCCGGTCCCCTGATGGACGTCCGCTTCTCGGCTGAGCAGCGCGCGCTGCGCGAATCGGCGGGCGTGCTCGTCGAGCGTTTGCGCGCCCGGTCGGTGCACGACCTCGACGACGCCGAGCGCTCGCGCAAGCTCGACGCCGCCGTCGCTGCTTCGGGCTGGCGTGAGCTGCGGTCGGCCGACGACGAGGGTGCGCCTTGGGCCTCAGCTGTCGAGGTGGCGATCGTGGCCGAGGAACTCGGCCGAGGCGCCGCCGATACCGCCTTGCTCGGTCCGACGCTCGCTGCCGAACTGCGCCGCCTCGCGCACGCCCCGGCTGCCGCGGGGGAGGAGACCGTCGCGTTGACCCCTGACCTTTCCGCGCTTGCCGTCACGGGAGCGCCTGCCGTGGCGGCCGATGCCGCGGGCGCCGCCAGCGCGCTCGCGTTGGTCGCCGGGGAGGGCGGCTACGCGCTCGCCCAAGTCGCGCTCGCCCAAGTCGCGCTCGCCGCGGGAAGCGATGCGGCGGTCGACCTCACCCGCTCGTTCCTGGCAGTCGACCTACCGGCGAGCGCACCCACGATCGGCGACCGGTTGCTGACGGAGGACGACCTGAGGCGCTGGAACGCGCTCGGGCTCGCTGTCACGTCGGCGGATCTGGTGGGCGTGATGGACGGCGCGATCGGGCTGGCGTGCGAGTACGTCGGCACGCGTCAGCAATTCGGGGTGGCAGTCGGCTCGTTCCAGGCGGTGCAGCACCTGCTGGCTGACGCGCTGGTCGCGATGGAGGGCTCGCGCAGCGTCGCCCTGCACGCCGCCTGGGCCGTCGACGCCCTCGCGCCGGACGAGGCGCTCGCGGCCGGTGCCGTAGCCAAGGCGTACTGCGCCCGGGCAGCGCGGCGGGTCAGCGAGGCGGTCATCCAGGTTCACGGCGGTATCGGCAATACGTGGGAGTGCTTTGCCCACGTCTACCTGCGCCGGGCGCTGGCATCCAGCGACGTGCTGGGAGGCGTCGGGGCCAACCTGGAACGGGTGCTCGCCCACCACGCGGTTTACCGGCGTCATGATGGGCGAGACCACTAGCGCAACCATCCGCGCCACCTGTCCGAGGAGTTGACCATGAGCGGCAACGACCCGTTTGCTGGACTGCCCGAGGTCCCGTCCTTTCGCGTCACGAGCAGCACCGTGAGCGACGGGAGCCCGTTTCCCGGCGCCCAGATGTCGGGGCTGTTCGGAGTACCTGGTGGCCAGGACGTGTCACCGCAGCTCAGCTGGGAGGGCGCTCCCGACGGCACGTTGAGCTACGCGGTCACCGTCTATGACCCCGACGCTCCGACCATGTCCGGCTTCTGGCACTGGGTGGTCGCCGACATCCCGGCCTCGGTCACGTCGCTGGCGGAAAACGCCGGCCTTCCCGACGGCTCCGGCCTGCCCACCGGCGCCTTCCAGTTGCGCAACGACGGCGGCGCTCCCCGGTTCATCGGCGCCGCACCGCCCGCCGGTCACGGGCCACACCGCTACTTCATCACCGTTCACGCGCTCGATGTGACGTCCCTCGGGGTCCCGGCCGACGCCAGCCCCGCCTTCTTCGGCTTCAACGTCTTCAGCCACATCCTGGCCCGCGCCACCATCGTCACGACCGCCGAGATCCCTGCTTAGCGCGCTCTACAGGGGGAGCAGGGCCGGCGCGTCGCGGGTGCGCAGGAGTTCGGCGCCGATCTCGCGGGTGAGGCTGGTGCCCGAGCCCAGCAGCTGATCGAGGACGAGCGCGCGTCGCACGTAGCAGTGCAGCGGGTGATCGGTGGTGTAGCCCATGCCGCCGAGCACCTGCTGGGCATGCTTGCCGACGGTGCGGGCCGCGGTGCCGGCGACCGCCTTGGCGAGGGTCGCCGGGAGCGTTCCCGGCTGCTCCCAGGTCGCCTCGGCGCAGGCCTGCGCGCCCTCGATCGCGACCAGGCTGTCGGCAAGGCGGTGACGCACGGCCTGGAAACCGGCGATGGGGCGGCCGAACTGGACACGTTGCAAGGCGTGCTCGCGGGCCAGCCGCAGCATCGTGCGGCACCCGCCGATCAGTTCGTACGCGATCGCCACCCTCCCGGCCGCGACCGCCGCCGTCCAGCCGGCCGGCACCGGGGAGAGCGCGCCGCGTTCCAGGTCGCCCGTGACTTCGGACAAGGCGAGTGCGGGATCCATGCCCTGGATCGGGCGAACCTCGAGGGCCTCCGCGGGAACGACGGCGACCAGCGTCTCGCCCTCACCCCAGGCCACCGCCAGGCCGTCATCCAGTGTGCCGAGAGCGACGCCTCGCACGGCAATCCGCTCTCCGGCAGCCACCCCGGGAGGGCGCGATTTCCCCAATGGCGGCAGGGCAATTGCCGGTCCCGCCGCTAGCCCGAGACTTCCCGCGAGCACCGCGTTCAATGCCGAGGAAGTGGCGTTCGCCGCGCCCTGCAGCTCGAAGAGCAGCGTGACGGCATCGCGCGCGTCG
>DATAZK010000156.1:0-2481 GCA_036272075.1 Frankiaceae bacterium
CTCGTCAAACACCCCGCCGCCGGGAAAGAGCTTCTTCATGACGTCTTCGGCGTCGGTCCGAAGCGCGAAGTCGAGGTCCATGCGGCGCAGCGCGCGCCGGACCGCGTTCTCGATGTCACCCTTGTCGAGCAGGCCGCTGCCATACAGGCTCTTCAGCTCAGTGGCGGACGGGACCCTGAACCGCGTATCCGCAGCCGCCGGGCTCCCGGGGCGCGCAGCCCGCGCCTCGTGCAGCCGCTGATTTGCCACGGCGATCGGGATCAGACCGGCGCCGCGCAGCATATCGACGGTCGCCGCGTTGCCGACCCGGCGCTGAAGGGCGACCACTCCGCCGGCGCTCAGCGATACCTGGTCGAGTTGCGACGCCGGAGCTCGGGCGACCTCGTTCGCCTGGGAGGTCAGTGATTCCTCCGCAACCTCTCCGGCTCCACGGTAAGCGCTCACCCCAGCGTGATGCTACACGCGTCCGCCGGAGACCCGCAACGAGTTGGCGGCGAACAACAATGCCGGCTGGGAGCTTGCGATGATCTGTTCATGTTGCGTGCGGTGCTGCTCGATGTGAACGGCACGCTGACTGATCCCTCGGCCATCGGCGACGCATGGGCGCGTCCGGACCTCGGTGAGCGTGTCCTTCAACATGCGATCTCGACGGCGATGGTGGCGGCCCTGCTGCACGATGTCGAGTTGACGTTCCGCGAGCACCTCAGCGCAGCGGTCGATGTCGTGGCCGCCGCAGCCGACCTCGATCCTCGCGCCAACGCGCGAGTGCTCGAGAGCGCCGGGGCGCTCCCGGCGCGTCCCGGCGCGGCCGATGCGCTCGCCACCCTTCGCGACGGCAATCTGCGGATCGTCGCGCTGACGAATTCGGGGGCCGAGGCCGGACGGGCGACCCTCGCGGGGTGTGGTCTTCTGCCGCTTGTCGAACGGGTGTTGGGCGTCGATGCCGTATCAACCTTCAAGCCCCATCCGGAGGTTTACGCCTACGCGGTGTCTGAACTTAGGGAGGACCCCGACCGGATCGCGCTCATCGCGACCCATCCATGGGATCTCGCCGGCGCGGCACACGGCGGGATGCGAACTGCCTGGGTGCGCCACCGACCCCGCGCCTGGCCCTCGGTGTTCCCCGCCCCCGACGTGCAGGCCGAGACACTCACCGGCCTTGCCACAGCGATTCTCGCTCACGACTGGCAGTAGCCCTGGACGGGCCAGGCCACGTCACCCGATTCGTACGACGCGGACGGCCGTCGGGTACCGGTAGCGTCGGACTTGAGATGGAGGCGACGAGCCTGGATTTCGCGCTGATGGTGTTCGAGCACACGGGTGGTGCGGAGCACGCCTATGGCGACGCGGTCAGCCAAGCGCCGGGCGCGCCGTGGGCCCAAGAGGTCGCATTTGTCGAGCATCATCGGCGCGATCGGATCGTCGTCCGCGGGACGTTCGCCGGGCATTACGTCGACGCCGATGACGAAGGGGACTTCATCGGGGGCAAGACCGCCGAAGGTGTGGTGGCGGGGGGAGCCGCGGGCTTGCTGTTCGGTCCGGCAGGGCTCGCGGTCGGGATGGTGGCCGGCGGGATGGCTGGAGGGGTGGCCAGCGAGCACTCCGGGCCGCGGCTGCGTAGCGCCCTGTTTGACGAGCTGCGCGCGGAGGTGCCCGAGGGATCCTCCGCCGTGATCCTCATGGCGCGACCTGAGGACGTCGACGCGATGGTGAGCGCGCTGCAACGACATGACGGTCGGCTGGTGCGCCACCACCTCACACCTGACGGCGCAGAGGTATTGACCTCGGCTGTCGCGGGCAGTCCGAGCGCCACCCCTCGACCGCCCGCGTGAGCTGGTGCTCCGTCGCTGACGGACGGGGAGTGCGGTCGGGGACGATCGCCGCGACGCGCCGATGCCCGGACCCGGGCGCCGGGGCCTGCGGCCGGCAACCCCCGGGCGGCGCAGGCCCCGGCTCGCGCGTGCTGATGGGGACGCATGAGCACGGCGCGACGCATCCGTGCCTAAGGAGGATTAGTGCGGGAAACTAGGCATTGCGTAAGACTGTCGAACCGGCCTGGGGCCGTCTGTGCCGGCGTTCGTATCACCTCAGACGGGTGAGGACCTTTCACCCGGTCGCGTCGATGCTGGGGAAGACCGCGTCTATGAGTGGAGGTCGGATGACAACTCGTGTTCTTACCGGGCGACTGGGCCAGTTGATGATCAGTCGTTTTTCTGGCTCTCGCATGCCTGTGCTCATGACCGGCGCGACCGCGGTCGCCGCGCTGGCGGCCTCAGTCGCGCTCGCCAGCCCCGCCACGGCGGCGCCGGCGTCGTGCGACGGCATCAGCTTCACCGTGCTGCACAACGATCAGTCCGGCGGCGTGATCCTGCCCGGCGGCAGCTACACCGTGTCCAGCCCGAACCTCGGCTGCCTGACCGCCTCGAACTACTTCACGACGTTCCTCAATAAGTACAACAACGCCATCCCCGGCTGGGCGGG
>DATAZK010000157.1:0-2351 GCA_036272075.1 Frankiaceae bacterium
GGAGTTCGCCGACGAGGCCTTCCACCCGGAATTCATAAACCATTACCGGCCGGAAGGCCGTGATATCCCGGAGACGAACCGGCCCGCGAGCGGATTCCAGGCCTTTTACGGCGCACTGCTGCAGGGCTTTCCCGATGCCACTGTGGAAATCGGTGACCAGCTCGCCGAGCGCGATCTCGTGGCGACCCGCAAGACACTCCGCGGCACCCATCTCGGCGAACTCTGGGACCTGCCGCCGACCGGGAACCGGGTCGAGCTCGAGTTCATCGACATCTTCCGGCTCCGCGACGGCCTGCTGATCGAGCACTGGACGTCGATGGACATCAACGCTCTCCGCCAGCAGATGCGCCCGGAGGCGCGGGGGTAACGGTGGCACTTCCCGAGACGCGGTACGCGACGAACAACGGCCTGTACGTCGCCTACCAGCAGGCCGGCGCCGGGCCGGTGGACATCGTGATGCTGACCCAGTGGTTCAGCAACGTCGAGAGCCAGTGGGATGTCCCGCCGCTGGCCGAATTCATCGGGCGGCTCGGCCGGTTCGGCCGCGTGCTGACCTTCGACAAGCGCGGTACCGGCTTGTCCGACCCGGTCCGGGCCGCCGAACTGCCGTCCATCGAGGAATGGATGGACGATCTTCGCGCCGTGATGGATGACAGCGGGGTCGAGCAGGCCGTGCTGGTCGCCAACCTGGCGTCGTGCTTCATGGCCATGGTCTTCGCGGCGACCTATCCCGCCCGGGTGCGGGCCCTGGTGATGGTGGACGCGTATCCCCGGTTCACCCAGGGCGATGATTACCCGTGGGGGTTCGACGCCGGGCAGGTGGACACGCTGGATGACCGGACGCGGCGCACGTGGGGCAAGGGGATGCTGCTGCGCCTGTTCGCTCCCAGCCTGCTCGCCGACGCCAAGCTCGTCGAGCTCGTGGCGCGGTACGAGCGCCAGGCCGCCAGCCCGGGCACCGCGATAGCGATGACCAAAATGATCAACTTTATCGACGTGCGGTCCGTCCTGCCGGCCGTCACCGTGCCGGCGATGCTGATCTCGCGAGCCGACACGGTCCCGGCCGGGCACCGGCGCTACGTGGCCGACCACATCCCGGGCGCACGGTACGTGGAGCTCGCCGGCGACGACCAGCTCATGTGGGCGGGCGACCAGGACGCGCTCGTCGGCGAGGTCCAGGAGTTCGTGACCGGTGTCCGGCCGCTGGCCGAGCCCGACCGGGGTGCTGGCCACCATCTTGTTCACCGACATCGTCGGGTCGACCCGCCTCGCGGTCGAGCACGGCGACCGGGCGTGGCGGGACCTGCTCGAGCGCCACCACGCACTCGTCCGCGGTGAGCTGGCCCGTTTCCGGGGCCGCGAGGTCGACACGGCCGGCGACGGCTTCCTCGCGGTTTTCGACGGTCCTGGCCGCGCCGTCCGGTGCGCGTCCGCCGCCATCCGCGCCGTCCGGTCGCTCGGCATCGAGATCCGGGCCGGCCTGCACACCGGCGAGGTCGAGGTGGCCGGGGACGCGGTCCGCGGCATCGCCGTCCACATCGGCGCCCGGGTATCGGCCCTGGCCGGGGCGAGCGAGGTCCTGGTCAGCTCCACGGTGCGCGACCTGGTCGCGGGATCCGGCCTGCAGTTCGAGGACCGCGGCTCCCACGAGCTCAAGGGCGTCCCCGACCAGTGGCGGATCCTCGCCGTCGTTGACGGCTAAACCAGTCGACGGCTAAACCAAGAGAGCTGATAAAAGCCCAGCCCGGATCTCACGCAAGGCGACCCGCATCTCAGCCGCCGTAGCGAACCGGTCAGCACTGGCCGGAGCGCACGCCGTGACCAGGAACCCCGCCAGGGCCCGGTCGAGGTCAGGGCGGATCGTTCTCGGGTCAGTCACCGGCACGCCGGCCATCGGCATCGCGTGCGGGAACGGGTGGTGGCCGTTGCCCAGCAGCCGGTAGAGCAGCACGCCGACGGCGAACAGGTCGGTGGAGACGTCCCAGCGGTCCAGCCCGGCGTCGGGCGGCTGATACGGCGGCGTGCCCGACTGCGTATGCACCGGATCGCCGACCCGGGAGGCGATGTTGAAGTCGAGCAGTTTCGCCCCGGTGCGGGTGAGCACCACGTTGAGCGGCTTGATGTCGCGGTGGACCAGCCCGCTGTTCTGCAGGTCCGCCAGCTCGCGCGACTCGGCTTCGGTCAGCTCGCCGGCCTGGCGCTGATCATCGAGTTGCTTGATGCGGGCCGCGTCGGGATGAAAGGCGACGAGCGCGTCCAGCAGGTCGAGCGCCACGTCGACGGCCTCCCGGTCGCGCAGGCTCCTCCTTCCGGTGGCGAACTCGTCGAGTGATTCCCCGGCGAGGAACTCG
>DATAZK010000158.1:0-1762 GCA_036272075.1 Frankiaceae bacterium
CCGCTGGCCCTGTCCGACGTCTTGACCGTGGACAACCGCGGCTGGTTCGCCGCCGACGAGTCGCCCGATGTGGCGAGCCTCGCCCGTGACCTGCGCCTGGCGCGCCGCCTGCGCATCAGGTACCGGCACAGCGGCGCGGCGGAGTCCCAGGTGTACGTTGTCGATCCTTACGGGCTGCTGCTGCGGGCAGACCGGTGGTACCTAATCGCCGACAGCGACTCCCGCCCGCGAATGTACGCGCTCACCCGCCTCGAGCACTGGGAACTACTCGCCGAGACCCGCCGTCTCCGCGTCGGCGCGACCCTCGCGGGAACCGCCGCCGAGCTCGGCCGCTCCCTCGAATCCCGGCACGAGATCACCGTCACCGCGCTGCTCGACGCCGACCGCGTCGATATCGCCCGACGGATCCTCGGCAGCCGGCTGCGCTCGGTGATCCCAGGCCCGGTCGCCCGCGACAACACCACCGTCTCCGATACCACCGCCTCCGGCAACGAGGGCGGGCGCGCGACCGTCACGATCGCCTTCGAGCACCTCAACGGTGTACGGCAGCTACTGCAGTTCAGCGACCGCATAGAGGTCACCAGCCCACCGGAAGCGCGGGAGTTGATCTGCAGGCTAGCGGAGCAGTTGGCTCACAAGCACCGCTGATCGGAGCTCAACCCATGCCGGTGGCGCGGCTCGCTCGGCTACATGGCCGCCTGGGCTGGGCCCGGGACGACACCGACGAGGAAATCCGGCTCTGCCGCATCGAGTGCATCGGCGACGACGACTGGGGCTTCGCCCTCGATGACCCCGCCACCGAGACCTACGAGCCCGCGGTCCTGCTCGGCGGCCAGCCCTTCGGCGGCGCCGTCGAGGCCTTCGACGCGGCCGTCACCGCGATGCTCGACGATGCCCGGGGCTGGCGTCTGGCGGAGATGCGCAAGCGCCGCGGGATGACCCAGGAGCAGGTCGCGGTGCGGATGGGCGTGTCGGCCGCGCGGGTCTCCCAGATCGAAAGCGGAGACGTCTCCACCCAGGACGTGCTGAGCCGAGATGCACTGAGGACGCAAAAGGGGCCGCGCCCGAAGGCGCGGCCCTCTGGTTGGCTTGGGCCTACTTGAGTCCGTCGACGAACGTCTGCCACGCCTGGGCGCGGAACGCCAGCGTGCCGCCCTCGCGGTTGGTGGTGTCGCGGACCAGGACCGCGTCGTCGCCGGCAACCTCTACGCAGTCCTGCCCGCCGTTGGCGCTGTAGGTTGACTTGCGCCACGGAGCGCTCATGGTTTGCATTCCTCTGCCGCCTTCATGATGAGTTCAATGCTCTCCGGGCCTGAGAGTGCCCAACCTTACCCGGTCGAAGATCGCTAGACCTGCCCTTATTGCCGGGCGCTTGTCGGTCGTCACGTCCTCCACGGCGCCCATCAGCATCACATCGGCGTCGTCCATGCTCGCGATGGTGAACGAGCCGACGTGCCCGGCGTTGGCTCCCCGGCACGCGGGTACGACCTGAATCCCGATGTGCTTCCGCTGCCCCTGCTCGGCCAGGTGCGTGAGCTGTTTGTACCGGACGTCTTCCGACCCAACGCGCCGATGCAGCACGGCTTCGTCCATGACCGCGATCAGGCGAACCGGCACCGGCCGACGCTCGATTGTCTGCTGCTGAAGATCGATCCGGGCGGCCACGCGGTCCTCGATCAAGTCATCAGGAATGCCCGCCCCTTCGTGCAGCGCCCGCGCGTAGTCAGGGGTCTGCAGGGGGCCGGGAATGATGATGGGGTGC
>DATAZK010000159.1:0-56743 GCA_036272075.1 Frankiaceae bacterium
CCTCACGGAGGCGAGACGCTCGGTGCGCGCCCTGCGACCCGAACAACTCGAGGACGCGAGCCTGCCCGAAGCCATCGCAGTCATGGCCGACGCCTGGTCCCAGCAGTCCGGCATCGCCGCGGAACTGCAGACGACCGGCGACCGCGTCAGGGCTGGCGCCTATATCGAGGCAGCCGCGTTCCGCGTCGCCCAGGAAGCGCTGTCGAACGTCGCGAAGCACGCGCGCGCCAGCAAGGTAAGGCTGACCCTCACGTATCTCGACGACTCCCTGCTCCTCGATGTCGTGGATGACGGCCGCGGCTTCGAGGCCGACGGCGTCCAGGCCCAAAACCCCCATGGATTCGGGCTGATCGGGATGCACGAGCGCTTGCGCCGGGTGGGAGGGACGTTGACCGTGGAGTCGGCGCCGGGCTCGGGCACGAGCATCAATGCCGCCGTGCCGCTCCCCGTCTCCGACTCTGGGGTAGCCCCATGACCGCGATACGGCTGCTCATCGTCGACGACCATCCGATCATGCGCGACGGGCTACGCGCTGTCTTCAGCGACGATCCCGACTTCGAGGTCGTCGGCGAAGCCGGCGACGGCGCGCAAGCCGTGACACTCGCCCGCAGTCTCGAGGTCGACGTCATCTTGATGGACCTGCGCATGCCGACGATGGGCGGCGTCGACGCCATCGCCCGGCTACGCGAGCTGGGGCATCCGGCTCGCGTCCTGATCCTGACCACCTACGACACGGACCGCGATGTGCTGCCCGCCGTCGAAGCGGGCGCGACCGGCTACCTCCTGAAAGATGCGCCCCGCGAGGAACTTCTTCGCGCCGTCCGCGCGGCGTTCGCCGGACAGTCCGTGCTCGCGCCTTCGGTGGCGGGGACGCTCATGAGCCGCGCCGGCTCGCGTAGCCCCGACGCCCTCAGTCCTCGCGAAGTCGAGGTGCTGCGCCTCGTGGCGGACGGGGCCACCAACCAGTCGGCCGCGCGTCAGCTCATGGTGAGTGAGACGACGGTCAAGACCCACCTGCTGCACATCTACAGCAAGCTCGGGGTGCGCGATCGGGCCTCGGCCGTCGCCACCGCGTACAAACGCGGCCTTTTCGGCTGAACGCTCTCCCCCGGCCCTGAGCCTGTGGATAACTTCGGGCGGCCTTCGACTTTCAGGCCACACTCCGCGTATGAAATCCCGACCGCTTGAAATGACGATCCGCACTGATGCTGATGTGCGCGCCCTCTGGACGGCCCTCATCCCGCCGGCCGAGCGTCGCCGGCGCAGCTTGTGGGTGGCGATGCTCGATGCCGGCGACCGCACGCTGCCGGTCGCGTTCCCCATCGACGACCTTCCCGTGGAGCCCGACGCCCTGCTGTGCCGCAACCTGGCGAAGATCCTCGCCGATGTGACGTCCAGCGGCCCGGCTCACTCCGCCGTGCTGACGCTGTGCCGGCCGGGTCCGGAGTCGGTGACGGCACAGGACCGGCGCTGGGCGGCGAGCCTTCGCGGCGTGCTCAGTCCGGGTCTGGCTCGCTGGCCCCTGCACGTCGCGACCCCGTTCGGCATCCATTCGTTGGAGCCCGATGATCTGAGTGCCGCGTCGTGAGTGTCGCCCGTCAGACGCGAGGTTCCAGGACGACCAGCGGGACCGTCCTGCCGAACTGTGACGCGCGCTCCTGATAGCGCTTCAGCGAGTCGCCCTTGGTCCCGAGCAGCGCGAAGAGCCGGTCGTACTCCGCGCCCTCGGAAACATGAGCCGCCACCGCGATCTTGCGGCGCTTCACGTGCACCCACGCGGAACCGTTCGCCCGCACGTTCCACACCCAGTCGGGATCCTTCGGTCCTCCGCCGTTGGAGCCAACGACGATGAAGCGATCGCCGTCCCGGATGTAGGGCAGCGCACGGGGCCGCAGCTCGCCGCTGCGCTTGCCGATCGTGGTCAGCAAGAGCGTCGGGCGGTACCTGACGCCGCCGGCTTTGGCGTACTGCCATGTGATGAACGAGACCCCGAGATAGCGCACCAGTGCCCGGTCGAACGTCCGCCCGCGAGCACCCTTCAGGACGATCCAGCGGGTATTGCCCCGCGAGGAATAGGAGATCGCTTCGTCAGCCTCGGTGTGCGCTGTCATTGCTCAACCTTGGCGTGCCGGGGCCCGCACGTCGAGGACCTGGCTGCCGGATTGCGCCTGCCAGGGATGGGGTGAAGGCTGGCGCCCTGCCCTAGCCGATCGAAACCCGACGACAGGAGATCCCATGCCCGGCCTGGACGACCTCAAGAAGCTCGCGGATCAGCACGACGACAAGATCGACGCGGGTCTGGAGAAGATCGGCGACCTCGCCGGCGACAAGCTTGGACACGAGGACCAGATCGACAAGGCCGTCGACTGGGCGCAGGACCACACCGGCTCCAACGACTGACAAGACGCCGACGGGGCGGTGAAGTGATCACCGCCCCGCCTCGAGCCTGCTGCCGCGCTGGTTCGTCGCGGGTCAGTGCACGTGGAGCGTCACCGTGACCGTCTTCAGGACCGCCGGCAGCCGGGTGGTGTCGACCTTCAGGATCTCGCCGTTGTCGGTCTGACCCGTGGGCGGCAGCACCTTCTGGTGAACGGTCCACTTCCCGTCCGGATCGACGACGATGGTGTCGATACCGAAGTCGTCGTCGTTGGACAGGTACAGCGTCCTGCCCGCATCGGTGGTGGCAACGCCCTCGACCTTGTCATGCGCGAAGAGCGCACCGCTCGGATCGAGCTGGCTGAGTAGCGCCCCGACCTGGACGTACGGCGCCTTCTGCGCCACGTGGACTCCAGCGGCGGTGAGCGCGGTGAGCGCCGCGTTGGTGCCGTCGGTTCCGACGAACGCTTCCGGTGAGAGCCCGCCGATCGTCAGCCCGCTCACGTCGGTGGCACCGTTGATATCCACCTCATAAAGGGTCTTCTGGGCGAACGGCTCGAAGTTGCCGTCACGCTCGTCAACCAGGAACTTCGTGCTCGACAGCGCCGTGATCTCGCTGTTGGCGTCGCCGGTGGTCTTGGGATCATCGAGCAGGTAGAGGTACTGCTTGGCCTGGAACGTGTGCAGGTTGATGGTGATGATGCGGGTGGGTGACACGTTGCCGGCCTTCGTGCTGCCGAGATCCGGCTGCTGCAACGCTGACTGCATCACGCCGACCAGCGTCGAGCCGTCCGGCGTGACGGTCAGGCCCTCCATCCCCTTGTTCTTCAGGCGAAAAGCGAGCTCGGGCGGCAGGAATCCGACGATCTTGTGGAAGGCGTTGTCCGGGCTGCTCTTGTACGGGGTCAGCCGGCCGAGTTCGAAGCCGTTGGCGTCGAAGTGCGTGACGTAGGGCCCGTACTCGTCCGAGACCCAGAAGGTGCCGTCCGGCAGTGCCACGAGACCTTCGGAGTCGTAGCCGTACGGGTCCTTGGCGACCGGAACCGGAGTGACGGCGCCGTTGTTGAGGGTGGCGTTCGTGGCGTTGACGTCGTCGATCACCTCGCTGGTGTCGTTAGGCGGGCGGCCGCTGTAGTTCTTGCCGCCGAGGCTCTTCGGTCCCTTCAGCAGGACCGTTTTGATCAGCCGCGCCTGTCCGTCGACGAGCTTGAACTCGCCGATCTGAGGCGTGAAGCCCAGGACCATCTCGGACTTGTTGCCGTCAGGTGCGTCGGCGTTGGGACCGCGGTCGGTGAGCCCGTAGAAGTAGCCCGACTTGTGCGGCACGGCCGCCAGCGACGAGCCGTAGCCCTCCCCCGAGATCTGCGTCGTCGTGCCGCCCGGTCCCGCGACGTGCGTCAGCGGCGGGATGGGGCTGCCGTTCGCCGCCGCGTCCTTGAAGAGCTGGACGGCGTCGGTCGCGGTGTAGGTGAAGGAATCCGTGCCGGTGAAGCCGGGATTCGGGATGTACGTGAACGTGCCGTCCGCGTTCACTTTCACGGCGCCGTTGGCCGGGTTGGTGTGCCGCGCCACGGCCGTCGCGCCGTGGTCGTTGTGCAGGACGTCGCCGCTCACCGTCCCGTGGCCGGAGAAGGAATCGGCGGACGCGCTGAAGTCGTGCGACGGGGCTGAGAGCCAGCCGCCGGCCTGGGCGGCGACGGTGGTGGCGCCGACGGCGACCGCCGCGCCCATCGCGAGGGCAATCCGGTTTCGCTTGCTTGAAAAGACTCTTGAGATCACGCAACTAAAACTGTCGGCCCCGGTTGAACGCTGAGGCAAACTGCGGCGAACAGTCGGTGTGAACCGAGGGAACGGTTGGGTCCTCAGGACGAGGCAGAGACCGTCACGCCCGGCAAGGTCTTGCCGCAGACCGGGGTCGCTCCGCTCACCAGCGTGAACTTGCTCCCCTCGAGCTTGGTGACCCACAGGCAGTTGTCGACGCCGGAGACGATGTTGGTGCGGTTGCTCAGGTCCAGCTTGTGGCTACCGAACAGGCCCAGAGCGTCCCAGTCATGGATGTTGGACAGCGTCGAGATGAGCGCGGAGGCGTCCGTGCTCCCGCCTGTCGCCTTCAGCGCGCGGACCAGCAGCCCGATGGAGGTGTACCCGTTGTATTCGGCGGAGGTCGCCTGACCGCTGACGCCCGCTGCTTTCAGGTCGCCCGCAAATTGCTTTGTCGCGGCCGTCTGCATCTCGAGGGGCTCGAAACCCAGTGAGAAGAAGACGTTCTGAGCCTGGCTCAAGGCTCCCGGTCCGGCCTGCAGCAGGTCGCCTCCGTAACCAGTCGCCAGGATGGCCACCTTGACGCTCGCTCCCGCTTGCCGGAGCGCGGTGATCAACGCGAAGGCGGTGTTCGGGTCGGTCGTGGCGGTGAGCCCGTCAACTCCGGCGGCTTTCATCGCCAGCGCGACGGGCTGGACGTCGGTACTTCCGAAGGGGAAATTCGAGTTCAGGTAGCCGCTCTTCAATCCGACCGACTCGGCCGACTTGATCGAGGCTTTCGCAGCCTCGGACGAGAGCGGCGAGATGCTGTAGCCGATCGCGCCGACGGTCGTCACACCCTGGGACTTGTAGAAGTTGCCCAGAGTGTCGGCGACCTTGGTGGTATTCACGGCGCCATAGACAGAAAACATGTTCTTGGCGGTGAGCCATTCGGGTCCGTCTTCACCCGCACCGATCACGGGGACGCCTTTGCCCGTCAGGTAGTTCGAAGCGGCGAACGTCAACGATGAATTCGCAATCACGACGCTGACGTGATCCTGGGTCACGAATTTCTGCGCCACGGAAAGCGCGGTCGCCGGGTTCGTCGCCGTATCGCCCACCACGTACTTGACGTTGACGCCATTGCGGGAGGCGTAGACGACGCCCGCCTTCACGCCGTCGCCCGTGGTCTTGTTGCCGGAAGCAGCTGGCCCGGTGAGGTCAGTCAACACACCAACGGTGACGTTGATGGGCTTGCTGACGCTGCTCGCGCTACTACTCGCACTACTGCTCGCAGCTCCGGTAGGAGTGGTGACGCCGCCTCCACTCTTCCCTCCCGACGAGCTGCAACCGGCGGCAGCGATGAGCGCGGCAGCGGTGACGGCCATTGTCTTCTTCTGGCTGCGGATCATGATGGAACGCTATACCGACCGGTCGGTACAACCAACCCAACGTGGAATATTGGACCAGATCCGCCAGCCATTGCCGCCCGGGGACAATGCCGTCATGAACGACGGCGGCGGCGGGTGAGCACCGACTGGGACGGCCTGGAGTACCGGCAGGTCAGTGGGATGCAGCAGTGGCTGGCCGAACGGGCGCTCGCCGGCGTGGGGCTGGACGGGGTGCGCAGCGTGCTCGACATCGGCTGCGGCGACGGGCGGATCACGACGACGCTCGCGGCGCGGATTCCGGGCGCTCGCGTCGTGGGTGTCGATCCGTCGCCGGGCATGATCGCGGCGGCGCCGGCGACAAGCGCCGTCGAGTTCCGGATCGGCGATGTTCTCGACGAGCGCTTCAGCGCCGAGTTCGACCTGGTGGTCTCGTTCAACGCCCTGCATTGGGTGCTCGACACGGCACGCGCGCTGAGGAGCATCGCGTCCGCGCTCCAGCCTGGGGGCCGGGCGCTACTGGTGCTGGTGTGCGCAGGCGAGCGGCCGAGCCTGGAGGACGTGGCGATGCGCGTCACCGCCGGCCCGCCGTGGCGCGACCAATTCGCGGCGTTCCAGCGCCCCTACGAGCACCCGCAGCCGCAGCGCTGGAACGAGCTCGCGGAGGCGGCCGGACTGCAAGAAGTGACGACCCGGGTCGAGGACCTCACCTGGGATTTCGGCGACCGGCAAAGCATGGCCCGCTGGTGCGCGGCCGGCTTCGGTGCATGGACCGCATTGCTGCCCAGCGCACAGAAGCAGGCATTCGTCGACGATGTCGTGGACGCATACGCCGAGGTGGCCGGATCCGATCAGCTGCTCCGGTTCATGCAGCTACGTTCCTTGCTGCAACGACGGGAAGCCGGCGCCGCGACGGGTTAGCGCGGGGGTCCGGGGGCCGGGCCCCCGGGAAGACATTGCGGGCACCAGGCGAAGCCGCTAACAAGCGGCGAGCAAGCAGAGACGCCTCGGTGGAGCTGAGGGGATTCGAACCCCTGACCCCTTCCATGCCATGGAAGTGCGCTACCAGCTGCGCCACAGCCCCGATCGCGTCCCACCATACCGCCGGGAGGCCTGGCGGCGGCGTGACCACCACCAGCGCCAGTGAACCGGCGTCAGATTTGACGCCCATCCACTGTCGCTGATCGGTGGTCCGGCCTTACTGGCCTGGCGCCACCAGCAGACGGCGCCAGGGCACCCGCAGATGCTGGCGCCAGCACGTGCGGGTGCGGGCTCTACGGGACCGGTGGGATGCCTAAGTCGGCGGTGACGGCGTGTTCGGCCAGCCGCCAGCCGAAGCGGCCCTCTTCCAGCCGCGACCAGGCCGCGTTCGGGAGGCCACCCAAGACGTGGCGGGACCGCACCGGAATCCCCAGCATCAGGTCGATCAGCGAGCGAGCCGTGCCTCCGTGGGTCACGGCGAGCACGACCTCGTCGGAGGGACCGTCCAGCAGCGGCCACACGGACATGAAGGCGCGGGCCCCGACCTCGCCGTAGGTCTCTCCGCCGCCCCGGCGCAGTTGCTCGCGCACGCCATTGATCCAGTCGGTGTACTCCTGCGGGAAGGCCTGCTCGACCTCGGTGAGCGTGAGGCCCGACCAGCCGCCGATGTCGATCTCGCGAAGGTTCTCATCCAGCAGCACATCCTGACCGAGCAGCGCAGCGACCGGGCGCGCCGTCTCCACCGCACGAGAAGAATCCGAGGAAATGATCGTCACCGGCCGATGGGCGGCGAGCAACGGCGCCACCCGGGCGGCCTGGGCGCGTCCGACCTCATCGAGCGGCACGTCCACCTGCCCCTGAAAGCGTCCCGAAGCGTTGTATTCGGTACGCCCGTGGCGAAGCAGCAGCAGCTGCCGGCTCACTCCCCGGTGCCGGCGGTAGCGGGGACCGGGCGCGCCGCGGCTGCGTCAACGAACGGGAGCTGCGGGCAGTCCTTCCACAGCCGCTCGAGCGCGTAGTACTCGCGCTCCTCGGCGTGCTGGACGTGCACCACGACATCACCGAAGTCGAGCAGCACCCAGCGCCCCTCGCGCTCACCCTCGCGCCGGACGGGCTTGACTCCCGCCTCCCGCATGCGGAGCTCGACCTCATCGACGATGGAGCTGACCTGGCGCTCGGTGGGCGCGCTGGTCAGCACGAACGTGTCAGTGATGGCGAGGCGGTCAGCGACGTCGAGAACGGTGACGTCGGTGGCGAGCTTGTCGGCTGCGGCCTGCGCCGCGACCATAGCGAGCTCGACGGCGGCGGGGGCAGCGGGCACAGGCGACTCCATCGGTTCAAAAGGGGGTTACATACGTGAACCCTGAAACCAGGGTGGCACATTCCGTCAGTCTGCGTCGCGGTACAGGCGACGCTTGTCCACATATCGCACCACCGGGTCGGGCACGAGGTACCAGATCGGGGCGCCGCGGGCGACCCGCGCCCGGCAATCCGAGGAGGAAATGGTGAGCGCCGGAATCTCCAAAGTGCTGACCGCCCCCTGCGGGAAGCGCTCGTCGAGCGCCAACTCGTAGCCGGGCCGCGACACTCCGACGAAGTGCGCCATCGAGAACAGTTCCGGCGCGGAATGCCAATCCAGGATCTGGGCCATCGCGTCAGCACCGGTGATGAAGAACAGGTCGGCCCCGGGCCGTTTCTCGACGAGTTCGCGCAGCGTATCGATGGTGTACGTGAGTCCGGGCCGGTCGATGTCGATCCGGCTGACGGAAAATCGAGGGTTGGTCGCGGTCGCGAGCACCGTCATCAGGTAGCGGTCCTCGGCGCTGGTGACCTCGCGCTCGGTCTTCTGCCAGGGCTGACCCGTCGGCACGAAGATGACCTCGGAGAGGTCATACAGCGCCGCGACCTCGCTGGCTGCCACGAGGTGGCCATGGTGGATGGGGTCGAAGGTGCCGCCCATCACCCCGATGCGCTCGCCCACTGCCCGGTTGCCTCAGGTCGGGAGCAGGCGCTGCACGAATTCGGCGAGCTGCTCCACGTTGCGGCACTCGACCATCTCATCGAACAGCGGCTCATACGTCTTGGTCGCCGAATCGCCCGATCCCCAGTAGGTACGCGGCTCCGGGTTCAGCCAGTACGCGTGACGCGCTTCCTTGACCAGCCGGCGCACCGTAGGCGCGGCGGCCGAGCGGTGGTTGTTACGCGCGTCGCCCAGCACCAGCAGCGACGTCTTCGGGGTGATCGCGTCGGGATAGCGGTCGGCGAAGACCTCGAACGCGTGACCGTAATCGCTGTGCCCGTCGAACCAGACGAGGTCGGCATTCTGAGCGATCCGGGCCATCGCGTCGCTGATGTCGACCGAGCGCAGGTAGTCGGTGACCTCGTCGCAGGTGTCGATGAACGCGAACGCCCGCACCTTGGAGAACTGCTCCCGCAGCGCATGCGTGAGCATCAGCGTGAAGTGCGCGAACGAGCTCACCGATCCCGAGACATCGCAGAAGACGACCAGCTCCGGCTTGTGGGGCTTGTGCGGCTTGTGCTTGGTCTCCAGCGGCACCCCGCCGGTGGCCAGCGACGCCCGGACGGTGCGCCGGAAGTCGAGCTTTCCAGCCCGGCCGAGGCGGCGCTTGGCGGTAAGGCGGGTCGCGAGCCGGCGCGCCAACGGCTGCACCTGGCGGCGCAGCTCGATCAGGTCATTGCGCGACGCGCGTAGGAAATCCACCTGGTCGGTCAGCGGCTTCACGGCACTTCGCGTCACCGATTCGACGCCCTTGGTCTCGGCCAGCCGGCGCCTGACCTCGCTCTCGACCGCCTCCTCGAACGCCTTGATGCGGTCGGCGATGGTCTGGCGGGCGACCTTCTCAGCGAGCCCGCCGCGCTCCTGGTCACCCATCATCGCTGCCAGCAGTGACGCGATCAGCGTCTCCGGCGAGAGCGCGCGCAGCACCCGGTAGGCGAAGTAGTTCTGCCGCCCGGCGGGTGAATCGGTGCGCCCGAGGCTGCTGACCGCGGCCCGGGCGAAGCGCCGGATCGCGTCTTCGTCACCGTCGAGCAGCAGGTCACGCAGCTGATCGCGCATCGCCTTGGAGAGCTCGCCGGCGTCCATCGGCTCGCCGTCACCGTCAGTGCCGTCGCCGGCGAACTCGTCCTCGGCCACCCCGTCGCCGATCTTGGGCGGGAACCACAGATCGAAGAGGGTGTCGAAGGTCTGGCGGTGCGCGGCGCGCTTGCACGACGTCGCCGCGAACGCGGCCCGCAGGTGCTCGCGCTGGATGATGTCGACCTTGCCCAGCGCGCGCATGGCATCGACGGTCTCGGCCGTGCTCACCGGGATGCCCGCGGTGCGCAGCGCGCCCGCGAACTCGACGGTGCGGTCGAGCAGGCTCATGAGAGCTTGAGCTGGCTGATGGCGCGTGCCTGGTCGCTGGCGTGCTTGAGCACGACGCCCAGGGTGCTGCTGACGGCTTCCTCATCCAGGGTGTTCAGCCCCAGCGCCAGCAGGGTGTGAGCCCAGTCGATCGACTCGGCGACTGACGGGGCCTTCTTCAGCTCCATCGCGCGCAGCGCCCGGATGGTGCGAACCAGCTGCTCAGCCAGCTCCTCGGGCAGCTCGGGGACCCGCGCCTTGACGATCGCCTTCTCGCGCTCGGCGCCCGGGTAGTCGATGTAGAGGTACAGGCAGCGCCGCTTGAGCGCCTCGGAGAGCTCGCGGGTCGCGTTGGACGTGAGGACGACGAACGGGCGCCGCGCGGCCTCGATGGTGCCGAGCTCGGGGATCGTCACCTGGAAGTCCGAGAGGACCTCCAGCAGCAAGCCCTCGACCTCGACGTCGGCCTTGTCCGTCTCGTCGATGAGCAGGACGGTCGGCTCGGTGCGGCGAATGGCCGTGAGCAGCGGACGCGAGAGCAGGAATTCCTCGCTGAAGATGTCGTCGTGGGTGTCGCCCCAGTCGGCGTCGCCGCCGGATGCCTGGATACGCAGCAGCTGCTTCTTGTAGTTCCACTCATACAGCGCGCGCGCCTCGTCGAGGCCCTCGTAGCACTGCAGGCGTACCAGATCCGACTGCGTGGCAGCGGCGACGGCCTTGGCCAGCTCGGTCTTTCCGGTGCCCGCCGGTCCCTCGACCAGCAGCGGCTTGCCCAGCCGATCGGCCAGGAAGACGGTGGTGGCGATGGCGTCGTCAGCGAGATAGCCGGCCGCTGCCAACCGGTCGCGAACGTCGGCCACGTCGCCGAACACGGGGAATTGCTGCACGGGCTCACTCCGAGGATTTGGCGCCATAAGTCGTCAGGCGAATACTTCAGTGTTTCATGCCTCGGGCGCGAAATGTCAGACAGTGCCAGGACAGGTGCCTCGATGCTTCAGCTGTCGCCTTCCCGGGCGACTTTGTGGGTCCCCGAAAGCAGGTGGGTGGCCAGTAATTGCTGAGCCTGCTCGGCGAGGCGGTGCTCGGCGCGTTCGACGACCTTGTCGACGTTGCGGGCGATCCAGACGGCCATGACCGCGATCGGAAGTTCGAGCAGGCAGGCCAGCACCAAGGCCTGCGTGATCGCCCAGGGTCCGTTGGACGTCAGGATGTCGAACCAGGCATCCACCAGCAGCAGGGTGGCCGTCGCCGCCGCGGGCAGCTGCACCTGCCGGCGCCCCTTCCAGGCGAGCAGTGCCGTGCGAGTCATGGCGAACAGCAACAGGAGGTCGAAGCCCACCCAGGCGAGGTTGTAGTGCTGGTCCGTCGAGCGCTCCGGCAGCGCGAAGCCGAGGAAGATGATCCACGGCACCAGCACGAGCGCCCCGGCGGCGAAGACGGGGGCGACCCAGCGTGGGGCCGTGCGGCGCACGCCCAGCGGGACGGCGGCGATGAAGGAGACGACCTCTTCTACTTCTTCAGGCGTGGAATCACTGTCGAGGATTCCGGTGAAAGCCTCGGCGGCGGCATCGGAGTCGACGGTGCGCGGCAGCGGCGGGGTCTCGACCGGCGGCAATTGCACCGGCTCGATCGGCTCACTCGCGTCGGACATGCCCACCCCCGTCGGGCTACTCGCGGATGTGTCCGTCTCCAGTGACTATCCACTTCGTGGAGGTCAGCTCAGGCAGACCCATCGGTCCACGAGCATGCAGCTTCTGGGTGCTGATGCCCACCTCGGCCCCCATCCCGAACTGCTCACCGTCGGTGAAGCGGGTCGACGCGTTGACCATGACTGCCGCGCTGTCGCAGCCGGCGATGAAGGCGCGCGAGGCGGCCAGCGACCGAGTGATGATCGCCTCGGTGTGCGCACTCCCCCACGTTCGGATGTGCTCGAGTGCCTCCTCCAGCGTGCTGACGATCCCGACCGCGACGTCCAGCGAGAGGTACTCCTCGGCCCAGTCGACGTCCTGGGCAGGGACGACGGCCTGATCGAAGGCCTGCACCGCAGGGTCGCCATGAACAGTCACCCGGGCGGAGTTCAGCGCGGGCAGCAAAAGCGCCAGGAAATCCGGGGCAATCGCGCGGTGGATGAGCACCGTCTCCGCCGCATTGCAGACGCTCGGACGCGAAGTCTTGGAGTTGAGCACGATGCGCAACGCCATTTCCAGGTCGGCATCCTCATCGACATAGATATGGCAATTTCCGACGCCCGTTTCGATGACGGGCACGGTCGATTCCTCGACCACGGTGCGGATGAGTCCCGCGCCGCCGCGCGGAATGATCAGATCGACGATGCCGCGCAGGCGAAGCAAGGCCTTGACCGAGTCGTGGTCGACTCCGGGCACCAGATTCACGATGTCGGCGGGGAGCCCGACGCTCTCGGCGGCCGCGCGAAGCACGCCGACCAGCGCGGTATTGCTGTGATACGCCGAGCCGCTGCCGCGCAGCAGCGCCACGTTGCCGCTCTTGAGGCAGAGGCCCGCGGCATCAACGGTCACATTCGGCCGGGCCTCGTAGACGATCCCGACGACACCGAAGGGCACCCGCACCTGCCGGATCTCCAGCCCGTTGGCCAGCGTGCTGCCGCGCACGACCTCGCCGACCGGGTCGGGCAGACCGGCGACCTGGCGCAGCCCGTCAGCCATCGCCGAGATACGCGCGGGAGTCAGCGTGAGCCGGTCGATCATCGCCGCTGAGGTGCCGTTGGCCGTGGCGGCGTGGACGTCGCGTTCGTTGGCTGCCAGCAGGTCGACGGAGGAAGCCACCAGCGCGTCAGCCATGACCTCCAGCGCGGCGTCCTTGACCGTTCGCGTCGCATTCGCGAGCGTGACGGCGGCGCTCTTGGCCCGCAACGCCACCTCGCGCACCGCGCTCTCCGGGCTGCTGGACTCGCCGGCAAGCACCGCGGATTGCAGCAAAGACATGAGAAAAGGATACGTACGGGCGCCGTCGCAGTCGCCGGGTTTCCAGTACGCCTGAAATCAGGTCGGGAAGATCACCAGGTCATCGCGGTGGACGACCTCGCGGGAGTAGCCCGGGCCGAGTTCGTTGGTGGAGCGGCCGAGCATGGCGGGAAGTTCGGTCGCCTCGTAGCCCACGAGCCCCCGCCCGAGCGGAACGCCGGTCGGCCCGACGAGCTCCACCGGATCACCCGAAGCAAAATCACCCTCGACGCTCGTGATGCCGGCCGCGAGCAACGAGCTGCCTCGCGTGACCAGGGCATTGACCGCGCCCGCGTCCAGGTGCAGGCGGCCGCCCGGCGACGACGCGTGAGCCAGCCATCGCAGCCGCGATGGAAGGCGCTTGCCGGCCGGGTGAAACAGCGTGCCGCGGTCCTCGCCGGCAAGAAGTTGCGCGAGCTCGCCGGCGGATCCGATGATCGCCGCGCAGCCTTCCGAGGCGGCCAGCAGCGCCGCGTCGACCTTGGTCTGCATCCCGCCGGTGCCGACGGCCGCGCTCCCGATGCCCCGGAAGGCCGCGGCGACCAGATCCGCCGGGGCATGGACGTCAGCAAGCCGCGCCGCGCCGGGATTGGCCCGCGGGTTGCGCTCGTAGACGGCGTCCACGTCGGTCAGCAGGATCAGCAGGTCAGCGGCGACGAGGTGGGCGACGAGCGCCGCCAGCCGATCGTTGCCGCTGAAGCGGATCTCGTCGGTGGCGATCGCGTCGTTCTCGTTCAGCAGCGGGATGACGCCGAGCGAAAGCAGCCTCTCCAGCGTCCGCCGGGCATTGCGATAGTGCGCCCGGCGGATGACGTCCTCACTGGTCAGCAGCACCTGGCCGACCGACTTGGAGTAGCGGCCGAAGCTCGCCGCATACCGCTCGGCGAGCAGTAGCTGGCCCACGCTGGCGCAAGCCTGCAGGGTCGCCAGGTCACGGGGGCGACGCGAGAGCCCGAGCGGTGCGATGCCGGCAGAGATGGCGCCGCTGGAGACGAGGACGACCTCGCGCTTCTCGGTGGCGAGCACGTCGACAAGAGCATCGACCCGCGTCGCGTCGAGGCCACCCTTGGCGCTCGTCAGTGAGGACGAACCGACCTTGACGACCACCCGAAGCGCCCCGGCGACGAGCGGGCGGCTCACGACGATTCGAGGTCGGCCGCCTCGCGCTCCTCATACGGGGTGTGCCGCTCGATGAACTCGGCATGGCGCTGATCGCGGCTCTTGCGCACCTGGGTGACGACCCGGCTGTCGGTGCCTCGCGGCCCGGCGGTCGCGTCAGCGAGGGTCGGCTCCCAGTCGAAGGTGACGTCGCCGATGCTCACCTCGGCCCCGGCCTCGGCGCCCTGCTTGGCGAGCTCCGCCTCGACCCCGAGCTTGGCAAGCCGGTCGCCGAGGAAGCCGATGGCCTCCTCGTTCGTGAAGTCGGTCTGGCGGACCCAGCGCAGCGGCTTGCGGCCGTCGACCCGGTACTGCTGTGGTCCCACCGGCTTGACGGTGAACTCGATTCCGCCCACCGGCCTGGGTCGTAGCACGATGCGGGTGGGCTCGGGCGGCACGTGGTCGAGGCGGTAACGCTCCACGAGTTCGGCAAGCCGCAGCGTCAGCGTGCGCAGGCCTTCGTGGCTCGCCGCGCTGATCTCATGGACCTCCAGCCCACGGGCTTCGAGGTCAGGACGCACGAGGTCGGCCAGCTCCCGGGCTTCCGGGACGTCGATCTTGTTCAGGGCGACGAGGCGGGGACGGTCGGTGAGACCGCCGCCGCCGTACGCGTTGAGCTCGGCTTCGAGGGCGTCGAGATCACTGAGTGGATCGCGTCCGGGATCGAGCGTGGCGCAGTCCAGCACGTGGAGCAGGACGCTGCAGCGCTCGACGTGGCGCAGGAACTCCAGGCCCAGCCCCTTGCCCTCGCTCGCGCCGGGGATGAGGCCGGGCACATCCGCGACCGTGAACGAAGCGTGATCGCCGGCCGACACGACCCCGAGGTTGGGCACCAGGGTGGTGAAGGGGTAGTCGGCGATCTTCGGCCGGGCCGCTGAGATCGCCGCGATCAGCGAGGACTTGCCGGCGCTCGGGAAGCCGACGAGCGCCACATCGGCGACACTCTTGAGCTCGAGGACGACGTCCTTGGCCTCCCCCGGCTCACCGAGCAGGGCGAAACCGGGTGCCCGGCGGCGCGATGACACGAGAGCCGCATTGCCGAGGCCTCCGGCGCCGCCCGCAGCAAGCACGTAACGAGTGCCGGTGCCCATCAGATCGACGATCTGCTCGCCGGTCTCGTCATCGACGACGACCGTGCCATTGGGAACGTGCAGGACCAGGTCAGAGCCCTCGGCTCCGGACCGGTTGCTGCCCTGGCCGGGCTTGCCGGACGTGGCGCGCTGGTGGGGGTGGAAGTGGAAGTCGAGCAGCGTGGCGACGGCCGGGTCGACCTCGAGAATCACGTCGCCGCCGCGGCCCCCATTGCCACCGTCGGGACCACCGAGCGGGATGAACTTCTCGCGGTGCACGCTGGCGCAGCCGTGACCGCCGTTGCCGGCGGCGACGTGCAGGATGACGCGATCAACGAAGCTGGGCACTGGGATCCAACCTGCACTGACGCGCGTGAGCGGGCCGGGCGCAAAAGGCCCGGCCAGCGACGCTAGGCGTCGGCCCCGACGGGAGCGACGGCTTCAGCAGCCTGCTCGGTGACGATGTTGACAACCCGGCGCCCGCGCTTGCGACCGAATTCGACGTAGCCCGCTGACAGCGCGAACAAGGTGTCGTCCTTGCCCCGTCCGACCAGATCTCCTGGGTGGAAGTGGGTTCCGCGCTGGCGGACGATGATCTCGCCCGCATTGACCAGCTGGCCCCCGTAACGCTTCACGCCGAGGAACTGAGCGTTCGAATCGCGGCCGTTGCGCGAGGAGCTGGCGCCCTTCTTGTGTGCCATGTCGTCAGCCCTTCGTGCTCGCGGCGGGAGTAGCCGAGTCGATGCCGGTGACGCGCAGCCGGGTGTACTTCTGGCGGTGACCCTGGCGCGTGTGCTGGCCGGACTTGTTCTTGAACTTGTGGATGCGGATCTTCGGGCCCTTCTCCAGGCCGAGGATCTCCGCCGTCACCGAGACGCCGGCCAGAGCCGCCGCATCGGTGGTGACCGTGGCGCCGTCAACCAGCAGGAGGGCGGGCAGCGTGACGGAATCGCCGGTCTCACCGCGCACCAGCTCGACATTGAGCTCGTCGCCGACGGCCACCTTGTGCTGCTTACCTCCGCTGCGCACGACCGCGTACACGGATTCACCTACCTCGCTGGACTGGAACTCACAAGAATTTGGCTGCCCGGGACGGACGCTTCCGGATGCCCCTGGGGCACGACCGCCCATCCTATCGGAACGGTCAGCACCTTAGGGAATGGTCGGGCTCGCTCGCCAGGCTCATTCAACCAGCACGTCGGCCGAGTGGGCCTCAGCTGACTCCGCGGCATCCTCAGCGACATCCGCTTCTTCGGGCAGTGCCGCTTCGATCGCTTCGACGGCTTCCTCGACCTCGGGAGCGACAGTCGGCTCGTCCGGCTTGGCGTCCACGCCGTTCTCCGACGTCGTGGCGTCGCCGGGGGCGGCCGGAATCTCGTTGCCGTCCTCATCCAGCGGGCGCGGCAGCGGCGGGCGCGGGATCGGCTTGGGCTTGGGCTTGATGCCGCCGAGGCCCGGCAGCTCGATGGTGTGGCCGCGGCCGCCGCAGGTGGGGCACGGTTCGCTGTAAGCCTCGAGCAGTCCCTGACCGACGCGCTTGCGCGTCATCTGCACCAGGCCGAGGCTGGTGACCTCGGCGACCTGATGCTTGGTGCGGTCGCGTCCGAGGCACTCGGTGAGCCGGCGAAGCACCAGCTCACGGTTGCTCTCCAGGACCATGTCGATGAAGTCGACGACGATGATGCCGCCGACATCGCGCAGCCGCAGCTGGCGTACGAGCTCCTCGGCCGCCTCGAGGTTGTTCTTGGTGACGGTCTCCTCGAGGTTGCCGCCCTTGCCGGTGAAGCGGCCGGTGTTGACGTCGACGACGGTCATCGCCTCGGTGCGGTCGAACACCAGCGAACCGCCCGAGGGGAGGTACACCTTGCGGTCGAGCGCCTTCAGCAGCTGCTCGTCGATACGGGACTCGGCAAAAACGTCGCCGAGCGTCTCCTGGCGCAGCCGGGGAAGCAGGTCGGGAGCGACGCCGGAAACGTAGCCGTGGATCAGCTCCCATTCGTCGTCGCCCTGGACCACAAGCTCGTTGAAGTCCTCGTTGAAGATGTCGCGGATGACCCGCACGACCAGGTCGGGCTCGGCGTAGAGCAGGCCCGGCGGGGTCGCCTTCGTCGACTTCTTCTGGATGTCCTCCCACTGCGCGGCGAGCCGGGTGATGTCGCGGGAAAGCTCGTCCTCGCTGGCGCCTTCGGCCGCCGTACGGACGATGACGCCGGCATCTTCGGGGGTGATCTTCTTCAGGATGCTGCGCAGCCTGGTGCGCTCGCTGTCGGGAAGCTTGCGGCTGATGCCGGCGCTGCCGCCGTCGGGCACGTAGACCATGTAGCGGCCGGGCAGGCTGACCTGGCTGGTGAGCCGGGCGCCCTTGTGTCCGATCGGGTCCTTGGTGACCTGCACAACGACCGCCTGGCCGGCCTTCAGCGCCTGCTCGATCTTGCGCGGCTTGCCTTCCAGCCCGCTGGCGTCGTAGTTCACCTCGCCGGCGTAGAGCACGCCGTTGCGGCCCTTGCCGATGTCGACGAACGCCGCTTCCATGCTGGGCAGCACGTTCTGCACGCGACCGAGGTAGACGTTGCCGGCGTAGGACGCGGAACTGGCCCGGGTGACGTAGTGCTCGACGAGCACGTCGTCCTCGAGCACGGCGATCTGGGTGCGCTCGCCCGCATTGCGGACGACCATCACGCGGTTGACGGACTCCCGGCGCGCCAGGAACTCGGCCTCGGTGACCAGCGGGACCCGGCGCCGGCTGGTGTCGCGGCTCTCGCGGCGACGCTGGCGCTTGGCTTCGAGCCGGGTGGAACCGCTGACCCCGCGGATCTCGTCATCGGACGAGCGGCCGCCGGAACTGCTCGAACCCTCGTCGTCATCGCTGCCGGCGGGCTTGCGCGGGCGACGCTGGCGGGTGCGCCGACGCTTTGCCGAGCCCGGCTCGTCGGAATCGCCGCTCTCGCCGCTCTCGGACGACTCGCCGTCGGTGGCGGCAGCCTCGTCGGACTTCGCCGCGGGAGCCTCGCCCGACTCCTCGGCCTGCTCACCGTCCTGCTCGCCGTCTTCGGCAGTGCCATCCTCGCGGACGCGTCCACGTCCGCGGCGACCGCGCCGGCGGCGACGACGCGGTGCGCCATCAGCCGAGTCGCCTGAGTCGTCGGCCTCGTCGGACGCCTCGTCGGAGGACTCGCTCTCACCGGACTGATCACGAGCCTCGTCCCGGTCGTCGGACGACGGCCGGTCAGCGTGATCCAGGTCGACGCGGGGCGCCTCGAAGGTCACAGCGAGCGGGTCAGGAGCCTGGAAGGTGACGACCGGCGCCGCCCGGCGCCGTGACCGGCGTACCGGCTTGACCTCCTCAGCCGCCGCTTCCTCGGCCACCACTTCCTCGGCGACGAATTCCTCGGCTGCCTCGGTAATGGTTTCCGCTTCGGCGATCTCAGCCGCCAGTTCCTCGGCGACGGCCTCGACCACCGCCTCCTCGGCCTCAGCAACTTCGGCCTCGGCCTCGGCAGGCGTCTCGACAGCAGGCTCCTCGGGAGGAGCAGCCACCGGGGCCGGCTCAGGCGCCGGTGCTCCCACCGGCCGGCTGGCCGCTCGGCGGCGGCGCGGCCTGGTGGCCGCAGCGGGCGGGGTTTCGGGCATCGACTCCGCGGCCGCTGATTCAGTGGCCTCGGTCGTATCGATGCTGTTGTTGTCGTTGGTCTTGTCGATCAAGTTATTAAGCCTTCCGGCCCCCGGGCGCGTGGTGTTCGCGTCCGCGCAGGGATCCGCTCAGGCGCTCACGGGGATCGTCAGCGCTCTTGCGACGCCACTGATGAGCTCACAACACTGCCGGCTGCCCTGTCGGCCGCGAGTGGATCAAGAATCGACCCGTCCTCCAACAGTCGGCCCTGCGCCATCCTCGTCACCAGGGACGAGATCGGCGCCGGGCAACTAGCCACGGCAGTCAAAGCAGCCACAATGTCATCGGGTCGTACAACGGGCGTCGTCTGCTGCACAACCACCCTGAGTATCGCACACGGGGGCGTCGCGTCCCCTGGTGACACCCGGGCGGCCGCTTCGGCCCCCCTCTCCGCTGAACTGACGATCAGCGCGCTGACCAGCGGAGCTCGGACGTCGATGGTGCGCCGACCGTCCTTGGTGAGCCGCTCGACGGGCGCGGAGGCGGTCGCGAGCAACCTGTCGAGCGCCGGACGCAATTGATCGTCATCGATCCCATGCAGTACCAGTTCCCAGACCGACACGTCTAAACGCTCGGCGAGTTTGCCGGTGCCCGCCACCGCTGCGACCGCCTCGAGCACGTCGATACCGGGAGGCAGCGCCGCATCGATGTCACGCGCGAGCTGATCGGGGTCCCGCACCTGGGCGAGCGCGAGTTCGACGTACTCAGCCTCGCTCGCGGCCCCCGTCGGCGCCGCGCCGGCCCACGAGATGCGGGGGTGGGGGGTGAAGCCCGACGAGTACGCCATCGGAATCCCTGCCCGCCGGATGGCGCGCTCGAAGGCCCGGGCCACATCGCGATGGGACGTGAACCGCAGCTTGCCGCGCTTGGCGAAGCGCAGCCGCACCCGGGCGACCACCTCGATCGGGCGGCCGGTGATGTCGGGCTGGCGCTTGGCGGCGCTCAGCTCGGGCTCAGTGGTAGCAGCGTGCGTCCAGTCGGGCCGGTCTCGATGGCAGTGCCCATCGTCGGGCAGACGCCACAGTCGAAGCACGGCGACCAGCGGCAGTCGTCGATCTCGCGCTCATCCAACGCCTCCTGCCAGTCCGACCAGAGCCATTCCTCATCCAGGCCGGAGTCGAGGTGGTCCCACGGCAGCACCTCGGAGCGGGTGCGCTCGCGGGTGGTGTACCAGTCGACGTCGATGCCGACCGCTTCGGCGGCCTCCATCCACAGCTCGTAGGAGAAGTACTCGCTCCAGCCGTCGAATCGCCCGCCGCGCCGCACCACCTCGGCCACCACCGCCGACACCCGCCGATCGCCCCGGGAGAGCAATCCTTCGATGATTCCGGGCTTGCCGTCGTGGTAGCGGTAGCCGATCGCGCGGTCGCGGCCGATCGCGTCGCGCAGCAACTGAAGACGACGATCGGTCTCCTCAGCAGCGAGCTGCGGCGCCCACTGGAAAGGCGTGTGCGGCTTGGGGACGAAGCCGCCGATCGAGACCGTGCAGCGGATGTCGCGGCGCCCGGTCACCTCGCGTCCGGCCCGGATCACCGACTTGGCGAGCTGCGCGATCTGCAGCACGTCCTCGTCGGTCTCGGTGGGCAACCCGCACATGAAGTAGAGCTTCACCGCGGTCCAGCCGGCGGCGTAGGCCGTGGTGACGGTCTTGATGAGGTCGTCCTCGGTGACCGTCTTGTTGATGACCTTGCGCAGCCGCTCCGACCCGCCTTCGGGAGCGAACGTCAGCCCTGAGCGGCGCCCGCCCCGCGAGAACTCCTCGGCGAGCTTGATGTTGAACGCGTCGACCCGGGTGGACGGCAGCGAGAGCGAGGTCTGGGTGCCCTCGTAGCGGTCGGCCAGCCCCTTGGCGATCTCGCCGATCTCGGAATGGTCGGCGGACGAGAGGCTCAGCAGCCCGACCTCCTCATAACCCGTCGCTGCGAGCCCTGCCGCGACCATCTCGCCGATGCCGGTGATGCTGCGCTCGCGCACCGGACGGGTGATCATCCCGGCTTGGCAGAACCGGCAGCCCCGCGTGCAGCCGCGGAAGATCTCCACGCTCATCCGCTCGTGGACGCTCTCGGCGAGCGGCACCAGCGGCTGCTTGGGATACGGCCACGCGTCGAGGTTGGAGACGGTGTGCTTGGACGGGCGGCGCGGGACGTCGGAGCGGGTCGGCGTGATGCGGGCGATCCGGCCGTCCGGCGCGTAGTCGACGTCGTAGAAGCGCGGCACGTAGGCGAGTTGTCGCCTGGCGAGTTCCAGGAGCGTCTGCTCGCGCTCCCAACCCTCGGCCTTGGCTACGCGCAGCACCTCGGTGATGCCGAGCACCGCCTGCTCGCCGTCACCGAGCACGACGGCGTCGAGGAAGTCGGCGATCGGCTCGGGATTGAACGCGGCATGCCCGCCGGCGATCACGATCGGATGCTCGCCGGTGCGATCGCGCGACTGCAGCGGGATGCCCGCCAGCTCGAGGGCGACCAGGAAGTTGGTGTAGCCCAGTTCGGTGGAGAAGCTGATGCCGAACGCGTCGAACGCGCTGACGGGGCGGTGTCCCTCGACGGTGAACTGCCCGATCCCGTGCTCGCGCATCAAGGCCTCGAGATCCGGCCAGACGCTGTAGGTGCGCTCGGCGAGAACGCCGGGCTGCTCGTTCAGCACCTCGTACAGAATCATCACGCCCTGATTGGGCAGCCCGACCTCATAGGCGTCCGGATACATCAGGCACCACCGCACATCGGCGGTGTCCCATTCCTTGAGCTGCGCGTTGAGCTCGCCGCCGACGTACTGGACGGGCTTGCGGACCTTGGGAAGCAGCGGCTCGAGGCGCGGCCATACAGATTCGACCGGCATGCCCCGAGGGTAGCCGGGTGAGGCAAGCCCGGCCGATTCCTCAGCCTGAGCAGGTCGCCTGACCGGCGCCGGGGTTGGGGGTCAGTCCGAGCCGCCAGGACAGGAACGGCAGCGAATCACGGAACGCGTCTTCCCACAGGGTGAAGGTGTGTCCCTCGCCCTGGACCTCCTGCGAGCAGGTGAGGATCCCGGCGCTCCTGGACAGCGAAACGAGGGTGCGCTGGGCCTCGAGCGGCGCGTGGTCGTTGGTGCCGACCTCAAACCAGCCGGCGCTGTTCGGGAAGCGCTGATTGCGTAGGAGATAGAGCGGATCGTGCTGGTTGTACGCGGTCTGCGAGCCGCCGAAGAGCACCGGAATCGTCGCTGCCGGATCGACCCCTTCTTCCACAGTCGGACTCGTGAGCCCCGAATAGTCGCCGAAAGCCACGAACTCGTCGGGATGGCGCAAGGTCAGCATGAGCGAGCACATCCCCCCTTCCGAGAGGCCGGCGATGGCCAGTGACCCCTTGGACTTCGAGGCGTTGAAGTGGGTACGCATGAAGTCCGGAACGTCTTCGGTGATGTAGGTCTCGGCCTGCCCGCGCGGGCTGTTCGTGCATTCGGTGTCGTTGGTGAACGAGCCGTTCTCGTCGGGCATGACGATGATCGGGGCCATGCCGTGGTGCGCATCGGCGAAGGCGCGGGCGGTGACGTCAGCCATCGACGCCCGCGTCCAGTCCGAGGGCTGCCCGGGGATCCCGGCGAGCAGCACGATCACGGGCAGCTTGACCTTCTCGTCCGCCACCCAGATCGGCGGCACCCAGACGAACGCGTCGCGCCCGACGAAGTGCGACTTCTTGCCTGCAATCGGGATCTCGATCGTGAAGCCGTGGGTGGGCAGCGCGCCGCCGTTGTCGGCCCGCGCTTTGGCCCGGATGCCCTCGAGTTGCTTGAGGCTCACCTGGTTCTGGGCGTCGACGCCGAAGAGCGATCCGACGGTCGGGTAGTACTGGTACTGCTTGTTGATGAGTGTGCCCGCCATGGCCGCGGTGAGCACGATCGACAGCACCGAGACGAGCCGGCGCCAGTTGCGAAACCGGGTCCAGCCGATCACGCCGACGACCAGGGCGAGCATCACCAGCCCGACCCAGAGGTAGTAGGAGTTCGGGAACTGGTACGGGATCAGCGCCAACCCGTCGACGAGCAGCGCGGTGAGGCCGACGAGCGCGAGCGTGATGGGCAGGCCGTAGAGCAACTGCTGCTTCCAGACACCCCCCTTCCAGCGGAAGGAGAGCAGGGTCGCGCCGAGGCCCAGGACGACGATGACGACCGGCGTCGGACCGCTGATGAGCGAGATCGAGTTGACGGACACGATGGATACCGATCAGCCGCGCGGTGCGCTAGCCGGGCAGGCCTGCATCAGGCAGCAGCCTCGCTGTCCGCGGACACCCCGCCGACGGCCTTCGGCACGAACAGGTCGCCGATCCCCGGCAGCGCCAGGAAGCCTTCGGCTCCGGCATAGAGCAGGCCGACCCGCGGCAGGTCGGTGATCTCCTGATAGACGAGCACCCGCGAGAGCCAGACCGGCGAGAATTTCGCGTTGAAGTCGTGCAGCGACTTGATCTGGAAGAACGGGTTGAGGACGTCGATGGCCCGCTTCGCAAGGCGCTCGGTGAAGGTGTAATTCACCTTCTCCTCATACAGCCGGCCCCACATCGCGAAGTTCATCGACAGCCGCACGATCCCCTCCTGACCGAGCGCCAGCGCCGATTGGGCGATGAGGTACTCCGTCATCCCGTTCGGGGCGTCCGGCAGGTGGCGCATCAGGTCGAGGGTGTAGCCGAAGTCCTCGCCGTAGGCCGGGACGATGCGCAGGAATCCACCCGGGCGGTCGTGCTCGTCGAGGGCGACGCACAGCAGGAACTCGGGGTTCTTGCCGTGGCCCTCGATGTCCTGGCTCAGCGACATCGTGAAACCGCGCTCGGGAGCCTTCCCGCGCCACTGCTCGCTGATCGCATTGAGCGCCGCCACCAGAGAATCCGACGCCTCGGACTCGCGGATCACCTTGAAGCGGTAGCCGCGCGCGACCCGGCGCACGGCTGCCCGCACGCTCTTCATCGCGGCACCCTCGAGGCTGAACTCGTCGCACTCGATGATGGCTTCGTCGCCGAGATAGAAGCCGCGTAGCCCGCGCGCCGAGTAGCGCGGCAGGTCTGCTTCACGGGCGGCGAGGAAAGCCACGCGCCAGGAACGTTCCTCGCAGTAGTCGAGGAACTCATCGAGCACGCGGTCGATGGATCCTGGCGCGCCGATCGGATCGCCCGACGCGAGCGCGAAACCCGCGAGGTAGGTGTAGGCCACGAAGGCCTCGCCGTCACTGCCGAAGAAGAAGCTCTTGTCATCGCGCAGGGCGAAGTAGGCCAGGGTGTCTGAACCGTAGAGCTGAACCAGCCGGCGGGCGCGAGCCCAGTCGCTTTCGGTATGGGGCGCCCGCGAACGCAGCGGGCGAAACAGCAGGTATGCCAGCCCGACGAGACCGATGATCCCGAGGGTCAGCAGCGCATCCGGGAAGTACTGGTCGAAGAACCGCCGCCGGTACACGTACGGACTGCCGACCCCGACGAGTCCCTTGACGATGGTCTCGAGCCCACCGGAAATCGTGAGTTGCCCATTGAGATGGTGACGCTCGACGCCGAGGCTGGTGAAGCCGAACGCCAGCACAGCGATGACGTACAGCGGCACGAGCCACACCAGACGCAGCAGCGAGGGCGGATCAGACCTCGCCTTGAAGTAGCGCCGGAAGTACAGGAGTGCGGCCGCCAGCACCGCGCAGTAGGCGGCTGATACCGGATGCGGCCCCTTCAAGATGTTGCTGACGAGTCCCAGCAGGGAGAAGGCGGTGCAGATCTGCCAGGCGCGCCGCTTGCCCCGCGCCACCTGCCCGGCCAGGAAAAGCAGCATGAGGCCGATGACCGTCGTGACGAGATGACCGGTGACCCGAAACCACAGCGGTCCGATGGGCTTGCCGAACGGCTGGTAGCGGGAGTGGAAGAACGGGATGAGCGTGAGCAGCATCATCACGCCGCCGAACGCGACCAGCCCAGCGAGAATGCGCACGATGCGCTTGGCCCGCCGGCGTTCCTGCTGATGTTCTTCGATGGTGGTGACCGGCTCCTGCTGCGCCACCGCCGCGAGCGACGCAACCGATGGCGCCACTGGAGCGGATGCCTGCGCAGCAGCAGCAGCCGGCGGCGCGGCAGCGGGCACGGGCGGCGGCGTGATGCGCCCGAGCCCTCCACTACCGGTGCGTCGCGATGGTCCGCTCGGTCCCGACGTCCCGCCTTCGGGGCGCATGGTCGGGAAGAGGATGACCTCGCGGATGTTGTCGGCCTCGGACAGCAGCATCACCAGCCGGTCGATCCCGATCCCGAGACCACCCGTGCAGGGCATGCCGTATTCGAGGGCCCGTACGTAATCCAGGTCGACGTCGCCGGCTTCTGGATCGCCTTCGGCCTTTGCCCGCGCCTCCATCTCGAAGGCGGCGAGCTGCTGCTTGGCGTCGTTCTGCTCGCTGTAGGCGTTGCACAGTTCGAAGCCCGCGACCATCAGTTCGAAACGCTCGACGTAGCCGGGACGCGAGCGGTGCACCCGGGCGAGCGGCGACACTTCTTCCGGGTAGTCGATGCAGAAGATCGGGTCGACGATGTCGTGCTGGATCTTCTCGTCCACCACCTGCTTCATGAGCTTGCCGGAGCCCCAGCCGTTCTCCCACTCGACGTGCAGGCCGTCGAGGATGGAACGGGCTTCCTCGACCGGCATCGTCGGATCCATCCGCACCCCGAGCTTCTGCTCGATGAGATCGGACAGCGTGACGCGGGGCCAGGGCGGAGTGAGGTCGACGGTGTGATCGCCGACCTTGACGACGAAGTTGCCACCGAGGGCGTCACGAATGGCCGCGACGACCATGCCCTCGACGAGATCCATCATGTCGACGTAGTCCGCAAACGCCTGATACGCCTCGAGCATCGTGAATTCGGGGTTGTGGCGGACGTCGATGCCTTCGTTACGGAACACGCGCCCGATCTCGAAGACCCGTTCCATCCCGCCGACGACGAGCCGCTTCAGATGCAGCTCCAGCGCGATTCGCAGGTACATGTCGATGTCGAGCGCGTTGTGGTGGCTGATGAACGGTCGCGCCGTCGCCCCGCCCTGGATGCTCCCGAGCATCGGGCCTTCGACTTCCCAGAAGCCCCGCTCGTCCAGGTGCCCGCGGATCGCGTGGATGACCTTGCGCCGGATCTCGAAGATGCGACGGGTGCGCTCGTTGGTCATCAGGTCGACGTAGCGCTGGCGGTAGCGCACCTCGACGTCGACGAGGCCCTTGTCCTTGTCGGGCGGGGGGCGTAGCGCCTTGCCGAGCGTCTCGAATTCCTCGAGGGCGACGGACAGCTCGCCCTTGTCGGTACGCATGACGACGCCGGTGACGCCGATCCAGTCGCCGCGGTCGAGCGCCCGGAAACGCGCATAGATCTCGTCGCCGACGGCCCCGCGGTCGAGGAAGATCTGAATGGTTCCGGTGCGATCGCGTACGACGCCGAATGTCAGGCCGCCGTGGCGGCGCACGAGCATCAGGCGTCCGGCGACGCTCACCCGATCCTGCGTCCTGGAGCCGGCCGCCAGCTCGCCCCAGGAACCGGTGAGATCGGCGGCGGAATGGTCCGCATCGAACCGGTACTGGAGAGGGTGGGCCTGATCCGCCTGCAGCGCGTCCAGTTTCGCCCGTCGTCGGCCGATTTGATTACCGACATTTCGGGATGAACCGGACGTCTGTTCAGGGACATTCATGGCGGTAGTGCCTGAAAGGGGGTTTCCACCTTCAGCGTTGGCCATTTCGGCACTCTAGCCAACCCTTAAATGCCCTTCGCAGTTCGCCTCGCGGGCGCGGTACGTTTCTCGCGCGCTCTCGCACGTATTGCCCTGTTTCCCGCCGCAGGATGAATGGATCCGCATGTCGTTGCTGATCGCGGTGCCCTGCGGGGTGGCCTCGGCCATCGCGTATGGCGTCTCCACCGCCGTCGAGCACTCCGCCGCTCACGAGTCGGCGGACGAGACCGGCAATCAAGGGTCGGGTGGCGGCCTCCTGCGCCTGGTCAGGAATCCGCGGTGGCTCATGGGTATGGGTGGCGACACGCTCGGTCTCGTCCTTCAGGTGATCGCCCTGTCCACCGGGCCCGTGGTGCTGATCCAGCCGCTGCTGGTGCTGGCTCTCCCGATCTCGCTGCCGGTCGCACGCTGGCTCGGCGGCCCGCGGCCCGGCCGGGCGCAATTCCTGTCGTGCCTGTGGATCATCCTCGGCCTCGGCGCGTTCTTCGCCATCGTCGGCAATCCCGGTGATGCCGATCCGCTCGACACCCGCGGCGCCGTCATCTGCGTGCTGATCGCGGCCGTGGCAGGCGTCGCCACAATCGGGGTGTTCCGCAAACGGACCGGCGCCGTCAAAGCAGCGGTCTACGGAACGGTGTCGGGTGCCTGGTTCGGCGTGGTGGCGGTACTGATGGACGCCGCCGCCGCGACGTGGCAGGCGCACGGCATCGCTGCATTCGGCCGGGGGGAAGGGTTGGTACCGCTGGTGTCGCTGGTGGTTCTAGGGGCGGCGAGCATCGCCCTCTCGCAGGTGGCCTTCGCCGCCGGGGCATTGGGAGCATCCTTCCCGGCCAATCTCACCGCCGATCCGGTGGTGGCCGTGCTGCTCGGGGCGATCCTGCTGAACGAGCGGGTGCCCGCGTCGGTGCTCCCCGTGCTCGCGTACGTCGTGTGTCTGGCCGCGATCCTCTACGGCGCCGTGCGACTGGCGGCCGAACCCGCGACCGATCGGGCGACCCGGGCGGTGGTGGCGGCATGACCACCGCCACTCCCCCGCAGCCCGCCGAGTCGCCGCCGCAGCCCCCACCGGACCGGCCGGGCGCTCTCGTCGTCTACGGCACGATCGCTGTCGCCCTGGCCATCGTGGCGGTGATCGTCGTCTTGCTGGCCGGCGTCGGCCGCGACAGCTTCACCAAGGGATCGGTCTCCGAACTCACGTCGGCCATGCGCGCCAAGGGGCTGGTGATCTGTTCGACGATCGCACCCGCCGGCAATGGCAAGGGCGGTTCCCTGACGACGCAAGTGCTCCACGTCAGCACGCCCGGCGATTGCGGTGACGCGATCGACGTGACGGTCGACACCTATAAGAACGCCGCCCTTCGCGACGCGGCCGCCCGCAACGCGGAAATGCAGGAACGGCAGCGCAATTACGGGGTCGTCTACACCTGGCGCCAGTTCACGGTGTACCTGCAGGCCGATGACGCGAGTACGAGCACGCCGCTACGCGACCGCGTCGTCGCGGCCCTGGACGCGGTAGGAGCGAACTGATGGCAGGCGCGAGCAGGGCGAAGCAGGTCGGCCTGGGGGTGGGCGCGCTGGCGATGATCAACGTCGCGGCCATTGTCAGCGTGCGCAACCTGCCCGTGATGGCCGAGTACGGCTGGTCGATGCTGGTCCTGTTCGCCATCTCGATCCTGGTCTTCCTGATCCCGATCGCCATGGTTGCAGCGGAATTGGGCACCGGGTGGCCACGCGAAGGCGGGGTCTTCGCGTGGGTCAAGGAGGCCTTCGGAGCGCGTACCGGATTCCTCGCCGTGTGGTGCGACTACTCCGAGAACCTGGCCTGGTTTCCCACCGTGCTCTCGTTCATGGCCGCCACTCTCGCGTATGCCATCAACCCCGACCTGGCGAGCAACTCGACCTACCTCGTCACGGTCATGCTCATCTTCTTCTGGCTGACGACCCTGCTGAACCTGCGAGGGGTGCGTGCCTCAGCACTGCTCGGCTCGCTCGGCACGATCGCGGGATCGATCCTGCCGGCAGTGCTCGTCGTCGGGCTGGGGATCGCCTACCTCGTGCGCGGCGACCATTCCCAGATCCCCTTCAGCGGCCACGCTCTGGTGCCGGATCTGCAGCTGTCGAACCTGGCCTTCCTCGGCGGGATCATCCTGCTTTTCACCGGCATGGAGATGGCGGGATTTCACGCCCGGGATACCCGCAACCCCGGCCGTGACATCCCGCGCTCGATCGCCCTCGCGGTCGTCATCATCATCGTCTTCTCAGTGCTCGGCTCGCTCTTCCTGGCGGTCGTGCTGCCGCAGAAGGAGATCGGTCTCGTCTCCGGCACGATGCAGCTTTTCCAAAGCGTGCTCGGCACGTTTCACGCGTCGTGGCTCGTCGCCCCGCTCGCGATCCTCATCGCTGCCGGCGGCATCGCCCATCTCTCACCCTGGATCCTCGGGCCAGCCAAGGGCATGGCGGAGGTGGCTCGCCAGGGTCACGCACCCGCCGCGCTCGGCAAGGAAAACGCCGCCGGGGTGCCGGTCATGTCGCTCATCTTCCAGGGCATCGGCGGCACCGTCTTTTCCTTGCTGTTCCTGCTCGTTCCGGACGTGTCGACCTCGTACTGGATGCTGTCTGCGGTCACGGCGCAGATCGTCATCATCATGTACGGGCTGATGTTCGCCGCCGTGATCCGATTGCGGTACTCGCAGCCCGATACCCCGCGCCCGTACCGGATTCCGGGCGGGAAGTTCGGGGTGTGGCTGGTGTGCGGGACCGGTCTGCTCGGATGCGTGATCTCCTTCATCCTCGGGTTCATCCCGCCGAGCCAGCTGAAAACCGGCAACCATCTGGTCTACGTCGGCCTGCTCGCCCTCGCCGTGATCGTGCTGACCGCGCCGCCATTCGTCATCCAGCTCTTCGGACGCCGGTCACGCCGGGAGGCGCGGATAGCCATCGCCGTTCCCGCGGAGGGCTAGCACGCGGTCGGGGCTGCGCAGCCGGATGTTTTCCACCAGCCCCACGGCCGCCAGGTTGGCAAACATGGCGGAGCCGCCGTAGGAAATGAACGGTAGCGGCAGGCCGGTGATCGGCATGATGCCCAGCGTCATGCCGATGTTGACGACGATCTGGAAGGCGAACCAGATCACGACGCCGACGCAGACGAGCGTGCCGAACCGGTCGCCGGCGCGCTGTCCGATGGACAGCGAGCGCCACAGCACGATCCCGAGCAGCGCGATGATGACCGCGCATCCCAGGAAGCCGAGTTCCTCACCGGCGACGGTGAAGACGAAGTCGGTCTTCTGCTCGGGCACGAACTGGCCCTGGGTCTGCGAGCCGGTGAACAGGCCGCGTCCGAGCAAACCCCCGTGGGCATTGGCGATCAGCGCCTGCTGGACGTTGTAGCCGATGCTCGACGTGTGCACCGAGCTGTGCTTGAGGAACTCGGTCAGCCGGGCTTCCTGGTAGGGCTTGAGCAGGTGGAACTTCAGGATGGCCGCGCCGAAGGCCGCCCCTGAGGCGACGAGCAGCCCGACCCATCGCGCGGGAGCGCCCGACACGGCCAGCACCCCGACGACCACCACGATCAGCACCATGGTCGTGCCGAAGTCGGGCTGCATCATGACGAGGGCCAAGGGGACGGCTGCTAACGCCAACGCCTGCAGCAGTTCCCGGCCCCCCGGGGTGCCCAGCGCACCGGTCGCGCCAGCATCACGCTGGTGGCCCAGGATCAGCGCGAGCCCGACGACAAGGGCCAGCTTCGCAAGCTCGGACGGCTGCAGCTGGAAACCGGCGGGAAGCACGATCCAGGAGCGGGCCCCGTTGATGGTCGAACCGATGGCGATCACGGCAGCCAGGCCGGCGAGCGAGGCGAGGTAGACGATCGGCGTGTACGCGCGCACCAGCCGGAAGTCGCTGCGCGCCACCAGGATGGCGAGCGCCGCCCCGATGCCCACTGTCAGCAGGTGTTTCTTCAGATACGCGTACTGGTCGAGGTGGTGATCGAGCTGGTACTGGCGCGTGGCTGACGCGATGAGCAGCGAGCCGATGACGCAAAGAGCAAGCACGGCAAACGCAAGCACCCAGTCGACCCGGCGCCAGGAGATGTCGTGCCGCTCGCGAGCACGCGAGGTGGCGGCGCCCGGCCCGGAAAGCGGTTCCAGCGTGACGGGCCCACGGTTGTGCCGCTTGGGTGGGCGGGTGCCGGGAAGCAGGCTCGTCATGGTGCCTTCACCTTGGGCAGGGCGGCGGGAGGCACCGGAAGCAGCGCGGGGCGGCCGACTCCGTACAGCCCCTCGTAGACCTTTCGGGCCACCGGAGCGGCGAAGTTTGCGCCCTGACCGGTGTCCGGGATCGAAACCACGACCACGTACTCACCGCTGAAGGACGCGAACCACGAGGTGTCGTTGTGGCCCTGGACTTCCGCCGTTCCGGTCTTGCCGGCGATCGGGATCTGGTCCAGCGGGAACCCGGCGAACGCTCCCGAGGCCGTGCCCCGCCGGGTCACGTCGATCATCGCGTCGCGGATGTACTGCAGGACCGTCTGGCTCACCGGCAGGTGACCGGCGACCGACGGTGCGATCTTCTGCACCAGCGAGCCGTCCTGGGACACGATCGCCTTTGCCACCCGCGGGTGAAACACCGTGCCGCCGTTGGCGACAGCCGCGTAGGCCACGGCCAACTGCAGCGGGCTCACCGACAGGTACTGGCCCTGCCCGATGCCGAACATCGTGGCGGCGCCGCCGTTGTAGAGGTAGCCGTCGGTGCAGCCCTCCTGCGCGTACTCCTTCAACAGTTCGGCGTCGGCAGGATCGGGATCGTCCGGGTAACCGGTCTTGGCGCGGGCGCAGTAGGTCGCCTTCATCTGGTTCCAGATCTTCAGCTCGCCGGCCCGGTCGACGACCCAGCCGCTGCTCTCCCCCGGCAGGTCGATCCCGGAGTCACGCCCGAAGCCGTAGGCCTTGGCCATGTTGGTGAAGTACTCCTTGGGCGGCGCGTACGGCCCGCTGCCGTTGCGCAGCCCGCCGTCAGAAAGCCAGGCGTTGTAGGCGAACTGGTCGAAAATGGTGTCGCAGGAGATGACGATCGCCTCGTGGAGGCTGATGTTCCCGCCGGACTCACCTTCGAAGTTGTGGAAGATCGCACTGCCGATGCCGATCGACGAGGGGCAGGAGTACGTGCCGTTCAGGTCAGCACCTGCGGCGACCGCCGACGAAAGCGACACCGGCTTGAACGTCGATCCCGGGGCGCCGGTGCTCTGGAAAGCCCGTGAAATAAGGGGGTCTCCCGAGGCGGGGCTCGTCAATGCCGAATAGTCCGCCTGGCTGATGCCACCGGTGAACACCGAAGGGTTGTACGTGGGAAGTGATGCCATGGCGATGACCTGGCCGGTATGCCAGTCCAGCACGACTCCGCTGCCGGTCGTCGCGGGCTTGCCCTGCTGCTGGGCGGCGGTCAACTCGTTGGCCAGGGACTGCTCGAGCAAGCTCTGCACCCCGGAGTCGAGCGCGAGCACCACGGTATCGCCGGCCTTGGCCGGCGTCGCCGAGGTCGTTCCCGACACCCGGCCGAAGCGGTCGACAGCGAGCTTCTTCACCCCGGCCGTGCCGCGCAGGTAACGGTCGTAGCTGCTCTCGATGCCCGCCTGACCCACCAGATCGTTCCCGGTGTAGCCGGCATTCTTGACGGCGAGCTGAGCCTGGCTCGCCGGGCCGGTGTAGCCGATCTCCTGCGCGGCGAGGCTGCCCTGCGGGTAGACCCTCACCGCGCTGGTATCAGCGGCGACCCCGGGAAAACGCTCCGGGTGCTCGATGATCGACAGCGCGACTTGCGGCGCCACGTTCGTCGCGACGGGAATCGGCTGATAGGGCGAGCCGTTCCAGCACGGCTTGCCGACGGTGCGGGTGCAGATCCGGGTTTTCAGGTTCAGCGCCGCGGGAGTCGTGTGCAACACCGCCGCGAGCCGCGCGATGACCGCACGTCCCGAATCGGTCTGCCGATCGAGGACGCTGCGGTCGATCGTCACGACAAGCGCGGTCTTGTTGGTCGCCAGTGGCTTGCCCTGATCGTCGACGATGATGCCGCGCGGCGCCTGGCTCACGACCTCGCGCACCCGGTTGCCTTCAGCGGTCACCTGGTAGCGGCCGTGCTCGAAAACCTGCAATGACCACAGGCGAAAAAGGAGCACCGCCAGCGCGGCGAAGACGATGACGCGCAACACGTTCAGCCGCAGCCGCGGGTGTGAACGTGGCGAGGCGACGAGCCTCACTGCGCGGTCCGCCGGACCCGGCGCCTTCGACGGCTGCGTTCGCCGAGCAGCCGCCGGGTGAGGGGATACGCGATCGGCGCGAGCAACAGCCCGTACACCAGGCCGGCCAGGCAGCGCGTCGCGAGCAGGGTCCCGGCCGCCCGGTCATCGCCCACGAAGGCCCCGGTCAGAGCGAAGAGCAACGGGGTCACGACGCAGGCCGCCCCGACGCTCACCCACGCGATCGGGAAGCGGTTCGCCCGAGCAGCGGGGAGCATCCCGCACAGGTAGCCGATGAGGCACAGCACCGCGGCGAGCCGGCCGAGCGCGTGATCGGAGAGGGCGTCGGACGCGAGCCCGATCCCGAAGCCGCTCAGGCAGCCGGCGACGGGCCCGGCGTAAAGCCCCAGCACCGCGACGAGGACGGTCACCAGATCCGCCGGCCCCCACGGAAGCAGGGGCAGGACGGTGCGCTGCAGCAGCAGACCGATCACGAGCAGCAGCCCGGCACCGAGCCGCGCCGAACCGCTGAGCCGAGCCGGCGCCGCGACGGTCTCGATCGGCTCGCCGGCAGGCGGTGCCAGCGCGAGGCCGATGACGCGAGGGTCCTGGGCGGAGCGCGGCGGGACTGGTCCGCGAGAGGGTGGCGGCGTGCGCCGGCCGCCCGGCGCGATGAGGGTCACGGGGTGCCCTTGCCGACGATCACGCCCACCAGATCGAGCGATCCGAACTGCACGTACGGCTTCACCCGCACTTGCTGGGTGAGGCTGCCGGCCTGCGGGGAAGTGCCGATGTCACCGGCGCCGACCGTGACGCCGATCGGGACCCCGCCGGCATACGCGGCGCTTCCGTAGGTCACGACCCGCTCTCCGGCTTTCACCGGCAGCGAAGGGTCATACAGCGTGAGCCCGAGCCGGCTGGTGGAGTCCGAGCCGCTGATCGTGCCGAGAGCGCGGGAGGTTTCGAGCCGCGCGCCGATGATGGTGCGCGGGTCGTCGGCGAGCCGCACGGTGGAGACGCTCGAGCCCACGCGTACCAGGACGCCGACCAGACCGTCAGCGTTGATGACGAGCTGGCCGACTGCGAGCCCGGAACTGCTGCCGGAGCTGATGTCGACGGTGCGCTCGGTCCCGGTGGTGTCGCCGACGGCGATCACCCGCGAGGCGATCAGCTTGAACGAGCCGGCGGCCGCGAGCAGCCCCAGCTTGGTCAGCGCCGCCGCCTGCCGCTTGGCCTCGGCGTCGGCCGCCAGTTGCCGGCGCAGCGCGGCGTTCTGGTTCGCGAGCGCATCGGCCCGGCGCTGCTGCGCCTTCGCGTCGCCGATCGAGCTGAACTCATTGCGTACCGGATGCACGACGGAATCGGCGGCGCGCTCGAACGGCGACGCCACACTGTTGGCGATCCGGCGCAGGCCTCCCCCGCCCTTACCCGACCCGACATCGATCGTGATCAGGACGAGCGCAAGGACAAGCAATCCGGCCAGCAGCATCCGGGTACGGCGGGTATCACGGCCCATACGCGTCAGGTGATCTGCGTCGGCAACGGGTCCGGCGGCATCATCGCGGCTCCGGGCTGAGGACTTGCTGCAACGTCTCGAATTCCTCGATGCAACGGCCGGAACCGAGCGCGACGGAGCTCAGCGGATTCTCGGCGATCGAGACCGCCATCCCCGTCTCGGCGCGGAGCCGGTCATCGAACCCGCGCAGCAGCGCGCCACCGCCGGTGATGACGATGCCGCGGTCCATGACGTCAGCGGCGAGGTCGGGCGGGCAGCGGTCCAGGGTCGCCTTCACCGCGTCGACGATGTCGTTCAACGGCTCTTGCATGGCCTTACGGATCTCGGGGGCGTCCATGACGATGGTCTTGGGCAGCCCGGAGATCAGGTCACGGCCCCGCAGCTCGGCCGAGGGCTCGGTCTCCAGCGGGAAGGCGGAACCGATCGCCATCTTGATTTCCTCGGCGGTGCGCTCGCCGAGCATCAGCGAGTACTCCTTCTTGACGTACTCGATGATCGACTGGTCGAGCTCGTCGCCGGCGGTGCGGATCGACTGCCCCGCGACGATCCCGCCGAGTGAGATCACCGCCACCTCGGTGGTGCCGCCGCCGATGTCGACGATCATGTTGCCGGTCGGCTCGTGCACCGGAAGGCCGGCGCCGAGCGCCGCGGCCATGGGCTCCTCGATGATGTAGCACCGCCGGGCACCCGCCGCATACGCCGTGTCCTTCACCGCCCGGCGCTCGACAGCCGTGATGCCGGACGGCACACAGATCACGATGCGCGGCTGGGCGAAGCGGCGCCGGCGGTGCACCTGCTGGATGAAGTAGCGCAGCATCCGCTCGGTGGTGTCGAAGTCAGCGATCACCCCGTCCTTGAGCGGACGGATCGCGACGATGTTGCCGGGGGTGCGGCCGATCATCCGCTTCGCGCTGGAACCGACCGCGACGATGCCCTGCGTGTTGGTGTTGACCGCGACGACGCTCGGCTCGTTGAGCACGATGCCGCGGCCGCGCACGTAGACCAGGGTGTTTGCGGTCCCCAGATCCACGGCCATATCGCGGCCGATCAACGAGAGTGCACGAACCATCGCAGCCTTCCCCCAGGAGTCGGGGGAAGACTAAATCGGGCGGCGATCCCGAAAGGTGCGACGCGCCAGGCTGTTTACTGGATATTCGGAAAGAAAATCGCTACCTCGCGGGCGGCGGACTCCGGCGAATCCGAGCCGTGGACCAGGTTCTCCCCGATTTCGAGCGCGAAGTCGCCCCGGATGCTGCCCGGCGCCGACTTGACCGGGTCGGTCGCGCCGATCAGCCCGCGCGCAGCTTCTACGGCACGGGGTCCCTCAGCGACGAGCGCGACGAGCGGTCCGCCGGTGATGAAATCGACCAGCTCGCCGAAGAACGGCCGCTCGGTGTGCTCGGCGTAGTGCTTGGAAGCGGTCTCGCGATCAAGGGTGCGCATCTCGAGCGCGACGAGGACGAGTCCCTTGCGCTCCAGCCTGGCGACGACCTCGCCCACCAACCCCCGGCGTACGCCATCGGGCTTGACCAGGATCAGGGTGCGCTCGGCGGCCACGCCAGAGCTCCTTTCGTGAGAGGAGAGGCGGCTGCTGCCGCGGGTGCGAGGCTACCGGCACCCGGGCAACAACCGCCTCCCGGTGAGAACGAGGTCGCTAAAACGCCACTACGAGGTCGTCAGGTAGGTCTTCACCGTCTTGACGTTCTCGGGGTCGCAATTGAAGACACCATCGGTCGGCCGCGTGACCGCCTTGTCATAGATGAACCCGGTCGGGGTCAGCTTGACCATGGCGATGCAGGGCGAGGCCTTGGCATCCAGCGCGGTGCTGTGTGCCGGGTAGAGCCCTCCCGCGGTCCAGTCGGAGTGCTGCTGGGCCTTCTGGATGACGCACGTCGTCGTCAGGGTCGACCCACATTCGGTGGCCGACTCGGCCCACAGCGTCCAAGCGCTGAAGGAGGAGTCCGTGAACGCATCCAGCCGCGGGTTCGCGACGGCACCCTTCACGATGCTCTCGGTCTGCTGCAGCACCGGGAACTGGCTGGCGAGCTCGAACGGCAGCGCGCCGAACTGCACGTAGCTCGGCGGGAACACCGGCGTGGCCTTCGCCGCTGCCACGGCCTGCGGACCGTAGAACTGCGGGCTGTAGAGGATCCATGAGGGGTTGTAGCCGATGTTCTTCATGGCCTGCACGATCGGGCTGGGGTCCTGGGCGGAGATGCCGTAGTAGCCGCGCGCTCCACTGCCCTTGAGCTGCTCCATGTACGGCCGGTAGTTGTCGACCAGCGGAGGCTGGCTCTGGACGACCGCGACCTTGATGCCCAGGTCCTTGAGGTACTCGGCGGTACGCAGGCCCACAGGTGCGATCGAGGCGAGGGTGCTGCTGCCGATGCCGACCCCGCCGGTCTTGGTGTCCGGGTAGGTCTCGGCGAGCAGCCGGATGCCACCGTTGTTGATCTGCGTCGGCGGGACCGGCGTGGCCTGGGCCTGGTAGGGCGCGGTAACCGCTTCGGGCGAAACGACGTAGGCGGGGATCTGGCCGAGCTTGCAGCCGACGCGGATCTTCACGCCGCCGCTGTCGAAGGCGTTGCCGTTGCCGACCAGCATGAAGTCTTTCAGGCACGCGCTCGTCATGACCTGGCCGACGTTGAACAGCTTCGCGTCCAGCTTGTCGACGACGATCTTGCGTCCGTTGATCCCGCCGGCCGCGTTGCACCACTTGCTGAACCCGTCGGCGGTGTCGAAGAACTCCTGCTCGAGGCCAGGAGCGGCAGCGGCCCCCGGGTCAGCCGTCACGCCGATGTGGATCTCGGTGTCGGTGACGCCACGCTCGGTCGCGCCCTTCGCGGTTCCGGGGCCGCAGATCTTTTTCAGAGTGCCGAAGTCGCCGGGTCCGGCGGCGTTGGCCGTGCTCGAGGCGGACGCGCTGCTCGCCGGCGCGGTCGAACCGCCCGTCGTTCCACCACCGCCACTCGAGGAACGCCCGCAGGCGCCCAGCCCGAGCGCCGCGACCGCCGCGATGGCGACGGACGTGACGACACGTTGACGGGTTCTGAACCGAACAGATGGAACACGCGGCATTGCGATTCTCCGGTCTGTATTGAGCGGGACGCCCTCGAGTGAGCACCAACCGTCAGCGGGGTCAGGACCGACTTGACGCGCCGTCAGATTAGGGGCGAGCGCCCGTCAACGTGACCGGGACCACATTTTTCGTCGCCAATTCGTTACGCGAGGGTCCGGCCCGGCGCGAAGGCTTGGCTAGCGGCGCAGCAGGCGCCGGGCTTCCCCGACGGTGACCAGCGAGCCGGTGACGATGACCCCGCTGCCGCCGAGCGGACCCTCGTCCTCGGCGATGCGGACGGCGGCATCGAGCGCGTCGTCCAGCCGCGGCTCGACCGTCACCCGGCCCCCGCCGAAGATGTCGACGGCCTCCGCGGCGAGCTCGTCCGCCGGCATCGCGCGCGGGGAGGAGTTCTCGGTGATGACGACCTCGCTGAGCACGGGTTCCAACGCTGAGAGGATGGCGCTGACGTTCTTGTCGCGCAGGATTCCGATCACGCCGACGAGCCGGTCGAACGCGAACTCCTCGATCAGCGCCTCCGCCAGCGCCTTGCTCCCGGCCTCGTTGTGGGCGCCGTCGAGGACGATGGTCGGCGAGCTGCGGATCGTCTCCAGGCGGCCGGGCGAGTCGGCGGCCGCGAAGCCGGACCGGACCGTCTCCGGGTCGAGCGCGCCGCCCTCGCCCGCGCCGAGGAACGCTTCGACGGCGGTCAGCGCGGCCGCAGCATTGTGTGCCTGGTGCGCTCCGTGCAGCGGAAGGAAGATCTCGTCGTACTCGCCGCCGAGCCCGCGCAGCGAGATCAGCTGACCCCCCAGGGCGATCTGACGCGAGACGACCCCGAACTCGAGCCCCTCACGCGCGATCGTCGTGCCGAGCTCGCCGGCCTTGCGCAGCAGCACCGCTGCAGCGGGCGCGGGCTGGCTGGCGAGCACGGCGAACGCGTCGGCGCGCAGGATTCCGGACTTCTCCCCCGCCACCTGCGCGACCGTGTCGCCGAGCTCGCGATGATCGAGCGACACGGGGGTGATGACCTGCACGATCGAGTCGATGACGTTGGTCGCGTCCCAGCTGCCGCCCATGCCGACCTCGATGACTCCGACGTCGATCGGTGCGTCAGCGAAAGCGCTGAACGCCATGGCCGTGAGCAGCTCGAAGAAGGTGACCTGCTCCGCAGACTGCGAGTCGACGATCTCCACATACGGGATGACGTCGTCGTAGGCCTGGACGAAGACCTCCGGCGAGACGGGCAGGCCGTCGATGCTGATCCGCTCGGTCACCGACTCCAGATGCGGCGACGTGTAACGCCCGGAGCGCAGCCCGAACGCGAGCAGCAGGGTGTCGATCATGCGAGCGGTCGAGGTCTTGCCGTTGGTGCCGGTCAGGTGGATCGACGGGTAGGCGCGCTCGGGGTGGCCGAGCAGATCGACGAGCTGCCTCATCCGGTCGAGGTCGGGAACCATCCGGTGCGGGAAGCGGCCGGCGAGCGCCTTCTCGACCCGGGCGAGTTCGGCGCGTACGGCCGCGGCGTTTCCAGTGTCAGCCAAGACGACGCAACCGTTCATTCAGCAGCGCTTGTTCAGCGACCGCATTGTCGTGGCGCTGGCGGATCTCGGCGACAACCTTCTCGGGCGCCTTGGCCAGGAAGCCCTGATTGCCGAGCTTGTCAGCTGTCTGGGCGATTTCCTTCGCCTTCGCCTCGAGCGCTCGCGTGATCCGCGCGCGCTCGGCTTCGACGTCGATCGAGCCGAGGAGGTCGAGCGCGACCGACATGCCACCGGCGGTCAGCGTCTCCCATCCTGCCGGCGCCTCGGAGCCCACCTGGATCGTCAGGTCGGCGAGCGCGGCGAGCTGCGGCGACCAGGTGGCGGCGAACGCCTGGGCGCCTGAGTCCGAGGTCAGCAGCATCGCTCCCAACTTGCGACGCGAGGCGATCCCCTGCTGCGTACGGAAGCGCCGCAACTCGACGACGAGCTCCTGCAGCCGGGCGAACTCGGCCCCGGCCGCCGGGTCGGGCCCCCCAGGATCGGCCGGCCATTCCGCGAGGGCGAGGGTCTGCGGGTCATCCTCGCCGTAGCCGTTCAGCGAGCGCCACAGCTCGTCGGTGACGAACGGGATGACCGGGTGCAGCAAGCGCAACACGGTGTCCAGGCTGCGTCCGAGCACCGCGCGGGTGCGTCCGGCCTCAGCCTCGTCGCCGCGCATCGGCACTTTGGCCAGCTCGACGTACCAGTCGAAGAGCTCGTCCCTCGCGAAGTGGAAAAGGGCGTCGCAGGCCTTGCCGAATTCGAACGCCTCGTAGAGCGCATCGACCTCGACGGTCACCTCAGCCAGCCGCGAGAGGATCCAGCGATCGGCGACGCTCAGGGTCGTCTCGTCGAGCGGCAAGGCCGGATCGGCGCCGTTCATCAGGGCAAAGCGGGTGGCGTTCCAGAGCTTGTTGACGAAGTTGCGGCTGCCCTGCACCCACTCCTCCGACAGCGGGACGTCGCCGCCGGGGTTCGCCGCGCGCGCGAGCGTCCAGCGCACCGCGTCAGTGCCGTAGGCGTCGATGAGCTCGAGCGGATCGATGCCGTTGCCCGCCGACTTGCTCATCTTGCGGCCACGGGCGTCGCGTACGAGGCCGTGCACCATCACCTGGCGGAAGGGCACCTCGGGGGCGATGAACGTGCAGAACATCATCATCCGGGCGACCCAGAAGAAGATGATGTCGTAGCCCGTGATCAGCACGCTCGTCGGGTAGTAGCGCTCGAAATCCGGTGTGTCGTCGGGCCATCCGAGGGTCGACGCCGGCCAGAGCGCGCTGGAGAACCAGGTGTCGAGCACGTCCTCGTCCTGCACCCAGCCCGGCCCGGCGGGCGGCTCCTCGTCGGGCCCGGGCACGACCGTCTCGCCGTCGGGGCCGTACCAGACGGGGATGCGGTGGCCCCACCACAGCTGGCGGCTGACGCACCAGTCGTGCATGTTGTCGACCCAGGAGAAGTAGCGCGCCGCCATCTCCGGCGGGACGAACGTGGTCTCGCCGGCCCGCACCGCATCACCGGCGCGCTGGGCCAGCGGGGCCACGCGTACGAACCATTGCAGAGACAGCCTTGGCTCGACGACCGTCCCGCAGCGCGAGCAGTGCCCGACCGAGTGCAAGTAGGGACGCTTCTCGGCGACGATCAGCCCTTCGGCGCGGAGCGCTTCGACCACCGCGGGCCGGGCCTCGAACCGGTCGAGTCCGAGGAACGGGCCATGCGCCGTCACGTTGCCGAGCTCGTCGAGCACGGTGATCGAGGGCAGGCCGTGACGCTGGCCGATCTCGAAGTCGTTGGGGTCGTGAGCCGGGGTCACCTTGACCGCCCCGGAACCGAAGCTCGGGTCGACGTGCTCGTCACCGACGACCGGGATCATCCGGCCGGTGAGTGGGAGCGGCACCATCGTGCCGATCAGGTGGCGGTAGCGCTCGTCCGCGGGATGCACGGCGACGGCGGTGTCGCCGAGCATCGTCTCGGCCCGCGTGGTCGCCACCGTCAGCGGCCCGTACTGGATGGTGACGAGCTCGCCCTCGATCTCGCGGTGGTCGACCTCGATGTCCGACAGCGCCGTGCGGTCGCGCGGGCACCAGTTGATGATCCGCTCGGCGCGGTAGATCAAGTCCTGGTCGTAGAGCTGCTTGAAGACGGTGCGCACCGCCCGGGTCAGGCCCTCGTCCATCGTGAAGCGCTCGCGTGACCAGTCGACCCCGTCGCCGAGGCGGCGCATCTGGCCGAGGATCTGCCCTCCGTACTCGGCCTTCCACTTCCAGACGCGCTCGACGAACGCCTCGCGTCCGAGGTCGTGGCGGCTCAGCCCTTCCTTGGCGAGCCCCCGCTCGACCGCGTTCTGGGTCGCGATACCCGCGTGGTCCATGCCCGGAAGCCAGAGCACGTCGTACTGCTGCATCCGCTTGCGACGCGTCAGGGCGTCCATGAGCACGTGCTCGAACGCGTGGCCGACGTGCAGTGAGCCGGTGACGTTGGGCGGAGGGATGACGAGGGAGAACGGCGGCAGGTCGGCCCGATCGGGGCGACCGGCGGTGAAGGCGTCGGCCTCGAGCCAGCGCTGGTAGCCCGGAGCCTCGACGACGGTCGGGTCGTACTGCGGTGGCAGTTCGATCACCGGACGGGAGGGATCCGCGGACATGCTCGCAAGTCTAGGAGCAGATCGTGACTCGGCTGAGCGCAGCGAAGTCGAGCGCGGGTCTGCGACCCAGCAGCTCAGAGATCAAGCAGCGCCTGCCGGGCCTCGCTGTCACCCGGCTCGCCGCGTTCGGCCAGCCGCTCGGCGACGGCGAGGCGGTGGGCCACGTCGACGTTGCCACCGAACTTGAACTTGGCCAGGACGCTCTGCGGGTGCAGCCGCGCGGCGCGGATCCCCGGGAGTTTGGACGCGTGCTCACGGGGGTCGACCAGGTCCTCGGCCACCTCGAAGGCGTCGATCGTGCGCCGGAGCACATCCACCGCGTCATCCGGCGACGGGAGCAGCTCCACCCGTGCGGTCACCTGGACCGCCCCGTAGTACTGGGTCGGCACGCCGAGCGCGGGATTCTCGTCGCCGATCGCCTTCCACGGACCCGGGATGTGCGCGATGTCGCCGATCACGGCGAGCACCACCAGCGGGTTCTCCTCGATCGCCGCCCAGATGGGATTGGGGGTCGCGAGGTGCAGCAGCACGGTGTCATCGGGCTCGAGGACGAACGGGGTGGGCGAGATGACCGGCACGGCGCGACCGAGGCCGGCTGCCACGAGCTGACCGAAGGGGTAGCGGCGAAGGAACCCGCGCCATTGCTCGTCGCCGGTGGGACGGTCGGGCCGCGGGACGTACATCAGGCCGGCGCGAGCTCGCGCAACATGGCGGGCAACTCGTAGTCGGCGGGTATCAGCGCCATCACCGGCGTCTTGATCCCGGCCGCGACGTAGCGCTCCAGGTGCTCCCGGCACTGCTTGGGCGATCCGTGCACGACGAGCTCGTCGACCAGCTCGTCGGGGATCGTCTCCAGGGCGCCCTTGCGGTCACCGGCGGCCCACTTCTCCAGCAGCGGGGCGATCATCTCGCCGCGTCCGAGCCATTGGTGGAACGCGGTGTAGACCGGCACGGTCAGGTACGACGCGATCATCCGCCGCCCGACCTCGCGGACGTAGGCCTCATCCTCGGACGGCAGCACGAAGATCCGGGCCACGACATCCCTTTCGGGGCTCGCCCCGGCGTCTTTTTCGGGGCTCGCCCCGGCCGCCGCGGCACCCTCCGCCACATGACCAAGGACGGTGGGAACGTCGTTCACCGACAGCCAGTTCAGGATGACGCCGTCGCCCTCGCGCCCTGCGAGCCGAAGCATGCCGGGCCGCAGCGCGGCCACCAGCAGTGGCGGCACCTGCGCGGGCGGGCGTCCGAGCCGGAAGCCCTTGACCGAGAAGGTCTCGTATTCCTCCGTCACCTTCTCGCCGGCCAGCGCCGCGCGCAGGAAGCGCAGAGTGTCACGAACCCGGGCATACGGCTTGTCGAACGGGATGCCGTTCCAGCGCTCGACGATGACGTTGCTGCTGGTCCCGAGGCCGAGCGAGAACCGGCCGGGAGCGGTTTCGGCCATCGCCGCGACGGACTGGGCGAGCAGCGCCGGGCCACGCGTATAGGCCGGCACGATCGCGTTACCCAGGTGCAGCGACGGCGCCCACGCGGCCGCCAGGACGAGAGGCGTGAACGCGTCGGTGCCGTCCACCTCGCTCGACCAGACATCGGTATAGCCCAGGTCAGCGAGCTCCCGAAACAGGTCGGCGTGCTCGGCGAGCGGGACGTTGTTGAACGGGATCGTCATGCCCCAGCGGGAGTCGGCCACGGCCACAGTCTGTCAGGAGCGCGGCCGTGCGGCAGAACTCACGTCGTGATCCAAATGGCTCAAGGGTTCAGCCATTGAGCCCAAATGCCGATGGCGTCTCAGGAGTACAGAAGGGTCGGCGTCCTGCCGGCACGCCCAAGGAGGTCCCCCGTGGAGCAGCAGTCCGGCGCACCTGGTGCGGCTCAGGCTCAGGCAGCGCGCACTGTCCTGCCCGGTGAGCCCTTTGATCCGCCGCAGGCCGCGCAGGTTCCCGGCCCGCGCGCCGAACAGGCTCCGGTAGCCGAGCAGCTCGCGCCCCCGGCGTGGAACTACGAGCAGATGCAGGCGCCACAGGCGCCCCCGGCGTACGGGGCGGCTCCGGCCACCTACGTCGACCCGCAGCAGTTCGGCGACGGCGACTTCAGCAGCCTGCACGACTACGCGAACCTGCCCGTCGCACCGCAGTTCGGTGCGCCTTCCCCGGCGACCGAGGCTTTCGCACCCGCGGCCGCCTATCCGCCGCCGGCCCCAGCCGAGGCTCCTGCCTGGCAGCCCGCCGCGCAGCCGCAGGCCGCCTTCCCGCCGCCGGTCTTCGCACCGGCTGACGCCACCGCGCTGCCCCCGCTGCCTCCCGTCCAGGAGGACGAGGGCATCTTCGCCGAGCCCGACAAGCCCCGCAGTGGCCGCAAGGGTCCGGACAAGCGCCTGCTCGCCGTGGCGCTCGTCGCCGTCGTCGCCGGCGGTGGCTACTTCGGCTACACCCAGCTGAGCAAGAAGTCCTCGTCCACGACGGCAAACTCGCCGGTCGTCCCGGTGACGGCGCCGGCGCCGAAGTACGACTTCCCGTCCAACATCGCGGGTCTGCAGCTGCAGCCCGCTGCCAGCTCCGCGGCGCTGCGGGCGAGTGTCCTCGCCGAGGCCAAGACCTGGAACCCGGCCGCCTCTAAGACCATGAGCTTCGCCAGCTACGCGTCCGGCCACCCCGGCATCATCGCTTTCAGCTTCCACCCGGGTGCTGCGAAACTGGCCGCTGACTTCTCCTCGCTGGTGGCCTTCTCCGCCAAGCCCGACGCCGGCAATGTAGCCGTCGCCCCGCACGTCGCTCAGACGGGCGCGGCCGGCGGTCAGATGAGCTGCGGCGGCGAAAGCGGACCGAACGCCCAGTCCTGGTGCGTCTGGCGCGGCACCAGCACCATCGGTGTGCTGGTCGTCGAGGGCTCGCCCAAGACCCAGATCACCGAGATCCTCACCCGCGAGATGCGGGCGTACGCCGAGCACTGATCGGCCCGTTCTCACGAAACATCACGTCTATGCGGCCCCGGGCAATCGCCCGGGGCCGCATAACGTGGCAGCGGTGACCAGCACCATCATCGACCTCGACCCTTCCTGGTCGATCGGCGACAAGATCCACGGCGGCTACCTGCTCTCCAAGGTGGTGACCGCTGCCCTCGAAGGCGGCGACTACCCGCATCCGCTCGGTGTGAGCGCACATTTCGCGTCGGCGCCCGATCCGGGTCCGGCTGATGTCGAGATCGAGCATCTGCGGTCAGGACGGCGCGTGGGATTCCTGCGCGCGTCGCTGCGCCAGGGCGGGCTCGTCCGCGCCGAGGTCCTGATCACCGCCGGCACGCTTCCGGACGAGGCACCCCGCTTCGTCGCCGGCTCAGCCGCCGCACCGGTGCTGCCGCCCCCGGATGAGTGCACGCGTTCGGCCACCAAGACGCCTACCGGCGGCCGCCTCGGGGTCGCGGCCCATCTCGACATGCGGCTGGATCCGGCGACCACCGGCTGGATCCGCCACGAACCCTCAGGTCAGGGCGTCGTCCGCGGCTGGATCCGCCGCGCGGATGGGGCGCCGATCGATCCGTTCTGGCTGCTGATCATCGGCGACGCGCCCCCGCCGGTCACGTTCGACCTCGGGCTTCGCGGCTGGGTTCCCACGGTGACCCTGGACGCCCACATCCGGGCGCAGCCCGCTCCCGGCTGGCTCATCGCGGAGCAGAGCGCGCAGGTCGTCGCCGGCGGCTGGCTGGATGAGACGTGCACCCTCTGGGACGAGACCGGACGCCTCGTCGCGTCAGTACGGCAGCTGGCCGGCTACCGGGAGAGCTGAGCCGCCTCGCGACCCCGCCGGCCCGGTCAGGCGGACTTTTCGCGGCGCTCGCGCTTGGCGGCGACCTCACGCGGCACGATCGTCGGGTTGACGTGCTCGAGGACGGTCTCGCGGGTCACGACGACCTTGGCGACGTCCTTGCGGCTCGGGATGTCGTACATCACCGAGAGCAGCACCTCTTCCATGATCGCCCGCAGGCCACGGGCGCCGGTGCCGCGCAGGATCGCCTGGTCAGCGATGGCTTCCATGGCGTCATCGGAGAAGTCGAGGTCGACGCCGTCGAGCTCGAACAGCCGGCGGTACTGGCGTACCAGCGCGTTCTTCGGCTCGGTGAGGATCTGGATGAGCGCGTCACGGTCGAGGCTGTTGACGCTGGTGATCACCGGAAGTCGCCCGATGAACTCCGGGATCATGCCGAACTTCAGCAGATCCTCGGGCATGACGTCGGTGAAGACGTCAGAACGGTCATTGTCGTACTTGCTCGCCAGCACCGCGCGAAAGCCCAGCTGCTTGCGCCCGATGCGGCCTTCGATGACCTTGTCGAGTCCGGCGAAAGCGCCGCCGCAGATGAACAACACATTCGTGGTGTCGATCTGGATGAACTCCTGGTGCGGATGCTTGCGTCCACCCTGCGGCGGGACGCTCGCGGTGGTGCCTTCCAGGATCTTCAGCAAGGCCTGCTGGACGCCTTCACCGGAGACGTCACGGGTGATCGACGGGTTCTCCGACTTACGGGCGATCTTGTCGACCTCGTCGATGTAGATGATCACGGTTTCGGCCTTCTTGACGTCGTAATCCGCGGCTTGGATCAGCTTGAGCAGGATGTTCTCGACGTCCTCGCCGACGTAGCCGGCTTCGGTGAGGGCCGTGGCGTCAGCGATGGCGAAGGGCACGTTGAGCATGCGCGCGAGGGTTTGGGCGAGGAGCGTCTTGCCGCAGCCGGTGGGGCCGAGCAGCAGGATGTTGCTCTTGGCGAGCTCGACCTCGGATTTACCGTCGGTCGCCCCCGCCTGCACGCGCTTGTAGTGGTTGTAGACCGCGACCGAGAGGGTCTTCTTGGCGGTGTCCTGCCCGACCACGTAGGAGTCGAGGAACTCGTAGATCTCCTTGGGCTTGGGCAGGTCGTCCCACTTGAGCTCCGAGGACTCGGAGAGCTCCTCCTCGATGATCTCGTTACAGAGATCTATGCACTCGTCGCAGATGTAGACGCCGGGCCCAGCTATCAGCTTCTTGACCTGCTTCTGCGACTTGCCGCAGAAGGAACATTTCAGCAGGTCACCGCCGTCACCGATGCGGGCCACCGGCCACTCCCCTGACTGTCGAGCGGGCTAAGCAACAGCCCGGATGCTGGTCAATGTCAGATCAAAGTCGATACAGCGGGTGGAGCAAATACATCGAACGGGCGATCAGTCCATGGTGCGACGTGCGGAGCTTCGTTGATAGTGCTTTTGTGCCCGATCTGGCACGTGACGCTACCCCGAGCATCGTCCCACGAGTGAGTTATCGGCGGCTCAACCCGCCGCGCGTAGTGCTGATGTCTTTCGCGACTTCAGCACCTCGTCGATGAGGCCGTAGTCGACTGCCTCTGCAGCGGTGAGAATCTTGTCGCGGTTGATGTCCTTGCGCACCATCTCTTCGGTGCGGCCGGTGTGGTCCGAGAGCATCTTCTCCAGCAGCGCACGCATCCGCATGATCTCGTTGGCCTGGATCTCGATGTCGGACGACTGTCCCTCACCGGAACCGGAAGGCTGGTGGATCAGGATGCGCGCGTTAGGAACGGCGAAGCGCTTGCCCTTCGAACCCGCGGCGAGCAGCACGGCGGCGGCGCTGGCAGCCTGGCCCAGGCAGACCGTGGAGATGTCAGGCCGGATGTACTGCATCGTGTCGTAGATCGCCGTCAGCGCCGTGAACGAGCCGCCGGGCGAGTTGATGTAGATGTTGATGTCGCGGTCGGGGTCCTCGGACTCCAGGTAGAGCAGCTGCGCCATCACGTCGTTCGCCGAGACGTCGTCGATCTGGACGCCGAGGAAGACGATGCGCTCCTTCAGCAGCTTGGAGTACGGGTCCATGCCGTACTCACCGCGGCTGGTGCGCTCGATGATGTTGGGCAGGACGTACCGGGCGGTCTGAGCCTGCATCGCCTCGGCGGCCGTGATCGGTAGCTTGAGCTCACTCATCTGCGTCTCCTCTTAACTGACCGGGCCGGCGCTGGGCACCTGAGCCGCCTTGGCCACAACGCGGTCTATGAAGCCATACTCCGCCGCTTCGTCCGCTGTGAACCAGCGGTCGCGGTCGGAATCCTCTTCGATGCGGTCGATCGTCTGTCCCGTGTGGAACGCGATGCGGTCCTGCAGCACTCGCCGGGTGTGGATCATCTGCTCGGCCTGGATGGCGATATCGGCCGCCGTACCGCCGATGCCGCCCGACGGCTGGTGCATCATGATCCGCGCGTGCGGGGTGGCGTAACGCTTGCCCTTGGTCCCGGCGCAGAGCAGGAACTGGCCCATGCTCGCCGCGAGCCCGATGGCGACGGTGGAGACGTCGTTGGGGATGAACTCCATCGTGTCGTAGATGGCCATGCCCGCCGTGACGGAACCGCCGGGCGAGTTGATGTAGAGCGAGATGTCCCGGCTCTCGTCCTCGGCGGCCAGCAGCAGCAGCTGCGCGCAGATCGCGTTAGCAATGGTGTCTTCCACGACGCTGCCGAGGAAGATGATGCGCTCACGCAGGAGCCGGTCATAGACACGGTCATCCAGGGTCGGAGCGCCCGGGCCAGGGCCACGGAGGCTTGGAGTCGCGGGAAGGTTCAGGGTGGGCACCACGAGCTCGCTCATGCCGCTCCTTCGGGTCGGACCCGGTCAGGCCGGGTGCTTGGTGCGATCACCTTTCGATGACCCTAACCACGCCTTCGGCCCTCGCGGTGCCGTGCAGTAGCGCTTTTCGCCGTAGGCGGATGAGTGGCGGAGCGCCGTAGGCGGATGAGTGACGGAGCGCCGTAGGCGGATGAGTGACGGAGCGCCGTAGGCGGATGAGCGACGGAGCGCCGTAGGCGGATGGATCAGCCCGCCGCGTAAGACTGAGCGCGCGGTGGAGCACGCTCCGGGTCTTACGCGAGGTCGTTACTCCGCCACCTCAGGCTCGTACTGCTCCTCGCGGGCGTGCTCGTGCGGGTGCTCCGGGTCCTCGTCGTCGCCGTCGTCATCAGCGTCGTCATCAGTCTCGGCGGGGTTCTCGGCAGCGATCTGCTCGGCCTCGTCGCGCTCGTCATCCTCAGCAGCATCGGCGGCTTCATCCTCATCGAGCACCGAGAGGTCGACGACGTTGCCCGACTCGTCGGTGATCTTGACCCTTTCGAGCAGCTGCGCGAGCGCCTTGCCGCGGCGCACCTCGGAGAAGATGACCCCGATCTGCCCGCTCTGCACGATCTGGTTGGCGAACTCCTGCGGGGCGACGCCGGACTGCTGGGCGCGGCGCACGAGGTGCTCGGTGAGCTCCTCCTGCTCGACGGTCAGCTCTTCCTTTTCGGCGAGCGCGTCGAGCACGAGCTGGGACTTCACGGCCTTCTCGGACGTCTCCCGGAGCTCGGCCGCGTACTCCTCCTCGGTCTTGCCCTCGGTCTCGAGGTAGATCTCGCGATTGACGCCGACGCGTTCGAGCTGGTGGCTCAGGTTGTGCTCGCGGGCGTCGACCTCGGCCTTGACCGCCGACTCCGGCAGCGGCACGTCGACGAGCTCGTTCAGCTTGTCGATCAGCTTGTCGCGGGCCTGCGCACCCTGCTCGTAGCGCCGCACCCGAGCGAGGCGCTCGCGAAGATCGGCCTTCAGCTCGTCGAGGGTGTCGAACTCGCTCGCCGTGGTGGCGAATTCGTCGTCGAGCTCGGGAAGCTCCTTCTCCTTGACGCTGATCACCTTGACCGCGACGTCAGCCGTCTGACCGGCGAAATCGCCCATCTTCAGCTCGGTCGGGAAGGTGCGCTCGTCGCCCTCGGCGGCGCCGAGCACCGCCTCGTCCATGCCGGGGATCAGGTTTTCCGAGCCGACGAGGTAGGACATCCCCTTCGATTCGGAGTCGGGGACGAGCTCGCCGTCGATGCTGGCCGACAGGTCGATGGTGAGGTAATCGCCGTCGGCGACGGGCCGCTCGACCGGCTGCAGCGTGGCGAAGCGGTCGCGCAGGCTGGAAAGCTGCTCGTCGATGTCTTCGTCGGTGACCGTGATGTCGTCGACCGTGATCTCGATGCCCTCGAGGTCAGGCAGCGTGACTTCGGGACGCACGTCGACCTCGGCGGTGAAGACGAGCTGCTCGCCGTCGTTGAACTCCTTGACATCGACATCCTCGGGAGAGGAGATGGCCTCGATCTTTTCCTGCTCCAGGGCCTGGCCGTAGAAGCGGTCGAGCGCACCCGGCAGGGCCTCGTTCAGGACGTAGCCACGTCCGATCCGCTGGTCGACGATGCGCGCCGGGACCTTGCCCGGACGAAAGCCCGGCACCTTGATCTGGCGGCTGATCCGCTTGTAGGCCGACGCGAGGTCTTCGGAGAGCTCCTCGAACGGGACCTCGATCGTGACCTTGACTCGGGTGGGGCTCAGGGCTTCTTTGGTGGCCTTCACAGCGGCGCAGCTCTCCATAGCAGTGGGATCAGAGGGATTCACGTAGCGACAGCAAACAGTCGGGGCGGGGAGATTCGAACTCCCGATCTCCTGCTCCCAAAGCAGGCGCGCTAGCCACTACGCTACGCCCCGCGGCGTGGCCCCGATCCTATGGTGCTGATCGCCCACCCTCCTCTGCCAGCACAGATGCGCCTTGCCGACGCCTCGGATCCAACTTTGTGCGGGCGTTGCCCAAACTTGAGCCAGCCGGCGCCGGTGGCCGTTCAGAATCGGTCACGGGGAGGTGCGGCTGTGAAGTTCCTGGTGCTGGGGCCGCTCGCGGCCGCGGGGGCATCCGGGCCACTCGAGCTGGGCGGCCCGCGTCAGCGCTCCGTCCTGGCCCGGCTGCTGGTCGCGGGGGGCGAGGTCGTCCCGGTCGACCGCCTGCTCGACGACCTGTGGAACGGCGAGCCCCCGCCCCGGGCGCTGGGGTCACTGCAGGCCATCGTGTCGAATTTGCGACGGACCATCGAGCCCGACCGTGCTCCCCGGGCTCCGGCTCGCCTCCTTGTCAGTTCGGCGCCCGGCTACGCGCTGCGGGTCGGTGACGAAGCGGTCGACGCCGTCGCCTTCGAGCGGCTCGTCAACGAAGGAAGCCGGTTACTGGCCGAAGGACACCCTCAGGCGGCATGCGTAGCGCTCGATGCCGGCCTGGCACTGTGGCGCGGCGACGCGTACGCCGAGTTCGCCGACCAGACGTGGGCTGCGCCCGAGGCCGCCCGGCTGAGCACGCTGCGGCTGCTAGCTCAGCAAGCTCGCTTGGCCGCGTCGAGCGCCGGGGTCGACGTCGCCACGGTGATCCCGCTCCAGCGCGAGCCCGAGCCTGCTCTCAGCACGACGCCGGCAGGAGCACCTATCGGACGGGCTGCGCCGCTGCAGGCGTTGCTGGCGGTCGCGGGTGAAGCGCTCTCGGGCGGGGTTCGGGTGGCCGTCATCTCCGGCGAGTCGGGCATCGGCAAGACGTTCCTCGCGGATGCCGTCAGCGAGCGTCTGCACGCCGGAGGCTGGCGGATCGCCTGGGGACGGTGCCCGGAGGCCGAGGGGGTTCCCGCGCTTTGGCCGTGGCAGCAGGTACTCGGGCCGCTGGTGAGCGCCTTTCCTGCCGCGCCCGACATTGCCGGACGGCTGGCGAACCTGCTGGGCATGGAATCCTCGCCGGCCGCCGGATCGTCGGACGGCGCCGAGGCACGGTTCCGGCAGCACGACGCCGTTGCGCGCCATCTCGCCCTTGCGACGGCGAAAGAGCCGCTCCTCATCGTCCTGGACGATCTGCAGTGGGCCGACCCGGCCTCACTTCGCCTGCTGCTCGACCTGATCTCGCTGCGCCGCGGCGGGCGCATCCTCATCATCGCGACGCTGCGTTCCGGGGAAGGCAGCCCGTTCGTTGACGACGCGCTGGGCCGGCTGGCCCGCGAGGGTGCACTCCGGCTGTCGCTCAGCGGCCTCGACGGCGAGGCCATTGCTGAGCTGTCGGCCTCTCTGGGTCTGACGCTCGACCGCGCTCAAGTCGCGCAACTGGCTGCCCGAACGGCGGGCAATCCCTTTCTGCTGCAGGAGAGCGTCAAGCTCGCCGGCACTTCGGGCGGCGCGGAGTCGCTCCTCTCCGGGGTCGCGCCCACCCTCCGCGATGTCCTGCAGCGCCGGCTCAGCCGGCTTCCCGGGGCGACCCGCGAGCTGCTGTCGACCGCTGCGGTCCTCGGCCGCGACGTCGACCCCGAACTGCTCGCGGCTGTCACCTTCGAGCCCGAAGACCAGGTGCTGGACCGGCTCGACCTCGCCACGGTCCATGGCGTCGTGGTCGAGAGCGGGCTGGGCCGGCTGCGCTTCGCGCACGACCTCGTAAGGGAGACGCTCGAGTCGGGCCTGCTGCCGATGCGGCGCACGCGGGTGCATGCCCGCGCGGCGCAGGCACTGGAGGCCCTCGGCAGCGATCCCGCCGCGATCGCGCATCACGCACTTGCGGCAGGCCCTTCGCAGAGCCGGCGGGCCGGTCATTTTGCTTATGCCGCAGCCGTTTCGGCGCGGCAACGGCTGGCGTTCGACGATGCGGCAGTCTGGTTCACGAAGACCCTTGAATTGCAGCATGCTGAGCCCGAGCCGGACTGGGTCGCCATCGTTGGCGTGCAGCTCGAACTGGTACGCGTGCAGCTCGACGCCGGCGAGTGGATAGCCGCCCGGGAGACTCGCGCGGCAGCCATCCACGCAGCCGACCTGACCGACGACACGGAGCTTGCGCTGCGGGCTCTCGTGGCCTTGGACGCCCCGGCCGTCTGGACGCTGCAGAGCAACCCCGACGTCGATCTCGATCTCGCCCAGCGCACCGAGCGTGCGCTCGCCGGATTGCCGGGCCAGGACTCCGAGCTGCGCTGCCGGCTGCTCGGCGCGCTCGCGGTGGAGTTGTACGACGGTTGCGACGATCCACGCTGCGACACACTCAGCGCCGAAGCGGTCGGGATGGCCCGCCGACTCGGCGATCCCCAGTTGCTCGCGGGCGCGCTGACGCACCGCTATCACGCTGTCAACCAGCCACGTTTCGCCGCCGAGGTGGTGGCTGTAGCGCAGGAGCTGATAGAGCTCGGGGCGCAGGAGGGTCTGCCCGCGTACGAACTGGTCGGCCACGAGGTCTGCGCCATGTACCGGATGCAGCTGTTCGACATCCGCGGCGCCGACGCCGAAGCGGCTGCGAGCGAGCCACTGCTGCGCCGGCTCTCGCTCCGGCCAGGAGCCGCGATCCATCATGTGTGGCAGGCGATGCGGTTGCAGGCAGACGGGCGTCTCGAGGAGGCCTCCAAGGCGTACGGGGAGGCGGAGGCCGAGCAGCGCACACTCGGGCGCTTCGGACCTGACCCACTCGGCGAGGTGGTCCGGGCCCTGCTGAACGCCACGCGCGGACGGTGGAATGCCGTCACCGAGCGGCTGGATTCACTGGCCGACGCCAGCCCGATGTTCGCGCATTGGCTACGGGTGTGGGCGCTCGCCGAGTCGGGCCGCGTAGCCGAGGCCCGGGCACTCATCGATACCGAAACGCCTGCAGTCCTTCATGATTGGTCGGAGCTGACGCTGCTGGCAGCTGCTGCGCAGGCCGCTGTTGCGGCGGGTCACCCGGCGCGTATGCACTGGTGCTATGAGCAGCTGCTCCCCTACTCAGGCTGGTTCGCCGTGGGGGGAAATTCACTCGTCCTCGGTCCGGTCGACTTCTACCTCGCCCAGCTGGCGAATCGGCTCGGCGACGCCGAGGCGGGCGAAGTCCATCGCTCACGCGCCGAGTCCGACAGTCGCGAAGCGGGGCTGCTCTGGTGGGCCGAGCGCGCCGCTGCGTTGGCTGACCTGCCGGCCGGGGTCAAGTCCTCCAGCAAGCCACAAGTCGTTCGCTTCAGCTGACCGAGGACGGCGCCGCCATCGTCGAATCCGGGGCGCGCCAGTCAGTGGAGACGAAGCGGTGGCGGATCAGCCACTGCTCCCCCGCCGGCACGAAAGTGTCGCGGTAGCGGCCGTAATGGTCGAGCCCGATCTCGGTGAAAACCGTGAAGTAGCAAGCGACTTTGGCTTGCTGGGGCGTGAGTTCCAGGAATCGGATGTTGGCGATGTTGTGCCGGACGATCCGCTTGATCCCTGACGCAGCCGCCGCGGCTTTCAGCGCCGCCCGCGCCTCCTCGCCCGAGCCGGAACCCCTTATGCCACCGAGGAATTCCATGATGGCCGCGCGTCCTTTGTAGGGCGCCTCACCGCGGACTTCGAGCTCCCCGTCCTCCGCGAAAGCGTGGGTGAGGTCCTCGAGCCGGTACGCATCGCCCGACCAGTTGTAGAGCGCGATCGAGTCACGGATGCGCTCGCGGGCGACGAGCTCCCAGAGCTCCACTAGCCGACGACCCGGAAGGCGTAGGAGCCGGTGCTGATGACCCGCTCGCTCGCACCCTCGTCGATGAGCGTCAGGCGAGCCCCGACGGTGCCGTCCTTGCCGGCCGATGCCTCACCCTCCGCGCGGAAAGGGCCGTCCTTGCCGCGGGCCATGAACATCACGTGCGAGGAGACGCCCTGCAACTGATCGGTGCCGGCGATACTCGACGCGAGATCGAGCGCCGCCGTCTCCAGCAGGATGAACTGCGGACCGATGTGCAGCGCTGCATCGGGTGACGCCAGCTCCACCGCGAGCTCGGGCAGCGCCCAGTGCCCGTCGTCCCGGCGGCCGGCACCGAACACCTGCCAGAGCGGCGGCAGGTCGGGCGAGTCGACGACGTCGATGGATTGGGTATCCATCAGTTCCAGGCCTTCGGGCGGCACGCCGATGACGACGCCTTGGCCTTCGGTCAGCGCCAGCACCCGGCTGTGATCGTCGGCGTCGACGATCAGCGACCGGCTGTAGCTCATCTGCCGGCCGACCTTCAATGTCTCGGACAGCACCTCGATGCGCTTGACGTCATGGCCCGGATCGAGGATCTGCGTGGAGTGGATGACGGGGTTCGGGACGGCGGTGAGGTCGGTCATGCCGCCGCCCTCCGGCGAGGAGATCCCGAGCACGGCGAAGAGCAGCCCGCCCGTGGTGTTGCGCATGTCGTGCCGCAACGTCACGGTGTCGTCGCAGTTGCGGTCCATCGAGGCGAACTCGCGTCCGATGTAGCGGTAGCTGAGCAGGCCGCCCCACCGGCGTCGCAACTCCGCTGAGTAGGCCGCCTGATCAGCGGTGAGCTCCCGGATGTCTCGCAGCACTGCGCCTCCCTTGGCTCGGGTCGGGTCATTCTCCACGAGCGATGGGGGCGGCCCCAGCATGGGGCGGCGGAGCACTAGCCTGACCGTCATCACGACCGGAGAAGGAGAGCTGGTGATGGCGGACGCCGGTGCGGTGCGGCGCATCGCGCTTTCCCTTGCAAACGTTGAGGAAATCCCCAGTGACGGCTTCGACTTCCGCGTCAGCGGCAGGGGGTTCATCTGGTCGTATCCGGAACGCGTACCCGGCCAGCGGCGCACCATCCGCACCGACATCGCGGTGCTTTACGTCGGCGACGAGGCCGAGAAGCAGGCGCTCCTGCTGGGTGAACCCGACCTGTTCTTCACGGTGCCCGGATACGGCGGGTTTCCGCTGGTGATGGTCCGCCTCGAACGGGTCGGCGTGCGGCGGCTACGCGAATTGGTGACCGATGCGTGGCGGTTACGGGCGCTGGGTCAGCCCTGAACGGCGTCCGCCGCGCGAACGCGTCAAGGTCTTCGGGTAGGCGCTGATGCCACACTGACCCTCGTGCAAGAACAGCTGTGGCAGGACTCGGTCGCCATCCGCGACGTCATCGACCGTTACGCCTTCGGGGTCGACCGCCGCGATTGGGACCTGGTCAGCGCCTGCTTCACCCCGGACTGCCATGCCGACTACGGACGCTCGGGTGCCTGGACGTCGCGGCCTCCGTTCGTCGAATGGCTCGACCTCACCCACCGCGAGGTCGGGCCGACGATGCACCGGATCACCAACCACCAGGTGACGGTCGACGGCGACGCAGCCTCGGCGACGTCCTACCTGGACGCGCTCCTGCAGGTCGAGCACCAGGAGTTCGACCTGCTGCGCGTCGTCGCGATCTATCACGACGAGCTCATCCGGACGGCGGACGGCTGGCAGATCGCGACGCGCCGCCTGGAGGACTACCTCTGGCGCCGCGAAAAGCGTTCGCACCGCTGACGGCCCGCCGAACGGATGGGCCAGGTATCTTCAGAGCCGAGTCGCACGAAAACGATCTTGTTCTCGCGCCGTCTCGCGGGCGTAGCTCAATGGCAGAGCCCCAGCCTTCCAAGCTGGCCATGCCGGTTCGATCCCGGTCGCCCGCTCCGGTAAATGCCCAGCTCAGACAGTGCTTCGAGGCCAGCGTCTTACCGCAGGTGGCCCTAATTGTCGGCTTCTCGTGCCCCTCGGAGGGCACTTTCACCCGGATGCCGACGTCAAGCTGGTCATGTTGGCAGTGAGCCGCGCTACGCCCTCGCAGCCAGCCACCGAGGTGCCGAGACCTTCGAGTCCGGACGAGGGACCGCGCTACGAGCCGTTTGCCGGAGACAGGGCGGACGACCAGAAGCTGGACGCCAGCTCCCGTGTGGCGCCAGTACGTAACAGCGTTACGCACGTGGTTCCCACCCGGTCACGATTCGACAGACAGTGCCGACGGTCGCTGGATGTTGCGACGCTAGACGGAATCGGTCCAGGACTCGGGTGCTAAATATTTGGGGCGTGGTGGCCTATGCCGCCATGTGGCGTGCTGCTGCGGGGTCTCTTGGCAGCTGACGATCCTCACGGCCACAGCGCTTCTGGATGCCGAGCTGCGTCAATTGATAACAGCGTCGACGTCGATCCGCGGATGACCGGCGGTGGCTAAATTCACGACCTTGACGACGTGGATGTTCTTGCCAGAAAGTAGGAATTGGTAGTTGATGACTCCGTTCACGTTGCTGCCTGAGTGGTAGGTGCTGATCGTCTTGTAGTACTTGTTGTCGACGTAGATTGCAGCCGATCCCCGGCCTGGACCCTCTGGCATAAGCAGCGCCACGCGCACCCCAGTCGCGTCCTCAGGCTGGGGGGTGGCGAAGCTGAAGGTCGCATTCTTGGTTGACGTCCAAGTCGACGTGCCACCAACGAAGCAGATGCAGTTGCCGATGTGCCATCCGGTAGGCGAGAAACTCATCATTCCCGGCGAACGACCGGGCGGTCTTCGACGGCGTGTCCGTTTCCGTGCCGGGGTACGTATCGGAGTAGTTCCACCACGTGATGGTCTGTCCGCACACACCCGCAGGAGCCGTGAAAGACCGACACCGCGGTCGGCCGGAACTGGGCGAGTTTTCGGCCGTAGCGGAAACGGAGGCAGCTGCGTTGGCCAGATGCGCGGCCACGCGCGCACGCATCCGGCCACGTCCGACGTACACGACTCCCGGCGCCGTCCTCGTGCAG
>DATAZK010000160.1:0-18554 GCA_036272075.1 Frankiaceae bacterium
TCGGTGGATGCCCGGATGTTCTCGACGATGATGCTGCGCTCGCGGATGTCGTGACGCACGTTCACGACGAACGCCGCGGCTGCGACCGCCGCGACGGTCACACCGGCGACGACGTTGCGCCGCACATGCGTGCGCACCAGCAGCGAGCAGAGCCCCGCGACGCCGACCGCAGCAAACACTGCGAAGCAGACGGTCATGAAGTAGGACGTGCGCTGGTCGAAGAGCGGGTACTTCTTCGCCGCCCCCGCAACCATCATTTCCAGCAGCAGGATCGGTGTCGCAAACGCCAGCGAGGGACGGCCGGAGCGCGCGATGGTGACCACGCCGGCCACCACCAGGATCAGCCCCACGAGCAGCGGTCCCATGCCGAGATAGGACGCCATCTCGTTGCCGCGGAAATGCAGGTAATGCAGCGTGGGCCCGAGGCCCTTGCTGATCGGCGGGTAGAAGTCCTTCCAGAACTGGGTGAGGTTCTTCTGCACATGCGACTGGTAGGCGAGCACGTAGATGCCGCCGAGCACGATCGCCGTGGCGAACCCGGCGACGGCCACTTCCAGGAGCCGGCGCCAGTTGCGCCGCACCAGTGCCACGACGAGCAGCGAACCGAACGTCGCCGCCGTCACGAATGGCGCGACCGTGCTGATGGTGAAGCCGACGACGCACGCGCCGGCGAGCACCGCGAGTCGCTTGCGGTTCCACTCCGCCTCGAGCAGGCCGACGAGCAAGAGGACGCACAGGGTCACGAAAGCATCGGCGGTATAAGGCTTCAGGTCGTTGCGCGCCAGGGACGACGGGGCGAGCAGCACCGCGAGCGCGGTGAGCGTGCCGACCACCCGCCGCCACCACAGCCCACCCAACGGCAGGCTGCGCCCGATGAGATACGCGACCGCCACCGACAGCACCGAAAACACCAGCGGCAGCAGGCGTAAATCCTGCTGACCGCCAAATCGCGAACCACGCAGCAGCAGTGTCCATCCGAGCGGGGTCACCGATGTCACGTGGGGCACCTGGCGCAGCGGCACCCGGGTGGAGACCGCGACCCACGCCTCGTCCAGCCAGAAGGTCTGGCTCAGGAGGTAATGGATGCTGTGCACGAAAAGCGTGGCGAGCGCGAGAATTGCCGCAAGGAACGCGTCGATCGCCGCAACGGGCAGGCGCCGCGCCGTGAGCCGCTGCCGATGGCGAGGTCGGAGCTCAGGCGCGCTCGATTCGGTGTCGAGCGCCGAGGCCATCGCGCTATCCCTTGCGGGCGGCCAGGCGCTGACGAGCCAGGATCACCACGGCTTCCACGCCGTCGCGCCAGGTGAGCTTCTTGCCCTCTTCCCGGGTGCGCGCGTTGTACGTGATGGGCACCTCGTACGGGCGGATGCCGCGGCCGAGCAGCTTGCCGGTGATCTCCGCTTCCATCCCGAAGCCCGCGGCGACGACGTCGAGCGAGCGGTACAGCTCGAGGGGCAAGAGCTTGAAGCAGGTCTCGAGATCGCTGATGTAGCAGTTGAAAAGCACATTGGCGACGGTGGTGACAGCGCGGTTTCCGAGGACGTACAAATACGAGTAGGAGTTGTGGCTGCCGAAGGTGCGGGTGCCGTAGACGACCGTCGCAGCCCCGTTGAGCACCGGTGCCAGCAACGACGGGATCTCCTCCGGCGAGTACTCGAGGTCGGCGTCGCAGATGATCACGTAATCGCCGTCGGCCAATTCGGCGGCTTTGCGGATGGCGGAGCCCTTGCCGCCGTTGCTCTCCTTCAGGTGGACGCGGACCCGAGGATCGTCGGCCCACGCGTCGTAAAGACTCCGGGTGCCGTCGGTGCTCCCGTCGTCCACGATGATCAACTCGGTCTCGACGGGGTACGGCACGTCGAGGACCCGCTTGACGGCGGCTTCCAGGACGGCGACCTCGTTGAAGACCGGCATCAGGATCGAGAGCTTCACGGCTTGAAGGGTAACCCCGGGAGGGGACCCTTCAGGGGTGGCTCGCCGGGTCCGCCGCGGGCTGTCAAGGGGTTCGTCGTGGCCCGATGTGGAAGGCTTCGAGCGGGGTTGGCCCGCGTCAGGTAGCGGGCCCATCAGGTCTACACGCACCGAACATTTGGGAGACGCATGGCGGAGCGCAGGATCCTGGTGACCGGCGGGTTCGGGTTCATCGGCTCACATCTGGTCACCCGGCTGCTCGCCGGCGGTCACGAGGTCCTCGTCGTCGACAATTTCTATTCGGGACGCCGCCAGAATCTCGCGCACGTGCTCACGGATCCGCGCCTCGAGCTGCTGCGCCACGACATCACGTTTCCGCTCTACGTCGAGGTCGATGAGATCTATCACCTCGCCTGCCCGGCGTCGCCGGTCTTCTACCAGCGCGACCCGGTGCAGACCACCAAGACCTCCGTCGTGGGTTCGATCAACATGCTGGGCCTCGCCAAGCGGACAAAAGCCCGGATACTGCTCGCGTCGACCTCGGAGGTCTACGGAGACCCGCAGGTGCATCCGCAGCCTGAGAGCTACTGGGGAAACGTCAACCCGATCGGCCCCCGCTCCTGCTACGACGAGGGAAAGCGCTGTGCGGAGACGCTGTTCTTCGACTACCGGCGCCAGCACGATCTGCCGATCAAAGTGGCGCGGATCTTCAACACCTACGGGCCGCGCATGCGCCCCGACGACGGCCGGGTGGTGTCGAACTTCATCGTCTCGGCGCTTCGGGGCGAGCCGATCACGATCTTCGGCGACGGTTCCCAGACCCGCTCGTTCTGCTTCATCGACGACCTCGTCGACGGGCTGATCCGGCTGATGGACACCCCCCACGAGGTCACCGGCCCGATCAATCTCGGCAATCCGGCGGAGTTCACCATGTCAGAGCTGGCCCAGAAGGTGCTGGCGGCGACCGGCGCCGCTAGCGAGCTGGCGTTCCATCCGCTGCCCCAGGACGACCCGACCCAGCGCCGGCCCATCATCGATCAGGCTCGTGACGTGCTGGGCTGGGCTCCCAAGGTCCCGCTCGAGGAGGGACTCGGCCACACGGTCGAGTACTTCCGCAAGTCGCTCGGGGTCGCCGCGGCCTGAGCACGGCTAACAAGCCTGATAGATCGGGTTAAGAGAACCTTGACGAGCTGGGGCAAAGCGCCCAGGGGGAGCCAGGTGAGGCGGGTAGGTGGCGGATGGACCCGCAGGCGGACCGCCCGGCAGCCGATAGCGGGTTAGGTCCGCACCAGAGGCCCACCGCGTGTGACCGGCGACTGTGCGGGGATCCGAACGGAGCACGATATGAGCATGGCTTCTGGCGAGACTCGGCGTCACCACAGGCCCAGGACGACTTGGACGGACTACTGAACGCGGTGCTGCCTTTCGCAGAGCAGACCCTCTCCAATACTTGCCCGCCATGGGTGACCGTTTGCGCCCATTGGGCGATGAGGGTCGCTCACACGTCGACGAGTGCCGCGAGCACGGCGGCCGGCACCGCCCAAGCCGCCTTGTCCGCCGTGCAGTCCAGCACGTTGCGGGTCGTGAGGATGCCGAGGAAGCCGGACGCGTTGACCGTCGCAGCCTCACGGGCCCATTTGCCGGTCTCGACGTACTTGCCCTCCACGGCGGCCCCGGCGAGCGCTTCGCCGACGAAGTCAATCTCCTTGCGGCTCGGTGTGCGGACGTGGAAAAGGTCTGTGTCGGCCGTCCAGGCGCGCCCGGCGGCGTGTGCTGCCCGGCGTAAAGCCATCCCGGTCTGGGCTTCGGACAGCACGGTCGGATCCAGATCTGGCCGGGCGGGGTTGCGAAGATGTGCGAGGCGACCCACCAGCGGGTCGATGGGGTACAGCTTGTCCTGCGCCCTGTCGTTCGGCAGCCAGGGCTTGTCGAGCTGGGGGCATGCCCACAGGAGGTAGGCGTCCCGCAGGTAGCCCACGTGCCGGCTCACCACGTCCTTGTCGACGCCCACGTCCGAGCCGACGTTGGTCAGGTTGATCGGCGTCGACGTGGAGGCCCACACCCGGTCGATGAGCGCACTGGTCTGGGTTTCTGCCAGGTGGCTGGCCGCGAACGCGTCGGCGTGGATGACAGCGAACATGGCGTCGGTAAACCAGTCCGGGACCGGCTGCCCGGCGACTGCTGCGGCCACCGAGGCGGCGAACCCTCCGTAGCGCAGGTACAGCTCCCACAAGCGGACGAGCTCGTCAAGCCACACAACCGATGACCGGTAGGCAGTCGCCGCCTGCCGGGTGTGGAGCTCACTGATCCCGAGCCGGGGAAGCTGTGCGCCCGCTTCGGGAAGGAAGCTGGCGACAAAGGTGCGAAACCCCATCGGCATCAGCGTCCGGTCAGCGTTGCTTACCCGCCCGCGTCGACCGGCGAGCACGCCGGATGCCGCCGTGAGCCCGGGAGCGCTGGAGCCGGTCAACACGACGGTCGCCGATGCGAAATCCGGGTCGTTGTCCCGCAGCCACTTGACCTGTGTCGCCCAGTCCCCGGTTACGGCTGTCACTTCGTCAAGAAACCACCACCTGGCCGCGCCCGTGGCCAAGGGTGGCAGCGCGACATGCGAAACCACGGTCCGGATGTCGCTGGCCGCCCAGCCGTCCGCGGCGACCCGGATGAGGTGCTGCGGGGGTACACCCGACGCAATGAGGTCGGCGATGGTCTGTTTGACGGCCACCGTCTTGCCGACCCGCCTTGGCCCTCGCAGCAGGTACAGACCGCCCGGCTGAAGATCCGCGAGAACCGCGGGCCGGTAGTTCAGCTCGCTCTCGCGCACCGGCCGCAGGTCTGTGTCCCGGTCCTGCCACGAGGCGTCCCGCCACCAAGGATTCATCCGTGCCAGCTCTGCTGCCGACTGGCCCAGTTTCGTCGCCATGTAGCCAGCCTACGATGAGAGGGCTCCAGAATGTAGACATTCTAGCTTGTGGCACACACCATAATGTAGACCTTCTGGCGTGCTGAACGACTGGTGGTCGAGGGAGCGGCCCGGCGCGGGGACGGGATCGTGACGTCGGACCCCGACGACCTCTCCAAGGTCATCCCGGTCACCGGTGTGTCCCTGGCTGTCCTCTCCGTCTGACTGGTCCGGCCTTCCGCAGTCCCGAGCAGCGTTCACGCCCAGCTGTCGGCGACGCCGATCTGGCGCGCCGGGATCCCGCCGACGATCGCCTGAGGCGCAACGTCCTCGGTGACGACGGCGCCCGCCGCGACCACCGCGCCGTCGCCGATCGTGACCCCCTTGAGAACCACCGCACGGGTCCCGATCCAGACCCGGTTGCCGATCTTCACCGGGGCGCTCATCGGGCCGGTCTTGCCGCCCACGGTGATCGTGTGGAAGTCGTTGTCGAGGATCTGGACGTCCCAGGACAGCGTGCAATCGGCGCCGATGCTGACCTCGGTGGCCACCAGGATCTTGGTGAGGCCGTTGACGTTCGTGGCGTGACCGATGGTCAGCGTCCCGCCGTCGACCACGATGCGCACCCCGCGCTGCAGCGAGACGACCCCGTCACAGTGCAGGGTCGCCCCGGGGCGCACCCGGATCACCGACGTGTCGAACTCGCTCGTCAGGCCGAACGGGCCGAGCCCCACCCGCAGGGCCCCGTTCTCGCTGAAGGTGATCCGCTCGCTGCCGTCCAGCACCGTGCGGCTTCCGATCCAGATGGGCTGGTGGTGGCGTACGGGATAGCGCAGGCCGCCGACGAAGGCGCGCGCCGAGGTCTCCTGGGCGGGACGCATCTCGCGCACCACCCGCCCGTACTCGCGGATCTGACCGGCGAGGGAACGCATGTCGCCGTGCCTATCACGGCGGGCTCGTGATTTCCGGATGCCCCCGCGCGCCAGAGTAAAGTCGGCGGCCAGCCGTGAAACCATGGTGCGGCACCGGTGCTCCCGCGAAGGTCGGACGCGGAGGCTCAGGCGGTGCGACCACCACAGGAGATCTCGATCATGACCAGGACCTCATGAGCGTGAGCGTCGTCTCCATCCACGAGGAGTCCCCGAGCCCGGGCGACGAGCCGCAGCCGGCGAAGCCTGACGCTCCCTACGTCACCGTCGTGCTGCCCTGCCACAACGAGCAGGATCACGTGCTCGAAGAGCTCGAGCGCATCGACGCCGCCATGATCGCCAGTGGCTACACGTACGAGCTCCTCGTGATCGACGACAAGTCCACCGACGCCACGCTTGCCGTGCTGCGCCAGGCCGCCGGCCACTTTCCCGCCATGCGCCTGATGCCGTTCCGGCGCAACGGCGGCTCCGGGACCGCACGTCGGATCGGCACCACCGAGGCGCGCGGCGAGATCGTCGTCTGGACCGACGCCGACATGACCTACCCGAATGAGCGGATCCCCGAATTCGTCCGCTATCTGGATGACAACCCGGATGTCGATCAGGTGGTCGGTGCGCGCACGTCCGAGGAGGGCACCCACAAGTGGGCCCGGGTGCCGGCGAAGTGGGTCATCCGCAAGATCGCCAGCTCGCTCGCGTCCGTCCAGATTCCCGACCTCAACTCCGGCCTTCGGGCCTTCCGCCGCGACGTGTCACTGCCGTACCTGCGCCTGCTGCCGCCGGGGTTCAGCTGCGTCACCACCATCACGATGGCGTTCCTGTCCAACCAGCACGCCGTCGAGTACCTGCCGATCGATTACGCGAAGCGCGCGGGAGTCAGCAAGTTCCACCCGTTCCGCGATGCCTACCGCTACATCCTTCAGGTGCTGCGGATGGTCATGTACTTCAACCCGCTCAAGGTCCTGATGCCGTTCGCGCTCTGGATCATGGGGCTTGGGGTCATCAAGCTGATCACCGACCTGATCCGCTACGACTGGCACGTCACCACCTCATCGCTCCTGCTGCTGGTGGTCGGATTCCAGATCGCCGTGCTGGCGCTCATCGGCGACCTCGTCGTGCGCTCGCGCGGGAGCTAGTTCTGGCGGCGCAAGGTCGTGGCGGCCAGCGCGGCGAGGAAGAGATCAGCGACGATCAGCAATGCACGTGACGCGACGACCACCGCGAGCGCCTGCCCGCCGCTGAGCGTTGCGCGAAGGACGAGCGTGAGGATCACGTCGCGCACGCCGGCCCCGGCCGGAGCGGGGATGAAAAGCACGCCGGCTGAGACTGCGAGAGACATCCCGCCGATGCACAGCAGCACCGTCGAGAAGCCCCCGCCGCCGAGCGTCAGCGCCAGGATCGCGATGTGCAGGCCCTGGAAGACGAATGATCCGACCGACCAACCGGCCGCCCGGACGGTGCTGCGGACCGGGAGCCGCTCGTCCAGCGCCGGGCGGTGCATCAGCGCGAAGACCCGATCGAGCACCCAGGGCAGCGCGCGGGGGTGCAGCAGGGCGATCAGGAACGGCAGCACCAGCAGCAGCCACCAGTAGTGCGAGAGCGCGTGGGTGTCGGAGATCGGCAGCAGCGCTGACGCGAGGATCAGCCCGACCGCGCAGCTGAGCACGATGGTGATGAGGTTCGCGGCGAGCATGGTGCGCCGCGACGCGCCCCGCGCCTTCCCGGCCTCCATCTGCACCAGGACCGGCCACACCGAGCCGGGCAGGTACTTGCCGAGCTGGCTGGTGAAGAACGCGCGCGCTCCCACCCTCCATGGCATGTCGACGTGCAGCCCCTCCAGCACTTCCCGCCAGATGAAGAACGTCAAGCCCACGCCGACCAGGGCGACGGCGAAGCTGCCGATCATGGCGCCGGCACCGATCTTGTCCAGCGCGTCGATGAAGGAATGCCGCTGGTGGTAGATCGCGAGCCCGGCCGCCACGACGATCAGGGCGATGAAAGCGACGCCGATCACGGTGCGCCGACGGTCGCCGCGAGCCGGCTCGGTCACGGCGCTGGCGTCAGTCACGAGGCCCGAATAGTAACGTGAACTCGACACTGGCAGCCGCCTTGAGGAGCCCTTCTGCGCGTCCTCGGTTTCGGCACGTACGACCTTCGCTCCCACCCTCGCGCCGGCATCATTCTCGAGGGACTGCGTGCCCGGGGCGATGAGGTCGTCGAGTTCAACGAGCCGCTCGGCCTCGACACCGCGCAGCGGGTGGCGATGCTGCGCAGGCCCTGGCTCGCGTACCGGCTGGTGCTGAGGCTCGCGGGAAGCTGGACCCGGCTGGCCCGGCGGCGCTTCGCGGACCGGTCGCGCTACGACGCCGTGCTCGTCGGCTATCTCGGCCATTTCGATGTCTTGCTCGCCCGGCTGCTCTACCCGCGGCGCCGCATTGCGCTGGATCAGATGATCTTCGCGGCTGACACGGCGCGCGACCGCGGAGTCAGCGGCGGCGTGAAACTGCGGCTGCTCGACGCCCTCGACCACCTGGCCGTCCGCGCCGCCAGCATCGTGCTGCTCGATACGGCCGAGCACGTCGAGCTGCTGCCGCCGGGGGAGCGCCGCAAGGCAGTCGTGGTGCCGGTCGGCGCGCCGGCGGCCTGGTTCGCCGCGGGGGAGCAGCGTCCTGCGCCCGACCCGGCGCGGCTGCGGGTTGCCTTTTTCGGGCTCTACACGCCGCTTCAGGGGGCGGTCGTCATCGGTGAGGCGCTGGCGCTGCTGGCTGATCATCCGGAGATTGCCGTGACCATGATCGGCAAGGGGCAGGACCTCGACGCGACGCGCAGCGCCGCTGCCGGCAATGCCTCGGTGACCTGGCTGGAGTGGGTGGCTGCCGATGAGTTGGCAGCCGTCGTGGCGAGCCACGACGTGTGCCTCGGCATCTTCGGAGAGACGCCGAAGGCGCTGCGGGTGGTGCCCAACAAGGTCTACCAAGGCGCCGCCGCCGGCTGCGTGATCGTCACCTCGGACACGGCGCCGCAGCGCCGGATGCTGGCCGACGCGGCGCTGTACGTGCCGCCCGGCGATCCGAAGGCGCTGGCGGACGCGCTGGTCTCGCTCGCTGCCGACCCGGCAGCAGTGGCCTCGCTCGGTGCTGCGGCGCGTCAGGCGGCGTTGGACCGCTTCACCCCCGCAGCGATCGTCGAACCCCTGCGCGAAAGGCTCAGCTGACCGGTCGCCGCGCGATGGCCACCAGCCCGGTGCCGCGGTGCGGCTGGGTGCGCTGCAGGTAGCGGAAGGGGAGGGTGGCGGCCTGCACGGCCATCCCGGAGGAACGCTTGGAGGGCTGGAACGTGCGTCCGCTCGCCGCCGTCAGTTCCTCGATCGACGTGCCGTTGGCCCGGGCGGTCGCGAGCTTCTTGGCGTCGATGCGATTGCGTACGGCCTCCAGTGCGTAGCCGAGCGGCCAGCCGTACACGGTGATCTCATCGACGACGAGTCCGGCGCCGGTCAGCCGGCCCGCGAGTTCGTCGGGCGAGTAGCGGATGAAGTGCCCGGCATGCGTATCCATCGCGCCGAAGCGGTCCTGGAACGCCGGCACCGACATGATCAGGTGTCCGCCCGGCTTGATGAACGGGATCCAGGACGCCAGCGCGCCGCGATCGTCCTCGATGTGCTCCAGGACCTCGAACGCGCAGATGGCGTCGAACGTCGATCCCGGGGGGACGGCCTCGTGGATGCCGTTGATGACCTTGCCGCCGCGCGGCTCGATGCGCCTGGCCGCCACCTCGTAGGAAGAGGTGTCGGGCTCGACCCCGACGTAGTCCACCCGCCCGGCCAGCCGCGCGCCGAAAGCCCCTTGGCCGCAGCCGATTTCCAGCACGCTGGCCGGCTGCAGGCGGTCGATGATCCGCGAGACGACGTCATAGCGCAGCCAGGCGCGGATCGCGAGCGGAGGGACAGCAGCCGTCGCCTCGCGCATCAAACCCCCGGTCGCGTCCTGTCCGTGCTGACGGCCCGAGGGTAGTGCATACGCTGGGGGTGTGACCGGGCAGCGCGCGCTGGCAGCGCTCCTGACTTTTCTGCTCTTCGCCCTGATCATCACCGGCTCCGTCGCGCTCTGCCGGGTCCTGGGCCACCCCGGCTGGGGCTGGGCGATCGGCATCGGGATCTGCGTGATGATGGTCTACGGCTTCCTGCGCCAGTCACGATCCGCCGCCCCGCCGCCCCCGCCGCCGCACAACCGCCGTCGCCGCTGACAACTTCCAGGTTTCGGCCGGCCGGGCGGCAAAGGTCAACTTCTCCTGGGGTCCTGCCGATCCCAGTAGGGACGACGCGTTTGTCCCTGCCCCGAGGAGTGCGCCGATATGCGCCGATATGCGGCCGCCCTTGCCGCCGTGACCGTTGCCAGCGGCGTGGCTCTTGCTGCGCTACCGGTGGCCTCGGCCAGTGCCGTCACGGCGAGCCAGACCTTCGTGGTGCCGGCCAATGGCGTCTTCAACATCACGGGCCACGGCTGGGGTCACGGGCATGGCCTGTCGCAGTGGGGCGCCCAGGGCGCAGCCTCGCTCGGCATCCCCTCGAGCACGATCGTCAGCACGTATTACCCGGGCACCACGGCGTCGGTCCTGGCGAACACCCCGATCCGGGTGCGGCTCACCGCGACCAACAGCTTCGACCTCGCCGTCCTGCCGGCTGCCGGACTCACTGTCACCGACGGCGCCGGCCGCAAGCTCGGGCTCACCGCTCCGGCCACCTATTGGCGCATCCTCGCCGACAGCACCGGCCAGCATCTGCAGCGCTACGTCGCCGGTAACTGGTACGGGGTGGCAGTTGGTGGCGCCACCAACCTGACGACCCCGGTGCGTTTCACCGACACCGCCAACCTGGTGTCGGTCGTCTATCCGGGCCTGTACTCGCGTGACTACCGGGGCAGCGTCGCCAGCTGGTTGGTGGGCGCCAGCACTGTCATCAACACCGACACCTTGACCATGGAGGACTACCTGCGCGGCGTCGTCCCGCAGGAGTCGTCGCCCTCCTGGTATCCGGCCGCATTGCAGGCACAGGCGATCGCCGCGCGCACCTATGCCGCCCAGCAACGAGCGTCGGCCTCCATCTGGAGTACGTACGACATCTGCGACTCCTCGGCCTGCCAGGCTTTCGGAGGCACCCGGTTGCGGTCCTCCACCGGCGTCATCACACCGGTCGAGTACCCGTCGACCGACGCCGCCATCGCCGCGACCGCCGGCCAGATCCGCACCTACGGCGGCCTCCCGGCCTTCACCCAGTTCAGCTCCTCGAACGGCGGCTTCTCCGTCGCCGGCGGCCAGCCGTATCTGGTAGCCAAGGCCGACCCGTGGGACGGGGCCGTGCCCAACTCCATGCACACCTGGACGGCGACGCTCCCGGTGAGCACGATCCAGGCGTACTACCCCTCGGTCGGCAAGCTCCAGCGTCTGGTGGTCACCTCCCGCGACGGCAATGGCGACTGGGGCGGACGCATCAACACCGTCGTCCTGCAAGGCGTCGACAGCCTCGGCCACGCGACGTCCGTCACGACGACCGGCTCGGCGCTCTACGGCATCCGCCCGTTCGGCGCCTACTCCGACGGGCTGCGCTCGACCTGGTGGACGATCACCAACGGCGCGCCGGTGACGGCACCGCCGCCCACCCCGCCGCCGGCCAAGAAGCCTTACGCCGCAACGTTGATCAGCAGTCCCGGCGCGATCACCATGGCGGCCAACGGGTACGCGTTCGTGACCCTGCGCTGGCGCAACGACGGCACCAGCGCGTGGCCGATCGATGGCGCCACCCAACTCGGCACGGACCTTCCGGAGCTACGCAACTCGCTGTCGTCGGGCTGGGGCTGGCTCAGTGATTCCCGGCCGGGCACCCTCACCGCCGATGCGCCAGGGGCGAAGTCGGTTCTTCCCGGTCAGACCGCCTCGATCAGTTTCGTGCTCTGGGGTGACAGCCGCGCCAAGGGCGTGACGACCGAGGCGTTCCAGCCTTTCCGCTACTTCACGGCGTGGTTCGGCGGCGCCGCCAATATCAGGATCACCCGCACATAAGCCGCGATCGCGCACATCGAGAGTGCACGATGGTGACGTGCACCTCGCGGTCGTTGCCGAGCAACTGCGCGCCCCGGTGCCGGGGGGGACCGGCCGCTACACCGCAGAACTGCTGATTGCGCTGCGGGCCACCGCGCGAATAGGTGATCGGATCACGGATTGGTACGCCCCCGGCGGCGCCCGGCTCGACCGGTTACGCCAGCCGCTGGTCGCCGAGCTGTGGCGGCGCGGGATGGGACCGTCGCCGCACGCCGATTGCGTCTTCGCGCCGACCTTGCTCGTCCCGCCGCGGCGCGGGCGCCCGCTGATTGCCACGATTCACGACGCGGTCCCGTGGACCCATCCCGAGACCCTGACGGCGCGCGGCGCGCGCTGGCACCGGGAGATGGCCGAGCGCGTGGCCGATACGGCCGACGTCGTCCTGACGCCCACGGCATCCGTTGCCCGGGAACTGGCGACGCATATCTCGCTGCCCCGGGTCGAGGTGATCGGCGAGGGGGTGAGCGAGGCGATTCGTACGGTGCCGCCCGACGCGGATCAGCGCGCGGCGCGTCTCGAGCTTCCCGATTCCTTTGCGCTTGCTGTCGGAACGCTGGAACCCCGTAAGGGCCTCGACGTCGCCGCCGCTGCCCTGGGCGAGGCCGACTGGCCGGGCTTGCCGCTGCTGGTCGCCGGCCCCGGGGGTTGGGGCGACGCGCTGCCCGCCGCAGCAGACCCGTCGCAGATCCGGCTTCTCGGCCGGCTTGCCGACCCCGATCTCGCGACTGTCTACTCGCGTGCCGACGTGCTGGTCATGGCCAGCCGCGCCGAAGGTTTCGGCTTGCCGGTGCTGGAAGCGATGTCGCATGGGGTGCCTGTGGTCATCAGCGACGCCCCCGCTCTGGTGGAGGTTGCGGGAGGTGCGGCGATCGTCACACCCCGAGGTGACGCGCCGGCTCTCGCGGCCGCGGTCAGCCGCGCGGTCGCGGAGCGTGAGGTCTGGTCGAAGGCAGGCTTGGTTCGCAGCAAGGACTTCTCCTGGGAAGCCGCTGCCGTTCACCTGTGGGAAATCTGCAGAAACCTCGCTTCCACATAGTCAGTCCCATAGTCGCGCAGATCCCGCCCTCACAGCTTTACCGGGCTACTGTGGGACGCGGTAGCGCAACCACACCGCCGTGAGGAGAGCCGTGGGCCCCCGGGTGCTCGTGGACGCCACCGCGGTCCCGGCAGACCGCGGCGGCGTCGGTCGCTACGTCGACGGCTTGATCTCCGCCCTCGGCGCGGCGGATGCAAATCTGGCTGTTGTCTGCCAGCGCGCCGATGCCGAGCGTTACGGCCGGCTGGCTCCTGAGGCGACGGTCGTCCCCGGCCCGCCGGCGATCTCGCACCGCCCCGCCCGCCTCGCGTGGGAGCAGACCGGGCTGGCTCTGGTCGCCCAGCAGGTGAACGCCGAGGTCGTCCATTCGCCGCACTACACGATGCCGCTGCGGGTCGGGCGTCCCGTCGTCGTGACGATTCACGACGCGACCTTCTTCACCGAGCCCGACATGCACACCGCCGTCAAGGGCACGTTCTTCCGCTCGGCTACCCGTACGGCCCTGCGCCGCGCGGCGCGCTGCATCGTGCCGAGCAAGGCGACGCGCGATGAGGTGATCCGCGTCCTTGATGCCGATCCCACCAAGCTCGACGTGGCCTACCACGGGGTCGATGAGAACCTTTTCCACCCGCCGACCGAGGTGGAGAAGGAGCGCGTACGCCTGCGCCTCGGTCTCGGCTCGCAGCAGTACATCGCCTTCCTCGGCGCGCTCGAGCCCCGCAAGAACGTGCCCAACCTGATCCGCGGTTGGAGCGAAGCCGTGCACTGGCGCGACGAGCCTCCCGCGCTCGTGCTGGCCGGTGGTTCGGGCTGGGACCACGACGTCGACGCCGCCATTGCTGAGGTGTCGCCCAACCTTCGGGTGCTGCGCCCGGGCTATCTGCGCTTCCAGGATCTGCCGGGCTATCTCGGCGGGGCGCTCATCGTCGCGTATCCCAGCCACGGCGAGGGTTTCGGCCTGCCGGTGCTCGAAGCGATGGCGTGCGCGGCGCCGGTGCTCACCACCCCGCGGCTCTCGCTGCCGGAGGTGGGCGGCGATGCGGTGGCCTACACCCAGCCCGAAGCCCCGGCGATTGCCGAGGCGCTTGCCGATCTGCTTTCTGACGAGCCGCGTCGCACCGAGCTTGCGGCCCGCGGTTTGGCCCGGGCTCATGAATTCACCTGGGCCGCCAGCGCGGAGGCGCACCTGGCGAGTTACGCCCGCGCGCTCGGGGAGTGACCGCAAGCCCGCTGGTCCGGATCGTCGTCGTCACGTACTCACCGGGACCGTCGCTGGCAACGTTCCTGTCCTCGCTCCAGCTGGCGACCACAGCGGCGTATGAAGTGGTGCTCGCCGACAACGGATCGACCGACGGCGTCCCGGAAGCGGCGGCAGCCGAGCCGGGCGTGCGCCTGGTGCGTACCGGTGGCAACGTCGGCTACGGGCGGGCCGCGAATGCCGGCGCGAAAGACGCGACTGCGCCGTGGTTGCTGATTGCGAATCCTGACGTGCGCTGGTGCCAGCCCGGAGCGCTGGACGCGTTGTTCGCCGCGGGTGAGCGGTGGCCCAAGGGCGGCGCTTTCGGCCCGGCGATCGTCACTCCCGACGGTCAGCTCTATCCCAGCGCGCGCGCCCTGCCGTCGCTCGGGCGAGGCATCGGCCACGCCCTCGCCGGATGGTGGTGGCCGACGAATCCGTGGACCGCGTCCTACCGCCAGGAACGCGATTCGCCGGTGGAGGGCGAGTGCGGGTGGCTGTCCGGATCAGCGCTGCTGGTGCGCCGGGAGGCGTTCGAGTCCGTCGGCGGTTTTGATCCGAAATATTTCATGTACTTCGAAGACGTCGATCTGTGCGACCGGCTCGGACGCGCCGGCTGGAGTTCGATCTACGTGCCGTCCGCCGTCGTCGAGCACAGCGGCGGGCATGCGACGCGCCGGGTCCCGGAGATCATGCAGCGCGCCCATCACCTGAGCGCCTACCGCTACCTCGCCGACCGTTACCGCGGCTTGCGGTGGCTGCCGGTGCGCCTCGTGCTGCGCGGCGGCCTGCTGGCGCGCTACCTGCTCTCGCGGGTCTCGGTGCGCACGGCGGAGGGGGCGGCCCCAACCCGCTCGGCCGAGCTGCTCGACGATTCCTCGCGCGCGTCCTGAGCGCCTGCGTCAGTCGCCGGCGGCCATCAGTTTGGTGAGCCGGTTCTCCAGCATCAGCACGATGGGCACCCGGTTGGCGTGAGCGCGCTCGTAGTCGAGCAGCTGCACCAGCTGCACCTGGTCGAGGGTGCGCAGGCGTCCACGTAGCTGCGGGCCGGTCATGTGATCGAAGTCGGTCAGTGGAAGGTCGGCGGCGGCCTTCAAGCCGCCGGCCTGCGCACCGACCTCAGGCGGAACGCTGAACTGCTCCAGCTTCTGGAGCGGAGTGGGCTCGCCCTCTCCGTCATCCGGGAGGTCGGCGTCATCCGGGAGTTCGGCCCAGGGATCGTGGGCAGCCCCGTTGGCCGAGCGTCCGGTGATCGACGTGATGGCCGCACCCGCCGCCTCCGGGCTCGCGAAGTCGTCGCCCATCCAATCGCCGCTGCTGTCGTACTCGTCACTCTCGTCACTCTCGTCACTGCCGCCCAAGCGGTGACGCACCATCCCGACCACGGCATCGATGACGAAGTCGCCCGTCTCTGCCAGCTCGTCATAGCGCCGCCGCGCGGTCAGCAACTGGCCGAAGGTGGCGATCGGCAGCCGGGCGATCCGTGCGACCAGGGAGGCCCCGGGCTCCTTGGTGTCCTCCACGGCCGCGAGCAGCAGGCCGACGTAAGCCGATACCGGTTTCGGGACGGGGTGGCCGCTGGCCGGCGAGTTCGAAGACACGGTGACGCACTCCTGAAGGTGTGATTCTGCCCGGTGCTGGATGTGAGCTTGCTCTAGCCGTGCCGGTACCGCAGATGTCCCCGCTGATGCCGAAGTGCACACCCGTTCGTGGCCCACGCCTCGTCTCGTGCCAAGAGGTGCGAGCCACCCCTACCGGCCCGTACGCTGGACGGTATGGGACGTGTCCTGCTGGCCCGCCCCCGAGGCTATTGCGCCGGCGTCGACCGTGCGGTTCAGACGGTCGAGCGCGCCCTCGAGACGTTCGGGCCGCCGATCTATGTGCGCCGCCAAATCGTCCACAACCTGCACGTTGTCCGCCGGCTCGAGGAGCTCGGCGCGATTTTCGTCCAGGAGAACGACGAGGTTCCCGAGGGTGCGACCGTCGTCTTCTCAGCCCACGGGGTCGCTCCCGGTGTCCACGAGCAGGCGGCCGACCGCCAGCTGCGCACGATCGATGCCACCTGCCCGCTCGTGACCAAGGTGCATCTGGAAGCCCGCCGCTTCGCCGCTGACGACTACGACATCGTGCTGATCGGCCATGCCGGACACGAGGAGGTCGTCGGCACCACCGGCCAGGCTCCTGACCGCATCCACCTGGTGGACGGCACCGAGGAGGCGGCCAAGGTGGAGGTCCGCGATCCCGAGCGCGTTGCCTACCTTTCGCAGACGACCCTGTCGGTGGACGAGACGGTCACGACGGTCGATGCGCTTCGGGAGAGATTCCCGGCGCTGCAGGGCCCGCCGAGCGATGACATCTGTTATGCGACGCAGAACCGGCAGTCGGCGGTGAAATCCATAGCTCCGCAGTGCGATCTGGTGCTCGTCGTCGGCTCGCGGAACTCGTCGAATTCGGTACGGCTGACCGAGGTGGCCCGGGAAGCCGGGGCGCCCGCGTCCTACCTCGTGGACGAGGCGAAGGACATCGATCCCGATTGGTTCGAGGGCGTCGAGACCGTCGGGCTCACCTCTGGCGCGTCAGTGCCGGAGATCTTGGTGGAGGGCGTGCTCGCCTACCTCGCGGACAACGGTTTTGCCGACGTGCAGGAGTACACCGAGGTCAGGGAATCGATGCTCTTCGCGTTGCCGCCGGAGCTGCGACGCTCCATGAAGGCCAAGGCCTCGGGGGCGCAGGCTTCCTAGCCGGTGGTGACGCGCGTGGTGCCGCGACTGCGCCGCCGCGCCGCGCTCGCCCGCCCGCGGGCGGTCGCCAGCCCGAGCGCGACGATCGTCGCGGCGAGCAGGATCGGTGCGCTGAAGACCAGCTCGCCGCCGAGGTCGATGGCGAACTGCTTGGAGCCGCCGGTGTGCGTACCGGAACGCGGGCTGATGATCGTGAAGATGAACGCGATCACGAAGTAGGCGAGTGGCGGGAAGACGATGGTGGCCGCGAGGTCCTCGGCGTGACACCGCGCGGCCGCGAGCGCTGCCGCCCCGATGAAGGCGATGCCGAACATGACCCAGAGGTCGTGACCGGCGAACAGGTCGAGCAACGCCCCGGCGAAACCGAAGACGAGCAGCATCACCGCGCAGCCGGCGGCCGTGAGGCCGCGCCGGTCGCCGAGCGGTCCACCGCTGCGACGCGTGGCTACCTGTACTCGGCGGGGTCGGTCTTGCTCGGGCGCTGTTCCCACGACACGACCGTACCCGCGTCCCCTGGAGAACCCTGGTAAGCGCTTAGCCTCAGCCTTGTGCCGCAAACGCGTCTGGACCGGGTCGTCCTGCGGGCCATGTCACGCGATGCCTCGCTCGAAGAAGACGTCGCCCGGCGGTTCGCCTCTACGGCACTCGACAGCGTGGCCGGCGGGGTCGATCCTCACGACGCCCCCGAGCTCGCGCGCCGCCTGCTCGACGACGACCCGCATGCCGGGGCCTCGACCGCGACAATCGTCGCCGCAGCCGTCGCCGATGTGCTGGGCGAGGAGGACGGGCAGCCCCCGGGCTGATCGTCCGTAGAATCGTTCTACGTGGCACTTTCCATCGGCATCGTCGGGCTGCCGAACGTGGGCAAGTCCACCCTCTTCAATGCGCTGACCAAGAACGACGTGCTTGCGGCGAACTATCCGTTCGCCACCATCGAGCCGAACGTCGGCGTGGTGGCGGTGCCGGATGCCCGCCTTGCCTCGCTGGCCGAGCTTTCGGCCAGCGTGAAGATCGTCCCGGCGACGGTCAGCTTCGTCGACATCGCCGGCATCGTGCGCGGGGCGAGCGAGGGGCAGGGGCTGGGCAACAAGTTCCTGGCCCACATCCGCGAGGCAGACGCGATCTGTCAGGTGGTGCGGGCGTTCGAGGATCCCGATGTCACCCACGTCGAGGGTCGCGTCGATCCCGCCGACGACATCGCGACGATCAACACCGAGCTGATCCTCGCCGATCTGCAGACCGTCGACACCCGCCTGCCCCGGCTCGAACGCGAAGCCCGCATGAAGCCCGAGCTGCGCCATTCATTGACCGCGCTGCAGGAGGCGCGCGAGGTGCTCGACTCCGGGCGGGCCATCAGCAGCGAGCCCTCGCTCGATCTCGAGGCGCTCGGCGATCTGCAACTGATGACCGCCAAGCCCTTCATCTATGTCTTCAACGTCGATGAGGGAGACCTCTCCGATGAGACCCGCCGCAAGGAACTCGTCGCGTCCGTCGCCCCGGCCGCCGCCATCGTGCTGTGCGCGAAGATCGAGGCCGAGCTTGCGGAGCTGGACGACGCCGATGCCCGCGAGCTGCTGGGCGAGCTCGGCCAGTCCGAGCCCGGCCTCGATCAGCTGGCCCGCGTCGGATTCGAGACGCTCGGGCTGCAGACGTACCTGACGACCGGCCCCAAGGAAACCCGGGCCTGGACCATCAAGAAGGGCGC
>DATAZK010000161.1:0-26943 GCA_036272075.1 Frankiaceae bacterium
TCAAATTGAGCATCAACGTGATGGATGTCCCGGCAGGTCAATCTGCTGTCATCACACCGGCTCAGCTCGCCCTGACAACCGCTTTGATGCGCGGGTCGGTCGCGACCGGAACGTTCGTGGGTGCCACCTCCTGGACCGCGCCGGGCATCGTCACCTACGCGGGTGAGCCGGGGCGCATCGGGCGGATGGAGAAGGTCCGTCCCCAGATCCTCGCCACGTTCAAGGGCCAGAAAGGGTTGACAGCGATCATCACGCAGCCGCTGCCAGGCGTCCCCGACGTGACAGAGCGTAACGCCCTGCGCAAGGTCGGTCCGCTGCTCGAGATCTACCAGCCCGTGAGGCTGCGAGGCAAGATCGTAGCGGGAGTCGCGCTGTACCAGCCATGGACGCCGGTGCAACGGCTCATCTCTCGCGAAACCCGTCAGATGCTCCTGCTGGTACTCGCCGGCCTGCTCGTGCTCTGGCTCGGTGTGATGAGGCTGGTGCTTTCCGCGTCGCGACGGCTGCGGGCCCAGTCGCGGGAGAACTGGATGCTGGCCTCACACGATCCGCTCACCGGGCTGCCCAACCGCACGCTGCTCGAGGAGCAGCTGAGCCAGGCCCTGAAGATCAGCGAACGCTCCGGAGGCCACGTCGGCCTGCTGCTGTTCGACCTCGACCACTTCAAAGAGGTCAACGACACGTTAGGGCACGCCTGCGGGGACCTGCTGCTCCAGCAGATCGGACCCCGGTTGACCAGCGTGCTGCGGGAAGGCGATTTCGTCGCCCGCCTCGGCGGTGACGAGTTCGTGATCGTGCTCCCGAGGCTGAAGAGATCGGACGAGGCGACGGCGGCCGCCACCCGCCTGCTCGAGGCGCTCTCCGAACCGTTCCATCTGGATTCGGTGACGCTCGACGTGGATGCCAGCATCGGCGTCGCCGTCAGCCCCGAGCACGGCACCGACGGCGAGGCCCTGCTCCGCCACGCCGACACCGGCATGTACCAGGCGAAGAAGGCGGGTAACGGCTTCGCGACGTATTCAGCGGAAGCTGAATACGGGCGGCCGACACAGCGGCCACTGCTCGATTCACTGCGCGCCGCCCTACAGGACCCCCAGCAATTCGCGCTGGCCTACCAGCCCAAAGCCGACGTCCAGTCCGGCGTTGTCCACGGCGTAGAAGCGCTGCTGCGATGGCAGCACCCCACTCTGGGCGCGCTGCTGCCGGGCGACTTCCTACCTGTCGCCGAACGCACCGGGCTCATCCTGCCGCTCACCGATCTGGTGATCGACGCGGTGCTCGGACAGATCCGCGCGTGGGGGGCGGAGGGCTTCCAACTCGGGGTGTCGATCAATGTCTCGGCGTGCTGCCTGCTCGATGCGGCCTTCCCGACGCGGGTCGGCGCGCTGCTGCAGTCGCACGATGTCGAGCCGGGGATGCTGGAATTCGAGATCACCGAGAAGGTCATCCTCGACGACATCAACAGAGCCGTGGCTGTGCTGGGAAGGCTGGACGAACTGGGAGTCCGGCTCGCGCTGGACGGCTTTGGTTCCGGCTTCTCCTCGATGGGCTACCTGAAACGGCTGCCGGTGCACCAGATCAAGATCGACTCATCGCTCGTGACCGACCTGACCGAGGCCTCGACAGACGCAGCGATTGTCCGCTCATGCATCGAACTCGCCCGCAATCTCGGGCTCAGCGTCGTCGCGGAAGGCGTCGAGACGGCCGGGGTCTGGCATCAGCTCGCCAGGTACGGCTGCCACCTCGCGCAGGGCTCTTACCTGGCCGATCCCATGACCGGCGAGCAACTGCCGGCGTGGCTGCAGGAACGCGCCCGCGCCGCCAAATTCGCCAAGAGCGCCCGGCGGAGTGTGCGCGCGCACCCGCTCGGCCAAGGCCAGGCCCTGGTCGTTTAGCCGGCCGGACAACGACCATGTCGTGGCCTTGGCCGTGGAGAGTCGGCGCGAAGTCGCCAACAATCCCCACAAAAGCCCGCGCAGCGTAGTTACTGACTGTTACCGTCAGTCGCATGAGTGGCCGGGTCATGGACGCCGTCACCCTTGGCCCCCGGCGACGCCGCCGCAAGATGGCCCAGCGCCTGGCGGAGCTGGACCGCGTGGACCGCACCGCCGCCCTGCGCCTACCCGCAAAACCGAAGCAGCACCGGCTCGGCGCGCTCGTCACACTCCTGATCTTCGCCCTGGCGGTCACGGGTGTCGTGCTGCTGGCTCGCCGAAGCGGCAGCCACGCGGCCACCGCAACAAGTCCCGCACTTGCGGGAAGCAATGACGGCTCGGGCACTGCGTCGAACGCCCTCACTCCCGCCACGGCCGACTCCCCCTCGTCCGGCGTCGGCGAGCACCTCTCACGCCTGCTCCCGGCAGCCACCGCTCCAGCCGGCAAGGCCGGGTACACGCTCATCAAAAACCGCTCGGGAGCGACCCCGCGGTATGACCCTTGCCGGGCGATCCACTACGTCATCCGCGAGCAGAACACTCCGCCCGGCGGGGACGAGCGCATCCGCCAAGCCGTCGCCGCGGTGTCCAAAGCGACCGGCCTGAGCTTCATCGAAGACGCCACTACAACCGAAACGCCGAGTCTGAAGCGCGCGGCCTATCTGCCCGACCGGTACGGCGACCGCTGGGCTCCCGTGATGATCGCGTGGACCAATCCGTCGGAGATCGCGGCCCTTTCGGGCAGTGTCGCGGGGTACTCGGGATCGACCTCGTACTCGGCGAAACCAACGGATGGCTGGGCCTACGTCAGCGGTTCCGTCTTCCTCGACACGCCTCAGCTAACGGCGTTGCAGGCAGAGCCCAACGGTGGCGTCGTGGAGAAGGTCATCATCGAGCACGAACTGGGCCACCTGGTCGGCCTCGGCCACGTGAATGACCCGACCCAGATCATGAACCCGACGGTGGAGGGGCTCACCGAATACCGAGCCGGCGACCTGCGGGGGCTCGCTTACGAAGGACGCGGGAGCTGTCACCCGGAGCTGTAGCCGGGGCTACGCGACCACCGCTGTAGTCGACGCCTCCTCGCGGGGACTTCTCGCCGCCCGCGTCGAGTCGGCGTCCTCGTCATGGATGCTCAACGCGAGCACCGCACCCACGAACGCGAAGACTGCCGCCACGCCAAAAGCCCAGTGATAGGCGGCAAGATCCGGCGCTGGAGCCCCGCCGCCGCGGGTGACGGTGAAGCCGACCGCGGAGAGCACGGTCGACAGCACGGCGATGCCGGTGGCGCTGCCCAGCTGGCGTACCGCGTTGAACAGCGTCGACGCCCGTCCCGTGCTCGCACGGTCGATCTGAGCCATGCTGGCCGCCTGCGAGGGCACCATGACGTGAGCCATGCAATAGCCCAGCACGAACATCAGCCCGCGCATCTGCCAGAGCTCGGATCGGCTGGAAATCATGGTCATCAGCAGCATGGTGACGCCGAGCGCGAGCAGGCCACCGACCATGATCCGGCGCGGTCCGACCCGCTGGTAGAGCAGCCGGCTCACCACCTGGGCGCCGATCATGACGCCGAACGCCTCGGGAAACGTCGAGAGTCCTGACGCGAGGGCGGAGAGCCCGAGACCGTCCTGGAAGAACAGCGCGACGGTGTAGAGCAGGCCGAGGAAGGCTGCCGTCGAGACGAACAGGACGGCCGAGGTCGACCGGAAGAGCCGATTGCCGAACAGGCGCAGGGCAAGCAACGGCTCCCGGACGCGTAGCTGCTGGCGTAGCAGCACGGAGAGCAGCACCACCCCAACCGCCAGCGCGGTGATGATCGACGGCCTCCCCCACCCCCGCTCGCCGCCCTCGCTCACCCCGAACATCAGCGCCGCGAAGCCGACACCCGAAAGGGCGAAGCCCACGACGTCGAAACGTCCAGCTGCTTCTGACTCCTGGTCGGCCAGGAAGATCAGGCCGAAGACCAGCGCCGCAGCGCCGATCGGCAGGTTCACCAGGAAAACCCAACGCCAGGAAAGGCCGGTGACGAGGACGCCTCCGAGGACGGGTCCGAGCGCGGGAGCGAGCGTCGTCGGCACCGTCAGGATGCTGGCGGCGCGCACCCGCTCGGATGGCGGAAACGTCCGATACAGCAAGGCCATCCCGACCGGCGTGAGCATCCCGCCGCCGACGCCCTGCAGGATCCGGAAGAGCACGATCTGCGTCAGATTCTGGGCCAGCCCGCACAGCGCCGACGCGACCGTGAAGACGACAATGGCGAGCAGCAGGATGCGACGGTGACCGAAGCGATCGCCGAGCCAGCCCGAGGCCGGGATCACCACTGCGAGGGCCACCAGATACGAGACCGCGACGGCGCTCACCGAGGTGCCCGACGCGTGCAGATCGCGCGCCAGCGAGGGAAGCGCGACGTTCACGATCGTGATGTCGATGATGTTCATGAACATCGCCGCCACAAAGACGACGCTGACGGCGACCTTTTGATTGAACGTCGCCTGACGGCGACTGGTCATGCGAAGAGCGACAGCTGCTGCATGGCCGGTTCGGCCGGACGAGGGGGCAGCCGCGGGAAGCGCTGCGGCCGGGAGAACCAGCGCGGCGCCTCGTCGGGCTCGGGCTCGGGCTCGCGTGCTTCGGCGGCCACCAGGTCGATGGTCCGGTCCGGGTCGTCGCCCGCGTCAGCCAGCACGCGCAGCGCCGCGGGCGCGCTGTAGACCAGCCCGACCCCGGCGTAGACCGCTCGCACCCGATCGGCCAGCAGCGGCAGGACGCCCGGGCTGCCCGGCGCGAAGTCCAGTTCCGGCGCGACGTCGGCGTGCATCGCCATGACCTCACAGTTGAGCTCCCAGGCGGGCCGGGCCTCGGGCGCCCCGAGCCGGCGGGCGGCGGCCGCGCCGATCGCTGCGACCACGCGCTCACCGCCCTGGGCGAGGTCGTCGAACGCTGCGCGCGCCGAGCCGAGCGCGGCGAGCAGCTTCGAGGCCGTCTTGGGTCCGATCCCGCGGACACCGGGCAGGTTGTCGGACGCATCACCCCGCAACGCTGCGTAGTCCCGGTACTGCGAGCCGTTGATCCCGAGCAGGAGCGGCAGCCGCGCGGCGGTGAGCACGGGCGAGGCATCGACCCCGCCGTTGATGATCCGCAGCACGCTGGTGTTGTCGTCGATGAGCGCGAACGCGTCACGGTCGGACGTCATGATCACCGTACGGGCGTCGCAGGAGCGGGCCTTTTCGGCAACCGACGCCAGCACGTCATCCGCCTCATACCCGGGCGGCACGACCACGGCGATGCCCAGCTCCCGCAGCCGGCGTACCGCGAGCCCGAGCTGGTCGACGAGGCACTGCGCCTTCTCGCTGCGCTGCTCCTTGTACTGCGGCCAGCGCTCGCGCCGCACGCTCGCCTGCGGATCGTCGAAGCCGACCACGACCGCATCGGCATCGACCCGCTCGACCGCAGCGACGATCTGGGTGATCAACCCGCGTACGGCCCAGACCGGCTCCTGCGCGGAGCTCAGGCTCGAGGCCGACGAGGCGGCTGCGTGGTAGGCCCGGTGCACCAGCGAGTTGCCGTCCACCGCGAGCACCACCGCAACCGCGACCACGCCCTCACTCTGCCTCATCCGTCGGCGTGAAGGCAGCTGCCGACCGGCGCGCCGCGCCGCCAATCCGCGGCGGTGGAATGCTCAAGCACACCCACGCGCTGAGCAGAGCGCAACCATCACCCGCCAGTGCCCAAAAAATGAGGCCGAAATGGAGGAAAAGTGCCTGCGATCACTGTCGACGACCTGAGCGTCCTGCCCACCATCGCCGCTGGGCCATCGGACGCCCAGCAGCGTCCCGTCGAATCCGTCACGACGGCCCCTCGGGGTTTCGAGGGCGAAGGATTTCCGGTGTTCCGCGCCTTCGCGGGCGTCGACCTGGCGGCCCTGGATCCGTTCATCCACCTCGACCAGATGGGCGAGGTCGACTACGGCCCGGGCGAGCCCAAGGGCACGCCGTGGCATCCCCACCGCGGCTTCGAGACCGTCACCTACATGATGGATGGCCTGCTGCAGCACAACGATTCCCAGGGCGGCGGCGGGCTGATCACCGACGGCGGCACCCAGTGGATGACCGCCGGGCAGGGCATCCTGCACATCGAGACCCCTCCGGAGCACGTCGTCGCGTCCGGTGGCCTCTTTCATGGGCTGCAGCTGTGGGTGAACCTGCCGAAGGCGCAGAAGTGGGTCGACCCGCGCTACCAGGATCTCGCACCGGAGCAGGTGCTGCTGCTCTCCTCGCCCGACGGCGGCGCGCTGGTCCGGGTGATCGCCGGTGATGTTCCCAATAACGGGGCGGGCCACCAGGGCCCCGGCTCGACGTACACACCGATCACGATGATCCACGCGACGCTCAGCCCCGGCGCGCAGCTCTCGCTCCCCTGGCCGGCGCAGTACAACGCGCTGGCCTACGTGCTGGCCGGACGCGGCTCGGTGGGGGCCGTGCAGCGACCCTTGCACCGGGGGCAGCTCGCTGTCCTGGGCAGTGGTGACGCCATCACGGTCACGGCGGACAGCAAGCAGGACGGCCACAGCCCCACCATGGAGGTGCTGCTGCTCGGCGGCCGGCCGATCCGCGAGCCCATCGCCTGGGCGGGACCCTTCGTCATGAACACCAAGGCCGAGATCGCGCAGGCCTTCCAGGACTTCGAGTCAGGCCGGCTCGGTCACGTGCCGGCGGTGCACAACGCGCCTACCGACGTCGTCGTCGAGGAGACCGACTCACCCCTGGACTGATACCGAAACTGCTGCTGAAGTCGCTGCCTCCGCAGCTTCCTCGCAGCGGGTGGCGCCCATCTCCCGCAGCGCCCGGGTAAAGACCTCCTCCAGCACCGCGACCTGCTCCGGCGTCATCGCGTCGAACAACATGCTCCGTACCGCCGCCGCATGAGACGGTGCTGCCGCCTCAATCGCTGCCCGCCCGACCGGGCTCAGCAGGACAAAGGCTCCCCGGCCATCGCCGGTGCAACCCTCCCGTGACACCAGGCCGCGCGACTCCATCCGGCGGATGTGGTGGGACAGGCGGCTCTGCTCCCATTGCAGGAAGTCACAGAGCTCGAACGGGCGCAGCCGGCCTTCGGGGGCCTCGCTGAGCACGACGAGGACCTCGTAGTCCGACAGAGAAAGTCCCGACTCCGCTTGTAGCTGGCGGTTGAGCCGGGCATTGAGTTCACGATGCAGACCGAGGAACGAGCGCCAGGCACGCTGCTCGGGTGCGCTGAGCCAGGTTTCCGTCATCAGGCTCACACCCCCGGGAATTGATGATGCGTCATGTATGTTCTATGCTACTAGATGACGCATCATCCATCGTATTTCTTCCCAAGGAGGATCGGACCATGACCACCGCTACCAACCAGCTCACCGCTCTGACCGGCACCTACACGCTAGACCCTGCCCACAGTCGCATCGGATTCGTCGCACGCCACGCCATGGTGACCAAGGTTCGCGGCGCGTTCAACGACTTCGTCGGCACCGCCGTACTCGATGGCGCCAACCCCGCCAACTCCTCGGCGAACGTGACGATCCAGGTCAAGAGCATCGACACCCGCCAGCAGCAGCGCGATGACCACCTGCGCAGCAACGACTTCCTCTCGATGGACGAGTTCCCGGAGATCACGTTCGTGTCCTCCGGCGCCCGCGCGCTCGACGACGACATCTTCGAGCTGACCGGTGACCTCACCGTCAAGGGCGTCACGAAGAGCGTCGCGATTCCCTTCGAGTACCAGGGCGCGGCGCAGGACCCGTTCGGCAACTCGCGGGTCGGCTTCGAAGGCGCGGTCGTGATCAACCGCAAGGACTTCGGTGTCAACTTCAACGCCGCCCTCGAGACCGGTGGCGTCCTCGTGAGCGACAAGATCACCCTCGAGTTCGAGATCTCCGCGATCAAGAACGCCTGACGCACTACCCGCTGGCACCGCCCGCGCTCCGCAAGGGGCGCGGGCAGCGCCTGCCCATGACAGGAGGCACACCGTGACCAGCTCCCTGCTGACCCCACGGATCGACGTCCGTCCCGCCGGCGAGCGGCCGAAGACGAAGATCTCGTGGCTCGATTCCAAGCACTCGTTCTCTTTCGGCAGCCACTACGACGCCGCCAACACCCACCACGGCCTCCTGCTCGTCAACAACGACGACCGGGTCGACCCGGGCACCGGATTCGAGACGCATCCTCACCGCGACATGGAAATCGTCACGTGGGTGCTCTCCGGATCGCTGGTCCATCAGGACTCGACCGGCACGTCCGGCGTCATCTATCCCGGCCTCGCCCAGCGCATGAGCGCGGGCGCCGGCATCCTGCACTCGGAGAAGAACGACTCCTGGCGCGTCGCGGGCGGGCCGGAGCACACCGAACCTGTTCATTTCGTTCAGATGTGGGTGCTGCCCGACGAGGGTGGCGTGACCCCCGGCTACGAGCAGCTCGAGATCGACGGCGAACTGCTGTCAGGCTCGCTGGTGCCCGTCGCGTCAGGGATGAGCAAGCACGAAGGCGCCGCGGCGATCCGCATCCACAACCAGTACGCGGCCCTGCACGCCGCCCGCCTCGAGCCCGGCCAGAGCGTCGAACTGCCCGAAGCGCCCTACCTGCACCTTTTCGTGCCGCGTGGATCGGTCACGCTTGAAGGCGCCGGACCACTCTCCGAAGGCGACGCCGTGCGCTTCACCGCGACCGGCGGCCAGCGCGTCACCGCGACCGAGCCCGCCGAGATCCTGGTGTGGGAGATGCACGCGAGCGTCGCCGCCTGATCTGAGCGCTCAGGTGTAGAGCCGCGCCGTGTAGGAGGGCCCGTAGTAGTCCTCGAGTGCTTCGAGCGACTCTTCGGGCCGCTCCAGCTCGCGGGCGATCTGGGCGCGCGACGGCAACGCCTCGGGCTTCCAGGTGGCCGGATCCCACAGCGTCGAGCGCAGGAATGCCTTGGAACAGTGGGAGAAAACCTCGTCCACGTGGACCACGAGCGCCAACTGCGGACGATGGCCCTTGACGACCATGTCGTCGAAGAACGGCGCGTCGGACACCAGCTGAGCGGCGCCATTGATGCGCAGGGTGTCGTTGCGTCCAGGGACCAGGAAGATCAGGCCGACCTGCGGGCTTTCGAGCACGTTGTGAAAGCCGTCGACCCGGCGGTTGCCGGGACGGTCGGGGATGGCGATCGTGTGGTCGTCGATCACGTGAGTGAATCCCGGCGGGTCGCCCTTGGGACTCACGTCGCAGCTGCCGGCTGCCGCCGAGGTCGCGATGAGGCAGAACGGCGAAGCTGCAAGCCACGCCCGGTCGATGTCGTGCAGCGAGGTGCGTACCTTCTCGGCCACGCGCTGAGTCGGAGTGCCGACCAGCTCGCGTAGCTGCGCCGGATCGGCCACCACTTTCCAGGTCGCGTCCACTGTGGTCACGCTTGCAGTCTGGCAGGTGCAGCACTTCACCGGAGCGTCATTTATTGGGTGCCCGGCGTTTGGCTGCTGCAGTGGTGCGACCTCTGTAATGCCATCTCATGGGAGTTCTTTCATGAGAGTCCTGGTGGTCGGCGGCGGAGTGCTCGGCGCGATGCATGCGCTCTGGGCTCATGACGCGGGACATCAGATCGTTCACCTCGAACGCGAGCCGGCGGCTCGCGGCGCGTCGGTGCGCAACTTCGGGCTGGTCTGGGTCGGTGGCCGCGCCCCGGGGGAAGAGTTGCGACTCGCCCAGGCGGCGCGCGACATGTGGACCCAGGTCGCCGAGCAGATTCCGGCAGTCGGCCTGCGCGCCGAGGGTTCGCTGACCGTGGCGCGTACCGAGGACGAGCTGCTGGTCATGAAAGAAGCATCGGGCCTTCCCGACGCGGCGCAGCGGGGCTACCGGCTCCTCGACCCGGCGGGCGTCCGCACGCTCAATCCCGCGCTGCGAGGCGCCACAACGGGGGGCCTGTATTGCAGCCGCGACGCGATCGTCGAGCCCCGGCAGGTTCCCGCAGCGATACGCGAGCACCTGCGAAAGAGCGCCCGCTACCGCTGGAACCCCGGGACCGAAGCCACCGCGGTACGCCCGCACGGGATACGCGACGGGCACGGCGAGTGGCACAACGCCGACGTCGTCATCTGCTGCACCGGCGCCGCGCATCGCGGAGTCGCCGCCCACAACGGTCCGCAGCCGCTGCGCCGGGTGCGGCTGCAGATGCTGCAAACCGCGCCTCTGGACGAGCGGCTCACCACCTCCGTCGCCGATGGCGACTCGCTTCGCTACTACCCGGCGTACGAGCTACCCGCGCGCCGCCATCTCGGGCCGCAGAGCGCGACCGGCGCCGCCTGGGGAAGCCAGCTGCTGATGGTGCAGCGGGCGAACGGCGAGCTGACGATCGGCGATACGCATGCCTACGCCGAGCCGTTCCCGTTCGATGTCGAGGAAGCCCCGTACGAGCAGCTGCGGATGTCCGCCGAAGCCTTGCTGGGCCAGAAGTTGCCGCCGACGATGAGACGCTGGGCCGGGGTCTACAGCGAGACGACCAACGCACATCCATACCACCGCAGCGAGCTGGCACCGGGTGTGCTCCTGGTGACCGGTCCCGGTGGTAAGGGCATGACCTGCTCGCCCGCCATCGCCGCCGAGACTTTCGCGGGACTGGCGTGAGTCCCGCCATCGGGCTGGTCGCGCTGGACATGGCGGGCACCACCATCTCCGACGGCGGCGTGGTGATGGACGCCTTCTACGAGGCGCTGGCCGACGCCGGGATGGCGCCGGCATCGGCGCAATGGGCCGCGGCCGAGCAGGTCGTGCGCGAGACGATGGGTCAGTCGAAGATCGACGTGTTTCGCCGGGTGCTCGGCACGCACGGCGCCGCCGACCGCGCGCGGCTGGCGTTCGAGAGCGCCTACGAGAAAGCCGTGCTCGCCGGAAGGGTCACGGCGATCCCCGGGGCGGAGATCCTGCTGCAGAAGCTGCGCGCCCGCGGGGTGAAAACCTGCCTGACGACGGGCTTTTCGGCCGCCACTCGCGACGTGCTGCTCAAGCAGCTGGGCTGGGAGCAGGCCGTGGATCTCGCGCTCTCCCCCGCCGATGCCGGACGCGGACGTCCCTACCCCGACCTGCTCTGGACGGCCATGCTGCGCCTGGGCGCCGGCAGCGTCGATGAGGTGGCGATTGCGGGGGATACCGCGTCCGACATGCAGGCAGGTCTGCGTGCCGGGGTCGGCGTGCGCTGCGGCGTCCTCACCGGAGCCGACGACGAGTCCCGCCTGCGCCAAGGCGGCGCGACGCACATCTTCCCTTCTGTGGCAGACCTTTTCCCGGTCGTCGAGCACTAGTGAGCGGCCTCGTTCACCCTCCATCCACAAGGCGTTCTCCGCGCGTCACCTTCCCTTTGCAGCAGCGTCGAGGACACGCCTTGCGCTGTGCATCTGATGCTCCCCGCGCGGTCACGTCGAAGGCGGCGAGCGGACACCTCGCGCTGAGTGAATGAGCGCGCAGGGCCGGGATCGGCCCACGGGAGGAGTACAGCGTGATTCGCTCGCGCAATGCGGTAACGGTGAAAACTGCGGCCGCAACAATGACCGCCGTCGCGGTGGTCGCCGCCTGCTCCAGCAGCAGCAAGACGGGGTCCCCCTCGTCAGGAGTGACCGCCGTCAATGCCACGGCCGTCGCCTCGATCGGCGGGATCGACAAGCTCGTCGCCGACGCCAAGAAAGAAGGGCAGCTCAACGTCATCACGCTGCCCGCCGACTGGGCGAACTACGGCACGATCATCACCACGTTCGAGAAGAAGTACGGCATCAAAATCAACAGTGCCAACCCCGACGGCAGCAGCCAGGACGAGATCAACGCCGTCAAGCAGCTGAAGGGTCAGAGCCGGGCTCCGGACGTCCTGGACCTCGGCCAATCCTTCGCCGTCACAGCGCAGCAAGCCGGGCTGCTCGCCCCGTACAAGGTGGCCACCTGGGACCACATCGCCGACAACGCCAAGGCGAGTGACGGCACCTGGTACTCCGACTACGGAGGCTTCGTGGCCATCGGCTACGACTCGGCCCATGTGACCACGCCGCCGACGAGCTTCGCGGATCTGCTGAAACCCGAATACAAGAACAAGGTGGCCATCAACGGCGACCCGACCAAGGCCAGCGCCGCGTTCTCCGCGGTGTACGCGGCGGCCCTCGCCAACGGCGGATCGTTCGACAACATCCAGCCAGGCCTGGATTATTTCGCCAAGCTGCACAAGGCCGGCAACTTCGTCCCGGTGACGGGCGGGCCGGCGACGGTGCAGAGCGGGCAGACACCGGTGCTGATCTGGTGGGACTACCTGGAGGCCTCTGAGGCGGCCAAGCAGGTGCCGACCTGGAAGGTTGTCATCCCCTCCGACGGTCAGTACGCGAGCTACTACGTCCAGGCCATCAACAAGACCGCTCCGCATCCGGCAGCAGCCCGGCTGTGGGAAGAATTCCTCTACTCGGCCGAGGGCCAGAACCTCTGGCTGCAGGGCAAGGCCCGCCCGATCGAACTCGACACGCTCGTGAAGGACGGCTCGGTCGACAAGACCGCGCTGGCCGCGCTCCCGCAGGCACCGTCGGGCTCGATCACGTTCCCCTCGATCGACCAGCAGACCAAGGCGAAGGCTCTCGTGGCTCAGAAGTGGGCCGCGACGGTCGGTTCCTGACGGCTCGAGTCCTCGACCTGCCATGACCGCACTGACGATCGACCGCAAGCAGTCCGCTGCCGGACGCCTGGCTTCGGCCCTGCGTCCGGCAGCCGGGCTGCTGCCCTTCGGCCTGTACGCCCTGCTGTTCCTGGGATTGCCGACCCTGGCCATCGCCATCGGGGCCTTCTCCGCGCCCACCGGCGGAGCGACGCTGCACAACCTGAGCCTCGCCTCGAAGGGCGTCTACCGCACCGGCTTCGTCACCAGCCTGGAACTGGCGATCCTGACCTCCGTCGTCCCGGGAATCCTCGGGCTCGTCATCGCCTACGCGGTCCACACCGCCCCGCGGGGCAAGCTCCTGCGCCGCGCCGTCACGACGGCCTCGGGCGTCTTCGCCAACTTCGGCGGGGTGCCCCTCGCGTTCCTGTTCATCGCGACGCTCGGCACCACCGGGGTCGCGACGAAGTGGCTGAACGCGATCGGGATCAACCCGTACGAGCACGGGTTCAACCTCTATACCTTCAGCGGCATCGCGATCGTCTACATGTACTTCCAGATCCCCCTGATGGTGCTGGTGATCACGCCTGCGCTCGAGGGTCTGCGCCCGGCGTGGCGAGAGGCGGCGCACGGACTCGGTGCCGGGTCCCGGACGTACTGGCGTCTCGTCGGCCTGCCGGTGCTGGCGCCATCGGTGCTCGGGGCTGTGCTGCTGCTTTTCGGCAGCGGCTTCTCGGCCTACGCGACGGCCCAGGCACTGACCAGTGGCAGCGTCGCCCTGACCCCGATCCAGATCGGATCCTTCCTGTCGGGCAACGTGATTTCTGGTCAGGAGAACGTCGGAAAGGCGCTCGGGCTCGGAATGATCGTCATCGTCGGCGCCGTCATGGTCGTCTACGTCCTGCTGCAGCGAAGGGCCTCCCGATGGCTGCGGTGATGACCAGTGGTTACGCGGGCCCGCAGCCCGTGACAGGCACCCGAGTGAGATCGCGGCCGGCCTACTGGCGCGCGATCGTGCTGCTGCTCGCCGCCGGCTACTTCCTGCTTCCGCTATACGCCGCAGTGCGTTTCACCATCCGCGCCACCGATGGCCATACGACGGCCGCGGCCTACGGCGGCATCACGCACCAGCCCGGCTTCACGGAGGCGTTGAGCCTGTCGCTCCGGCTGGCCGCGGTGACCGTCGCCATCACCCTCGTGCTCCTGGTTCCGACAGTCGTCTACCTGCACCTGCGGCTACCCAAGCTGCGCCGGATCGTCGAGGCGATCTGCCTGCTGCCCATCGTGATTCCGCCCGTCGTGCTCATCGTGGGCGTGCTTGCGGTCGCCCCGATGCGGCTGAAAGCCACTCCCTACCTGCTGGCGCTCGAGTACGTGGTGCTCGCCCTGCCGTTCGCCTACCGCTCGCTCGACGCGGGTCTGGCGGCCATCGATCTGCGGACGCTGGTCGACGCCGCCCGCTCGCTGGGTTCGGGATGGGTCAGCACGCTGCTGCGGGTCGTGCTGCCCAACATGCGCTCCGCCGTCATGTCGGCGACCGTGCTGACCGCCGCGCTCGTGCTCGGCGAGTTCACCCTCGCCAGCCTCGATCAGTACCAGACGTTCCCGGTGTGGGTCGTCGCCTTCGACCAGGACGACGCCCGGGTCTCGGTCGCGGTCTCGCTGCTGGCGCTCGTGCTCACGTGGGCCTTCCTGCTCCTGCTTTCGGCTCTCGATGTGCGACGGGCCCGGCGGGTCAAGACCCCTGCAGACCTTGGAGAAACAGCAGCCATGGGAGAGACGGCATGACCGCCAACCCGATACGCACCGCCTCCGAGCCCGAAGTCGGGGCGACCCACCTGGCCGAGGCGCCTGCGGTCACGACGACCAAGCCCGGCGGAGCGCTCGTCGAACTGCGCGGCCTGCACCGGCGATTCGGTTCGACGCTCGCCCTCGACGGGCTCTCGCTGACGATGGCGCCGGGTGAGCTCGTCGCGCTGCTCGGCCCGTCCGGCTGCGGCAAGACCACGGCCCTGCGCGTGCTCGCCGGCTTCGAAAGGCCTGATTCCGGTGAGGTTTTCGTCGATGGGGAGAACCTGTCGCGCCTTCCTGCCCAGCGCCGCGGGATGGGCATGGTGTTCCAGAGCTACAGCCTGTTTCCCACCATGACGGCGCGCGACAACGTCGCGTTCGGGCTCCGGGTCCGCCGCCAAGCCACCGCGTCGCGTCGCAGGGCCGCTGACGCGCTGCTCGACATCGTCGGCCTGGCGCCCCAGGCCTCCCAGTACCCACACCAGCTTTCCGGTGGCCAGCAGCAGCGGGTCGCGCTCGCCCGGGCGCTCGCGATCGAGCCCCGCGTCCTGCTGCTGGACGAGCCGCTTTCGGCGCTGGACGCGAAGGTCCGGCTGCAGCTACGCGACCTCATCCGCTCGGTGCAATTGCGGCTGGGCACGACAACCCTGTTCGTCACCCACGACCAGGAAGAAGCGCTGTCGATGGCCGACCGGGTCGGCGTCATGCGACAAGGCACGCTGGAGCAGATCGCCCCACCTGACGAGCTTTACGCCCATCCCGCTACCGCTTTCGTCGCCGAGTTCGTCGGCACGATGAACCACCTCCCAGCAGTGCTCACGCCCGATGGGGCCCACGTCCTCGGCCGCACAGTGAACGTCCGTGACCGGGCGGATCGTCAGTCCGGCGATCGGGTCAGCGCCCTGATACGGCCGGAAGGTCTCGCGCTGACCCCGGCACGCAGCGGCGCCGGGATCGTGTCCGGCAAGACCTTCCTCGGGTCGGTCACGCGCGTGCTGGTGATGCTTTCGCAAGAGGTGAGCGTGCGCGTCGACGTGCCCAGCATGAGCGCGGGATCGCTCGCGCTCGGCGACCCGGTCGACGTCACCGTGACGGCGGACTCGGTTCTGATCACGGACGGCCCATGACCGACCCCGTCACCACGGCGCAGCGTCGCCTGCTGCCCGGACCGGAAGGCCCGGGTGGCTACCGCCGGCTGCAGGAGTCGGCCGGAGAGGCGCACCAACTCCAAGCCGGGCACGGGATCCCACCGGGCAGCCGGCCGGTGCTGGTGTTCCTGCACCTCTCCGACACCCACGTCATGGACTCCCAATCGCCCGCGAGGGTGGAACTGCTCGACCGTTACGCCGATCCGGATCTCCTGCCGCCCGGCGAGAGCCGCACGGTCGGCACGTACCGGCCGCAGGAGCTTTTCACCCACCACGTCGTCGAGGCCATGGTCCAGGCATCGAACGCGATCGAGTTCGGACCGGTGAGCGGCGCGCCCGTGGACTTCGCCGTCGTCACCGGAGATCTCACCGACAACGCCCAGCACAACGAGCTGCGAAGCTTCCTCGGACTGCTCGACGGCCGGCTGGTCACGCCGGATTCCGGCGATCCCGAGCGCTACGAGGGCGTCGCGTGCAGCGGTGATCCGCGGTACTGGCACCCGCGCGGTGAGATCGCCGACCTGCCCCGCACCCGCTACGGGTTTCCCACCTCGCCGCATGTGCTCGACGCCGCCCGGCGGCCCTTTCGGGCCAGCGGGTTTCGCGTCCCGTGGCTGTCGGTCTACGGCAACCACGACAACCAGTTGCAGGGCACGATCCCGGTCAGCCCTGACCTCGAACGCGTCGCCACCGGCGAGCACAAGCTCATCGCACCGCCGCAATCTCTCGACCCCGCCGATGTTCTTGCCCGGTTGGAGGACACCGACGTCGGTGCGCTCGCCGACCTCATCGGCGGCCCCGCGATGGCCGTCACCCCCGATCCCGAGCGGCGCCTGGTGTCCAAGACCCAGCATCTGTCGGCACATTTGGCTTCCGAGAGCGAACCTCCCGGACACGGCTACCGGCACGAGAACCTTGTCGCCGGAATCTGCTACTACGCCTACGACTTCGGCGATCGGGTACGCGTCATCGTCCTGGACACCGTGAACCCTCACGGCGGATGGCAGGGCTCGCTTGACCCGGCGCAGCTGACCTGGCTGCAATTCCAGCTCACCGCCGCCGCCGACCGGCTCGTCGTCCTGTTCAGCCATCACCCGCTGGAAACGATGGTCAACGATCGCGCACCGGCCGGGCACCGCCGGGTGCTCGGCGATGAGCTACGCGCTCTGCTTGGGCGGCACCCGTGCGTCGTCCTTTGGGTGAACGGCCACACCCATCGTCATGCGGTGACGCCCGTGTGCCGCCCCGACGGCGAGATCGGCTGCTGGCAGGTGACCACAGCAAGCCACATCGACTGGCCCCAGCAGTCACGCGTCGTCGAGGTTCTCGAGGCGCCCGACGGCACGGTGACGATCGCGTGCACGGTGTTCGACACCGCAGCGCCCGCCGAACCTGCTCTCGGCGGCGACGACCCGCTCACGCTGGCGGCCCTTTCCCGCGAGCTGTCGGCAAACGACTGGCAGACCCGGGACGAGATCGTCGCCGGAGCCGGCGGAGCCGGTCGTCTCGAGGATCGCAACGTGATCCTGACGATCGCCGCCTCAGCCTTAAGGTCCCGCCCGGCGGGCCACGGACTGTCCGCCGAGGCGCTCGAGATCGCCGAAGAGCTGCTTTCGCTCATCGACGGCATGGAGGACCTGCCCTACGGCGGCGAGCCGGTCAGCCAGCGCGCACACGCCCTGCAATGCGCCACCCTCGCGGTCGGTGCGGGCGCGTCGGACGAGCTCGTTGCGGCCGCGTTGCTGCATGACATCGGCTACACGCCCTGGGTCCAGGCGGCCGCCCCACGCCGCAGCCACGAGCGGGCCGCGGCGGCCTTCCTGCTGCCGCTGCTCGGTGAAGAGGTCGCCCGGCTGGTCGCTCATCACGTGGCCGCCAAGCGTTATCTCGTCGCGGCGCAGGACGGTTACTTGCTGACGCTGTCGGACGCCAGCCAGCGCTCGCTGCGTGCGCAGGACGGCCCGGCGTCGGCTGCTGAGGTGGCCTCCTGGCAGGCACATCCCTGGTGGCCACAGGCCGTGCTCCTGCGCGGCTGGGACGACCGGGCCAAGGTGCCCGGCGCGCCGACGCTCTCGGCGTCCTGGTTTCGCAACCTGCTGGCGCGCCTGGTCGCGCGCTGAAACGAAAGCCAGGCCTGTGCGAGCTGGCCGAGCCGTGTCAGGATCGGGCGATGACCGGACCCACACGTGGCTTCCTCGGCCGGCGGCATGCGGAGCGCGACCCGCGCCTTCCCCCGGGCCAGTACAACGTCGGCAGCGACTTCCCCGTTCTCACCGCAGAGGTGACCCCGCACCTGGTGCCCGAGAACTGGACGATGACCGTCGACGGGCTCGTCTCCCAGCCCCATACCTGGACCTGGCAGGACATGCACGCCCTGCCGCAGTCGGAGTACCGGGGCGACATCCACTGCGTGACGACATGGTCGAAGTTCGACACCAGCTTCGGCGGGGTCAGCGTCGACCTGCTGCTCGACGTCGCGCAGCCGCTCCCCCAGGCCACTCACGTGCTGGCGACCTCCACCACGGGTTACACGACGAACCTGCCGCTCGAACACATCCGTGGCGGCCAGGCCTGGGTCGTGTGGAGCCATGAGGGCAAGCCCCTCCCGACCGACCACGGCGGCCCCGTCCGGCTGCTGGTGCCGCACCTGTACTTCTGGAAGAGCGCGAAGTGGGTCACCCAGCTGACCCTGCTCGATCACGACGAGCAAGGCTTCTGGGAGCGCAACGGCTACCACGACCTCGGCGATCCCTGGCGCGAGCAGCGGTATCAGGGTGACTGAACCGACGATCCAGCTGCCACCCGCCGCGTCCGGGCTCCGGGCGCCGGCGGGCGGCATGCGGCGGGCCACGGTCCGCGAGGTCAGCCATCCCAATGCGCATGCCGTGATCCTGCGGCTGGAGGTGCCTGACCGGGTCGATCATCTGCCCGGGCAGCACTACACGATCAGGCTGACGGCCGAGGACGGCTACGTCGCCCAGCGCTCGTACTCGATCGCTTCTGCGGCCTCCGATCCCCTGCTGGAGTTCTACATCGAGCGTCTCGAGGACGGCGAGGTGTCGAACTTCCTTGCCGATGTCGTCCAACCCGGCGACGAGTTGGACATCCGCGGGCCCATCGGCGGTTGGTTCGTCTGGAATGCCGACGGTCCGGCGCTCGGGCTCGGCGGCGGGTCCGGCGTCGTGCCCCTGATATCGATGCTCCGCCACGCCGCGCATGTCGGGCAGGAAAGCCTGCTGCAGCTGGCTGTTTCGGCACGGACACGAGCCGACCTGCCCTACGCGGATGAGTTGGAGGCCGCGGGCGCCCTCATCGTGCTGACCCGGGAGGATTCGGCGGCGGGACGAGCACGCGGGCGCCTCGCGGCGGCCGAGCTACGGCCGCTGGTCCGCCACGAGGCAGCCTGCTACATCTGCGGTTCCAACTCCTTCGCCGAAGCCGCCAGCATGCTGCTGGTCGGCGAGGGCATCCCGGCGCAGAGCGTGCGGATCGAACGGTTCGGGCCCAGCGGCTGAGCGAGATGGCGCCGGTGATTTGCTGACACCATGCGCGCAGTCGGAATCGTCCAGCACGGTGGGCCTGAAGCCCTGGAAATCATCGAGCTACCGGAGGTCCACGCCGGCCCCGGCGAGGTCCGCTTGCGGGTGCACGCAGCGACGGTGAATCCCACCGACACCTATCAACGCAACGGTGCTTTTGCATCGATGCAGGCCAAGAAGGGGCCGCCGCCGTACGTGCCCGGTATGGATGCGGCCGGCGTGGTCGACGAGGTCGGTGAGGGCGTCACGCATCTCGCGATCGGCGACCGGGTGATGGCCATCGTGCAGCCGTCAGGAGCGCACGGTGCGTACGCAACTTCCCTCGTGCTTCCCGCCGGATCGGTCACCCACGCCCCCGCCGGCAGCAGCCACGTCGAAGCCTCGACGTTGCCGATGAACGCGCTTACCGCCCGGCTCAGTCTCGATCGGCTGGGGCTCTCGCCGGGGCAGACGCTCGCCGTTACCGGAGCCGCCGGTTGCTACGGCGGCTACGTGGTCCAGCTCGCCAAGGCCGACGGCCTGCACGTGATCGCCGATGCCTCCGAGGCCGACCGGAAACTGGTGGAGGAACTGGGCGCCGATGTCGTGCTGGAGCGCGGGGAGGGCTTCGCCGGGCGCGTACGCGAGCGGTATCCCGATGGGGTCGACGCCCTTGCCGACGGGGCGATCACCGGCGACACCACGTTCAGTGCGGTACGCGACGGCGGCGCCATTGCGGTCGTCCGCGGCAAGCAGGGGGATCCCGGACGCGGTATCACCGTCCACGACATCTGGGTGCACGAGTACCTCATCGCCTGGGAGAAACTCGACGCGCTTCGCCAGCAGGTGGAGGACGGGCAGGTCACCCTTCGCGTCGCCGCCGCTTACCCCGCGGACAAGGCCAGCGAGGCCCACAGCCGTCTGCAGGCGGGCGGCACTCGAGGGCGGCTGGTGCTGGAGTTCTAGCCCTTCGCGGGCCCGTCAACGTGCGGCTCCGGGACGACGAGCACCGGGATCGTGTGGCGGCGCATCAGCCGGCGGGAAACCGAACCACCCTCCATGAGCCGGCGCGTCAGGTTGCGACCGGTCGCACCGACGGCGACGAAGAGCACGCCGTGCTCGTCGGCGACCCGGTACAGCAGTTCCGCGGGATCGCCATGGCAGGCGTGGTAGGTCCAGCCGATGTCGAAGCCCTCAAGCAACTTCTGGGCATCCGAGTGCAGCGCCTCGAGTGCAGTGCGGGCTCGCGTGTCCCACTCGGCGGAATCAGCGTCGATCGGCGTATCGGCAAGGTCGACGACGTGAACCACATGCAAATAGGCGCCGAGCCGCGCTGCGAGGTCGGCGGTGAAGCGGACCGCGGCCCTGCTGGCGGGCTGCACGTCGTGACCAACCAGAAGCTGCGTGCATCCCTGCGGAGCGTCACCCGCCATCGGGGTGCTGATCCGGCGCAGGATCCGGCCGTGCTGCTCGCCATCGCTTCCGGACGCCATCGCCCCTCCTGCCCTTGGTGATCTCCCCTCGGGGTTTCACCGGACCGTCATGCTAACCGCGCTTGCTGGGTGGTTTTCGGGAGCTATGTCGAGGTAGGCAGGGCCAAAGACCCTCGCTGGCGGCGCCCGTCCGGCGGATGCTGAAGGTGTGGGCGCCGACCCAGCCGCCCCGTTGATGGGAACGAGGGTGCGATCATGACTGACCATCCCGCTGAACCGAAGTTGCTGGAGCTTTCGCACGACGAATGTCTCGCCTTGCTGGCGACGCGTCAGGTCGGCCGGCTCGGCGTGATCGCCGAGCACTATCCCCTTATTTTCCCGGTGAATTACGCGCTCGACCGCGATGTCATCGTGATCCGCACCGGCGGTGGCACCAAGCACTCGTACGCCAGGCACGCGAACATCACCTTCGAGGTCGACCACATCGACGAGGTGACCCACGCCGGCTGGAGTGTGCTGGTGAAGGGCCTCGCCGAGGAGGTCACGCCCGCGCATGGCGAGGAGATGCTCGACCGCACGAAGTCCGCGGCGGCGAACCCGTGGGTGCCTGGCGAGCATGAGCATTGGCTACGCATCATCCCGCACTACGTGTCGGGCCGGCGGCTGAGTCCGGGCGCGCTGCCGGATTACTTCGAAGCCGCCGCGTATCTCTGATTGGGCTTGATCAAGCGACGTCGGGCCAGACGCGAGTCGCCCGATGGTCGTAACCGTCTTGCCTGCGCCCAGGCGTCTCGAACGTGAACCGCACGCTCTGCCCTGGCGACAGGGACCTGTAGCCGGGCATCTGAATATGTGCCCAGAGAACGAAGCAACCGCCGGGTACTTCGGGCGCATCGATGACACCCCAGCCTTCATCGAGGTCGTACGAGCGCACCACCCCCGCAGTCCCGTCCATACCCATAGGGTTCCACGGATCCGCAGGTTGCTCTACTGCGATGCCGGGCATGGCCTAGCCGAGTTCGGGCTCGTACGACAGCCAACGACGCCGAGGCAGCGGAAGCTGTCAATGCTCCTCCTGGGCCTACCTGCTATTCATCATCGCCGGCCTCGTGATCGGCCATGCGGTCGCCACCTCGAACGAACTGGCCGTGTCGGCTTCGCCCCGTGCACGGGCGCGGTTGTCTTCGTCTTGGGCTCGCGCTCGGCCGCGCTCGTGATCTGGGCTCGGCGCAGACGACGTGCGTGCAGAGGCCAACCAGTCGGACCGACACCGCACGCGTCAGATTGAGGCGTAAACGAGCCCGCCGAGTGCTAGGCCACCAAGCGGCCGCGCTCGAGCACGACTACCTCGTCAAAACCCTTGGTATGACGGCGATCGTGCGTGATCAGGAGCAAGGTGCGGCCTTGCGTGACGCGCCGGATATCGTCCATGAGCGCATCGGCGGTGGCCTGATCGAGGTGTGCCGTCGGCTCGTCCAGAATCATCACGGCGGGGTCGGCGAGCAGCGCCCGGGCGAGAGCGATGCGCTGACGTTGACCGCCGGATACCGACGAGCCGTGCGTGCCGACCGGCGTCTCCCAGCCCAGCGGCAGCGACTGGATCCAATCGAGCAGCCGGACGCGTTCGGCGACGTCATCGAGCTCTTCGGCAGTCGCCTCCGGGCGCGCGAGACGGATGTTCTCCCGGATGGTGGAGTCGAACAGGTAGGGGTCGGCCAGGCAGCCGCCGACGACCCGGCGCACATCGTCGCTTGCGTAACGGGAGACGGAGATGCCGTTCAACGTGATGTCTCCGCCATCCAGATCACGCATCCGCGTCAGAACGGTGACGAGCGTGCTCTTCCCGGCACCGGAGCGGCCGAGCAGGGCGACGTGACGGCCGGCGGGCAGGTCGAGGCTGACGCCATCGAGGGCGTAGGGCGCGTCGGGCGCGTAACGCAGCCTGGCGTCACGCACCTGAAGGTGCACGGCGCCGGTGGGCACGGGCAGCGCTTCGGCTGGTTCCGTCACCGGGTCGGGAAGGTCGATCACCTCGAAGATGCGACGCGCGCTGGCTCGCGCCGCGGTCAGCTGCTGAGCTGCCGCGCTGAGCGGGCCGGTCGCCTCGAAGGCGGCCAGTCCGGTGAGAACGACGGCCGCCAGAGCGACGCGGCTGAGGTGGCCGCTGTGCTGCGCGGCGACCGAGAGCAGCAGCATCCCCCAGACCGTCGCGCCGAGCGTCAGCGTGCTGAGCCCGGAGCTGAAGGCAGACACGACCGCCGAACGGCGGGTGAGGCGAGTGAGGCGGTCGTCGGCCTCGTCGAAGGAGGCCAGCGCCGCCGCATCGGCGCCGAAGGCCACGAGTTCCGGCGCTCCGGCCACGACGTCGGCGACCCGCGCTGTCAGGTCGCCGCGGGCAGCCGCCAGCCGGGCGTCGGCGCGCTGCGCCATGGCGGCGGCGATCCACGGCGCGAGGATCCCGGCGCACAGCAGGCCCACCGCGAGGGCCGCGCCGGCGGGGCTGAAGATGGCCGTCGCAGCAGCCACGGCTCCGAGGCCCACGCCGATGGCGACAAGCGGCGGGGTCAGCCCACGGACGAAAACCTCCTGCACACCATCGACATCCGACACCAACCGCGAGACGAGGTCGCCGCTGCGGAACTGGCGATAGCCCGACCCGGCGATGCGGGCGAGTCGCTCGTAGACCGAGACCCGCAGATCCGCCAGGACCCGGAAGGCGGCGTCGTGGCTCGCGAGCCGCTCGATGTAGCGGAAGATCCCGCGGCCGATCCCGAACGTCCGGACCCCGACCACCGCCACCGCGAGGGCCACCTCATTCGGATGCTCGGACGCGCGGGCGATGAGGAACCCGGAAACGCCGAGCAGGGCGACGCCGCAACCCACGCTGAGAATTCCGGCGAGGACAGCGACGAAGAGCGTCGCGCGCAGCGGGCGGGCCAGTGCGAGCATCCGGCGCAGTGGCGGCGCCGGACGGGAGCGCGGAGCCAGAGCGGTGGTCATCGCAAGACTCCCGATGCGGTGGGGACCAGCAGGCGCTCCTGAACGAGCCGCCCGGAGTCCAGCCGTAGCACCCGATCGGCTCCGGCCGCCCAGACCGGATCATGGGTGACGACGATCAACGTCCGCTCGTCGCCGCCGCGCATGCTGGTGATCCCGGCGATGACCTCGCCGGCGGTGGCCGCATCAAGGTGAGCGCCCGGCTCGTCCATCAGCAGCACGGCGGGCTCACGCAGAAGTGCGCGGGCAATGGCGACGCGCTGGCGCTGGCCCGTCGAGAGCAGCGAACCCCTTTCACCTACTGGCGAATCCAGGCCCGCAGGGAGCTCGGCCAGCGTCGCCGAAAGGCCAGCTTGCTCGGCCGCGCGACGGACGTCAGCAAGGCGTGCCTCGGGTTCGCCGAGGCGGATGTTGTCGGCGATGCTGCCGCCGAACAGATGCGCATTCTGCGGCACCCAGGCGAGCTGACGACGAAGTCCCGCCAGCTCTTGCGCAGTCAGCTCCGGCAGGTCGACGTGACCGATGCGCACCGCGCCGGCCGCCGGCTGGATGAAGCCGAGCAGGAGCGAGAGCAGCGTGCTCTTGCCGGCACCACTTGGACCGACGACCGCGACGTGTTCCCCCGGCTGGATGCAGGCGCACAGCCCGTCGAGGGCCGGACTCGTGCGATCCGGATAGCGAACCGTCACCCAGTCGAAGTGGATCGCCTGGCTGCGCAGATCGATGTGATGCGGCGTACCGGCAGCCAATCCGCCAGCAGGCTCCTGCACTTCCAAGTCGAGCACGTCGAGCACGTCCGCAGCAGCCGCCACTCCTTCAGCCGCGGCGTGGAACTGGCTGCCGACGGCACGCAGCGGAAGGTAGACCTCAGGAGTGAGCAACAGGACCAGCAGCGCCGACTCGTAACCGAGGTTGCCTGAGAGCAGGCGCAGTCCGACTTCCACCGCCACCAGCGCCGTCGAGAGGGTGGCGATGAGTTCGAGGACGAGCGAAGAAAGGAACGTGATGCGCAGCGTCGCCATGGTCGCCTGCCGGTGCTGTTCGGTCACCCGGCGGATGGTCTGCGCCTGCGCCTTCGCCCGGCCGAAGACCTTCAGCGTCGGCAAACCCTCGACCACGTCGAGGAAATGGCCCGCGAGCCGGCTGAGCAGCATCCACTGGCGCTCGGTCCGCGCTTGCGTATGCCAGCCGATCAGCGCCATGAAAATCGGGATGAGCGGCAGCGTCACCCCGATGGTGATTGCCGACGCGATATCCGAGCCGGCGATGCGGGCCAGCACGGCGACGGGCACGATCGCCGAGAGCACGAGCTGCGGCAGGTAGCGCGCGAAGTACGGGTCGAGCGCATCGAGCCCGCGCCCGGCCAGGGCGACGAGCTCGCCTTGGCTGCGGCGTCCGAGCCACTGCGGACCCAGCTGCAGGATGTGGCGCAGCAGCTTTCGCCGCAGCTGTGACTTGGTCGCCGCCGCCGCCCGCAGCGCCAGCGCCTCGCCGCCGTACGCAATGGCCGCCCGGGCCACCAGCACCACGGCGAGCGCGATCAAGCTGGCCCACAGTGGCCGAATCCCCTGCGAAGCATGGGCAATCACGTGGGCAAGCAGACCGGCCTGCGCGAGCACCAGGCCCGTCATGACGAGCCCGCTCACCACCGCACCGGCCATGAAGGCCCGGGCAGCACCGGCCTGGCGAACCAGGCGTGGGTCGAGCGGTCTCACGCCGATCCGGTGGTGGCAGCAACGGTGTCGATATGGCCCGTGACGCGCTGGCGGAACACCCAGTAGCTCCAGCCCTCGTACAGCAGCACGATCGGGGTGGCGAAGAGCGCGACCCAGCTCATCACGCCAAGTGTGTACGGCGAGGACGACGCGTTGCGCACGGTGAGGCTGAAGGCCGCGCTCGTCGTCGACGGCATGACGTTGGGCCACAGGTTGCCGAACAGCGTCGCGACGGCCAGCAGCAGTACCAGACCCAGCGCGGCAAAAGCCCAGCCTTCCCGGCCCTTCAGGTTCGCGAACAGCGCGCCGAGCAGCGCCGCTGCTGCGAGTACCGCGGTGACGTCGGTGGCCGCCCTTCCGGTGTCGACCTGGGTCCAGATCAGGAAGGCGGCGGCCAGCACGACCGCCACGGCGCCGAGCTTGGTAGCGAACTGGCGCGCTGCATGACGCACGTTGCCATCGGTCTTCAACGCCAGGAACAGCGCGCCGTGCAGGGTGAACAGCGACAGCGTGACAAGCCCGCCCAGCAACGCGTACGGGTGCAGCAGCGTCAGCAGGTTGCCGGTGAATTGGTGCTGGGCGTTGATCGGCACACCGTGGACGATGTTGGCGAAAGCCACGCCCCACAGCAGGGCCGGCAGCGCGCTGCCGATGACGATGCAGACGTCCCAGCGCTGGCGCCAGACGGGATCCTCGGACTTGTTGCGGTACTCGATCGCGATGCCGCGCAGGATCAGCCCGAGCAGAATCAGCAGCAATGCCAGGTAGAAACCGGAGAACAGGGTCGCGTACCACTCCGGGAAGGCGGCGAAGGTCGCGCCGCCGGCCACCAGGACCCAGACCTCGTTGCCGTCCCACAGCGGGCCGATGGAACGCAGCATCGCCATCCGGTCATCGGGGTGACGGCCGAGCACCGGCAGCAGGATGCCGACTCCGAAGTCGAAGCCCTCCAGGAAGAAATAGCCGCCCCAGAGCACGGCGATCAACAGAAACCAAACCGTCGTCAGGTGCATGTCAGCCTCTGCCTAGTAGGAGAAAGCCAGTGCTGGCTCGGGCTCGTCACGGGAAATGTCGTCGTGGTCGTCGGGTAGCGGGTCAGGCCCCTTGCGGATGTATCGCAACATCAGCTTGAGGTTCACCACGGCCAGCACGCCGTAGAGCAGGGTGAACGCGATGAGGCTGGTGAGCACGGTCGCGAGACCGGTGGACGAGACACCGTCCGAGGTGGTCATCACCCCGTAGACGACCCAGGGTTGGCGACCCATCTCCGTGAAGATCCAGCCCATGCTGTTGGCCAGGAACGGGGTGGCGACCGAGAGCACGGCTATCCGGTAGAACCACTTCGACGTAGGGATTCTGCGGCGTCTCATCACCCAGAGCCCGATGACGGCAACGAGTGCCGCCAGCAGCCCGAAGCCGATCATCAGGCGGAACGACCAGTAGGTGATCGGCACGTTGGGCCGGTAGTTGCCGGCCCCGAACTTGGCGACCTCTTGAGCCTGCACCTGGTTGATGCCGTCGACCTTGCCGTCGAAGGAACCGGTGGCCAGGAAGGAGAGCAGCCGCGGCACCCGGATCGAGAATTCTTCCTTGCTGCCGTTGAGACTCCCGATGGTGAACAGCGAGAACGAGGCCGGCTGGCTGGAGTTGTAGAGCGCTTCAGCGGCGGCCATCTTCATCGGCTGCTGCTCGGTCATGATCTTGCCCTGGATGTCTCCGGAGATTGCCGTGCCGATCGACGCGACGAGCGTGATGACGAGGGCCACTTTGGCGAG
>DATAZK010000162.1:0-3009 GCA_036272075.1 Frankiaceae bacterium
GTTCTCAGCGGCCGTCACGTGCGTACATACCGACCCTCCCGACAATCCACTCCCACGAACCGGGGCGGTCGGGTAGGGAAAGCCCTACCCAGCTCTCCGAGAACCGGAGACGTCTTCTCCAGCGGTTCGGTATGGACCGACGTGGGGGCCGCTGAGAACCTGCTGTCCGAGGAACACAGCATTCGCAACGAGAGGTTGGAGATGAGCCACACGACCTTGCTTGACCTGTCGCGCTGGCAGTGGGCCTTGACCGCTGCATTCCACATCACGTTCCCGGCAGTGACGGTGGGGACGAGCGTTTTCCTGATCGTGTGTTACGCGATGTACATGCGTACCGACAGCGACGTGTGGCTGCGGATGTTCCGGTTCTGGCGGCGGATCTTCGCGATCGGGTTCGCGCTCGGAGTGGTATCGGGGATCGTGCTGACGTTCGAGTTCGGCCTCAACTGGGGCCCGTATGCGCACGATGTCGGCCCGATCGTGGGTGTGATGATCGCGATGGAGGTCGTCATGGCGTTCTTCCTCGAGGCCGGCTTCCTCGGCCTGCTCGTCTACGGGGAAGGGCGAATCGGCAAGCGGATGATGCTGTTCTCCACCTGCATGGTCACGCTCGGCACCACCCTTTCGGTCACGTGGATCCTGGTGGCGAACTCGTGGATGCAGACGCCCGCCGGCTACAAGGAAGTGAACGGGCAGTTCCAGCCAGTCAACTGGATCCATGTCATCTTCAATCCGTCGTTCGGGATCCGGATGGTGCACATGCTGGTTGCGGTGCTGATCGCCGCCGCCTGGTTCATCGCCGGCGTCTCGGCGTGGTATTTCGTCAAGGGTCGCCACCTGCCGATCGCACGCCGGGGGCTGTCGGTCGCGCTCGGCTCGCTCGCGGTCATCCTGCCGCTGCAGGGGTTCATCGGCGACAACGTCGTTGCCTACGTGGCCAAGTACAAGACGCCGCAGTTCGAGGCCCAGGAGGGCAACTGGACGCCCAATACTTCCTACAACATCCTTGAGATCCCCCACCAGGCCGGCCCCTCCAATTACTGGCAGCTGTCGATACCGTGGCTGGGGAGCGCCATCAGTAAGGACTTCAGCGGGCATACCGCGATTCCACCGCTGAGCCTGACGCCGGCGAGCCTGCGGCCGAGCTTGCTGACGACGTTCTACGGGTTCCGCGTGATGTGGTTCGGATGGGCGCTCATGGTGGCCGTGGCGATGGCTGGGGTGATCCTCAGACTCCGCGGCCGGCTGTACAGCACGGGCTGGTTTCACAAGCTCCTGCTCTGGATGATCCCGAGTGGCTTCTTGGCGGTCTGGGGCGGCTGGGTGCTCGCCGAGACCGGCCGCCAGCCCTGGCTGGTGTACGGAAAGCTGCTCACCGCCGACGCGGTGTCACCGCTGAAGACCTGGCCGGTGATCGTCTCGCTGACGGCATTCGTCCTCTTTTACGTCGGGTTGCTGACGACCTACATCTGGTATGTGGCGCGCGCGGTGCGCGAGGGGCCGGGGGACGGACCCCTGGTCGAGCCACCCATCCCGTCATATCGACCTGCACCGCTACCCGGCTTGACGCCGGCGAACTGAAGGGAGGCTCCGATGAAGCTCTCAGACGTGTGGATGATCTTCGTGTTCCTCGCCTTGACGATTTACATCGTCCTGGACGGCTACGACCTCGGGATCGGCGTGCTGACCCTGCTCGACCGTGACGTCTCCCGCCGGCGCGCGATGTACGAGCAGGTGGCGTGGACGTGGGACGGCAACGAGTCGTGGCTGGTGCTGCTCGCCCTGACGCTGTGGGCCGGCCTGCCGCTCGTCACCGGAGTCGCGCTGCCCGCGCTGTATATCCCGCTGATGCTGATGCTGTGGTCGCTGATCGCGCGCGGCGTGGCGCTCGAACTGATCGACCAACGCGACGGCTGGCATCCCTTCTGGGGCCCGGTGTTTGGGATCGGCTCGCTGCTGGTCGCGCTCTGCCAGGGCGCCGCCTTCGGAGGTCTGGTCGCCGGCTTCAACGTTCACGGCGGCGATTTCGTCGGCGGCCCGTTCAGCTTCCTTCATCACGGCTACGCCCTCCTCACCGGCTTGACCGCTGTCGCGCTCTACGTTGTTGCCGGCTGCGCGTTCGTTTATGTGAAGAGTGATGGCGAGACGCGGCGGCGCGCGGCCCGGAGCGGCCGCATCGCGGTGGTGGCCGTGGCTGTCGGGACGGCGGCGAGCTGGCTGCTGGCCTCGTCCGCGGGACCGGTTGTCCTGCACCCAGGGGACGCGGCCCGCCTGCCGATCTGGATTACAGGGGCGGCGGTGCTCGCGGGCGGCCTTGTCCTCGCGTTGCGCGCCTTCACGGCCGATCCTCACGCCCGCCGCTCGGGTCGAGCTCCGACGCTCTCGACGCTGGCCGTGTACGCCGGCGGGCTGATGCTCGCCGGTGGGCTGCTCTACCCCACCCTGATTCCGCCCGACATCACCGTGCACGCGGCGGCGTCCCCGCACACGACGCTTCTGTTCCTGACGATCGGAGTCGGGGTCTGCATCCCCATCATCCTGGCCTACCAGGCCTATGCCTACTGGATCTTCCGCGGCAAGCTCTACGTCAAGCAGGAGGCACCGACCACATGAACCCGCTCACCCGACTGTTTCGCCGCTCCCGGGCCTTCAGGCTTGCGTTCTACGCCTCGATGGCGCCCCTGTGGGCATTGATCATCTTCATCTCGTTCGACTCGTTCGGCGCCTACTCCAAAGTCGGCGATATCACGCTCCTGCTCCTGATCATGCTCTTCGCCCTGTGGGCGTGGTGGTATGGCGAGGACCGCGACCGGCGCCGGACCGTAAAAGCGAAGCACGCTAACGGCAACGGCCGGCCACCCACGGCCGCCTGACCTCGATGTCAGCCGACTCGCTCTTCTCCCCGGCGCTCGTCTCCGCCCCGGCCGCTGATACCAAGCGCCGCCTGACCGAGGCGCTTGAGCCCGGCAGGCGGCGTCTGGCCGCCGCCGGAGCGCTGACGACCGTGGC
>DATAZK010000163.1:0-1813 GCA_036272075.1 Frankiaceae bacterium
CTACGCCAACCTGTTCAACTCGGGCAAGATCGGCATGCTGGTCACCGGTCCCTGGGATCTCTCCGGGTTCCCCAACGTCGACTACGGCGTGCAGGTCATGCCGTCTTACCCCGGCGCCGACGGCGGTCATCAGACCATCTCGGGCCCCGACAACTGGGTAGTATTCAACAACGGCTCCGCCCGGGTCACCGCAGCCGAGCAGTTCCTGCTCTGGCTGACCGCCCCGGCCCAGGTCAAGTACTTCTCGATGAAGACCGGCGACCTGCCGACCCGGGAGTCGGTGGCCGACCAGCCGAGCGTGGTCAAGGCGATGGACGCCTCGCTGCCCGGCGAATCCGCCTTCGTCTCGAACCTGGCCGAGGTCAAGCAGGCCCGGCCGCAGATCACCACGTACCCGAAGATCTCGACGGTCCTCGGCAACATGATCGTCTCCGTGCTGCTCGGCCAGAGCCAGCCGCAGGCGGCCCTCACCGCCGCCGCCGCGCAGGTCAACGCGGACCTGGCAGGCTGACGTGTCGGTGTCAGCCGCCCACGCCTACCAGCGCGGGCGCCCCGGCCGAGGGCGCCCGCAGCCCGGACGCCCCGGCCGGCTGCGACGGATGCTGTCGTCCGAGCACTTCACCGGGTGGGCGTTCGTGACGCCGGGCGTGGTGATCATCGTGTTGTTCGGCGCCGTGCCCATCGTCTGGTCGGCGGCGATGTCCTTTCAGAGCGACAACCTGCTCTCGCCGAGCACGCCGTTCGTCGGCACCGCGAACTACCGGAAGCTGCTGCACGACCCGGTCGTGACCCAGGCGATCCAGCACACGCTGGTCTACACCGTGCTGTTCGTGCCCGGGACCATGCTCGTCGGGCTGGTCCTGGCCGTCGCGATGAACCGCAAGATCCGCTTCATCTCGTTCTACCGGACTGCCGCCTACGCGACGATGGCGATCTCCACGATCAGCGAGGCGATCGTCTTCATCTGGCTGTTCGACCCGTCGTACGGGATCGTCAACTACTTCTTCAGCCTGATCGGCGTGCCGCAGCAGCAGTTCCTCAACTCGCCGTCGGAAGCGCTCTACGTGATCGTGGCGATGACGATCTGGGGCTGGAGCGGCTTCTCGGTCGTGATCTACCTGGCCGCCCTGCAAGGGATACCGCAAACCCTGCTCGAGGCGGCCTCGATCGACGGGGCCGGACCCTGGCGCACCTTCCGCAAGATAACGCTGCCGCTGCTCAGCCCGGCCTCGCTGTTCCTCGCCGTGTGGCTGACGATCAACGCGCTGCAGCTGTTCGACGAGGTGTACCTGAGCACCTCGGGCGGTCCGCTGAACGCGACCACGGTCCTCGTCTACTACCTCTACGTCGAGGCATTCCAGCAGTTCAACTTCGGCTACGCGTCCGCCATCGCCTACTTCCTGTTCCTCGTCATCATCGTGATCACTGTCATCCAGTTCCGGGTTGGCAAGCGATTCACGCACTACCGGTCATGACGGCGCTATCGGCCCCCGCCCGCAGCGGGACAGACGGCCGCGTCGGCCGCGCGGGCGCACCGCGCTCGCGGCGTCGAAGGTGGCTGCCGTTCAGCCCCTGGCACCTGGTGCTGATCCCGGCCACCGTGGTGCTGCTCTTCCCGTTCGTGTGGCTGCTCGTCACCTCGGTGGAGACCCCGGCCGAGGCCCTGCACTTCCCGCCGGTGCTCGACCCGCACGTGATCCGGTTCGCCAACTACTCGGACGCGCTCGCCAGCGCGCCGTTCGTCCGGTTCTTCGTCAACAGCGCGCTCGTCTCGGTGCTCACCGTGCTGAGCAACCTGGTGCTGTGCGCGCTG